>JBNKLF010000003.1:0-155627 GCA_050292215.1 Sulfurimonadaceae bacterium | reverse complement strand
GCTGACCAGTACTAATAGATCGTTCGTCTTTTTTATTCGCAATCCACTGCCTTACTCAGTGTAAGACATGAAGAAGTTGTATAGACACAGTTGACGCAACAATAATGATCCTCCCTATCGCTCGCGATCGGAAGAAAGCGCACCACGGTGCCCTTCCTTACGATCGTCTAGGTGGCTATAGAGAAGGGGAAACGCCCGGTCCCATTCCGAACCCGGAAGCTAAGCCCTTCATCGCTGATGATACTGCACCTTTCAGGTGTGGGAACGTAGGTCGCCGCCTAGTTGGTCGATAATCCTTTAATCACAATCCCCCAAACACTTGACAAACACCATAAACTTTTACAGCCCTCATTCCGGCGGCCAGGTTCGCTCGCTAGCGCTCTCGTTCCATCGATGTTGACTTTACTCATAGATAAACTGCCCCCGGCAGCTTATCTATGAGATACCCCGGTTGCGATGCTCCGTTAAAAACAGTAGCGCGCTGCGCTTAACCGATGTAGACTTTGTCGATCATCTCCTGGTATTCGCTTTTGACGTCGCTGTCGATGGTGATGCCGCCGCCGCTTTTGTACCGATAGCCGCCGTCGGCATCTTTTTCGATATAGCGGATCATCACCGCACTGTCGAAAACTTCGCCGTCGAAGACGCCGAAGACACCGGTGAAGAAGCCGCGTTCGTATTCTTCGACCGTGTCGATGATTTCAACGGTGCTTTTTTTCGGCGTGCCGCTGATGCTGCCGGCGGGGAGCAGCTGCGACAGGATGCTGCCAAGTCGTGTGCGCCACGCGCTGCCGACGTTGCCGCTGATCATAGAACTCACCTGCAGCAGCTCTTTTTCGCCCGCTTTGATGCGTTCGACGTAGCGGAACCGGTCGACTTTGATGTCCGTTGCCACGATTCCGAGATCGTTTCGCAGAAGATCGACGACCATGACGTGTTCCGCCATCTCTTTCGCATCGGCGAGTATCCTGGCCTCCGCGTCGGTAAGGGAGGCGTCGATGGTTCCCTTCATCGGGTAGGTGCTGATACGGTCGTTCTCGATGCGTACGAAGCGTTCCGGGGAGAAGCAGACGAACCGATCGTCGATACAGAGCTTGAAGGGCGCATCGGCAGCGTCGAATATCTCCTGAAGGCTCATCTCGCACCGAACCTCCGTCGGCTGGGTAAGGTTCAGCAGATAGGTCTCTCCGGCCTTGATCTTTTCAATGACGGCATCAAACTTTTCGCGGTAGGTATCGAAGGGGACCGGAACCTTTTCCATCGTGATCGGCAGGGACGTTTTGCCCGGTTCTGCGGAACCGAAGGTGTACCGGATGCCGTGTTCTGAGAGGTCTGCGAGGGGATAGATGCGGAGCAGCTCCCCTTTAAAGTCGGTGTAGAAGAGAAAGGGAGTGCGTTCAGCCGCCATGCGGCTGAGATCGTCAAAGGTCATGGATCAGTTTTTTCAAAACCGCCATACGTACGGAAACGCCGTTGGAGACCTGTTCGAGCACTTTGCAGCGCGGGTCGGCGAGGAGCGCATCGTCGATATCGATGTTACGGTGTACCGGTCCGGGATGCAGGATGATGACGTCGCGATCCCCGACAAGCTCCTGGGTGATGCAGAAGTCGCTGGCATAATCTTTCAGAGATGCGTAGGTCTGTGTCGAGTGGCGTTCGGTCTGGGTGCGGAGGCTCATGATGATATCGACATGGTCGATGACTTCATGCAGGTTATGGGTCTTGGCAAGGGTGGTCTGCGGCATAAACTGCGGCGGAGCGACCAGTGTGACTTCCAGCCCGAAACGGCGCAGCAACTCGATGTTGGAGTTGGCGACCCGGGAGTTTTTGATATCGCCGACGATAGCGATGCGTTTGCCCTGGACGTCGCCGAAATGGCGTTTGATGGTAAAGAGGTCGAGCAGCGCCTGGGTCGGGTGGGCATGGGCGCCGTCTCCCGCATTGATGATGGAAGCGCGGGTGTGTTCGGAGAGAATTTTCGGGACACCGGCATTCTCGTGGCGGACGATGATCGCATCGGGGCCCATCGCATCGAGATTCATGGCCGTATCGACAAGGGTTTCGCCTTTTTTGGTCGAACTCCGTGCCACGTCGAGGTGGACAATCTCCGCGCCGAGCCGTTTCGCGGCGATCTCGAAGGAGCTTTTGGTCCGGGTGGAGTTCTCGAAGAAGAGGGTAATGATGATGCGGTCCTGGAGAATGCGATCGAAACCGCCTTTGCTGAAGCGTTCGGCATCGGCAAGGAGTTGCTCGATCTCCTGGATATCAAAGTCGTCGGTACGGATCAGGTGCCCCATGAAACGCTTCCTTGGTTGTCCGGTGTGGGATTTGAAATTGGAAAAGTATAGCGCACGAAAGCTTAGGGTGCCTCTTGGGGGAGAAAGGAACGGGCGACGGAGAAGAGATCTCTTTGCAGGACGGGGACCGTTCCGAAGCGGTCGCGGAGGTAGGGAAGCGAAACGGCGGCGAATGTCTGGTCGTCGTCGCGGCAGTTGAGTACCCAGCGGTACTCCAGTCCGGCCTGCTCGAAGAGGCGGATGTTCAGCATGAGGTCGTTGATGCATCCCAGGCGGCAGTGCCCGACCAGAAGTATGGCAGCGTTGAATCGTCGGGCCAGGTCGAGCATGGTCGTCTCGTCGTCGAGCGGTACCAGGATCCCCCCCGCGCCTTCAATGATCACGACGTCTGCGACGGCTTCGATCTTTTCAAAGGCACGATCAATCGTCTGGTAATCGATAGGGTTCGTTCCCTTCGCAACGTAGGGTGCGGCGGGAAGCTGGAAGCGTACGGGAACGATCGTCTCCAGGCCGATCTCCTGAAAAGCCGGATTGAACCGTTTCAGGGCGTTGTGGAGGGCGGTACCGTCCTGAGGGAGGTTGGTGACGCCGGTCTCGACAGGTTTGAATGCTCCGACACGAAGGCCCATTCGGGTAAAAGCTTCAAGCAGCTTCAGAGTCGTGTGGGTCTTTCCGATGTCAGTGTTGGTTGCCGTAATAAAAATGCGCAGTGCCACGCTCGCCTCCGGTAGTTTGCAGCTATTGTAATACAGCCTCTCTGACAGCGGGCTTTTTCTTTCGAAATTCAATCTTGACCAGAGTGTTCAACAACGTTGCAAAAGTATCTAAGTGCATGTAATAATATAACTATAGGATATATCTTTCAGGAATATAGATAAAAGATTTCCTAATAGTTTAAAGATGTTTTGGAGCGTTTAAAATGTGATAAAAACGTAACTTTTGAGATAAAATATTAAAAATTTTTATGTAATTTTTATATCTCATTCCCGGCTTCCACTCAAAATGCCACACTTCCCTGAAACAGGATGTTTCGAAGGGAAAATTCGTATGACGGCATGCGCTTCTAACCTTAAATACACCCATTTCCTATATAAGTTTTATTGATGCTAATTCTCCTTTAAGTTATTTGCAGTGATTATGAAAGTCACTTTTCAAAAAAGGGGATTTCATGGCTATTTCACGTAGAGACATGTTGAAGTATTCAGGTGCTGCGGCTGCGGCGATTGCAGTGACCGGTTGTACGGCGGGGGCTTCGCCGGAGTCCGAAGCCCATAAAACGGCTGCCATGGGCGGGAAGGCCGCTCCGATACCCGCGGCCAAAGGCAAACGGGTCGTTATCGTCGGTGCCGGTCCCTCCGGTCTGACCATCGCGAAGTATCTGAAAAAACGTAATAAAGAGGTTGACGTCGTTCTGATCGACAAACGTTCGGTTTTTATGTCCGGGTTTATCAGCAACCTCGTGGTCACCGGCATTCTCCCTCTGGAGTTTATTACCCATGACTTCCTCGCAGGTGCGAGAAGCAACGGCTACCACTTCCTTCAGGCCACGGCGCATGACATCGATCGGAAACACAAAGTCGTCCATACCAACGAAGGCAGCCTTCATTACGATGTCCTGGTCCTCGCGCCGGGTATCGACTATGACTACTCCCGCTGGAGCAACGGCGACGTGGCCATGGAAGAGCGTCTGCGCACGGAGTACCCGGCTGCATTCATTGCCGGCAGCGAAACGCTGACGCTTAAGTCAAAACTTGAAAATTTCGAAGAGGGGAACTTTATCATCACCGTCCCCGGCGGCAACTACCGTTGTCTCCCCGGGCCGTATGAAAGAGCCTGTCTGGTGGCGGACTACTTTAAAAAGAATGACATTCCGGGGAAAGTCATCGTACTCGACGAGAATCCGAATATCACCATCAAAGCCGACGGCTTTCATTCGGCCTTTAAAAACCTCTACGGTGACGTACTCGAGTACCTGCCGAGCTCCACAATCGTCAAAATCGACCTGGATAATAAAATGGTCGAGACGGAACTGGGAGAGGAGATCGAGTTCGCCGATGCGGCGTTCTACCCCCGCGTCCGCGGCAACAAGCTTCTCGAGATTGCCGGAGTCGCAAAGGACAGCGTCTTTAACAAGATGGAAGCGGATATTGATCCGTTTACCTACCAGTCCAAAGTCGACCCCGACGTCTTCTGTACCGGCGACGTCCGTCCGATGGGCTTCTCCAAGTCGGGCAACACGGCAAATACCGAAGGGGTGATCGTCGCCGAGTACATCGATATGCACCTGGCCGGAAAAAAACTGAGCCAGGCGACGTGGAAGTCACCGCTGACCGTCTGTTACTCTGCGGTCACCAGCAATCCGCTGAGAGCCGTCTCCGTCCATGCAGAGTACGCCTACAGCGAGGAGAAACATGCGTTCGGGTTCGCCAATGCGGGCACGATGGAGAACTGGAGCAGCAAAGAGGGCGAAAATGCGGGCAAGGGCCTACTCGAGTGGGGCGGAGGTCTTTACCGCGACTTCTTTATGTGATAAAGCAGGGAAGCGGCGCGCCGTTTTTCCCGAGGCAGGAGGGTGCCTTTTCGCGGCACCCCGGGCATTTTCGCAAACGTTATCCCCGTGATAGCGTTTACGGAAATACCTTCTAACAGATCACACCAACGCGCAGGAGAACCCATGGATCGAAGAGATTTTATGAAAGGGACACTGGCGGTAGCGGCCTGGACCCTACTGCACCCCGAACTTGGCGGTCAGCTGCTGTATGCCGCAGAGGCCGAAGAGCTCAGTTTTGAGGAGGCACTCTCCTTTTACACCGACGGGGAAGCGGTCGCCGACGGCAGCGGCATGATTACCCTGAACATTCCCGATGCCCCAGAAAGCGGAGCGACGGTTCCCGTCGAAGTGAGCGTCGATCACCCGATGGAAGCGGACAACTACATCGAGGGCATCGCCGTCTTTACAACCAAGAACAAGGCGAACAAGGTGATCTCCGCCGATCTGACGCCGGCCAACGGCATCGCCTACCTCTATGTCAATGCGAAACTGGGGCAGACCCAGGACGTGGTCGCCGTCGTCAAAACCAGCGAAGGCAAATTCTACAAAGCATCGAAGTCCGTCAAAGTGGCTTTGGGCGGATGCGGTTGATAGGGAGCGTAAAAGATGGCAAGAAGAGCAGCAGTCAAAATTCTGGACAGAAACTACAGTGTCGGCGATACCGTCAAGGTGCAGGCGATCATCATCCACCCGATGGATACCGGCTTTAACCGGGACAAGCACTCCGGAGAGCTCAAACCCCGTTTCTACGTCAGTGATATCGAGGTGCTTTACAACGGCGAGAAGCTCTGCTGGCTGGAGCTCGGGGTCTCCGCGAGCGAGAACCCGAAAGTGATCGTTCCGGTCAAGGTGACCGGGCCCGGGGAGCTCACCTTCCGTTTCACCAACTCCGAAGGCGAAGTGACCGTCAAAACCGCCAAAGTCAGACCGCAATAGGGGCATTCGCCCCCGCTTTCAGGGGCTCCGGTTCTGCCGGGGCCGTTAAAGATCCCCCATAATTCCGGCTTTTAAGCCAACCTACACGCAAGAATTGATACATTACCCCAAACTGCAGCAGTACGGCCCGGTCGACAAGACGGGACGTTATCCTCCTTAGGAGTATCCGTTGGGTACACAAGAACAACACGAAACCGAAGGCGAGCTCTCGTTGATGGAGCCCCGGCAGTACAAGGTGCTGCTTCTCAACGACGACTACACATCCATGGATTTCGTCGTCGAGATCCTGATGAACATCTTTCACAAAAGCTACCAGGAAGCGGAGGCGATCATGCTGGAAATTCACCGTAAAGAGCGGGGCCTCTGCGGCGTCTACACCTTCGAAGTCGCGGAGACCAAGGTGATGCAGGTGCGCCGTCTTGCCCGGGAACAGGGCTACCCCCTCAAAGCCGTCATGGAGGAAGCGTAATGATCAGTGCCGAACTTAATGCGATTTTTCAGCGTGCGCTGAATTTCGCCAAGGACCAGCGTCACGAATACCTGACCATCGAACACGTCTTTTTCGCCGTATTGGGCTCGAAGGAGGGGATCACCATTATGAAAGAGTGCGGCGCCGATGCCGCCGTGATGCGCGAAGCGCTGGGCAACTACCTCTCGGGCCACATGGAACCCCTCCCCGAAGAGGTGCACCAGGAGCCTTTCGAAACCGTGGCGCTCTCCCGGATGATCGACCGGATGATCCGCCACATCCAGAGCGCCCAGCGGGAACAGGCCGACGTGGGCGATCTGATCGCCGCGATCTACGAGGAGGAACACACCTACTCCTGCATGCTTCTCGAGGAACACAACGTTCAGCGCGTTGACGTACTGGAAGTGATCTCCCACCAGGAGGTTCAGAACGAGGGGGCGCAGAACGACGAAGAGGGTGCCCTGAAGAAGTACACGGTCAATCTCGTTGCCATGGCGCATGAAGGGAAAATCGACCCGGTCATCGGCCGTGCCGACGAGATCGAGCGTGTCGTTCAGACCCTCTGCCGCCGCAAGAAGAACAACCCGCTGCTCGTGGGCGAACCCGGGGTCGGCAAGACCGCCGTGGCGGAGGGGCTGGCGCTACGGATTGCCAATGCCGAAGTTCCTGAGATCCTGGAAGACTCTCCCGTCTACGCTCTGGACCTGGGCGCCATGCTCGCCGGCACCAAGTACCGCGGCGATTTCGAAAAGCGGCTAAAGGGAGTCATCGACGAGCTCAAAGCGCAGCCGGGGGCCATCTTGTTTATCGACGAGATCCACACCCTGGTCGGCGCCGGTGCCGTCAACGGCGGCAGTATGGACGCCTCCAACCAGCTCAAACCGGCCCTCGCCTCCGGGGAACTCAAATGCATGGGCGCCACGACCTACGGCGAGTTCCGCAACGTCTTCGAAAAAGATCGTGCCCTCAGTCGGCGGTTTGCGAAAATCGACGTCGACGAGCCCTCCCAGGAAGAGAGCTACCAGATTCTCAAGGGGCTCAAGGAACGGTACGAAAAGCATCACGGCATCCGCTATACGGACAAGGCGCTGCGCAGCGCGGTGGAACTCTCCAAGAAGTACATTACGGACCGCTTCCTTCCCGACGTCGCCATCGACCTGATGGATGAGGCGGGGGCTTCGTTTCACCTCCAGAAACCCAAACGCAAAACCGTGACGCCCCATGACGTCGAAGCGATTATCTCCAAGATCACCGGGGTGCCCACATCGCGCATAGGCGAAGACGACGTCGGACGCCTCGCCTCGCTGGAAGAGGATCTGAAGGCGCGGGTCATCGGTCAGGACGGCGCGGTGGAGAAGGTGGCGCTGGCCATCAAGCGCAGTCGGGCCGGGCTCAACGCCCCGGACAAACCGATCGCCTCCTTCCTCTTTTCCGGTCCCACCGGGGTCGGCAAGACGGAGCTTGCCCGCTCCCTGGCGGAGATTCTCGGAGTGCACTTCGAGCGTTTCGACATGAGTGAATATATGGAGAAACATGCCCTGAGCCGCCTGGTCGGCGCGCCCCCGGGCTACGTCGGCTTCGAACAGGGGGGATTGCTGACGGAGGCGATTCGCAAGCACCCCTACACGGTGCTGCTGCTTGACGAGATCGAGAAGGCGCACCCCGAGCTCATCAACATTCTGCTGCAGGTGATGGACAGCGCGACCCTGACGGATAACAACGGCTTCAAAGCGAACTTCAAGAACGTTGTTATCATCATGACCTCGAACATCGGGGCGACGGAGCGGACGGTGGTGGGATTCAACGCGGATCAGAGCATCTCCCGGGGCGAAGCGCTCAAGTCCTTCTTCACCCCGGAGTTCCGCAACCGCCTCGACGCCATCGTAGAGTTCGGCGCTCTGACCATGCAGATCGTCGAAGGGATTGTCGACAAGTTTGTCGCCGAGCTCAACGGGCAGTTGAAAAAGAAAAAGGTGCGTGTTGACGTCACCCCCAAGGCCCGCGGTTACCTGGCCGAGATGGGGTATGACAAGGAGATGGGCGCCCGTCCCCTGGGCCGTGTGATCCAGGAGCGGTTGAAAGATCCCCTCACCGACGCAATGCTCTTCGGCAGTCTGGTCAAAGGGGGCAGTGTCACGGTGGATTACGCCGAGGGCGCGCTGCAGTTCTCCTACGACGCCGGATGATCATTCCGCGGATCGAAACCTACCGGCTGGTGTTTCCGGACCCGGAGCGCGCGACCCCGGACGGGATCGTCGCCTACGGAGGCGATCTGCACCCCTCGCGTCTGCTGCTGGCCTACCGCAGCGGCATCTTCCCCTGGTACTCCAAAGGCGATCCCATCCTCTGGTGGTCTCCCGACCCGCGACTTATCATGGAACTTGAGGATTTCCGGCTGCGCCGTTCCCTGAAGAAGCGGCTGAAACGTTTCGAAATCCGTTTCGACACGGCCTTCGAACGGGTGATGCGCGAATGTGCTACCGTACCGCGGCCCGGTCAGCGGGGGAGCTGGATTCTCGACGAGGTCATCGAAGCCTATTCGGAGCTTCATGCTCTGGGATACGCTCACTCGATCGAGGCCTATCTCGACGGGGAACTGGCCGGCGGGCTTTACGGCATCGCCATCGGCCGGGTCTTCTGCGGCGAATCGATGTTCGCCCGCCGCAGCGACGCCTCCAAAGCGGCCTTCGCCGTTTTGGTGGAACGGCTGAAGGAGTGGGGATTCGATTTCATCGACTGCCAGGTCCCTACGGCCCATCTCAAGAGCCTGGGAGCCGTCGAAGTTCCGCGGCATCTTTTCCTCGAACGTCTCAAGCGGGCGGTCGAGGCGGATGCGGCCTGGGGCGGCGCTCGCTGAAGGGGGCATCATGGAGAATTATGGTACACTCATGAAAAAATATCAGGCAGCATGATTATGATTACAACGGACGATTTGAAGGCGAAAATCATCGCGGGGCTCAACCTCGAAGATATCGATGTCGACGAGATTGCCGATGATGATCCGCTTTTCGGTGATGAAGGACTCGGTCTTGACTCCGTCGATGCGATCGAACTGACACTGGTCATCGAGAAAGAGTACGGCATCAAGATTACCAATATGGCGGATGCCCAGCAGATTTTTGCCACGCCGCGCTCTCTGGCGGAGTACCTGAACGCCCAGTAGCAGCGCCTAGCGCGTCTCCTCTTTAAACTCCTGCGTCGCCCGGGAGACATCTTTTTTAACCCCGTCCCAGGTGTTCTGCGCGCCGTCGCGCACGTTCCGGAGATTTTGCGTGGTTTCTTGTTTGGTGCACCCCCCGAAAAAGAGGGCTGCCGCACATACGACGGCAAGCGTCAGATACCTCATAATCCCTTATCCCCCCGCTTGGAATTCAGAGTTGTCCGGTCATTTTAGGGTTTTTTATGTGAAGGTTGGCTAAAATCACCCGGTTATTAGGGAGGGTGTCACAAATATGAAACGGGTTCTAGCGCTGTATTATTCGCAAAGCGGGCAGTTGAAAAACGTGATGGAAAACGTCATCACACCGCTGCAGCAGTGCGATGAGGTGGTATGCGATTTCCGTGAGATCCGACCGGTCGAGCCCTATCCCTACCCCTGGCCGTTCTACACCTTTTTCAACGCATTTCCCGAAGCGGTCTATCTCGACGGCTGCCCCGTCGAGCCGATCGATGCGGCGGAGGAGTACGACCTGATCATCCTGGGATACACCTCCTGGTTCCTCTCCCCCTCCATTCCCGTCACCGGCTTTCTCAAGAGCGATCAGGCGAAACGGCTTCTCGACGGCAAGCCCGTCGTGACTGTGATCGCCTGCCGCGACATGTGGCTGATGGCCCAGGAGAAGATGAAGGGACTGCTTGCAGATCTGGGAGCGCGTTTGAAAGACAACGTCGTGTTGACGGATCAGGGGAAATCCGTCTACACCTTCGTCACGACGCCGCGCTGGCTGCTGACGGGGAAGAAAGACGCCTTCTGGTGCTTCCCCAAAGCCGGTGTCGCCGAAGAGGAGATCGCCGGGGCGTCGCGTTTCGGCGAACGGCTCTGCAGCGCCCTGCAGCGTGACGAGGAGCGTTCTGCCGCGCCCATGCTTCAGGGAACCGGGGCGGTCAACGTCAACGGCAAGCTGATCGCCACCGAACGCATTGCGCATCGCAGCTTTCTCATCTGGAGCAAGCTCATCAAGAAAGCGGGGGCGCCCAACAGCCGGGGGCGCAACGTCGTCATCACCGTTTACGCGATCTTTCTGCTGACGCTGGTATTGACGGTGGTGCCGCTGAACATGCTCATCCGCAAGCTGATCTACCCCTTGCGGAAAAAAGCGATCGACGACGCGGTCGCCTACTACGAACTGCCTTCGGGCCGATAACAGAGGAATTTATGTCGCATCAGGTTTACATCACCCATATTGCCGCGTTTCTGCCGAATGACCCGGTAGACAACGACACCATGGAGTCCGTACTGGGACAGATCGGTCCGCGCCCCTCCCGGGCCCGGAAGATGATTCTGCGCAGCAACAAGATCACCTCCCGCCACTACGCCATCGATCCGGCGACGGGGGAGACGACCCACTCCAACGCGCAGTTGACGGCCGAAGCGGTACGCGGTCTGGCCGAGAGGGGATGCGACATCGACGCCATCGAACTGCTGGCCTGCGGCACGACGGTAGCGGACCAGCTGATGCCCAATCACGCCCTGATGGTCCACGGAGAACTGGGTATTCCCCCCTGTGAGGTGATTGCCACGGCGGGGATCTGCCTTTCGGGCACCATGTCCCTCAAATACGGCTACATGTCGGTGCTTAGCGGACAGAGTACCAATGCCGTCGCCACCGGTTCGGAAAACGTCTCGTCCATGATGCGCGGCCGTAACTTTTCCGAAGAGATCGACTCCCGAGTCGCCCAGCTGGAGAAGAGCCCGGAGATCGCGTTCGAGAAAGATTTTCTCCGCTGGATGCTGAGTGACGGTGCGGGTGCGGTCTGGATGAGCGGCACACCCAATGCCGAAGGAATCTCTCTGCGGATCGACTGGATCCATCAGAAATCCTATGCCAACGTTCTGGAAGCCTGCATGTACGCCGGAGCGGACAAACAGGAGAATGGAGCACTGAAAGGATGGCGCGAGTACGCTCCTCAGGAGTGGCTGGAACAGTCGGTCTTCTCCATCAAACAGGATGTCAAACTTCTGAATGAAAAGATCATCGAATATACGGTGACCCGCCCCCTGAAAGAACTGGTCGACGCGGGCCGGGTCGATCCCTCCGCCGTCGAATGGTACCTGCCCCACTACTCTTCGGGCTTTTTCCGCGACAAGGTCTATGAGGGGATGAAAGAAGCGGGCTGCGATATTCCCCAGGAGAAGTGGTTTACCAACCTTGCAACGAAGGGCAATACCGGTTCGGCCTCCATCTATGTCATTCTTGAAGAGCTCTTCAGCTCCGGACGTCTGAAAAAAGGGGAACGCATTTTGTGCTACGTTCCCGAAAGCGGCCGTTTCTCTACGGCGTTCATGCATCTGACGGTCGTATAGCGATGAAACAAGAGCAGGTGCCCCAGGACAACATCTCCACCTTCGCGTCCAATAAGAAGGCGATGTACGCCGTTGACGAAACCGGACATTACGGCATCGTCGCATCCAGCGGTTGGGAAGTGGAAGAGGCGGCGACCAAACAGGCGCTCGAAGAGCTGCAGCGTCAGGCCGGGGAGGCTTACGAAGCCGTAGCCGAGGGTGAGATGTCCCCCCTCTATTTCCATATGTACGACCGCCGCATGGACCTGCAGGTTCTCTCCGAGTCGACGGGGATGTTCAAGTGGCGCATCCGCCGCCACTTCAAACCCGCTGTCTTCAAACGGCTCTCCTCCGGAGTGCTGGAGCGCTATGCCGAGGCGCTGGGGCTGAGCGTCGAAACACTCTGTACGCTGCCTTCAAAGGAGTCTCGTGACTAATACAAATTTCCAACACCGCCACTCTGCCCACTGCGAGAGCGGTGTCATGTCCCTGATGATGCGTCATCACGGCCTGGAACTCTCTGAGGCGATGGTTTTCGGCCTCTCAGGGGCGCTGACCTTCGCCTACCTCCCCTTCCTCAAGCTTGGCGGCATGCCCCTTATCGCCTACCGCAGCATGCCCAAGTCGATCATCAAGGGATTGAAAAAGAACCTCGGCATTAAGATGGAGATGCAGACCTTTTCCGATCCGGACAAGGGGATGGCCGCCCTGGACGCCCTGCTGGCGAAAGGACAGATCGTCGGGGCGCAGACCTCGGTCTACTGGCTCCCCTATTTCCCCGAAGAGATGCGCTTTCACTTCAACGCCCACAACCTGATCGTTTACGGCAAAGAGGGGGAAGAGTACCTGATCAGCGACCCGGTCTTCGAAGCCCCGGTACGCAGCGATGCCGCCTCCTTGCGCAAGGCGCGGTTCGTCAAGGGGGTCATGGCCCCCAAAGGATTCCTCTACTACCCGGTGGAGGTTCCCGAAACGATCGACTACGCGACGCTGATTCCCAAGGCGGTGAAAAAGACCGCAAAGATCATGCTTAAGACCCCGGTGCCCATCGCGGGCGTACGGGGGATCAAGGCGCTGGCACGGACCATCGGCAAGCTCGAAGGCAAAGACCGCCGCTACGCCAAGCTCTTCCTGGGGCACATCGTCCGGATGCAGGAGGAGATCGGTACCGGGGGCGCCGGCTTCCGTTTCATCTACGCCTCCTTCCTCGAAGAGGCCGGAAACCTGATCGGTTCCGCGCTGCTTAAAGAGGCTTCGGCCCAGATGACCGAAGTGGGCGACCGCTGGCGGGAGTTTGCGTTGATGGTGGCGACGGCGATCCGCAGCAAGAAGAGCGCGACCATCGACTACGCGGCCCTGCAGGCGAAGCTCGAGAGCATCGCCGATGCGGAAGCTGCGGTCTACCGCAATCTCCGTGAAGGGGACTGGTCGCGCGCATGATCCGGATTGAGGGGCTGGTCAAGCGGTACGGAGCGTTTACGGCCCTCGACGGCCTGGACCTGGAGATCGGGAAAGGGACGATTTTCGGCCTGCTCGGTCCCAACGGCGCCGGTAAAACCACCCTGGTCTCCGTGCTCAACGGCCTGAGCGATTTCGACGGGGGCACGGTCGAGGTCTTCGGCCTTCCCCTCCGCGATTCGAAAGCGGCGATCCGAAGCCGCTGCGCCTTCATCCCCCAGTCCCTTGCCTTTTATGAGAACCTGACGGTGGAAGAGAACCTCCGCTTTTTCGGCGGGATCGTGAACCTTTCGGGCGCGCTGCTGCGCCGTCGCATCGACTACGCCGTCTCGGTCAACCGGCTCGAAACGATGATGAAGCGTCGGGCGGGGACCCTCTCGGGCGGTCAGAAACGGCGCCTGAACATCGCCGTCGGACTGCTTAACGACCCGGAAATCCTCTATTTCGACGAGCCGACCGTCGGGATCGACCCCGAGTCGCGCAACGAGATCCTCGAAACGATCCGCGGGTTCAAAGAGTCTAACAAGAGCGTCATCTACACCTCCCACTACATGCCGGAGATCGAGCGCATCTGCGACGAGGTGGCGATCATCGACCGGGGGCGGATTATCCGCCGCGGCACCCTGGAAGAGATGCTGCGTTCGGAGAAGGCGGACTCGGCGGTGATCGAGCTGATTCATCCCGATGCGGCGGCACTGGACGCAGCGGCGGCATGCTCTGCGGAGGCCGAGGTGCTTGACGATGCGAACCTGCTGCTTCATACGCGAAGCGCCACCGCCATGGGAAGCGTGCTGGCGGTGCTTGAAGAGCGCGGCGTCGCGGTGCGCCAGATCCGCTACGGCACTACCAACCTCGAGGCCCTCTTTATCCGGCTGACCTCCCGGGAGGGCCGGGATGTTTAAGGCGATGCTCGTCAAGGAGTTCATCCTGATTTTGCGGGACCGCCACGCCCTGGCGGCGCTCTTTATTCTTCCCGCCGTGTTCATTCTGATCATGTCGCTGGCCCTGAAAGATACTTTTGAGAGCAAACGGGCGCTGCTGCACTACGCCGTCGTCGACCGGGACGGTTCTTCCCGCAGCGCCGCTCTGGCGGAGATTCTTTCGGAGAATGACGCGATGGACGCCTCCGCATTGACGGGAACGGTGCCCGAGGCGCTCAACGGCGGGCTGCAGTTCGTGCTGACGATTCCGAAGGGGTACGGCGAGGCCGTGATCCGCAACGACGCCAACGCGACGCTGCTGCGGCTCGATGCCGCCGCTGATATCAAGCAGGAGATGCTGAGCCTCTTCAAAATGCAGCTGGCGATGGCGGTGCTGCGGCAGCAGCTTGACGCCCTTCAGGCCCAGATGCGGGGATTTATGCCCCAGGTCGCCCAGAGCATCGCGGCGATTGATTTCGATGTCGAGTCGATCGCCGCAGTGCATTTCAACGCGATGGAAGCGGGAGAGGTACCCACCTCGACCCAGCAGAGCGTTCCGTCGTGGATCGTTTTCGGGATGTTTTTCGTCATCATCCCGATGTCCACCATCTTCATCAGCGAACGCAAACAGAACACCCTGATGCGGATGAGCGCGATGAATATATCTGTTCCTGTGCTCTTTGCGGGTAAAATAGTTCCCTACGTGCTCATTAACCAGTTCCAAGTCTGGCTGATGATCGGAGTCGGCATGTTTATCGTGCCGCTGTTCGGAGCCGATCCCCTCACGCTTGGCAGCTCATTGGGGGGTGTGGCGATGGTGTCGCTGGGGCTGAGCCTGGCCGCCGTCGGCCTTTCGGTCCTCATCGCGGTCTCCGTGGCCACGGTGGAACAGGCGACGACCATCGGGGGGATTTTGAACGTTCTGATGGGGGCGATCGGCGGGGTCATGGTACCCAAGTTCGTCATGCCGCCGGCGATGCAGGCCTTTGCCGAAATCTCCCCGATGTCCTGGGGACTGGAAGGGTTTTTGGACCTGTTTTTACGCGGAGAGGGGGCGATGGCGGCCCTGCCGGAATCCCTCGCCCTGGCCGCATTCGGTGCCGCCGCGCTGCTGCTGGCGGGTGCCGTTTTTAACTATAAAAGAAGGAGGGGAGTATGAGAGGTTCCCTGGACGACGCGCTGAAACTGCGTCTGAAACGTATGATTATTGATGAGTGCGAGAAAGAGGATATCACCCCCGAGGAGGTCGGTGACGACGTTCAGCTCTTCTCCGACGCGAGCGGGCTGGAACTCGACTCCCTCGATGCCCTCCAGATCTCCATGGGGCTGCAGAACCATTTCGGGATCCGTCTGCCCGACTCCAAAGCGTTCCGTCAGCACGTTACCACCATCAATGCGTTGGCGGATTACATTCAGCCGGAGTAAGCAGGAATGATAACGATTCTCGGAGGGGAGCTGATCTGTGCGCTGGGCAGCGGCGAAGCACGCCTCGACGCACTGCGCAATGCCGCTCCCGCGATCACGAAGCAGGGGGTCAACGTCGGGGGAGAACGGGATTTTTACCCCTACTACCGTCTCGACGACGCGTCGCGGGTCAGTGACAGTGCCATCGTCGACGGCTACCTGGAACAGGTGACGTCGGCCCTGATGGCAAAGCTCGACCTCCCATCGGTGGCGCCGGAGCGCATCGGGGTCTTCCTCGGCTCCTCCTCCATCGACTACTCCCTCGCCTGGCCCATCGAGAAAAACGTGGATGCGGACTACTCGGCGAGCTGGCAGAAGGAGCGCGTCGGGGGCGGACGCTACGCCGACACCCTGATGCGCCGTTTCGGTTTCGAGGGGCCTTCGCTGACCTACAACACCGCCTGTACCTCCAGCGCCAACGCCCTGATGGACGCGGCGGCGATGCTCGAAGGGGGGATCATCGACTACGCCCTGGTCCTGGGACTGGAGCTCTACTCCCCGACGACCCTGGAGGGATTCGTGATGATGCAGCTGCTCTCTCCCGAGGCGATCCGCCCCTTCGACGCCCGGCGCAACGGCATCGTGCTGGGAGAGGCGGTGAGCGCGGTGATGCTCAGCCGTGACGACGTCGCACCTTCATCCTGGCGCTACCTCGGCGGACGCAGCAACTGCGAAACCCACAGCGTCACGGGAGCGAACCCCGACGGCACCGGGATCGCGGAAGTGATGCGCGATGCCCTGCGGGATGCCAAGACCTCGCCGGAGGAGCTCCTTGCGGTGAAGGCCCACGGCACCGCCAGCGACCTGAACGACGAAGCGGAGATGCGGGGGATGGAGCAGGTCTTCGACACCCTGCCGCCCTACCTCTCTCTCAAGCCCTACGTGGGTCATACCCTCGGAGGGTGCGGTACGGCGGAATTGCTGCTGATGATGGAGTGTATCGACGCCGGTTTCATTCCCGCATCGTACAATTTCGAGACCCTCGACGAAAGCTTCACGACCCCACCGATTCTTGAACGGATGGCGGCGGGGCCGGGGCGTTACCTGCTGAACTACTTCGGATTCGGCGGCAACAACACCTCTTTCGTCATTGAAAAGGCCGAATCATGACCTACATTCACGCCGTCGGCACCTACAACGACATCCCCGAGGAGACGCAGCCTGACCTCAAGGCGGAGCTGAAACGGCTCAGCGGCAAGGTCTACCGCCGTATCGACCACTTTATCCAGCTGGCGGTCATCGGCGCGCACAAAAGCGTCGAAGGGGTGGCGCTGCCCGAACGCACCGCGATCTATATGACCTCCGGACAGGGCAATATCTCCGTCTTCGAACGGGTCCGCGTGCAGCGCCACATGCTGCACCTGCTCCCCAAGCCGGTCGATTTCATCAACCTGTTAAGCAACTCCGCCGGGTTCTACGTGGCGACCCACCTGGGACTCAGCGGCAAGAACCTCTTTCTCGCTCATCACCGTTTCCCCGTGCAGATGACGCTTCTGGCGGCGATGAACGACCTGAAGCTCGGGAAGCAGGAGGCGGTGCTCGTCGGAGGCGTCGACGAATGGATCGAGCGTCAGCCCCTGGCGCGCAAACTGCTCGGCGTCACTCCGGAGACCGCCCTGGGAGAGGGGAGCAACTGGATGCTTCTCAGCGGTGCCGAAGAGGGTGCGGTCGGGCGTCTTGAGCTTCGCAACGAGCTCCTGGACCTCGAAGGGCTCAAGACCGCGCTCCGCGATTTTGAGCCGGGGAGCCGCGTCGCGTTTTCGCCCCGTTTCGAAGAGAACGTCATCTCGGAACTGCTGGCCTCCAACCCCGGCGTCTCCCGCTACGGCTACGAAGCGGAGTGCGCCTACTACGAGACCCTGCCGCTTTACGCACTGAACCGGTTCCTCGAAACGCAGGAGGGTGTGCTGTTCCATCTTGACATCAGCGACGGACGCTGCCGGATCATGCGGGTCGACAACCGGGGATTTCGGCGTCGGGAAGGTGCGTTATGAAGCGCGTCTACGTCAACGCCTACGAGAGTTACAGCTGCGCGGGCGATACCCGCGAACTGATGGACGCGATCTACGCCAAACGCAGCGGCATCCGCATCGACGAGAGCTACATGCCGGGAACGCCGGTGGCCCTGGGAAGTTTTGCTCCCGCGGAGTTTTTCGAGGTGCTTGAATCGGTCTGTGCCGGGGTGCTTGCATCGAGCAATCTGGAGGACTTTTCCGAGACCCTGCTCATCGTCGGCTCTTCGGTCGGGGGGATCGCCAAGAGCGAACGGATCTACTTTTCGGAGGGGTCGTTCGAGCATATCAACCCCGACGAGCACGCCATTTCGGTCATCTCCGACCATCTCGACAGGCGGTTCGGATTTGCGGCGTCGCGCTCCTTCTCGACGGCCTGTACCTCCAGCGCCAACGCGCTGATGGTGGCCCGCCGTCTGCTGGGCATGGGCGCCTACCGGTCGGTTCTGGTGGTCGGCGCCGACGCGTTGTGCTACACGACGGTGTGCGGCTTCCACGCCCTGAGCGTCCTCTCCTCGCAGCCTTGTACCCCCTTCCAGGAAGAGCGGCTGGGGATGAACGTCGCCGAAGGCGTGGCCGCGCTGCTCCTTCAGACCGAACCGGCCGAGGGATGCATCGAGTTCTGCGGCGCTTCGGGGAGCTCCGACGCCTTTCACATCACGAACCCCGACCCCGAGGCGAAGGGCGCCGTGGCCTGCATGCAGGCCGCCCTTGAAGACGCGGGCATCGCGCCCGAAGCGGTGGGCTACGTCAACGCCCACGGGACCGGGACCCAGGCCAACGACGCCGCGGAGGGAAGTGCGATCGAACAGCTGATGCGCCACCGTCCCCCCGTGAGTTCGACCAAGGCGATCACCGGGCATACGCTCGGTGCCGCCGGGGCGCTGGAGGCGGTGATCTGCTGCGAGGTGCTCAAGCGGCAGAAAATCGCTCCGCAATGCGGCCTGGAGCGGCCGGAAAACCCGAATCTCAATCTGCCGGCGGAGGCCTGCGAGGCACCGTTGCGCTACGCCCTTTCCAACTCCTTCGCCTTCGGCGGGAACAACACCTCGCTGGTCTTCGGAGTCTGCCCATGACGATCAATGTCGAAATCCTCAAACATGCTGCGATCTGGGACCCGGTGAAGATCGCCGACCTGGACGAGAAGCGGCTGGTCCCGAAGATGATGCTGCGCCGCCGTCTGACCCGTGCCAGTAAGATCGCCGTCTACCTGGCGGACCGCTGCGGGTTCGAAACGGGCCCGGTGGTCTACGGCAGCGCCTTCGGCGAACTGCAGGCGACGGTGGAGATCGTGGGCGCCATCGCGGCGAACGAGTCGATCAGCCCGACGGCCTTTCAGAACTCCGTCTACAACACCGCGCCGTCGTATTTTTCCATTCTCAAAGAGGATCGCAGCGAGGTGCTGACCCTCTCATCCGGGCGGAATACTTCTGCCGACGTCCTGAGTACCGGGGCGCTTCAGGCGGCAACTTTCGGCCATGAGGTGCTGCTTCTGTGTACCGAGACCCTGGACATCCCGGGGATCGAAACGGTCAACCGCTGCAGCGATTTCCTGGAGATGGGGATGGCCTGCACGATTGCGGCGACGGAGCGCGACGCCAATGTGGCGCTTCGTCCCCGGGAACACCCGGGGTTTCCCCCCTCGGTCTGGGCGATTCTCGATCTCATCGAAGCATGCGACGGGGTGGACCGCCCGGTGGCGGCACTGACACTGTAAGGAGCAACACCGTTGAAAACGACCCAGGAGATTACGCAGGCGCTCATTGACCTGTTTCAGCTCGAAGAGCTGCACAGCGACGAGGTGGATGCCGATGCCCCGCTGTTCGGCGAGGGGCTGGGACTCGATTCGGTGGACGCCATCGAATTGACCGTCTACCTCGATAACGAATACGAGATCCGCTTTCCCAACATGGCCGAAGCCCAGCAGGTTTTTGCCTCCGTCCGGGCCCTGACCGACTACATCAACGCCCACGGCAGGAGCGGCGATGCATAGGCTGCCTCACCGTCCCCCCGTCAAGTTCGTCGAGACGATCCTCTCCAGCGAAGAGTTCGACGCCCGCACTATGCTGCGTTTTCCCTATGAACCGACGCTTCCCATGATCGCCGAGGCGGCGGCGCAGAGCGCGGTCTTCGTCCGGATCCGGGAGATCAAAAAAGGATTGGGCATTCCCGAGGACGATACGGCCCGGGGGATGCTGCTGAAGATCAAGTCGAAACTTCATGCCGATACGCTTCCCGTGACAGGGGAGATGCAGGTGAACTACGTCAGCAACCTGGACAATTTCTTCGTCATGCGCTACGAACTTTTCGACGGCGAGCGGCTCCTCTCCGACGGCGAGCTCAATATCTTCCTGGAAGGGGGTGACGCGTGAGTCCGGCAGCGCTGCACGAAGGAATCTTTACCCTGGAGAAACGCGAAGGCGACGCACTGACCCTTCGGATCGGAAGTGCGGAGCACCCGGTGTTTCTGGCGCACTTCGAAGGCAACCCGATCCTGCCGGGATTTATGCAGCTCGACATCGTCGCGGCGTTAATGGAGCGGAAGATCACCGGCATCGTCATGGCAAAATTTATGCGGCCGGTGCTTCCCGGGGACCTTCTTGATTGTCAGGTCACAGAAAAGGAGAAGGCGACACGCATCCTCATCCGCGACGGGGAAGGGAAGAGCGTTTCGGACTTCAAACTTCATTGGGAAGCGCGGTAAAGATGAGTTCTTTTTAAGAACTTCTATGGTCTAATGGAGCTTTATCAAAGGAGGAATCATGAAACAGATGAAACAGTGGCTGCTGCTGGTATTTGCCGTCGCCATGGTCGTCGTCATCGGCGGCTGTCGCGGCGGCAAAGCCTCCCCGGAAGCGGTTCAGGCCGTTCAGAGCAACACCCCGATGTACACCCAGGTCGGGATGTGGTACGAGCAGAACAAGCGCGGTGTCAACATCGTCAACGGTACCAACTACAATGTCGGCATGTTCATTCCTGCAAACAGCAAAGTGACGCTCTTGGGTGCGATTCGGCAGGGCGTCGCCATCGAGTACAAGGGGCAGCAGATCGAGCTGCATAACATCTCGAAATATACGGGCATCGGCAATACGGCGTTCATGGAACGCATGCTGGGGAAAAAACCGGTCAATCTTTCGAAGTTCAACAAGGTGGAGCGTTCGGCCATCGCCAAGGGAACGGTCGTCAAGGGGATGAGCAAAGATGCGGTACTGATCAGCCGCGGTTACCCGCCGGCACACGCTACCCCGTCACTTGAAGCACAGCGGTGGCGCTACTGGAAAAACCGCTGGGCGACCATGTATGTCGTCTTCTCCACAACCGGTCGCGTGACCGGCTTCGTCGAATAACCGCTCAATCCCGGCCGGAGCTTACGCCTCCGGCCGCTTCGCCTCCGTCTCTTCCCAGAAATCGTAGAAATTGAACCACTGCAGGGGGTACTGCCGTACCGTCGTTTCGAGAAATTCCGCATAACGCGCCATGGTCGGTGCCACGCCCGCTTCCCCCGCATGGAGAATGTCCGAAATGATGATGCGCAGGGTGCCGTCGCCGCTGCGGACGATGCTCATACCCACCAGCGGCACGTTGCGCATTCTGGCGATCTCGAAAGGGCCGCTGTTAAAGCGTGCCGGAGTCCCCAGGAAGGGGACGGCGACGGATTTGCCCGCGTTGACGATGCGGTCGGCCATCATGATGACCACCTCTTTGCGCAGCAGCGCCCCGGCGATGTCGACGACGGACTGCATCCCCTCGTTCATGTTGATGACGCGGATGCGCTCGTTCGATGCGGCGAGGTTCTCCATGGCGGAGAGCTCTTCGCCCAGAGCTTCGGCCATGACGATGTTCAGGGTGACGTCGTAGGTTTCAAAGATTTTGAAACTCTGGGCCCAGTTCCCCAGGTGCGAGAGGATGACAATCCCCCCGTCGCGGGTCAGGGCTTCGAAGTTTTCGACGTTGATGCGTTCGACCCGGACGCCGCGTTCCTGCATCCCCTGGCGGGAGATAAAGCGGTCGAAGATGGTCAGCGAGAAGCGGTAAACGTGCCGAAAATAGGTGTTCCATGACGCTGCCATGCCGACGCGTTCGTAGTAACCGTAGAGCTCGAAGCGTTTGGTGCGGGAGGCGACGGCATAGAAGAGGGCGATGAAAAAGACGAAGAACTTCACGAAACCGTATCCGAAGAGCCGGTAGAGAAAGATCAGGATGCGAATGCCCAGGGGGCTGCCGCGGTAGGAGGATGCCATGGTGCTCCTTCGAAGAAATCACCTTGGCATTTTACCCTAACGGGCGAGAGATCAGGCTTCGGCGGCGATAAGGGCCCGGTAGGTGGCGTCAACTGCCTGGGTCGGCGCGGTGACGAACATGTTGCTCTCGTCCCAGACGTAGCCGCTGAGGATGGAGACGATCCGCTTGGTGATCTTGTCGGCCTTGAGGTCCGTGAAAAGAATGGTCTGAAGGCGGCCGTCGTACCAGGAGTTGACGAATTCCCGGAAGACTTCGATGCCGACCATCATGAACTCGGCGTAATCTTTCTGCCAGTCCACGGCTTCGCCGCGGAGTTCCTTGGCGATGAGGTCGGCGGCTCTGGCGCCGGACTCCAGGGCAAGGGTGACGCCGGAGGAGAAGACCGGGTCGAGGAACTCGGAGGCGTTGCCGGCGAGGACGTAGTTCTTTCCGAACATCTGTTTGACCGCGGAGGAGTAGCCGCCGATGGTACCGACTTCGTTGATCTTCCGGGCGTTGGCGTAGCGTTTGGAAGCGTGGGGATCGGTGGTCAGGATGTGGTCGAGGAAGGCCTCGGGTTCCATTCCCATATTCTGGTAGAACGCCTCGTCGCAGACGACGCCGACGGAGGTGATGCCGTCGTTGAAGGGAATGTTCCAGATCCACGCTTCGTTGTCCCCGTAGACGGTGACGTAGATGAAGCCGTCGGTACCGTCGGTGGGACGCGCGTCATTCTCTACCCGGCAGAAGACGGCGCGGCGAAGAGCGAGGGTGGAGGGCTCTTCGAGGTCGAGCAGACGGGGCAGGACGCGGCCGTAGCCGGAAGCGTCGAGGACCTTTTTCGCCTGGAACTGCTCTTTGGTGCCGTCTTTATGGACGACGGTGACGATGTTGGCCTCTTCGTCGTAGTCGACGACTTCGGATTCCATGTGGACGTTGGCCCCTTTCTTCTCCGCGTCTTCAAGCAGCAGCTGGTCAAAGACCTCCCGCTTGACCTGGAAGGAGCTTCCCCATTTCTGGCCCATGTTGTTGGAGAAATCGACGATCTCGGATTTGCCGGAGTCGTTCTGGAAGACGACGCCCCCTTTGTGCTGGAAGTTCGCTGCGATGATGGGGTCGAGCATGTTGGCGTCTTCGAGCAGCTGGTTGCATTCGGGCAGCAGGGACTCGCCGATGACGAAGCGGGGGAACTTCACTTTTTCAACGACTTCGACGTTGAACCCTTCCTGGACCAGTTTGGCCGCGGCGATGGACCCGGTGGGACCGCCGCCGATGATAAATACGTCACACGTTTTCATGGTATGGATGCTCCTTAACAATCTCAGTAGTCAGTGATTGTAACGCAAGATAGTTAAGATATTTCTTGTGATGATACGAATGATAACAGCCGACGTTGAAAGGGCGGTTTTTACTGGTATGGATTTTCGGTACAATTACCCCCAACCAAATATCCCCGACCGGAGTCTTCGTGAACCGTTCCTGCATCGTCATCCCCGTCTACAACAACCCCGAAACCATTGAATCCGTCACCGCCGACGCCCTCGAGACCGGTGCCTGCGTCATCGTCGTGGATGACGGCTCCGAACCCGGGGTGGTCCTGGGTTTCGAGAGCGATCGTCTCGAGCTGCTGCGCCACGGGACGAACAAGGGGAAAGGGGAGGCCATCCTCACCGGCGGGAACCGGGCCCGTGCCCTTGGCTTTGAAGCCTTCTTCGTCCTGGATGCCGACGGGCAGCACTTTCCCGCCGAGATCGACCGTTTCGAAGGCAGGGACCGTTCCCGATGCATCGTCATCGGCAACCGCAGTTTCGGCGAGAACGTTCCCGACTCCTCCCGTTTCGGACGGGAATTCAGCAACTTCTGGGTCCGTTTGGAGACCGGCTGGCGGCTGCAGGACACCCAGTCGGGCTTTCGCTCCTACCCGGTCGGCGTGCTGGACCTTCCCCTGCGCAAAAAACGGTACGACTTCGAGATCGAAGTGCTGGTGCGCCATCTCTGGGCCGGCGGCTGCGTCGAGGAAGTTGAGATCGGGGTCTACTACCCCCGGCCCGAAGAGCGGGTCAGCCACTTCGACAAGTTCCGGGACAACGTACGGCTGAGCCTGCTGCATACGACACTGGTGCTGCAAAGCTGGTGGCACCGTTTTCCAGGGTCAAACTCATGACGGGTTTAAACCCGGATTAACCGTAGGGCTGTTACCATCGGAATGCAACTCACATTGGGAATGAAAGGATAGGTTCTTCATGAAAGGTTTTATTAAAAGCACGTTGATGGCGCTTGTGGCGCTGGGACTCGGTTTCTCCATGAGCGGATGCGGCGGCGGCGGGGTTTCCCCCGAACAGCAGGCGGCGGTAGACAAGAAACAGACGATGATCGTTCAGCGCAACATGTGGTGGGGGCACGGACGCTGGCCCGGCATGAAAGTGGTTTACACCACCAACTACAAGATGGGACCGATGATTCCCGTCAACGCCAAAGTCACCTTTGAAGCGATCAACAAGAACCAGGTCTCGTTCCGCTACAACGGCAACCTGATCATTCTCCGGAACATGCCCAAACACTCCAATACGAACATGTCCCAGATGCTTGACCGCTACTTCGGTACCCAGAAAGTGGACCTCTCCAAATTTACCAAGATGGAACAGGACAACATCAAAAAAGGCAACGTCGCGGTCGGCATGAGCAAAGCGGCGGTGCTTGTCGCACGCGGCTATCCGCCGTCACACAATACCCCTTCCCTCGACGCCAATGACTGGCAATACTGGAAATCCCAGGCCGGTTACGTCTCCGACACCATCGTCGTACACTTCAAAAACGGCAAGGTCAGCGGCTTTACCGACTGATCGGCTTCCTCCGGCGGGCAGTGCCCGCCCTGCATAAATTTTCGCCGCGACCCCTCTCCCGGATCACCCTTTTTGACCATCTTTTATCACAAAATAGGCAATAGCATGGGCGGAAGATAAGGGTCGGTGTACTATAATCACAAAAAACAGAGAACCGATAGCGTATTCAGGAGAGCGTTTGCAGATAGAAATTTCAGGTCAGCATATTGATTTTTCGGCCCTCAGCCATGCCGAAAGCGTCACCATTTCCGAGGATGCGGCATTCCGCAAGAAGATGAACGATTCCCACGCTTTTTTGCTCCACGAGATCGAAAAAGGGAAGCCGATTTACGGCGTCACGACGGGCTACGGCGAGTCGGGTAAAAACTATTCGGCCTTCGAAGAGGCGAAAGAGCTCCAGAAGAACCTTTTCCGGTTCCACGGCTGCGGGGTCGGTGAGAACCTGACCTACGAGGAGTGCCGCCGGGTGCTGCTGATCCGGATGACCAGCCTCTCCAAGGGCTACTCCGGGGTCACCGTCAACCTGCTTGAACGCATGGCGATGCTCTTCAACCGCGACATCATCCCCGTCATCCCTTCCCAGGGCTCCGTCGGCGCCAGCGGCGACCTGACGCCGCTCTCCTACATCGCGGCAGTCATCGCCGGAGAACGCGAAGTCTACTACAAGGGTGAGATCCGCGACGTCGTGGAAGTCTACGCGGAACTGGGCATCGAACCCTACGAGATGGAACCCAAGGAGTCCCTGGCCATCATGAACGGTACGGCGACCATGAGCGGTATCGCCGTGGAGGCGATGAACCGCTTCGAGAGCTGGATGTTCGCCTACGAAACGTTCATCGCCGGGCTTTTCGAGGTGATGCACGCCGACGGCACGCCGCTGCAGCCCCTGGTGCACGAGGTCAAACCCTTCGCCGGGCAGATCCGCTGTGCGAAACAGATTGCGGAAAAACTGCTCGGATCGCAGATCGTCCACGCCCAGGACGAGCGGTACGAGAAGTTCTTCGAACATGAAGAGCTCTGTATCCAGGACAAGTACTCCATCCGCTGTACCCCCCAGGTCCTGGGCATCGTCTGGGACAACCTTGAACTCTCCAAACAGTGGGTCGAGACGGAGTGCAACGCCGTCAACGACAACCCCATCATCGACGGTGAGGGGAAAAAGATCTACACCAGCGGCAACTTCTTCGGCGGGTATGTCGCCCACGCGATGGACACCCTCAAAGTCTGTTCGGCCAATGCGGCGGACCTGCTCGACAAGCAGTTTTCCCTCGTCGTCGACCACAAGTTCAACCGGGGCATCGGCGAGAACCTGAAACTCTCCGACAAAGCGTACCACCACGGCTTCAAGGCGATGCAGATCACCCTGAGCTCGCTGAGCGCCGACGTCATGATGAACATCGTTCCCGCCTCCGTATTTTCCCGCCCCACCGAGTCGCTGAACCAGGACAAGGTGAGCATGGGAACCACCGCGGCGCTCAATTTCAAGCGCATTCTGCCCGATCTGGAGAACATGCTGGCCATCGCATTCATGGGCCTCGCCCAGGCGGTGGACATCCGCAGTGAAAACGGCATCTCTCCCAAACTCCAGGAGACCTACAAGAAGATCCGTACCAAGGTTGCGCCGCTGGTCGAGGACCGCCGCATGGACAAAGAGATCGCCATGGTCGTGGAGATGATCCGTAACGGGGAGTTCGCTTGATGAAAAAGGTGCTGGTGACCGGGGCAACGGGTGCCATCGGTGCGGCCTGCGTTCGCGCCTTCGCCGAGGCGGGCTATTTTGTCTACATCCACTACCGTTCCAAGGCCGAAGCGGCGCAGGCGCTCCTCGACGAGATCGGAAACGGGGAGCTGATCGGTTTCGACGTCCGTGACGGCGAAGCGGTGAAAGCGGCCCTTGAACCCCTTGAACTCAACGTCCTGGTCAACAACTCCGGAATTACCAAGGACAACCTCTTTTTCTGGATGAGCGACGAAGAGTGGGGCGACGTGATCGACACCAATCTCAACGGCCTCTACCGGGTCACCAAGGCGGTGGTCGGCAACATGATCGCCAAAAAGAACTGCGCCATCGTCAACATCTCCTCCGTCTCCGGGATCGCCGGGAACCCCGGTCAGACCAACTACTCCGCGACCAAGGGGGGCATCATCGCCTTTACCAAGGCGCTGGCGATGGAGCTGGCCCGCTACAACATCCGCGTCAACTGCGTCGCCCCGGGGCTCATCGAATCGGAGATGACCGCCGAGCTTCCGGTCAAAGAGCTCAAGAAGTCGATTCCCCTGCGCCGCATCGGGGCCCCCGAAGACGTGGCGGAGACCGTTGTCTTCCTGGCGGACAAAGCCGCCTACATCACCGCCGAGACGATCAACGTCAGCGGCGGGATGGTCCGGTAGGAGCTGTCGATGCGCCGGGTCGTCGTCACCGGAATCGGGCTGCTCTCCCCACTTGGGAATGATCTCGCAACCCTTGA
The DNA here is from genome assembly GCA_050292215.1 of Sulfurimonadaceae bacterium. Lineage (GTDB taxonomy): Bacteria > Campylobacterota > Campylobacteria > Campylobacterales > Sulfurimonadaceae > SZUA-415. The sequence goes on along the minus strand of JBNKLF010000003.1, from coordinate 128,485 downwards.
AGCCTCCCTCAAGGCGATGAAAAGCGGGGTGCGCATCATGCCGGAGTGGGGGGAGTACGAAGGGGTCGAGACCCGGGTCTGCGGCATCGTCGACTGGGAGGATTACAAGGCGATTCCCCGCAAGGACCGCCGTTCCATGGGACGGGTGGCCCTCATGGCCGCCAAGACGATGCTCGACGCCATCGCCGATTCGGGGCTGGCTCCCGAAGCGGTGAGCCACCCGCGTACCGGCATCGCGTTCGGTTCCACCATGGGCGCCGACGAGGAGATTTTCCCCTACATCACCGAGATCTCCAACAACAAAAGTTTCAGCGGCCAGACCTCCATGGGCTTTTTGAAGATCATGAGCCATACGGTGGCGGCCAACATCGCCGCGATGTTCAACATCCGGGGACGCAACCTGCCGACCTGTTCCGCCTGTACCTCCTCCTCCATGGCTATCGGCGCGGGGTACGAGAGCATCAAGTACGGGATGAGCGACATCATGTTCGTCGGCGGCAGCGAGGGGGCCCATGTCATCAACGCCGGGGTCTTCGAGATCATGGCGGCGACCTCGAAGCGCTATAACGACACCCCCGATCAGACCCCGCGTCCCTTCGACGGCGCACGGGACGGCCTGGTGACCGCGGAGGGGGCGGGGACCCTGGTGCTCGAGGAGTACGAACACGCCAAAGCCCGGGGGGCGAAGATCTACGCCGAACTGGTCGGCTACGCGACGTCGTGCGACGGGGAGCACCTGACGACCCCTTCTAAGGAGGGGATGGAACAGGTGATGCGCCTCGCCCTCGACGACGCCGGGCTCTCCCCCGACGCCGTGGGCTACATCAACGCCCACGCGACCTCGACCCTGAAGGGGGATATCGCCGAATCCCACGCCACCCATGCGGTCTTCGGCGGCACCACCCCCATCAGCAGTACCAAGGGGTATATGGGCCACCTGCTGGGAGGGTGCGGGGCCGTGGAGTCGATCATCGGCATCATCAGCCTGCAAAGCGGCCTGATGCCGGCGAACAAGAACCTCGCATCGGTCGACCCGGAGTGCGCGCCGCTGGACTACCTGTTCGAACACCGCTACGGCACCCACGATGTTGTCATGAACAACAATTTCGCCTTCGGCGGCATTAACACGTCGCTGATTTTCAAAAAAACAGAGGAATAGATAACGATGACCGAAGCCACTATCATGGAGAAACTGACCCAGGTGCTGGTCGACGAGTTCGAAGTTGAACCCGAAGAGATCACGCCCGAAGCAAACTTCTTTACCGATCTGGAGCTCGACAGTCTGGACGCGATCGACCTGATCGTCAACATGGACAAACTTCTGGGGGTGCCGCTGAAAAGCGAGGATGCCCAGAAGATCCGCACCGTCGACGATTTCGTCAAACTGATCCTCTCGAAATCCGCCTGAGCCCATGGCCGCCGTTCTCCTCTACGTCATTTTCGTCGTCGTGGGGGTGCGGTATCTTGAACCCGCAGCTCTTGGGGCCCTGCTGACGTTTTTTGCCGCGATTTGGCTTCTTTTGAGCGTGCGGCGGGAGGGATGGCGCGAAGGGGTCGTGCCGACGACCGCCCTGGCGGTCGGCGCTGCCGTCTGGCTCCTGGAAAGTACGGCGGCGCTGCAGCTGCTGCCGGTGATGGTGTCGCTGCTCTTTTTCGTCAAGTTCCTCGACGCCGCATGGCGGGGGCGCCCCTTTCTGGCGGAGATGCTGCGCGGTGTGCCGCGCCTTCGGCTTTCCGAAGCGAAGTACGACTTCATCGACCGTTCCCACGGCTACTGGGCGGCGGTGACCGGGCTCAATACCCTCATCCAGGCGGGCATGGTCGCCGCGCCGATGGGGGTCTGGGCGCTCTACACGACGGCAGGGTGGTACCTGCTTTTTGCCGCGGCGCTGACGGCGCAAATCGTTTACGGGAGGCTGCATGGCGTTTAACTACCTGCTGAGCACTTACATCTACCTGCTCTTCATCGTGCTGATGCTGCTCGCCTTTCTCACCGCGCTTCCCGGCGCGGCCGTCGCCTGGGTTATCGGCGGCGATCCCCGAAGAGCGTTTCAGTGGGTCGTACAGCACTACTGGCGCCTCTTTTTGCGGATGTCGCCGCTCATCGGAAGCATTACGGTCCATCGGAAAGAAAACCTCAATACGACCGTTCCCGCGGTCTACGCCGTTTCCCACCAGTCCTCCCTCGACTTTGTCCTTATCGGCAGCATGGTCGACAACTTCGCCAGCATCTCCAACCACCCCATCAGCGATTTCTGGCTCTTTTTCAAAGTTCCCCGGCTTGTCGGCGTCTACTACATGAAACGCGAGGACCCCAACGCTTCCATCGCGGTCTACAACCGTCTGGGCAATGCGCTGGACCGGGGGGTTTCGGTCTTTCTTTTTCCCGAGGGGACCCGCAACTACAGCCCGCAGCTCAAGCCGTTCCAGAAGGGGGCTTTCCGTCTCGCTTCGGAGCACAGCGTCCCGGTGGTCCCCGTCATCATCCAGGGAACGGGGCGCATCGTCACCAAGGGGTCGAACCTGAATAAAACTTTCCGCCGCACCGACATCAGCGTCACCTTCCTCGACCCCGTCGTCCCCGGACCGGAGGAGAAGGTGCGCGACCTCTCCGCTAGGGTGCGCGAGGCGATGCAGGCCGAACTCGAAAGGAGTTTCGTATGATACGATGGCTCGCGATTTTGATTGTGGCGATGACGCTGCATGCCGACGGCCCCTTCGCCTTCGACGAGACCCGGTACGTCTACAGCATCGACCGGACCCTGGAGCTCTCCGGCACCATCCGTTTCGATGCGTCGGGAATGGAGATCGATTACACGGCGCCCGAAGCGAACCGTATCGTCTACGACGGAGAGCGGCTGCGCACCTACGACGGCGGGGGAACACTGCAGCACGAGATCGATCTGAACGACGAGCCGGGAATGCGGCTTTACATGCAGTTTCTGCTCTGGCTCTACCGGGGCGACTTCGAAGCGCTGGGAGCCTATTTTACCGTCACCGAGACCCCGGAGGGAATGCGGCTCGATCCCATCCCCCCGACGGACCGGGTGGTTGCCTCCGTCGCGGTGGCGGGCAGCGCCGGTGCCATCCGGCAGATTCAGACCGACATGAGTAACGGCGATGCGATTACGATCCGTATTTCCCGCTAGGCGTATCTGGCTCATCTACCTTGCCGTACTGGCGCTGGGCGCCGCACTCTTCACCCCCTCGCGCCTCAGCACCGATCTGCTGGGGATCTTCCCGGAGAACGCCGCGACCCGGCAGCTTCGCGACGCATCGCAGCTTCCCGGCCTCAATCCCGTGTTGCTGCTTTCGAAAGGTTTTGACGCGGCAAGCAGGGAACGGGCCGCGGCCCTTGCCAAAGCCCTGGAGAACGTGGAGGGCGTAGCGCGGGTCGTCTACCGCAGCGACCGGGGCGATCCGGCATTGACGGCGGCGCTGCAGCGCAGCTATGCGGCCCGCATGCGGTATGCGCCCCAGGCCCTCGACGACGCCGCGCTGAAGGAAAAACTGGCGGCGCTCTACCGCCGCATGAGCGGCACCTTCGTCTTTGTTCCTCTCAACACCTCCGATCCGCTGGGACTCTTCGAAGACCCCCTGAAGACGCAGCCGCTCTCCAGCCGCGGCGGTCTGCTGAGCCTTGGGGATGCGGGCTACCTGGTGATGGCCACCGTAACGGTTCCCGTCTCCGATGCACAGGCGTCGCAGAAGCTTTATGATGCGGTTCACGCCGTGACGCAATCCTACGGGGAAGAGGTCCTCGCCTTCGCTCCGCACTTCTTCACCGCCGAGAACTCCGCGAAGATCAAGGGAGAGGTGAACCTGATCGTCACCGCGACTCTGGTGCTGTTGCTGCTCTTCTACGCCGTCGCCCTGCGCCACCTGGCCGTACTTCCGGTAACGGCGACGGTCCTGGCGGGATCGCTCTTCGTCGGTCTGGCGGTAACGACGGCGATGTTCGAGGAGGTCTCCGTCTTTACCCTGGCATTCGGTTCGGGGATCGTCATGATGGCGGTGGACTACTTTTTCCATTACTATTTTCACGGCTACTACGGCCCGCAGGGGGGCGAACGGCGCAAGGTGCTGGCGGCCTTCGGCACCACGGCGGCGGGGTTCGCGATGCTCTCCTTCGCCTCCTTCCCTCTGATCGAACAGCTCAGCATCTTCGCGGTTGCGGCCCTGGCCTTCGCCTGGTTCCAGTTTACCTTTCTCTTCGGAGGCCTGAGTATGCAGCCCCGGCCGAACCGGCTGAAGATGCCCGCCCCTTCGACCGGCCATCTGAAACCCGCCGTCGTTGCCCTGGGATCGCTGCTGCTGCTGGGAGCGGCCCTGACGCAGCTGCGCTTCGACGGGGAACTGCGGCGGCTGGATTACCGCAACGACGGGTTGCTGGAGCTGCAGCGGCACTTCTCCGGGGTCTCGCAGCAGCGTCGTCCCGTGCTGCTCTACGGCGAAAGTCCCGATGCGCTGATCGAGCGTGCGGAGGAGCTTTCCGCGCATTACACCTCCCTCAGAAGCGCGGCGGAACTCTACCGCAGCCGGGAGGCGTTTGCCTCTTTTAAAGCGTTGCTCCGGGAGGTCGATTTCGCCGATTTGCGCGAACGCATCGGCCGCATCGGCCGGGAGGCCGGTTTCCGCGAAGGGCTCTTCGGCGACGCCTACCGTTTCGCCGAGGCCGCGCACTACATCGCCCCCGATCCGGAACTGATGACGCGAATGGGGTACGAGACGCGCCGCATCGGCGAACGCTGGGTCGGCGTCGCCTACCTGGATACCGAGGATGCCGCCGCCTTCGTCGACACTCCCGACGCCGTACTGCTCGACGGCGGGCGGCTGCTGGGCCGCAGCGTCGAGGGGGTGACGGGACAGCTGATGCTGATCGGTGCACTGACGCTGGCGGTCATCGTCGCGTTCATGATCTACCTGCTGCGCCGCGACGCCCTGCGGGCGCTGAACTACATTCTCTTTCCCGTGGCCGCCGTACTGGCGGTTCTGGCACTGGGGACCCCGATGTCGCTGATGCACCTCTTCGCGCTGATCATCGTCATCGTCGCGGGGATCGACTACGGCATTTACATGAGCCGTCCCGAACGGGAGACGGACGAAGCGATCCTCTACGCGATGCTGACGACCTTTGCCGGGTTCGGTATTTTCGTCTTCAGCCACATCGGGGCCCTGCACCACATCGGGACGGTGATCGCCACGGGGATCGCCGCGACATTCATACTGCAACGCCTCCAGTTGCGAAGGGATTAATATGGAGATCATCTATATCGATCAAAACGGCCGCCGCAGCGTCACCTCCCTCGAGACGCTGATGGCCGCCGCAGAAATCTTTCCCAAACGGGCGGCGACGCTGCATGCGGCAACGAAACCCGAACAGTTCGCGCTGATTCACAAGGCGATCGAAGCGGGGGTCGCCCCGGTACTTTTCGATCCGAAAATGGGCGCACTGGCCGAACGGGTGGCGGGCTTCGGCGTGACGCCCCATGACGATCCCTCCGACAACGATACCCTGGGGGAGGATGCCTATGCGCTCTTCTTCACCTCCGGGACGACGGGAATGCCGACCGGGGCTCTCAAGACCCGGGAAAACATCGAGACGGAGGTCGACGCCCATCGGGAGCTCTTTACGCCCGAAGGGTATGAACGCATCATCGTCACCGTTCCCTTCATTCACATCTACGGCTTTCTCGCCGGGGTGATGCTGCCGCGCACCCTGGGGTGCGAACTGCTGCTCAAAGAGGAGTACTGGCCCCAGGAGCTGCTGGAACTGCACGAAGGGAAGAAGACGCTGGTGGTGACCAGCCCGGTCTACCTCAAGTCTCTGCTCAAGCTCCGGCGGGGACGGCTGCTCCCGAATGTGGACTTCCTCTCCTCGACTGGCCTGCTGCTCGAAGAGGAGGTGGCGGCGTTCGAGACGAAATACGAGACGACGCTGCTGCAGCTCTTCGGTTCCACCGAGACCGGCGGGATCGCCACCAAGCGCGGCGTCACACCCTGGTGGACCCCCCTGCGCGACGTTCGGGTCACGGCGGATGAAGAGGGGGTAATGACGGTGGCGTCGCCCTACGTCTCCCCCGAAGTCGTCGACACCGCGTGGCACGCGCTGCCGCACCCTTTCCGGACCACGGACCTGGTTGAGGTTGAAGGGGGACGGTTCCGGCTGCTCGGACGCCTCAACGAACTGGTCAAGATCTCCGGGAAACGGCTGGCGGTCACGGAACTCGAACATCTGATCGAACGCCGTTTCTCCGGTTCGGAGGCGCTGGTTCGCATCGAGCGCGACAGCAGCCGTCTCAAGGATGAGTCGCTGCGGGTGCAGGTCGCCGGGGCGACGGTGGCGGACCATGCCGCCGTCGCGGCGCTTTTCGCCGAGCACTTTCCCGGCATTCACATCGCCTTTGCACTCGAACACGTCGAGAAGATCGAGAAAAACGCCATGGGGAAAAAGGTCCGGCGATGAGACGGCTGCTGGCGGCATGCCTGGCGGGCACCTGCCTGCAGCTGCATGCGGGGGTCGGGGAACTCGAGCGTTTTTTTCAAGAGGCCACCGCTTCGGACGCGCCCCCTTCCGTCTCCCTGGCGGTCCTGCACGGCAGCGAGATCGTCTATGAGCGCGGTTTCGGCTTCAACGACCGGGGACGAAACCACCCGACGACCGCTCAAAGCGTCTACAACCTCTACTCTTTGAGCAAAATCGTTACGGCAACGGTCGTGATGGAACTGGCCGGGGAGGGGCGCATCGATCTCGACGCGCCGATACAGCGCTACTTTCCCCGTTTTCGGACGTTTTACGAAGCAGCGCCGCGGGAGATCACCGTTGCCCAGCTGCTAAGCCACAGCGCCGGGGTGACGGACCGTTCCGGGGATTACCGCCACCTCTTTGACGATGCCCGCGACGCCCGGCTCAGGGCGGAGGGCGGGACCCCGGCCGAAGGGTACGAACTCGCTTACGAACCGGGGAGCGAGGCGCGCTACGCCAACAGCGACTTTATCATCCTCGGCTATCTCGTCGAAAAGGTGACGGGGATCTCCTTCGAGGAAGCGGTCCGCGAACGGGTGCTCCTTCCCGCCGGGATGGAGCGCAGCGGCTTCGAGATGCCCGCAGGCATAGGCGGCGACGAGGTCTTCGGAACCCTTCGGCTCTTTTCATGGATGGGGCTGGCGATGCGGCTGATGATCGGCGATGCGGACAAAGCGGGATACGCGGGGACGATGCTTTGGCTGAAACGCTATAATGTCTCCTGGTCCGCCGCCGGCGGACTGAAGGGGAGCGCGCACGATATGGCGAAGTTCCTTCAGGCCATGCATACGCTGACGTTTTTCGATGAAGCGGTCTATCGCCGGTTTCTCTTCGGGGAACAGGTCCCGGTCCGCACCTGGTTCTCAAAATTCGACCGCGTTGCCTTCGGAATCGGCTGGTACCGCCTGGAAAACGGGGGAGAGATGTTTTACCAGCACCAGGGGATCGGGCCGGGGTTTCGCAACATCATGCGTATGTACCCGGGGTACGACCTCTCCTTTGTCATCCTGACGAATCAGACCGGCACCGATATCGATGCCTGGGCGGACCGTGTCTTCGAGACCTTCAAGGAGGAGTTCCAATGAAACGCATCGTCGTTACCGGCATGGGGATGATCAACGCCCTGGGGCACGACCGGAACTCCTTTGAGGCGATCGCGCAGGGACGCAGCGGCGTCGCGCCTATCACTCTTTGTGCCCATGACGACCTTCCCAGTACCATCGCCGCGGAAGTGAAGGGGTTCGATCCCGAGGTCATCATCAAGAAAAAAGAGATCAAAAAGATCGATCGTTTTATCCAGCTGGGGCTTCATGCCGCCCTGGAAGCATTCAACGATGCGGCGCTGGAGACGATCGACGTCTCCCGTTTCGGTGTCGCGGGGGCGACGGGGATGTGCGGAATCGGGACCCTGGAAGCGGCGATAGCGAAAAATCTGCAGGGCTCCTTGCGCCATACGTCGCCGTTTCTAATCCCCTCATACATTCCCAATATGCTCGGGGGGCAGATCTCTTTGCGTTTCGGGATGCGGGGTCCGAACCTGAGCATTACGACGGCCTGTGCCGCAGGGACCCATGCCATCATCGAAGCCTATAAAACCCTCCAGTTCGGCCAGTGCGACGGGATGCTCGTCGTCGGTGCCGAGGCGTCGGTCACGCCGACCGCCATGGCGGGATTCGGCACGATGAATGCCCTCTCCACCCGCAACGACGATCCGGCTGCGGCGTCGCGTCCCTTCGATGCGGGTCGGGACGGTTTCGTGATGGGGGAGGGGGCCGGGGTACTGGTGGTCGAGACCCTGGAGCATGCCATGAAGCGCGGCGCGAAGATCTACGGCGAGATCGTCGGGTTCGGCGAGAGCGCGGACGCCTACCACATCACCACGCCCCACCCGGAAGGGATCGGGGCCAAGCGGGCATTGGAACTGGCCTGGGAGATGGCAGGGCGGCCGAGGCTCGACTACATCAATGCCCACGGTACCGGCACCCTTTACAATGACCGCTATGAAGCCGCGGCGATTGTGGAACTTTTCGGTCCCGAAGTACCGGTGAGCTCCACCAAGGGACAGACCGGTCACACCCTGGGTGCGGCGGGGACCATCGAGGCGGTCATGGCACTCACTGCCATGGAACGGGGTGTGATCCCCCCGGTCATCAACTACGAAAACAGCGAACCGGAGATGGCGCGGCTGAATCTGGTGGCTAACGCTGCCCGTGAAGCGTCACTCGAGACGGTGCTTAGCTGCAACTTCGGTTTTGGAGGCACCAACGGCGCCGTCATCTTCCGCCGTTTCAGGGCTTAAGGACGTGCCGCTGTTTTTAAGGAAACGGTGCAGAATACGATCGAGATAGGCGGCGGTAACCGGGGAGTTCAGAATCGAGACGTGGGTTTCGTCGAAGCCGAAGATCGTATCCGCTTCCCGCTGGGCTTCGGGCCGCAGCTGGCTTTTAAGCGCAATCACACCGTCGCTGTTGGTGCGCCGGTTGAGCAGTTTGTCGTTGCGATAGGAGAAGAGCAGTGAAACCGTCGTTCCGGCTGCAGGAGGCGATCGAAAAAGCCTGCGGATAAAGTCGCTTCCCTCGGCCATCTCCCGCCATGACGGAATGGCATAGGGAAGACGTTCCATCCCTTTTTCCGCGCTGCTGTTCCCGCCGTAGGGTGCGGAGAGGGAGATGTAGAGCAGCGGAGCACCGTCCGCACCGGAGCGGTTGAGCGCATCGCGTGCGATCAACGCCCCCATGCTGTGGGCGACAAGGACTTTCGGTCCGTCGCCGAAGAGCTCTTTTGAAAAGATGAGATCGGCGAGAATCCGGGACTGGCGGCTGAGAAAATCCCCGCTGGGATAGAAGATGGCGTAGGGATTGAAGCCTTCGAGGTCGAGATGGGAGAAGAGATAGCTCCAGTCCGTGGGGACTCCCTGCGCCCCGTGCAGGAAGAAGAGCGGGATATTGCCCGGTTTCGGTTCGGCGAGGGGGTAGAGATAACGGCTCTGCTGCCAGAAACGAAAGGGGTCGTACATGCCGGTGACGGCTTTTGAGCGGTCGAACTCGGGATTGTCCTCGAGCGTTACGGGGACGAAATCGCCCTGAACTTTGATCCGTTTGGGCGTTTCGTGCAGAAAGCGGTTGAGGTCGTCGATCCCGAAGGGAAGCGCATGACCCTCTTCGTGGCGGATGTCGGCTTCGTTGACGGAGACGACGCCGTTACGCCGGTTGAACGTGGTATCGTCGACGGTGACGGGACTTTCGGAAAGACCGATCCACTCCGAAGGTGCGATCTTGTGGTTGCCGTCAAGATCCGCGTAGAGTTCGAAACGGTAGGTTCCGCGGGGGAGGTAGAAACCGTAGTAAAGCGTCTCTCCTTCGGTATCTGCCGCTCCCGCAGGGTAGGCGACGATGTCGACGATGCGTTCGCGCTCCGTTTCCAGGGAGACCGCCGCCACGGCGCGGGAGTGTTCCAAGGCGGTGACAGGGAGGCTGAAGGTGCCGTAAATGAGGGCACACTCCTCGGCGATGAGGCACTGGTTTTCCAGGGCGGGATCGACAGGCTCGTCTCCGCGGCTCTGATAGTAGCGCGAGAGGGTGTCCAGATAGGCGCACCCTTGTAACATCATGCCGCCGACACACAGGAGGAGATAGTTTTTTTTCATTTCGGAATATTATATCCTAATGGACAGGCTTGCCGGGTTTGCCCGTTTATGCTTTAATGGTTCCATCCCCTTTCGGGGCGATACGGGATTCAGCTTCGCTACAAGTATGTTTGGGTTATAATTACCCACTAACGTCACACGGAAACAGGTAATTTTTATGGTCATTCCCTCTCTGAAATTTTCACTCTGGGCCGATTTTATCGAACGCGATTTCCTTGACAGCGGCTTCAAGGAACTCATCGCCAAGGGGATCGTCAACGGTGCGACCTCCAACCCGGCCATCTTCAAAGGCTCCATTCTCTCCTCGCCCGCTTACAAAGAGCAGCTGGCGACCCTCGGAGCGCTGGACCCCAAGTCAAAATACGAAGCGGTGGCGATCTTCGATATCCAAAAAGCCGCCGATGTGCTGCGCCCCCTTTATGATGCGGGCAATGACGGCTACGTCAGCATCGAGGTCGATCCGTTCCTCTGCGACGACGCGGCGGGGACCATCGACGAGGGGGTGCGCCTCCACCGGGAGATCGGACGTCCGAATGTCATGATCAAGGTCCCGGCGACTCCGGCGGGATTCGAGGCGATGGAAGCGCTCACCGCCGAGGGGATCGCCGTCAATGCGACGCTGGTCTTCTCGAAAGCCCAGGCGCTAGCCTGCGCCGGGGCCTTTGAACGTGCGCAGAAAAAAAGCGCTCAGGCGGTCGATACGGTCATCAGCATCTTCGTCAGCCGTTTCGACCGGGCCCTCGACGCTGAGCTGGCGGCCAATGGGATTGAGACCGCACGGACCGGCATCTACAATGCCGCCGCCATCTATGCCGCCATCGAGGCCTGCGCCGTGCCGAAATGCCGCGCGCTTTTCGCCAGTACGGGGGTGAAAGGCGACACCCTTCGGGCATCGTACTACGTCGACGAACTGTTGGCGGCAAACAGCGTCAACACGGCGCCGATCGATACCATCGCGGCATTCGTCGAGGGAGGCGCCCAAACGGCCAAACTCCCCATCGACCCGAAAACGATCGATGCGCATTTCGACGCATTGAAAAAAGGAGCGGGTATCGACTTCGACGCCGTCGTCGACACCCTGGTACGCGACGGTCTCGACGCGTTCAAAGAAGCGTTCCGCGAAATCCTGGACGCACTCGAATAACACGGAGGAACCCATGCAGCACGTAGACGTCGATGTCAGCAAACTCACCTTTGAAACCCTCAAGAAGATCCGCGCCTATCTGAAGCGGATGCTCGATGCGGGGGGAAGCGACCTTCACATCAAGGCCAACTCCGTCGTTCGCGCCCGGATCAACGGGGATATCATTCCCCTTTCGGGAGAGATTCTTTCCAAACAGGACGCCATCACCTTCGCCAAAGAGCTGCTTCGGGGCCGTTTCGAAGAGTTCGTCAACAAGAAGGAGCTCGACCTCGTCTACCCCTTCGACGAAAATACCCGTTTTCGGGTCAACATCTTCTTTCAGATGGACGGGGTTTCCGCGGTCTTCCGGACCATCCCCGTCAAGATACAGACCATCGAAGACCTGGGGCTTCCCTCCATCATCCGCAAGTTTACCGAGGTGGAGCGGGGACTCATCCTCGTGACCGGGGTCACCGGTAGCGGCAAGTCGACAACCCTGGCGGCACTGATCAACGAGATCAACTGGAAACGGCGCAAGCACATCATCACCATCGAGGACCCGATCGAGTTCGTCCATAAAGACCGCAAGTGCATCGTCAACCAGCGTAGCATCGGTCAGGACTCCCTGAGCTTCAGCAACGCCCTTCGGGCCTCCCTGCGGGAAGACCCGGATATCATCCTCGTCGGGGAGATGCGGGACATCGAAACCATCGAGATCGCCCTGCACGCCGCCGATACCGGCCACCTCGTCTTCTCCACCCTTCACACCCTCGATGCCAAGGAGACGGTCAACCGGGTCATCTCCATGTTCCCGACGGAGGAGCAGAACCGGGTGCGTCTGACGCTCGGAAGTGTGCTTCAGGGGATCGTCTCCCAGCGCCTCATTCCGACCGTCGACGGCAAACGGACCGCTGCGCTGGAGGTGTTGGTGCGTACCTCCCGCATTGAACAGCTCATCATGGAGAACCGCGACAGCGAGATCCGCGACGCGGTGGAAGAGGGGAAAGAGGTGTACGGCTCCCAGACTTTCGACCAGGCAATCCTCGATCTCTGGCTTGCCAAACGCATCTCGACGGAAGAGGCGTTCAACTACGCGACCTCCCCGTCGGACCTGAAGCTGAAGATGGAAGGACTCGCCGCCATGGCCAAGGTCAAACGGCCCGCCGACGGAGAGGGGGCGCAGCAAGCCTCCAAACCGCAGTTCGCCGCCGACGAAGTCTTCGACCTCAAAGGGTAGTTTTCCCCAATCAGGCACGCTCCCGGCGTGCCTGATTGCAACCGCTGCTCTCCCACTTAATTTTAGCTGTTTTTAAAACTTCTTTAAGTATAATTCCCGCCTATTTTAGTCAAAGGACACAGCTATGCTAGAAGGTATTGTTAGAGAGAGTAGCGGTAAAAAAGCGGTCAAAGCGCTTCGCCGCGATGGTTATCTAATTGCCAACATCTACGGGAAGGGCCTTGAAAACGTCAACGCCGCGTTCAAAATGAACGACTTCATCCGTACGGTTCGCAATAAAGAGACCCTTGCGTTCCCGGTGAAAGTCGGTGACAATGAAATGAACGTCGTTGTTCAGGCGTACGAATCCCACCCGGTATCGGGCAACCTGCTGCACGTTGACCTCATGGTCGCACAGACAGGCGTCGTCACCCATTACAACGTTCCCGTGAAACCGGTCGGTTCTCCCCTCGGTGTTAAAAACAAAGGCATGCTCTACATCGCGAAAAAACGTCTGCGCGTCAAAGCGGCGATCGAGAACGTTCCCAACGCGATCGAAGTCAACGTGGCACCGCTCGACCTGGGCGACTCCATCCTGATCCGCGACCTCGACGCGATCGAGAACGTCAGCTTTACCGACACGGATCGCGTTTCGATCCTCTCCATCATCAAAGCGAAGTAATTTTGCTGATCGTCGGACTGGGTAATCCGGGTTCGACGTACGATGAGACCCGGCACAACGTCGGGTTCATGGTGATCGATGAGCTGCTACGGCGCCATCGCACCACCGCCCTCCAGAAAGCCTCCTTCGAAGGCGAACTCTTCAAATTCGATTCCCACTACCTGCTGAAACCGATGACCTTTATGAACCTTTCGGGCCGTTCCATCGCCGCCGTTCGGAATTTTTACAAGATCGACGAGGTCATCGTTATTCACGACGACCTCGATCTCCCCTTCGGGGCGCTTCGGTTCAAGCACGGCGGCGGCCACGGCGGGCACAACGGATTGAAGTCGACGGATCTCTCCATCTCGAAGGAGTACATGAGGGTCCGGATGGGGATCGGGAAGCCCGAGCACAAATCCCAGACGGCCGATTTCGTCCTTGCCCGTTTCAGCGAAACGGAGCAGGCGCACCTGCCGGAGTGGATCGCCCGGGCCGCCGATGCGGTGGAACTTCTGCTCCGCGAGCCTCTCGAAAGCGTCGCCTCTAAGTGCTCGATCAAACAAATTGCGATAGAATAAGCACTATTTTACGCTTCCGTTAGCTCCGGAAGCCCGATACGGGGCTCAGGCCCGAAGTTCAAGTGAGTGCGGATGCTGCTGTTTCGATATATTGCCAATCACTACCTCAAGTATTTCCTGGTCATCCTGCTGGCACTCGTGGCGTTCGTGGTAGGCTTCGACTACATGAGCCACAGCGACACCCTTCCGGACTCGGCCAACCTGATCGTCCTCTATCTGATGTACAAAACCTTTTTCGCCGTCGACCTGATGACGCCGCTCTCATTGATCTTCGGGATGATCGCCACGAAAATTTTCCTCATTCGCTCCAATGCGCTGGTCGCCTTTTACGCTCTGGGATATGCACGGACCGACGTGCTCAAGCCTTTTGTCACGCTCTCCACACTGGTGGTACTGTTCTACATCGGTCTGCATGCGACCTCCTTCGCCCGGGCCGACGAGTATGCCAAAAACATTCGCACCACTTCACAGCATCTGCAGCCGACGGAAAACCTCTTCTTTACCTTTTCCGACCAGTACGTCTATTTCGGGCATCTCTACCCCCTGCAGCAGCGGGCCGAGGATGTCCGAATTTTCCGTATTCAGGGCAAAACCCTGCACGACGTCATCGTGGCCGATGAAGCGGAATACCGCGACGGCTACTGGCACATCGCCAATGCCCGGCTGATCCGCAAGCCCGCCGAACCGGTACTCGGGGGACCCGGTATCGAGATTCGGGAGGGGCAGGAGTTCAAAGTGCTCAAGGACTTCAAACCGAAGATCCTGGACCAGGTGTATGAGGGCAAAGTCAATCTGAGCATCGTCGATGCCCTTGAGGCACTGCAGCTGCTGACCCGTCAGAAGGTCAACATCGAGCGGATCAAAAGTTCGCTCTACAAAAGTTTCGTCCACCCCTTTTTCGTCCCCTGTCTGATCGTGATCATCTTCTTCTTCGTTCCCATCAGCAGCCGTTTTCTCAACCTTTCGCTCTTCAGTTTCGGGGCCATACTCGCGACGCTGCTGATCTGGTCGATTCTCTTTACGCTGATTGAACTCTCCAGCAGCAAAACCCTCCCCGGTGAAGCGGGCATCGTGTTGCCGGTTGCCCTTTTGGCCGTCACGTCGCTCTATTTCTGGCGGCGTAGCCGGGCCGGTAGCTGATACTCCTGCGCTTTTTATCCTTTTCATAAGTACATTTTGGCTAAAATGCCCCCTATTTGGAGGTATCGGCATGCTCCGAAGCACCGGCGGAAAATCCGTCCGGGGTCCGGTACCGAGAACCTAACGAACGATAAGGATACCCGTGATAGATTTCAACACACTGGCGCAGCAGTACGGCACACCGCTGTACGTCTACGACTTCGATGCCATGGAGGAGCGTTATGAAACCCTCAAGGCCGCCTTCAAGGGAAGAAAGTCGATGATGGCCTACGCAGTCAAAGCCAACTCCAACCTGAGCGTCGTGCGTCACTTCGCGAAGCTTGGGGCCGGGGCGGACTGCGTCTCCATCGGCGAAGTGCGCCGTGCGCTGCTTGCGGGAGTTTCGAAATACAAGATCATCTTCAGCGGGGTCGGAAAACGCGACGACGAGATCAGAGAGGCGATTGAATCGGACATCCTCTACATCAACGTCGAGAGCGAGGGAGAGCTGGGCCGCGTCGAGGCGATCGCCGCGGAGCTGGGCGCGAAGGCGCGGATCAGCATCCGGGTCAACCCCAACATCGACCCCAAAACCCACCCCTACATCTCGACGGGCCTGCACGACAACAAGTTCGGCGTCGAACTCGATGCGGCGAAGCGGATGTACATCCAGGCCAAGAACTCGGATCATCTCGACCCGGTCGGCATCCACTTCCACATCGGTTCGCAGCTGACCGAGCTCGACCCCATCCGCGAGGCGGCGGAGATCGTCGCCGACCTGGTGCGCTCCCTCGCAGCCCTTGACATCGAGTTGAAGTTCTTCGACGTCGGCGGCGGACTGGGGGTTCGCTACAAGGAGGAGACGACCATCGAACCCTACGACTTCGCCCAGGCGGTTCTGGGGACCCTCCGGGGACTGGACCTGACCGTCGTGACGGAACCGGGCCGCTTCCTGACGGCGAACGCCGGCTATTTCGTGACCAAGGTGCTCTACGAGAAGCGTAACGGCGAGAAGCGCTTTGTTGTTGTCGACGGAGCGATGAACGACCTGATCCGGCCCAGCCTTTACGGTGCCTACCACCGCATCGAGCCCCTGGGGCGCGACGGCGAGACGACTCCGGCGGACATTGTCGGGCCGGTCTGCGAAAGCGGCGATTTCCTGGCCAAGGGGTACGCGCTGCCGCAGATGGAACACAACGACCTGCTGGTGGTCCACAGTGCCGGCGCTTACGGGTTCGGCATGGGCAGCAACTACAACACCCGGGGACGTGCCGCGGAGGTTGCCGTGGAGCAGGGTGCCGCCCGGCTGATCCGCAAGCGCGAAACCTTCGAAGAGCTGATCGCGCTTGAACGCGAGTTTATCGAGGGCTGATGTATTTCATCGACGTGCAGGGGACCCTTATCGACGATGCGCAGCGCCTTCCCGTACGCGGGGCGGCGGCGTTTATCGACGATCTGAATGCGTCGGGAACCCCCTACATGGTCATCACCAACAACACCAAGCGCCCCGGAAAAGAGTTTCTGGAGTACCTAAACGGGGTCGGCCTGGCCATTCCGGCCGAGCGCTACCTCGACCCCCTGATGACGCTTGAAGCGACGCTTCCCAAGGGGGGCGTCGCCGCCTACGGTTCCGGGCCGTTCCTGGAACTGGTGGCGTCGATGGGGTACCGGCTCGATTATGAGCGGCCCCAAAGCGTGCTGATCGCCATCAAGGAGGATTTCAGCGCCGGGGAGTATGCCCAGATGATCGGCTTCCTTCTCGGCGGCGCCCGGCTGGTGGGGATGCACGAGACGACGCTTTACGCGAAGGACGGGCGCCGCTACCCCGGCGTCGGGGCGATTCTGAAGATGCTGGAGTTCGCCACCTCCACCGGCTACGAGGTCGTGGGCAAGCCCAGCCGCGCCTTCTACGGCGAAGCGCTGCGGCGGTTGCGTCAGCAGGCCGAGGGGGCGGAGTTTAAAGACGTGACGATCATCAGCGACGACGTCAAGGGCGACCTCGTCGGCGCCAAAGAGCTGGGGATGAAGACGGTCTTCGTGCTCAGCGGAAAGTATGCCGCCGCCGAAGAGATCGTACCGCTGCTCGACGCCGCGCAGCGCCCCGACATGATATGCGGCGATCTGCAAGATTACAGGGAGAGGATATGAAACCACTGGAGACCTTGGAAGCGTGCCGGGAGGCCATCGACGCTCTTGACGACGCGATTGTCCGGATGCTCAATGAGCGGATGGAGATCGTCAAACGGGTGGGAGAGATCAAACACGATACCGGCGGCGCCATCTACCGCCCCGAGCGGGAGAAGGCGATCGTGGAGCGTCTTTCGGCGCTGAGCAGTGCGGAGGGAGGCCCCCTCAACGCCGCCGCCATCGAGGCGATTTTCCTGGAGATCTTCGCCGTTTCCCGCAACATCGAACTGCCCGAGCGCATCGCCTATCTCGGTCCCGAAGGGAGCTTTACCCACCAGGCGGCGGAGAGCCGTTTCGGCGCCATGAGCGAGTACCTCTCCCTGGGCTCCATCCATGCCGTTTTCAAGACCCTGGAATCGGGGCGGGCGAAATTCGGGGTGGTGCCCATCGAGAACAGCCGCGACGGCGTCGTCGGCGAGACGCTGGACCTGCTGGCAAAGAGCCCGGTGAAGATCGTTGCGGAGCTATACATGCCGATCCACATGGCATTCGCGACCAAGGCGGAGCATCTCAGCGGCATCAAGCGGGTCTACTCCAAGGACAAGGGCTTCGGCCAGTGCCGGGAGTTTCTGCAGGAACACAGTCTCGATACGGTGGAGCTGATTCCCGTCGAGTCGACGGCGAAAGCGGCCATTCTCGCCGCGCAGGACCCCGAGGCGGCGGCCATCTGCAGCCATATCGCCGCAAAACTCTACGGCGTGCCGACGATGTTCGAAAACATCGAGGACGTCCACAACAACACGACCCGATTCGTGATCCTCAGCGATTTCAAGAACGGGGCCAGCGGCGAGGACAAAACGTCGCTCTTCGTCCGCCTCAAAGACGCCTGCGAGGCGGGGGCCCTGGTCCATTTCCTGCAGGATTTCGACGACGAGCAGATCAACCTGAGCAAAATCGAGAGCCGTCCCTCGAAGGGCAACGACACCTTCGGCTACTGGTTCTTCATCGATTTCTACGGCCACATCGACGACGCGAACGTCCAGAAAGTGGTTCAAAAACATAGCGAGGAAGTCACGTGGCTGGGAAGCTACGTCAAAGGTGAACAATGAGATTCAATCCGGAACTGGACAACATCACCGTCTACGAGGCGGGAAAACCGATCGAACTGGTCGTGCGAGAATTCGGCATCAAGCCCGAGGAGATCGTCAAACTGGCGAGCAACGAGAACCCTTTCGGATGTTCGCCGAAGGTGACCGAAGCGGTTTCGGGCATCATCGGAAAGATGGCCCGCTACCCCGACGACTCGATGTACAAGCTCAAAGCGGGACTGGCGAAACGCTTCGGCGTCTCCGACCGCCAGGTGATCATCGGTGCCGGTTCGGACCAGGTGATCGAGTTTGCCGTGCACGCCAAGGCCTCCCACGGCTCCAAGGTGCTGATGAACAGCATCACCTTCGCCATGTACGAGATCTACGCCCGTCACGTCGGGGCGGAAGTCGTTCGTACGGCGTCGCAGGAACATGACCTCGACGCCTTCTACGCGCTCTATCTGGAACACCGTCCGGAGATCATCTTCATCTGTACCCCGAACAACCCGACTGGGGACGCGATCGATGCCGAAACACTGACGGCGTTTCTCGAAAAGATCGATAACGAAACGTTAGTCATTGTCGACGGTGCCTACATGGAGTACACGAAGGCGAAAGACCCCTCCAAAGCGGTCGAACCCGCCGACCTGGTCGGACGTTTCGAGAACGTCCTCTACCTCGGCACCTTCTCCAAAGCCTACGGTCTCGGGGGGATGCGTACGGGGTACGGGATCGCTTCCGAAGGGGTCATCGAGGCGCTCTACAAGCTGCGGCCGCCCTTTAACATCACGACCCTCTCCCTCGAAGCGGCGTCGGTCGCACTGGAGGACGAAACCTTTGTTTCGGAGTCGATCGCGAAAAACTTTTCGGAGATGAAACGGTACGAGGCGTTCGCCCGGGAGATGGGGATTTCCTACATTGAGAGCTTTACGAATTTTGTGACTTTGTGTTTGAATGACGATCAAAATTCGTCGCTCTTAGCTGATGCATTGTTAAAAAAGGGTATGATAGTAAGGAATTTGAGCGGGTACGGGCTGAATGCGATCCGGGTGACCGTCGGTACACCCCGGGAGAACGACCGTTTCTTTGAACTTGCCCGCGAGTTGCTGTAGGGCGGGGACCGCATCGGCATGATGCGGTCGACCCGGTCTCCCTCGGCTGCGAAAAAAACCAAACGAACAGGTAGCAATGGATTTTAAGGCGCTTTTTTCACAGCTGGTGGTGCTTTACAGCAAACTGACGACGAACCAGCGGCTGATCATCGGCGGTGCCGTCGCCGGTATCGTCGCCTTCCTTGTTTTCCTGGTCGTCTATACTTCGAAGGGAGCTTCCCGGGACGGCTACCAGGTCCTCTTCGACTCCCTCACTTCCGCCGATGCGGCCCGCGTCGTCGAACAGCTGGAAAAAGACAACGTCCCCTACCGCATCCCCCGGGATAACGTCATCGAGGTACCGGCGGACGTCGTCTACAAAGAGCGTATCGCCATCGCCTCCCTGGGAATTCCGAAAGACGGACGGGTCGGTTTCGAGCTTTTCGACAACCAGGAGTTCGGGGCGACCAGCTTCGACCAGAACATCAAGTTCCTCCGGGCGCTGGAGGGCGAGCTGGCCCGTACCATCGACGCCCTCGCCCCGGTAGAGCGTTCCAGCGTCAATCTCGCCATTCCCAAAGAGAGCCTTTTCGTCACCCAGGAGGTCGCCCCGACCGCGTCGGTCGTCATTCAGCTCCAAGACGGCCGCGCACTCTCCATGAAACAGGTGTCGGGGATCAAGAACCTCGTCGCCTCCGCCGTGCCGAAGCTGACTCCCGAAAACGTCACCCTCATCAACGACATGGGCGAGACCCTGGGCGACGACGACGAGATGGTGCAGATGAGCGAACTGAGCGTCATGCAGCAGAAGTACAAGCATGGAGAAGAGCGCAAACGCGAAGAGAAGATCGTCAACGTGCTGGCGCCCTTCATCGGCGGCAACGAACGGGTCGTCGCCAAAGTCACGATGGAGTTCGACTTCTCCCAGCGCAGCTCCACCTCCGAGACCTACGACCCGGAAAACGTGGTCCGCAGTGAACAGTCGCTGGAGGAGAAGCGCGAAGGCAGCACCCCCAAAGAGGTCGGCGGCGTTCCCGGGGCGGTGAGCAACATCGGTCCCGTCGAGGGACTGGCGTCGCAGCAGACCGGGGAGACCTACAGCAAGAACCAGACGACGACGAACTACGAGATCTCCAAAACCGTTTCGACGACCAAGGGGGAGTTCGCCAAGATCAAGCGGATCACCGCGGCCGTCGTCGTCGACGGGAAGTACGAGCCGAAAGTTGACGGTGAGGGCAACCCTACCGGCAACATGGACTACGTCGCCCTCGACGAGAGCCAGCTCGACGCCATCAGTTCGCTGGTGAAGCAGAGCATCGGCATCGACGAGAACCGGGGCGACCAGGTGACGGTGCGCAACTTCCAGTTCGAAGCGACCAGTACGGCCATGGCACCCAAAGGGGCGGTGGGAGAGGTGGCGAAGCTGACCGACGAGTACATCGCCCCCTTCGCACCGGTGCTGAAGTACCTGCTGGTCGCCCTGATCCTCTTTGTCGCTTACAAAAAAGTGATCGCCCCCTTCGCAGAGCGGATGCTCGAGTTCAGCCGCGAGGAGGAGGAGATGCAGCGTCCCTCCCTGCATATCGAGGATGATGAAGAGGAGGACCTGGTGGAGAAAGTCCAGGCCATGCGCAAGAAGGTCGAGAGCCAGCTCGGCATGGGCGAAGGTATGGACGAGGACGAACTCAAGTACGAGGTCCTTATCGAGAAAGTACGCGGTGCCGTGGAAGAGCGGCCTTCCGAGGTTGCCCATATGCTGCAGGCGCTCGTAGAAGAAGAGCTCGCCGAGCGGACCTCATCGTAGCAGGAGCGGAAGATGACCCTTAGCCCCAACCTAAAAGCCCAGTTCGACGAGATGTCCATGGCCGAGAAGGTCGCGATTCTGATGGTCCAGCTCGGCGAGGACATGACCGCGGCGCTCTTCTCGAACATGAACGTCGACACCATTACCGAGATCTCCAAGTACATCGCCCAGAACCGCTCTATCGACAAATCCCTGGCGACGACGGTGCTCGAAGAGTTCCATGCCATCATCCAGTCCAACCAGTACCTCAGCAGCGGAGGCCTGGAGTACGCCCGGGAGATTCTTTACAAAGCGCTCGGGGAGTCGGAAGCGAAGAAAGTCATCGACCGTCTCTCCAAAAGCATGTCGACGACGCAGAACTTCTCCTACCTCTCCAAGATCAAGCCCCAGCAGCTGGCGGACTTCATCGTCAACGAACACCCCCAGACCATCGCCCTCATTCTGGCGCACATGGACGCCTCTTCGGCGGCGGAGACCCTCAGCTTCTTCTCCGACGACCTGCGGGCGGAAGTGGCGATGCGGATGGCGAAACTCGGCGACATCTCCCCCTCCATCATCAAGCGCGTCAGTGCGGTGCTGGAGTCGAAGCTGGAGTCTCTGGCAAGCTACAAGGTCGAAGTGGGCGGTCCGCGCGCCGTCGCCGACGTCTTCAACCGCCTCGGTGCCAAAGCGTCGAAAGCGACCCTGTCGCATATCGAACAGATCGACGAGCAGCTTGCTTCATCCATCAAGGAGATGATGTTCACCTTCGAGGATATTTCGACCATGGACAACAACGGGGTCCGCGAGATTCTCAAGGCCGTCGACAAGAAAGACCTCATGCTCGCCCTCAAAAGCTCGGCGGAGGAGCTCAAGGAGAAATTCTTCGCCAACATGTCCCAGCGGGCGAAGGATGCTTTCGTCGAGGAGATGCAGTTCCTCGGCGCGGTCAAGGTCAAGGACGTCGAGGGCGCGCAGCGCCGCATCGTCGAGGTCGTTCAGCAGCTCGCAGAGCAGGGCGTGCTGCAGATCGGCGAGACGGAAGAGATGATCGAGTAGCCGCATGAATACCAAAAGCGTCATCGACAAGTACTCCCTGGAAAACCACGCCATCGACAAGTACAAATTCAAAGTGCTGAGCATGGGCGGCGAAACCCGGACCTCGGTCTTTGCCGAGGAGGAGGCACCCACAGCGCCGACAGCTTCCGCACCGGCGGCCGACACTTCCGAAATGCCCCCCGTCGGCGGCGGCTCCCGGGATGAACTGGTGGAGTCGCTGTTGAAAAAAGCGGACGACATGTCTTCCAACGTCATCAAGATGCAGATGAAGATCGAGGAGATGGAAGCGGTTCACAAGGCGGCACTGGAGACGGAACGCGCCAAGGCGTTCGAAGAGGGTGCGGCCGCCGGGCGGGAAGCGGCGCTGAGCGATGAAGCGGTCCGTCAGCGCGAAGTGACCGAACGCTTCAACGTGTCGGTCAAGACGCTCGAAACGCAGGCCGGGGAATTCAGCAAGGCTCTGGAGGGGATCAAGGGCGAGCTGCTTCATGCGGCCCTCGACATCGCCAAAGAGGTGGTTGCCATCGAGCTCTCCGAACGTTCGGGCAAGATCGCCTCGACGCTCGCCGCGCAGCTGATTGCCGAACTGCAGGAAGCCTCGAAGGTGACGCTGCGGGTCAATCCGGCGGACCACGGGCCCGTCTCCGAGGCGGTGGGATCGCTTGACCGGGTCGAGGTGGTTTCCGACAGTGCGGTCAGCCGCGGCGGCGTCGTCGCCATCAGCGATACCGGAAACATCGACGCGGAAGTGATGAAGCGGTTCGAGCGGGTGAAAAACGCCGCGCTCTCGGGTTGAAGACCCGAAACGATTTTTTAGAACAGGTATAGAGTTTAACAATTATGGATATTACATCATTTACCCTGCCGCAGCTTGAAACGCTGTGTGCCGACATTCGCCAGCGCATCCTTGAAGTCGTCAGCAAAAACGGCGGCCACCTCAGCTCCACGCTGGGTGCGACGGAGCTGATCGTCGCGATGCACAAGGTTTTCGACTCCACCAAAGACCCTTTTATCTTCGACGTCTCCCATCAGGCCTACGCCCACAAGCTGATCACCGGGCGCTGGGAGAGCTTTGATTCGCTGCGTCAGCTCGGCGGCATTTGCGGCTACACCAAGCCGACGGAGTCGGACCACGACTACTTTGTCGCCGGGCACAGCTCCACCTCCATCTCCCTCGGGGTCGGCGCGGCCAAGGCGATCGCCCTCAAAGGCGAGCAGGGGAGCCGCATCCCCGTCGTGATGATCGGCGACGGTTCCATGAGCGCCGGGATGGCCTATGAGGCGCTCAACGAACTCGGCGACCGCAAATACCCCATGGTCATCATCCTCAACGACAACGAGATGAGTATCGCCAAACCCATCGGGGCGCTGAGCCGGATGCTCAGCTCGGCGATGGCAAGCCCCTTCTACCAGAAATTCAAGAAGCGGACCGAATCCTTCGTCGACAACTTCGGCGACGGGGCCCACTACATCGCCAAACGGGTGGAGGAGTCGCTCAAACTCATCACCCCGGGCATCCTCTTCGAGGAGATGGGGATCGAGTACATCGGGCCGGTGGACGGCCACGACCTTAAAAGCCTGATCGAAACGCTGGAGACGGCGAAAAAGATGGGCAAACCGGTACTGATCCATGCCCAGACCCTCAAGGGCAAGGGGTACGAGATCGCCGAGGGCCAGCATGAGAAGTGGCACGGCGTCGGCCCCTTCGACCTGGAGAGCGGCAACAGCAAAAAGAGCGCCGCGAAAAGTGCGACGCAGATCTATACGGAGGCGCTGATGCATCTCGCGGAGCGGGATGAGAAGATCGTCGGGGCGACGGCGGCCATGCCCAGCGGTACCGGGCTCTCGGCATTGATGGAACGGTTCCCGGAGCGCTTCTGGGACGTGGCCATCGCCGAACAGCACGCCGTCACCTCCATGGGGGCACTGGCGAAAGAGGGATTCAAGCCTTTTTGTACCATCTACTCGACCTTTCTGCAGCGAGGCTACGACCAGGTGATTCACGACGTCTGCCTGATGGACCTTCCCGTCGTCTTCGCGATGGACCGTGCGGGGATCGTCGGCGAAGACGGGGAGACCCACCAGGGGACCTTCGACATCAGCTTCCTGCGGGCCGTACCCAACATGACGCTCTTCGCTCCCCGGGACGAGAAGTCGTTTCACCAGGCGGTCGGTTTCGCGGCGCAGTACCAACACCCCTGCGCCCTGCGCTACCCGCGGGGCAGTTTCCTCGAAGCGGAGCTGCCGGAGTCGGCACCTTTCGCGCTCGGAACGTCGCAGCTGCTGGTCTCCAACGAGAGCGACGTCCTCTTCATCGGTTACGGTAACGGCGTCGGACGCGCGGCGCAGGCCATGGCGCTGCTGGATGAACCGGTCTCGTTGCTCGACCTGAGGTTCGTCAAGCCGCTGGATGCGGAGATGCTGCGCCGTATGGCCCGAACCCATTCACGCTGGTTCGTATTCAGCGACAGTGCCAAAATGGGCGGTGTTGCCAGCGCTATCCTTGAGTTTCTTTCGGACGAAGGTATTTCCGGTGTCAATGTTACAAGTTTCGAGTACGAAGACACCTTCATTGCCCACGGGAAAACCTCCGACGTGGAGCGTTCCCTCGGGCTGCGTCCCGAACAGCTGGCCGAACGAGTCAGACGCGCTTTAGCATAATCACCCCGGCAAACCTCCCGCTTCCGTTGCCCTCGGCCCGGTAGGAGAAGAAACGTTCCTTCTCGCAGGCGGTGCATCGGCCGTTCATCTCGATATGTTCCATGGCGATCCCCGCCGCTTCAAGCTGCCTGAGCACGATGGCATTGACGTTAAGGCAGTGCCGCCCCTCCCTAAGCTCCATGGCGTAGCCGAACCCCTTTTCCCGCGCTTGGGCTCCAATGGTTTCTCCTACTTCGTAACAGCAGGGTCCGATGGAGGGGCCGAGAACGGCGAGAATGTCGGCGGGATCGCTGCCGTACTCCGAACCCATTCGAGTGAGGGTGTTACCGACGATGTTGGCAAAAGCTCCCGCCCGCCCCGCATGAACCGCGGCGATGACCCGCCGCTCCGGGTCAAACAGGAACAAGGGGGTACAGTCGGCGACCATCACCATCAGGGGACGTTCCGGCAGGTTCGTCACGAGGGCGTCGCACTCCGGCGGCGCGTCGTAACGCATCCCGTCGTCGGCGACGCAGACGATATCGGAGTGGATCTGCCGCATAGGTACCAGCAGTTCGAGGGGATACCCGGAATTTTTCGCCAGTGCCTCCTGCCGTGCATGCACCGCATCGGGGTCGTCGCCGACATGGAAAGCGAGGTTCCCCTCCTTACGCTCGGTAAAGCCGTGGAAGAGCAGTGCGGCGTAGGGCGTCAGCAGGGGACTGGTCAGCATCAAGGACTCCTTTGCCCTAATGCTACCATACGAGATGTCCTGAAATGGAGAAAGAGGAAAAATTCGCCTTGTAAGTTGCGTATTGAAATAAAAAATTATTTTCAGTGAGTTATAATGGAAGTATCTTCCATATAAGGCACGCGAATGATGGATGCCTCTTTCAATGTCCTGATCGTCGACGACGTCAGTGACAACATCAAAGTCGCCATGAACTTTCTCAAGGAGAATAACTACAACTTCTCTTTCGCCCTTGACGGTGTCCAGGCGCTTGAAATCGTCAAGACGAAACCTTTCGACCTGATTCTGCTCGATATTATGATGCCCAAAATGAGCGGTTTCGATGTCTGCCGGACGCTGAAGGAGAACCCGGAAACCGTGGAGATCCCTGTCATCTTTCTGACGGCGAAAGCCGATATCGAGTCAATGGCGGAGGGATTTCGTCTCGGTGCGGTGGATTACATCACCAAGCCGTTCCAGGCCGAAGAGCTGATCGCCCGGGTGGCAACCCATCTTGAACTCTACCGGGCCAAGGCGGTGTTGCGGCAGAACAATCTCGATCTGCACGTAAAGATCGATCAGAGCCGCGAGCGGTTTCTCTCCGAACTCGAAGAGAACCAGCGGGAGGTGATCTATCTGCTGACGGAACTGATGGAGGCGACCTCCGATGAGACCGGCAAGCACATCAAGCGCGTTGCTGAGGTCTCACGACTTATGGCGACGCTGCACGGAAGCCTGAGCGGCGACGAGATCGACGACATCTACTTCGCCGCTCCGCTGCACGATATCGGGAAAATCACGATTCCCTACGAGATCCTGCACAAGCCCGGACGCTATACCGGCGAAGAGTTCAAAGTGATGCAGGCGCATACCACCAACGCCCACAATTTTCTCAAACGCTCCCATCGCAAACTGATGAAAGCGGGAGACTACATCGCCTACCAGCACCATGAGAAGTGGGACGGTTCGGGCTATCCCCGGGGGCTGAAGGGGGAGGAGATCCATATCTACGCCCGCATCGTCGCCATCGCCGACGTTCTCGACGCCCTGACCCATCAGCGGGTTTACAAGGAGTCCTGGAGCTTTGAAGAGGCCGCCAAATACATCATCGGTCTGGCGGGCAAGCAGTTCGATCCTTACCTGGTGGAGATTTTCGAGACGCATCTCGAACGGTTCCGCTGCATCATCGAAGACGAGTAACGTTCCGGTGATGCGAACGCTGCTCTTCTGGATGCTCGTATGGGGTTATTTACTGCAGGCCCAGCCGCAGTTTACGCCCGAAGAGCAGGCCTACATCAAAGCCCACCCGGTGGTCACCCTCGGAGCCGACTACCGATGGCCCCCTTTCGAATTTACCGATCGTAACGGCAACCACTCCGGGCTGGCAAGCGAATATGCCCGGCTTATCGAACGCAAGAGCGGGCTGAAAGTCAAAGTGGTTTCGGGGGTCTGGTCCGACATCCTCAGCCGGATGAAGCGGCATGAATTCGATGGACTGGCCTGCGCCGTGAAGACGGATGAGCGGTCGGTCTACCTAAGATTCAGCGATCCCTACCTGACGGTACCGATGGTCATCGTCGGGCGTGTCGGGGAGAGGGAGTTTCACACGCTTCACGAACTTGAGGGGCGGACCGTGGCGATCAACCGGGACTCCTACATTCACGAATGGCTGGCCGAAAAATACCCTGGAATCGTGCTGAAACTGACGCACTCCAACGAGGAAGCGCTAGAACAGCTCTCCCTGCACCAGGCCGATGCCTATGTCGGGAATCTCGCCGTCAGCACCTATATCATCAACAAATACCTCCTCAACAACCTCTCTATCAACGCCAAGATCGACGAGTTTACCACCGCCGTCAGCGTTGCAATCGATCGGGAAAACCCGCTGCTCTACGGTATCATCGCCAAGAGTCTTGCCGCCATCTCCCCCCGGGAAGAACAGGCGATCCGCAAACGGTGGCGTGAGAACCTCGGACCGGCGGACCAGTTGCTCAACTTTACTCAGGCGGAACGGGAGTGGATCGAATCGCATCGTGTCATCCGTTATGTCATCGACAACGACTGGGAACCGCTGGAGTACCTCTCCAACGACGGTACCCGCTATATGGGCATTGTCAGCAGCTATCTCGTAAAACTTGAAGAGAAGACGGGGATCGATTTCGAACGGCTGCCGACGGACTCCTGGGCCCAGAGTGTCGCCAAAATCAACAGCGGTGAAGCGGACATGTACTCCTGCGTCTCTGAAACACCATCCCGCAAAGCGGTGACGAATTTCACCGACCCCTACATCGTGATGCCGCTGGTGTTTGTCAACCGCAAGGATGACCCCTTCATCGCCGACATCCGGCATCTTTCCGGTCAGAAAGTCGTATTGATCGAGGGGTACGCGATGACGGAACTGATGCGGCGTGACCATCCCGAGATCGATTATGTGATTGTCAAGAACATCTACGAAGCGATGGAACGGATTGTGAAGAAAGAAGCCGATGTCTATATCGACCTGCTGCCGGTGATGAGCAACTACATCCAAAAACGAGGCTTTTCCAACCTCAAGGTCGCGGGGATCAGCGAGTACAAATTCTCTTTCAGCTTCGCGTTGCGAAAAGAGCTTGGGACGACGGGGATTGCCGTGATCAACAAGGTGATCGATTCCATTGACCAGGAAGAGCGGGACCGGATCTATAACGAGTGGGTCCAGGTCCGTTATGACAAACAGATCGATTACACGCTGCTGAAGCAGATCGTTGCCGTGTTCGTGATCATCATCGCCGCATCCCTCTTCTGGAACCGTCGCCTCTCCGTCGAGGTCGCCAAGCGCAAGGAGGCGCAGCATGCCCTCAAGGAACTCAACAAGAAACTGCTGGTAGCGACGAACGAGGCCGAAAGCGCCAACCGGGCGAAATCGGAATTTCTCTCCAATATGAGTCACGAGATTCGCACCCCCATGAACGCCATTCTTGGATTTGCGGAGCTGCTTGACGATGCCCTTGAAGAGAGCCGCCTGAAATCTTTCGTCAAGACCATTCGCAATTCCGGAGAGAACCTTTTGGCCCTCATCAACGACATTCTCGACCTCTCCAAGATTGAATCGGGCAAGTTCGAGATCGTCAATCGGGCGACCAGCCTGCGACGATTGCTGGAGGAGCTGGTGGCCGTATTCTCACTGCAGGCCCGGCAGAAAGGGCTGGACCTGGAGCTGGAGATCGACGATCGGCTTCCGGAAGTGGTGCTGGTCGATCCGGTACGGCTGCGTCAGATCCTCTTCAACCTGGTCGGGAATGCGCTGAAGTTTACCGACGCGGGGCACATCCGTATCGCTCTTCGGGTCAATGAAGTGAAGGAGCACCTGAGTAAGGTCGACCTCTCTGTGAGTGTCGCCGACAGCGGCATCGGAATCGCCCCCGAGTCGCGTGAAAAGATCTTCGACGTTTTCGAACAGCAGGCGAATCAGGATGTCGGCCGCTACGGCGGTACCGGTCTGGGGCTTTCCATCAGCCGAAAACTGGCGACACTGATGGACGGCGTACTGGAGGTGGAGAGCGAACCGGGGAAGGGTTCATGTTTTACCCTGACCTTCCGGCACCTTGACATCGCGTCACTGGAGGCTGAAGAACCCCTGGAAGCGGAACGCTGGAACAATGTGATCGATTTCGAAGAGGCGGTGGTGCTGGTTGCCGACGATGTGGCGAATAACCGGTTGCTGGTGCGGGAGAGTTTTGCAGGAACGAAGGTAAAGGTACTCGAAGCGCAAAACGGACGCGAAGCGATCGAGACCGTCGATGGGCAGCATGTCGACCTGGTGCTGATGGACATCCGGATGCCGGAACTCGACGGCTACCGCGCCACCCGGCAGATTAAGGAGCGGCACGACATTCCGGTCATTGCCCTGACGGCTTCGATCATGCCCGCTGAGCTTGAACGCATCAACGAGCACCGTTTCGACGGCTACCTGCGCAAACCGGTCTCCCGGCAGGAGCTCTACGCCGAGGTCTCCCGGTTCCTGACGCCCGTCACCCGTGTGGCCGACCTGACCGACGCAGCCCGTTTCGAGCAGTATGACCCCGATACGCTCCGAGCGTTACTTTCCGAGCTTGAAGAGGATGCGCTCTACCGCGATGCGCTAACAAGCAATGACATGGAGCGCATCTCCCGCTTTGCTGCGCAGATAACCCTTGCGGCGTCCCGGCATGGTGTCCCGGCAGTCGAGGAGTATGCCCGCCAGCTGCATGACGCCATCGATACCTTCGATGTCGCTCTTATCGGCCACCTGATGCAGGAATACCCCCGCATTCTCGATCAACTCAGGCAGCGCATCTGACACGCGCCCGGCATAGAAACGGTACGGAGTCTGATACAATACGCTCTATATCGCTTCGAAGGCAGTTTCCATGACCGGCATACCCGACAGTTTCACCAACATCTCCATGGCGATCCAGCTTGCCCTTGCCCCGGCGTTCCTTTTGACGGGGATTGCCGGTCTGCTCAACGTGATGACGGGACGGCTTTCGCGCATCATCGACCGGGGACGCGCCCTGGCGGAGCGTAACGACGCGCACTTCAGCGAAGAGACGCTGGCCGTCGAACTGGATCTGCTCGAACGGCGGCGCCACTACACCAGCGTCGCCATCACCGCGGGCACCTACGCAGCGCTTCTGGTCTGTATGGTCATCGCCGCGCTATTTCTCGAAGTCATGCTCGGCGCACACCTGCGCTGGTTTATCGGGGGGCTCTTCACCATTGCCATGCTGACCCTCGTCGTCGGGCTCTCATTTTTCCTGAGGGAGGTGTCCCTGGCGACCCGGGTGGTACATCTTGACGGTAGACAACAATAATTTTCATTTCATTGTCAGCGGGTATAAAATATTGTCATTCGATGAATAATGTTATAATTAAACAGCAGTTTATATATCGTATGCAAATGTTTTTTAATTGAGATGGGTCAAGCGTACGTATTGATAGAG
Source organism: Sulfurimonadaceae bacterium (assembly GCA_050292215.1). Classification (GTDB taxonomy): domain Bacteria; phylum Campylobacterota; class Campylobacteria; order Campylobacterales; family Sulfurimonadaceae; genus SZUA-415. The sequence continues at coordinate 98,134 of JBNKLF010000003.1, read as the reverse complement.
ATCAGGGACGTATATTGAAAATTGAGAGAGAGTGGATAGCCCGTTTACCCGAGTTAAACGGGACCCGGCGTTTTCCTTTAATTGTGTTGTTTTTTGGCTGGGCAACGGTTGCGAGCGCGAATGTCATCATCCCGGCCTTTGCTACACCCTACTTTTCCATGCTTTTTTACGCCTCTGCGTGGAGTACCGTGCTGATCTCGGAAACGCTTGTCTACCAGTTTCTTAACCGTACAAGCCCTATTTGGAAGGGAGCGCTTTTCGTACTGTCTGCAAATGTGATCTCCTGGTTTGCCGGGCTCTCCATCAGCGAGATGCTGCCGGACGGCATGTACATCAATGAGGTGGGATTTCCGCAACGCGGGCCGGAGTTCGGGCAGTACGTGATGTTGGGATTTTTACTTGCCTATATCCTCAGTGTCGTCATTGAAGGAGCTGTTTTGAAGATGCTGGCGTGGAAATTTACGATCAATGCACCGTTCAAAACGGCATTGCTGGCCAATACGCTGAGTTATGTGCTGCTGGTTGCCGTCTTGACGCTTTTTTAGCAGACGGAGTATCGTTGTTCAAGGAGTAAAAAGTGAAGCAAGTCATTTGGATGTTCATGATAATAGTCGCCAGTCTTGCCGCCACCGACCTCAGGGTACGTCCCGTTGAGTGGGCGCAACCGGTGATCGGATCGAGTGTCGGAAACTTCTACAGGGTGAGTGACGGACTTTACCGGTCCGAACAGCCCGGTACGGATGGGTTTTCGGAGCTCTCTAGCCTGGGTATCGGCGAAGTGCTGAATCTGCGCGAATTCCATTCCGACGACGATGAGGCTTCCGCCACGCGGATGACGCTGCATCGTATTGCGATCGATACGGGGGCGCTCAATGAAACACAATTGACGGAGGCTTTGAAGATCATCACGCATCGCAAAGCGCCGTTGCTGGTACATTGCTGGCATGGTTCGGACCGCACCGGTGCCGTCATCGCCGCATATCGCATGGTGGTGGAAGGGTGGCCGCGACGGCAGGCAATCGACGAGTTCCGTAACGGTGGTTTCGGGTATCATGAAACGTTCTACCCCGATATCGTGGCACTGCTTGAAACTTTGGATGTCGAGGCGATACGCCGTCGTATCGATTTAAAATGAACGGGGATATTGCGCTTGTAAAAGGGCAACGGAATGGGAAAGTCCCAACCCGTACGATAGCGCTTCTGATGTGCGGGTGGGGGGCGCTGACCGCCGCGGACCTGATGCCGTTCACCTCGGACGGTTGCTCTCTTTTCCCCGATGGAACCTTGAAGCAGCGGGAACTCTGGCTGGCCTGCTGCACCGAGCATGATTACGCCTACTGGAAAGGGGGAACGGAAGCGGAACGGATTGCCGCCGATGAGCGGCTGCGTGAATGTGTCGCGGCACTGGGGGAGCCGAAGATCGCCAAGGTGATGCTCTCGGGAGTCCGTGCCGGCGGGTCGCCCTATTTGCCTACCCCCTTTCGCTGGGGGTACGGTTGGTCATATCCGAGACACTACGCACCGCTTTCCGAAGAAGAACGCGCCGCCGTGGAAGCGCAGGCGAACCCGAAGCAGTAATGTGGGCTGACGCCCGGGTAGGTGGGGGGGATAGTTTCGCTACAATATAGCAGACTATCCGAAAAAGGAAACGCCGTGAACAGCCTGCACACCCTTCCGGTGACGCTGATCGGGGATGACCCCGACAGAAAGCGGGAGGAGATCCGCGACTATTTTCACAAGACCTACGACCTCTTCGAGAAGGTGTTCGAGGTCCTCAGATCCGATGAGGTCTTCTACAAACAGTCCGAACCGACCCGCCATCCCATGATTTTCTACTTCGGCCATACGGCCGCGTTTTACGTCAACAAGCTGGTGCTGGGGCAGGTGATCGTAGAGCGGATCAACCCGGAGTTCGAGTCCATGTTCGCCATCGGTGTCGATGAGATGAGCTGGGACGATCTTGAAGAGGGACACTACCGCTGGCCCGAAGTCGATGCGGTGCGGGAGTACCGCGATGCGGTGCGCACCCTGGTGGACGGCCTGATCACGTTGCTCCCGCTTACCCTTCCCATCCGGGAGGAGGACCCCTTCTGGATCCTCCTGATGGGGATCGAACACGAACGCATCCACATCGAGACCTCCAGTGTGCTTCACCGCCAGATGCCCCTTCACGACATCGTCGATACCGGCTTTTTCCCTATCTGTCGCGAAAGCGTCAAGGCCCCGGAGAACGGCCTGGTCGACATTGAAGGCGCGACGATGCACCTCGGCAAGACGCGGGAACATCATCTCTACGGCTGGGACAACGAGTACGGCAGTCACACCGTCGAGGTCGCCTCTTTCAAAGCATCGAAGTTCCTGGTTAGTAACGGCGAATTCCTTCCCTTCGTGGAAGCGGGAGGTTACGCACAGCCGCGCTACTGGGACGAGGAGGGACGGAAGTTCCTCGAGATTCGGAAGGCCGGGCATCCCCCCTTCTGGGAGAAAGACCGCAACGGCCGGTGGCACTACCGTGCCCTGGCCCAACGCATCGAGATGCCCTGGGACTGGCCGGTGGACGTCAACTGCCTCGAAGCCCGGGCTTTCTGCCGCTGGAAAAGCGAGCGGGAGAAACGCTCCTACCGCCTTCCCACGGAGGCGGAGTGGTACCGGCTGTACGAGTACGCGGGGATCGAGGACGTTCCGGAGTTCGACGACACGAAGGCGAACGTCAACCTCCGCTACTTCGCCTCCTCCTGCCCGGTGGACAAGTTCGCGTTCGGCGCGCTGTTTGACGTGGTGGGCAACGTCTGGCAGTGGACCGAAACTCCCATCGACGCCTTCGAGGGCTTCCAGACCCACCCCGTTTATGACGACTTCTCGACCCCGACCTTCGACGGGCGTCACAACCTCATCAAGGGAGGATCGTGGATCAGCACCGGCAACGAGATCATGAAGCACGCGCGCTATGCGTTCCGGCGCCACTTCTATCAGCACGCGGGGTTCCGATACGTCGAGGCGCCGCCGCTGGGGAAAGCGGCCTTCAGTCGTTACGAGAGCGACGAGGCGGTTGCCCAGTACTGCGAGTTCCACTACGGGCCGGAGTATTTCGGCGTGCCGAACTTTCCGGCAGCCTGCGCGGAAGCTATCGCCGGGTATGCCCGGGGGGCGTCGCGCAAAAGCGCCCTTGACCTGGGGTGCGCGACGGGGCGTCTCTCCTTTGAACTGGCCCGCCACTACGACAGCGTCACGGGCATCGATTTCTCCGCCCGTTTCATCCAGGTGGGAGTCGCCCTGCAGCGTGAAGGCGCGGTCCGCTACCGGCGCATCGAAGAGGGGGAACTGACCTCATTGCAGGAGCACTCCCTGGCGGAGTTCGGCCTGGAAGGGGTGAAAGAGAAGGTCGTCTTCTGGCAGGGCGACGCCTGCAACCTCAAGGAGCATTTCGCCGGGTACGACCTCATCGTGGCGACCAACCTGATCGACCGGCTCTATGAACCGAGCCTCTTTCTCGACACGGTGCATGAGCGCCTCAATGAAGGGGGTCTGCTGATCCTCACTTCCCCCTACACCTGGACGGAAGAGCACACCCGCAAGGAGCACTGGCTCGGCGGCTACGCGGAGGCAAGCGGCAAACCGCTGCACACCTTCGAGACCCTGGTGATGCGTCTCTCCGAACGGTTCGAACTGGTCCACACCCGCGACCTCCCCTTCGTCATCCGTGAGACGGCCCGGAAGTACCAGCACACCGTAGCGCAGATGAGCGTCTGGAAAAAGCGCTGAGGCGATGAAAGAGCTTTTTGAGCGGGTCACCGACCGCAGCGGCACCCATGCGGAGAAGTACGCCCTGCGGAAAAAACTTTTCGGTACCGATGACGTTCTTCCCATGTGGGTGGCGGACATGGACATCGAAACGGCACCCTGCGTTTTGGACGCGGTGCGCCGTCGGGCGGCACACCCGATTTACGGCTACGAAGAGATGCCCCAAAACGCGTTCGAGGCGCAGATGGCGTGGATGGAGCGGCGGCACGGGTGGCGGCCGGAGCGCGAGTGGATGGCCTACTCCCCCTCCGTAGTCGCCTCCATCAACGTCGCCATCCAGGCCTTTACCGAACCCGGCGACAGGATCGTCGTGCAGCCGCCGGTCTATTTTCCCTTCTTCACCAGCATCGAAAACAACGGCCGGGAGGTGGTGACCAACCCCCTTAGGCGGACGGAGGCGGGGGAGTACACCTTCGACTTCGAGGATCTGCGTGCCAAGATCGATGCAAAGACGAAACTGCTGCTGCTCTGTTCGCCCCACAACCCGGTCGGCCGGGTCTGGAAGGAGGATGAGCTGCGGGAGCTTGCGGCGATCTGCTCCGAACACGGCATCGTCGTCTTCGCCGACGAGATTCATGCGGACCTGGTCTTCGCCCCCGCCCGCCACGTTCCCTTCGCGTCGCTGGGGGAGGAAGCGCAGTCGCTGTGCGTGACGGCGATGGGACCGGGGAAGAGTTTCAACGTCGCCGGCCTTGCCGTCTCCACGGTCGCGATTTCGGATTCGGTACTCAGGGAGCGGTTCATGCGGGTACACCGGAGCATTCACTTTGCCGAGGGGACGGTATTTGCCCATGCCGGATTCGAAGCGGCGTACCGGGAGGGGGAGGTGTGGCTTGAAGCGCTGCTGGAACATCTGCGTACCAACCGCGACCGTCTGCAGGCCTGGGCCGATGCCCACGCCCCTTCCGTGACGATGCGTGCTCCGGAAGGGACCTACCTGGCATGGCTGGAGTGCGGGGGCATGGAGCTCGGCGGACGGCAGCTGCGACGCTTTTTCATCGAAGAGGCGAAGCTGGGGCTGAGCCCGGGAACGACGTTCGGAAGAGAAGGGGCGGGATTCATGCGGCTCAACTTCGCCGTACCGACCCCTCTGATGGACGAGGCGCTCAGGAGGCTGGAGCGGGCGTTTTCAGGTAGATCGGGCGGGTTCTGACGGTCTTGAGCATATGACGGGCCAGCGGGTGCATCCGGCGCCCGACGAGGGCACCGCCTTGCAGGCTGTCGCGAAGTTTCGATTCCAACGGTTGCATCGCATCCTCCTTGACGTGATCCCCTTAAATCGGCACAACCGGCGATTTCTTGAATTCCTTGCGGCGGTATAGGGGAGGGGGAGGGTCGGTTCTTAAGTAAAAAATCGATACGCTTTCCCTTATGGTAACGATTAACTGGGATCAGTTCAAAGAGTATAAAACGACGCGGGAGAACCCGCAGGGACATGACAACTTCATGCTGCTGCTGGAGTTCATCCGCAGCTTTTACAACATGCACAGCGTCTACGACATCTACGATACCCTCAGCAACGACGAACTGGCGACCATGATGATGGAAAAACGGGAAATTTCCGCCCCCGAAGCGCTCGAACCCTACCTGTTCAAAACCTTTAAAGCGTAGGGTACCGCCCGGTTAACGGCGGTGTAACGCAACATCGCTAGAATAGACCCCGAAAAAAGGAATACGACGTGGCAACCCTCGACCTACTCTCCATTATGATGATCGCCTTTATGGGGTCTTTCGGTCACTGCATCGGCATGTGCGGCGGGATCGTCATCGCCTATTCGAGCAGCAAGATCGACATCGAGTGGAGCCGTACCCGGCAGGCGGTGGCGCACCTGCTCTACTCCCTGGGACGGACGGGGACCTATGTGCTGCTGGGGGTGGTCTTCGGCTACCTCGGCAGCGTGACGCGCTTCAGCAACACCGCCAACGGCATTTTGCTGCTCGTCGCCGGCGTGGCGATGGTGCTGGCGGGTCTTTCGCTGCTGGGCAAGGTGCGCTTTCTGACGGTGATCGAACATACCATCTCTTCGAGCGCGTGGTACCGCCGCAGTTTCAAAAACCTTATCGGGCGCCGCAGCCTCTCGAGCTTTTTCATTCTCGGCCTTCTCAACGGTCTGCTTCCCTGCGGCTTCGTCTACTTCTTCGCCATTGCCGCCGCGAGTACGGCCAGTCCGCTCTGGGGCGGGGTCGTCATGGGCGTCTTCGGCCTCAGCACGCTGCCCGCGCTCTTCAGTCTCGGCTTTTTCGTCGGCCTTTTCAAGCAGAGCAGCCTGCGCCACCTGATGGTGCGGCTCGCCTCCATCGCCGTCATCGCCTACGGCGGCTATACCCTCTACGACGGCTACCGCTACATCACCTCCCCGGAAAAAAGCGCTTCCAATCATGCGGCGCTTCTCCTCCCTGTAACCCGTTCGTAAACAACTCGTAACGCTTTCGCAACCTCCGCTTTCTAGACTGTCACCAACAAACCGAAGGTGATTGCGATGAAAGAGACGACCTTTCTCATCAAGGATCTGGATAACGGCTGGGTGTGGCAGGACATATACGACGACGAAGTCGCCTATATCTACTGCTGCGAAGAGCTGGAGGTCCCCGACGACGCGATCGAAGATCTGCGCCGTTGCGAGGATGCGATACACATCTCCGTGCACCGCGATCGACGTTACTTTTCCGATGACTGGTTCGTCAACCTTCAGCGCCTGAGCCACAAAAGCGCATAAGGAGCAAGGGTGAAACCGATGAGCGTCAAAGCGTATGCCGAGCTTGTGGACAAGAGCGACAAAACCATCTACAAGCAGATCAAGAAGGGGAGCCTGGGATCGGTCCGGGTGAAGAAGGGGTACCGCGTCAGCGTCGATACGAACATGCTCAAGCGGATCAAGCGGCTCGAGATTGCCCTCGAAGAGGCGAAAACTCAGCTCAAATACATGGAAAAGGAGACCCGTGAGGCGGCCAAAAAGAAAACTGCTGCGTCAGCAGCGCCGGAAAAGAACCGCGTAAAAGGTGCCGACACACCGGAGAAAGCTTCCAAAAAGCGCTCCTGAACGGTTTGATGTAGTACAATACGTCTGTTCATGAAACAGACACTTGCAAAGATCGAGGCGTTTCTCGCCGAACACCATCTGATGACCCTGGCGACCAGCCGGGACGACACCCCGTGGGCATGCAGTCTCTTCTATGCCTATCTCCCCGATACCGTACACTTTGTTGTCGCTTCCGATCCCGATACCCGGCACATCCGCAACGTTTCCGAAAACGCCGCCGTCGCCGGAACCGTCGCCCTGGAGACGACGACGGTGGGCAAGATCCGCGGGATTCAGTTCGACGGGACCATGCGCAAAGCGACGGAGATGGAGGCTAAAGCCTATTTCAAAGCGTTTCCCTACGCCAGGGCGATGCGACCGACGCTCTGGGTCGTGGTGCCCGAACGGATGAAACTGACCGACAACCGGCTCGGTTTCGGAACGAAACTTACGTGGATGCGGGACGCGGCTTCGGAGTGAAGAAACCGCAGGGCTCTCCGGTGGTGCGCTGGACCACCTGCGAGGGGATGTTGGGGGACTTGAAACCGTAGGCCCGGCAGCCGTGGGGACGCTGCTTTTCCCAGGTGACGAAGTAGTGCTGGCAGATTCGGCAGTTGATGCGTTGCATGGCGTAATTGTACCATCTGCTTTTAACGTCGTGGATTCAGGTTTGGTTTCAGCCGCCTTCAAGTACAATGCAGGGTATGCGAACCAGCGGAAAGATACTCTACTACAACGCCAACGAAGGCGTCGGCATCATCATGACGGCGGGCAAAGAGAAGTACCGCTTCGACATCGAGTCGTGGGAAGATTACGACGCGCTGCCCGCGGCGGGAATGGAGGTCGTTTTCGTCCCCGAAGCGGATGAAGCGTTCGACATCAGCCGTAAGGCGGAGGAAGCGGCCGGTTCCTCCGTGCGCCGTGACGAAGAGGCGGGTTCCACCCCTGCGTTCGACCCCGAGGCCCCCATCGTCTCCTCGATTCGTCTGAAGGTGACGCCTTCGCGGGCGATCCGCGAATATTTCGAGCGCATTGACGCCGAGATTCAGGAACGGACGATGTACAAGTCGGCCAAGGGGCGGCTCGATTTCCTGCGTATCCGCCGTTTTCTCTTTACCACCTACAACAACCTGACCGAACTCGATACCCACTTCATCACCCCCGAGCTCAAGGCGATGCGCGACGACCTGATGCAGATGAGTCAGGTGTATGATGACTACCGCAGCAAGGCGACCTATCCCGACGTCGCCTTCGACAAGGTGTTCCTTTCCCGGCAGCCCGATTACGTGCAGCTGCGCTACGACGCCGAGTTCAGTTTCGCCGAACTCAAAAGGCTGCACGTCGCCGAGCAGCAGCTCTCCGAAGCGCTGGAGAGCAAGGAGGAGCTGCTGCAGCGCACCCTGCGGCTCTCCCCGAAGTACGAAGAGCTGGAAACGGAGGTTCGTTCGATCAAGAAGAATTACGTCGACACCATCCACCTGATCGCATCGCTCAACGAGCGCTACCGGGAGGCCTCCCGGATTATGAAGGAGTTCGAGCACGAACACCACCAGGGGTTCTTCGACGAATTTTCCGAAGCCTCACGCACCTACCGCTCCCAGATCCTCTACATCCTCGACGCCCAGGCTTTCATGTTCGACGATCTGCTCTGGCGCCAGGCGAAAAAGTCGAGGATCATCAAACACTTTTTCGAACAGTCCCATATCCAGGGAGACTACTGCGCCAAAACCTACCTGCGCTACTACCTGAACACCCTCGACCCGGAACTCCTCTCGACCGAACAGCAGGAGCTCTTTGAACTCTACGACTACCTCGACTCCCTCGAACATCAGGGCGTCCTGGTGCTGGTCCACGACATCGAGGACGCGATGCGGCTCAAATCACTGGTGACCCGGGTCGACCGTTCGATTCTCGTGGAGGCCTTTGTGGACGAGCGCAAGGCGCTGTCATGGTCCTACGAGAAGGAGCCGGGGCTGCTGATCGTCGAAGACACCCTGCAGAGCTTTTCAAGCCGGCAGTTTATCAACGCCTTCAAAAAGAAGGTATCATTGCAACCGATGATCATCATGTTGAGCAATGCCGACCCCGACAGTTTCAACGACATCGAAGGGGTCGAATACGTGATGCGGAAGGGCTTTGCCGACAAAGAGATGAGCAAAGCCGTCAAAGAATTACTGGAGAGCGAGGAAGAGGATGGATAAGGCACGACAGATGCTGCAGCTGCAGCAGCAGCTCAACGATGCGACCAACGGGGAAAACTGGGAAGCGGGAACGACGAAAAACGGCAAGAAGATCGACTGGAAACGGTGCATCTACATGGAGTGCGCGGAGATGATCGACTCCTTCGCATGGAAACACTGGAAGAGCATCAACCAGGAGCCCGACTGGGCCAATCTGCAGATCGAGGTGGTCGACGTCTGGCACTTCGTCATGAGCCTGGCGCTGCAGGAGTACCGCAACGCGGCGCTGGGGTCGATTGAAGATCTGGCGCACCGTATCTCGCAGATGCCCGGTTACGGCGCGATCTCTCTTCCCGGGGTCGCCTTCGCAACGCCCGAGGCGCTGATGGCGCAGATCGAACAGGTGATGCGCCACGCGCTGACGGGGGAGGGATTCGACCTGAACGGTCTGCTGGAAGAGTTCTTCGTCCTGACCGGCATGAGTTCCCTGGACCTCTCCGCACTCTACCGCCTCTACGTCGGGAAAAACATCCTCAACCAGTTTCGTCAGGACCACGGGTACAAAGAGGGGAACTACGTCAAAATCTGGAACGGCGAAGAGGACAATGTCGTCATGAAACGGATCTGGGAAGAGAACGGCGAACTTTCGCCCGAAGCCCTCTACGGAGCACTGAAGGCCCACTACCCCGCCTGATGCGGGGAGGCAGTCATCATCAGAGGAGAGCCGCTGCTGCTTTGAATCTTTAAGGAGGTTTACGGACGGTTCGGCCCTCCTCTGATGATGACGGCGCCGGGAGTTCCCGGCGTTGCGTCCCTTTAGGTGAGTACGTTCGCGAAGAGCGTGATCATCCCCCAGGCGAAGTAGACCAGACACCAGACCACGAGGACCCAGAGTGTGACCGACCCGAGCTTGCGGGTTGCCGCATGGTTCTCGGCGTCAAATACCCCCTCGCTTTTCCCGACGTTCCAAGCCATGGTCGCAATGTAGGCGACCCCGGTAAAGCCGAGGAAGACAAAGGTGAGCAGGAACATGACGACCGAAGGCCAGTCGATGTTCATCGGGTAGTCGTAGATGCTGTAGCCGATGTCGGCCATGATGGCGTACTTGACGTATTCGCGGACCGCCGAGATGAGCAGGGCCACGACGACGAGCACGCCGGTGGTGACGTAGCTGTTACTGTTGCGCGCCGCCATGACGAGCAGAATGACGACGGAGATGACCGTCGCGATGGAGAGCGGGTGCAGCAGCACGCCGGCCTGCAGGGTCCACAGGGCGTAGAGCGCGGCGCTGATCACCAGGCCGACGACGGCCAGTTTCGTTCCGAGTTTCGTCGCGAATTCGAGGTACTCCGGTGCAAAATCCCTGCGGGTGCTCAGGAAGCGGCCGTAGTTCTGCATGAAGATGCCTACGACGGGAATCGCAAGACTGACGAAGAACGCGAGGCGTACCGGCTCCATATGGAAGTTCGTGCCGGAGGTGTCGACCACGCCGTTGGGGGCGTACCACGCCATCCACTGTTCGGGATGGATCGATTCGACGGCGAAGTTATGCATCAAAACCCCCGCGAAGACCAGCAGACCGAAAGAGAGCAGCCCGATCAGGACGTTCGAAGAGGAGCCCTTCTTGTTGGCGTAGGAGTACCAGTAGTAGGTCAGGTACCCGGCGATCAGCAGGTAGATGAAGGCAAAGACCCAGACACCCGAGAGCGCATTGGTCGTGTACCAGTTGGGGTCGTAGATGACCTGGGTGAAGAGCAGCGGGGCGATCCCCAGAAGAATCAGGATCGAGACGCTGAACTTACCCGTCTGGATGAGATGGGGGGTCAGCCGGGCCCAGTTGCCGTCGCTTTTTTGTTTGACGGCCCCGAAGAGGGAGAGCCCCATGCTGCCCAGCGCCAGCAGGACGAACGCGGCGTGCAGGGCGAAGGTCAGGACGTAGAGCGCCTGGAACACGAGGGGGTAGAAAGGTACGCCCGCCGGGTCGCGAAGAAGATTGAGTGTTGCGGCATCCATGCGCGCCTCCTTATTGGTTTTGTGTGGCGATCCAGGCCGCCATGGCGTCGAACTCCGCATCCGGGAGCGCGATCTTGGGCATGTACGGGATGGCACCCGTTGCCAGAGAGCCCTGCATGAAGAGCTTGATCGTTTCGGCATCCCATCCGCGCATCTTGTCCATCAGCGGACGGAATTTGCCGTCGGACTCCAGACTGTGGCAGTTGGAACAGGCCCGTTTCGTCAGGAGTTCACCCACTTCCAGCCGGTTTTCCGGCGTGATGGTGCGCAGCCGTTCGGGAACCCAGGGGCTGGCCCCGAGGAAGCCGACCTGTGCCAGATGCTCCACTTCGCTTTTGATCCCTTTGCCGGGAACGTCGCGGGCGATGATCTGGTTGCTGTAGATGTACTGTCCGGCGACGTAGGGTTTGCGCAGGCTTTCGCGCAGCTTTTCGCCCGGCCAGAGGCCCGCGACGAGAATGACGAGCACCATGGCGCCCGCGAGGGGGCGGCTGATGAAGGTGGGCTTGAAGATCGCCAGGGCGAAGTAGAGGGAGAAGCCGACCATCAGCGCGATACGCGTTCCGATGATGTTGGGCATGTAGATGTCCATCAGTATTTCCGCACTCTCGGGGAGGGTGGAGATGTACCACATGAAGAAGAGCAGGGTGACGAACCCGCCGATCATGCTCACGACCCCCATTTTCCGGGTGAGTTCCGAACGCAGGGCCTTGTCCGGCAGCGCGCTGGAGATCACCATCCCGATGACCCCGGACATCATGACCATAAAGCCGATGCGCAGGAACATGTGCGGGAAGGTGTTGATCCCGAAGAAGGCGTCGCTGGAGGAGCCGGTCGCGTAGAACGCGTCGGTACCGGGCCACATCATGAAACTGATGATGCCGATGATCAGCATCAGGGTTCCGACGGACGCCAGCGCAAAGGTGTAAGTGAGCTTGAGGTGGGTTTTACGGTCGATCTTTCCGATGAAGTAGACCAGGGCGAAGACCCCGATGACCTCATAGATGAAGAAGACCCACTCCGTGGCCCAGACCCATACGAAGTTGTGAATCAGGGCGCTGATCCCCCTCGGACTGGCCGCCGTGGCGGTATACCAGATCCCAGGACCGGTGATGGAACCGATGACGTAGGAGAAAATCAGCAGGAACATGCCGTATTTCTTCATGTAGTCGTAGAGCTCCGGACGGTCTTCCGTGTAAGCCTTGTGGGCGAGAAATGCGAAGAGTATGGCGGCGCCGACCGAAGTGTGCGATGCCAGGATGTGAATGGTTCCCGTAATCCCCATCAGCCACGCTGAGCCGATGTCGGGGAAGTAGAAGAGGGGGAACAAGCCGATGTGATCCATCTGTGCCTCCTTGGGTACTGCGAATAGTATTGGTTGCGTTGGAGTTTAAGGTCTAAATTCCATTCCCGGGAATGCAGCCATAACCGAATCCTAATACGAAACTGTTACGAATTCGTTAAATATTAATAATAAGTATTTTAAGGCGCTCTTATGGAATCATCACCTGTTTTCTTTGAAGATACACGTGGTTTCCGGGCAGGAAAACGGTGAGGAGGCAGCAGGAGACGGAGGGACGTAAAACGGGGGATTTCTCAGGGCTTTCGGTAGATTTCCGGGTGGTCGGTTTTCCAGCGGCGGTGGCACCAAAACCAGAATTTCGGCGCCATGCGGATGGCCGTTTCATGGCACTGCGCCTGAGCCTGAGTGGCGGTGAAAACATCGCGTTCGGCATCGTCGCTCTTCGCCACTTCGATGGGATCGCCGAAGGTGACGGTGTAGTACTCGTCATCTTCGGTCGTCGTGTAGAGCGGGATGAGCGCCGCGTCGTATTTGCGGGCGAGAAAGGCGGGGGTCGCCGTCTGGTGCACGGTTTTACCGAAGAACTTCACCGCAACGCCGTCGCGTCGGCTGGTGTTTTGATCCGTCAGGAGGGTGACGGCGCCGCCGGATTTCAGAATCTTCGCCAGGGCCCGGGCGGCCCCGCTCTTTTCCACGGTCTCGATGCCGATGGCGCGGCGCGATTCGTAGAGGTAGCGGTCGAAATGGGGATTGTTGAGCTTGCGGTAGATGACGGTGATGGGGATGAGGAAATTGCTGATGGCGGCTCCGGCGATCTCCCAGTTTCCGTAGTGGGCGGTGACGAAGATGACGGGACGTCCCGCCGCGACGGCGGCATCGACGGGGGCACGGTTCTCAAAGCGGACCCGTTCGCCGATGGCTTCGGGGCTTAGTACGCGGTTTTCGATCACCTGGGTGAAGGCGAAGGCGGCGTTGCGGTAGCAGTAGCGCCCGATCGTTTCGATTTCGGCGGCATCGAGCGTTCCGTCGAAGGCGAAGTCGAGGTTCTGCCGGATCACCCGTTTGTGCTTGCCGTCGACGGCGTAGGCGACACGCGCCAGAAACGCGTAAAACCTCCGGCGCCAACGGTAGGGAAAGAGGTAGAGCACGAAGACCAGCAACTGAAATAACCGAAATGCGATCACCGGATGCTTCCCCTTTTTTTCGAAACTATAACGTAATGCGTATTAATCTCCAACCGGAGGTTTAAAGAGGGATAGAACGAGCCTACGCTATAATCGCGTCGATATATGGACAAAAGTGCGCGACACGATCAGGGCGCAGTGCAATCAAGCCGGTGCGGCACGCATCGGCCTTCAGATGAAGGAAACGGATACGATGGAGACTCGGGACATTCAGAACTTTGAAGAGATCCGGACGAAGGCCCGGGCCTATTTCTGCTACCTATTTTCCAAAAATCTGCCCAATCGGCTCCCGTCGGTTTCGGTCGAATCGATCATGTCGCGTCTGCAGAAGATCAAAGGCGACCTGAAAGATTGCGAGGGGATCTATCTTCTTGACGAGAAAGGGATTCAGGTCACCCCGACCCATACCCGCAAAGAGATCCTGGAAGAGGACAACGGGCTCAGCCGTGCGGAGCGGGCCTACTACTACCGCGCCATGCGGGAGAAACGCTGCACCATCACCGACCCCTACCCCTCCCTGATCACCCAGGAGCTGACGGTGACGGCGTCGCAGCCGATTTTTGACGAAGAGGGGAACATCCGCTACGTCGCCTGCCTCGACATGCCGCTGGATATGGTGCTGCGCATCGCGCACCCCATGGCGGCGGCGACCTTCTTCGGCAAGATTTTCCGCTACGCCTATACCGGATTCTCCGTGGCGCTGGCGATGATCGCACTGCTGCTCTTCGTCAAGGGGATCGAGCAGTTCTTCGTTCACGGCATCCATCTCCACCGCATCGACATCAAAGAGATCTTCGAGGCGACGATTCTGCTGACCCTCTCCCTGGCGATCTTCGATCTGGTGAAAACCCTTTTCGAGGAAGAGGTGCTGGGGCGCTACCGGAAGGGGACGACCTTCGATCCGCACAAGACGATGGTGCGGTTCCTGGGGTCGATCATCATTGCCCTCTCCATCGAGGCGCTGATGCTGGTCTTCAAGTCCGCGATGACGGAACCCGGCATGCTCATTTATGCCGTTTACATCATCGGCGGCGTTGCCATTTTGCTTATCGGGCTGGCGATTTACATCAAATTTACCAATAAGAGCAGTGACGAATGATAGGTATCGTAGACTATAACATGGGGAACCTCGCCAGCGTGCGCAACGCGTTTACGCTGCTGCAGGCGGAAGCGGAGGTCGTCTCCGACCCGGAACGCTTCAAATATTACGACAAACTGATCCTTCCGGGGGTCGGCGCATTCGGGGACGCGATGGCGCACCTTAACGAGCGGGGCATGGACGAGGCGCTGCGCCGCTACGCCCGCTCCGGGCGCTACATGATGGGGATCTGCCTGGGGATGCAGCTGCTCTTCGACGAGAGCGACGAGTTCGGGACCAACCCGGGGCTCGGACTCATCAAGGGGCGGGTTCAAGCCTTCGAACCCAAGCGCTTCAAACACCCGCTCAAGGTTCCGCACATGGGCTGGAACCGGATGTTCACCAAGGAGCACCCGCTTTTCGAGAAGCTCGACGACGCCCACTACCTCTACTTCGTTCACTCCTTCCACGCGGTCTGCGACGAGAGCGGCGACAGCATCGGGAGGACGGAGTACGGCTACAGTTTCACCAGCGCCGTGGCCCACGACAACATCCTCGGCATTCAGCCCCACCCCGAAAAGAGCCATAAAAACGGGCTCCAGATACTGAAAAACTTTATAGGACTCTAAATGACGATATTTCCGGCAATCGACCTCAAAGACGGCAAGGCGGTCCGCCTCACCAAAGGCCTGATGGAGAGTGCGAAAATCTACTCCGACGAACCGTGGGAACTGGTAAAAACTTTTGAGGAGATGGGAGCGGAGTGGGTCCATCTCGTCGATCTCAACGGCGCCTTCGCCGGGGAACCGAAAAACCTCGACCAGATCGTCAAGATCCGCGAGAACTGCAACGTCAAACTCGAACTCGGCGGGGGCATCCGTGACGAAGCGACCATCAAGCGCTACCTCGACCTCGGCATCGACCGGGTGATCCTCGGCTCCATCGCCGTCAAGGATCCGGAGTTCGTCAGAACGATGGCGGCGAAGTGCCCCGTCGTCGTCGGCATCGACGCCATTGACGGTTACGTGGCCGTCGAAGGGTGGGGCGAAGTGAGCGAGATGAAAGCGACGGAGCTGGCCCGTGCCTTCGCCGACGCCGGTGTCGAGGCGATCATCTGCACCGACGTCGGGCGCGACGGAATGCTTAGCGGCGTCAATGTCGATTTCACCCTCGACATCGCCCGTGCAAGCGGGATCCCGACCATCGCCAGCGGCGGGGTCAAAGACGAAAGCGACATCTTTGCGCTGCGCAAAACGGGCGAAATCGCCGGCGTCATCGTCGGTAAAGCTTATTACGAAGGTACCATTGATCTCCGTGAAATTCTTTTAAAGTAACGGCAAAGTTCTTTTTGGCTAAATTTATGGTAATATTTATACTACTTATGAGACAAAGGATGCGGCTTGAAACTGGTTGTTGTTGACGATAGCTCGACGATGCGACGCATTATCAAAAATACATTGGCGCGCTTGGGATTTACAGACATTCTTGAGGGCGAAGACGGTGTCCAGGGCTGGGAAGTCCTGAACGCCAATCCCGACACGGGGATGCTGATCACCGACTGGAACATGCCCGAGATGAACGGCCTGGAGTTAGTGAAAAAGGTGCGTGCGGATTCGCGTTTTGCGGATCTTCCGATTATTATGGTGACCACCGAAGGCGGCAAGGCCGAGGTCATTACCGCGCTCAAAGCCGGGGTGAACAACTATATCGTCAAACCGTTTACTCCCCAGGTCCTCAAAGAGAAACTCTCTGCCGTCATGGGCGTCGAGTAGCCCCTGAATGCAGGAGTACTACCACCGCCTCGTGGTGAGGCCCTCTTCCCACCACACCCTTTTCAACGACTTTCTTGCCGATACCCTTCCCGTAGGATTCGAAGAGCGTGACGGTGCCTTCATCATCTGCGACGAAGATGAGCTCGATACGATCGGCTGGGGGGTCGAACAGTTTGCCCAGGCACTGACCAAAGCGCTCGGCGAGACGGTGGAGGTGGAGCTGGAGTTCTCCCGCCACGAAAACGACGACTGGGTGGCGAAGTATCAGCAGAGCATCACCCCTGTCGAAGTCCCGCCCTTTTACATCTATCCGACGTGGGATGCGCCCAAGGAGGGGATGCACAACATCGTGCTGGACCCGGCGCTTGCCTTCGGCACCGGGCACCACCCGACCACCGCGTCCTGCCTCGAAGCGGTTGCGGGAAGCGTCAAAGCCGGGGACCGGGTCCTCGACGTCGGGTGCGGCAGCGGCATTCTCGGTATCGCCGCCATGAAACTCGGTGCCGTCGCGGACGCCTGTGACACCGATGCGGTCAGCGTTGAGAACAGCCGTGAAAACGCCGCGAACAACGGAGTCGCATTCGAAGCGCTCTGGGAAGGTTCCGTTAACCAACGTACGCTAGTATACGACGTAGTCATAGCCAATATCGTCGCCGATGTCCTGGTGATGCTGGCTCCGCAGCTCAAGGCCGCCCTGAAACCCGGGGGCACCCTGATCCTGTCGGGCATCCTGGACAAATATGAAGCGAAAGTCCTCGACGCATTCGCGGACATGGCGTGTAAAGAGCGAATCGCCCGTGATGAGTGGGTAACGCTGGCACTGACGCAGCAAGTGTAAGGAAGAGAGTGAATGAGTACGCCTCAAAACAACGATAACGACCCGAAAAACGACAATTTTTTCAACAAGAACCCCCTGATCACCTTCGCGATCTTCTCCATCGTGATCATCATGCTTTTCAAGGCGCTGATCGGCGAGGGCGGCACTATGGAGGGGCAGTTCGGTTCCCAGTCGGCGCGTAACGTCGAAGTGAGCTACGCCGAACTGAAAAACCTGATCGAGACGAAACAGGTCGACAAGGTGGCCATCGGCCAGACCTACATCCGGGCTTCGGGCATGAAAGACGGCCGCAAGGTGATCTACACCTCCCGCATGGTGGGACAGGACAGTACTTTGGTGCCGCTGCTGGACAAACAGGGCATCGACTACAGCGGCTTCTCCGAAACCAACTGGTTCACGGAGATGTTCGGCTGGCTGCTTCCCTTCCTGATCATCATCGCCATCTGGATGTTCTTTGCCGGACGGATGCAGCGCAATATGGGCAGCGGCATTCTGGGCATGGGGCAGTCCAAAAAACTGGTCAATTCGGAGAAACCGAAGACGAAGTTCGACGACGTCGCCGGCGCCCAGGAGGCGAAGGAGGAGGTCCTCGAGATCGTCGACTTCCTCCGTTACCCGGAGCGTTACGTCGAACTCGGCGCCAAGATACCCAAAGGGGTGCTGCTCGTGGGCAGCCCGGGTACCGGTAAAACGCTGCTGGCCAAAGCCGTTGCGGGAGAGGCGGACGTTCCCTTCTTCTCCGTCTCCGGTTCGAGCTTCATTGAGATGTTCGTCGGTGTCGGTGCCGCACGGGTCCGCGACCTCTTCGAGCAGGCGAAAAAAGATGCGCCGTCGATCATCTTCATCGACGAGATCGACGCCATCGGCAAAAGCCGTGCCGCATCGGGCATGATGGGGGGCAATGACGAGCGGGAGCAGACGCTGAACCAGCTTCTTGCCGAGATGGACGGCTTCAGTACCGACACCCCCATCATCATCCTCGCCGCGACCAACCGTCCCGAAATCCTCGACCCCGCGCTTCTTCGCCCGGGCCGTTTCGACCGCCAGGTTCTGGTGGACAAACCGGACTTCCAGGGGCGCATCGACATCCTCAACGTACACGTGAAGGGGATCAAAGTCGACGCGGACGTCGATATCACGGAGATTGCGCGGCTGACGGCGGGTCTCGCCGGGGCCGACCTGGCCAACATCGTCAACGAAGCGGCACTGCTGGCGGGGCGTAAAAGCCAGAAGACCGTCACCCAGGCGGACCTGCGCGAATCGGTCGAACGGGCCATCGCCGGCCTGGCGAAGAAGAGCCGCCGCATCGACGAGAAAGAGAAGAAAATCGTCGCCTACCACGAGAGCGGTCACGCCTTGGTCGCCGAGACGACCAAGGGGGCCAAGAAAGTCTCCAAGGTCTCCATCGTCCCCCGCGGTCTTGCGGCGCTGGGATACACCCTGAATGCGCCCGAAGAGAACAAATACCTCGCCCAGAAACATGAACTGCTGGCCGAGGTCGACGTCCTGCTGGGCGGACGAGCCGCCGAAGAGGTCTTCCTCGGGGAGATCTCCACGGGCGCCGGCAACGACCTCGAACGTGCCACCGACATCATCAAAGGGATGGTGCAGGTCTACGGCATGAGCGAAGTCGCCGGTCTTATGGTGCTCGAGAAACAGCGCAACTCCTTCCTCGGCGGCGGGATGCAGAGCAGCCGCGAGTACAGTGAAAAGATGGCTGAAGAGATGGATGGCTTCATCAAGAAGACACTGGACGAGCACTACCGCGCCGTCAAGGAGCGGCTGGAAGAGTATCGCGGTGCCATCGAGGATATCGTGGCGCTGCTTTTCGAAAAAGAGAACATCAGCGGAAAGCAGGTGCGCAACATCATCAGTACCTTCGAAGCGGCGAACGGGATCGAGAGCAGACTTCAGCCCCTGAGAGGGTCCGAAGCCAAAGAGGATGAGAGCAGGGAAGCGGAGGCCGGATCATCGGATGACGACAATGCAGCAGAGTGATACATTCATTATCGCCCGCGAAGGGTGGAAGTTTGTCGGCGGTGCGGCGGCGGCGTTTGTCCTCTCCGTCTTGCTTGATTGCGATCTGCTCCAGTTCCTCGCTTTTGTTGCGGGTATTTTTCTCGCCTACCTCTACCGCAACCCCGAACGCATTACCCCCTATTACCAGGAGCAGAGCGTCGTTTCCGTCGCCGACGGCCGCATCCGCAGCATCGAGACTGTGGACAGCTGCCCCTGGCTGGAGGGACCCTGCTACAAGGTGGAGATCGTTTCGGGGGTTCTGGATGCCGCACTGCTGCGTATGCCCTTCGAAGGCGTCGTAAAAAATCTCGATCTGCGCCGCGGCAGCCGCCTTTCAAGCCTCAAACCGCTGGCGCTGCGTCTGAACGAACGGGCGCAGCTCTGTTTCGAATCCCGGGACGGGAACCGTTGCGCCGTCGAACACCTGCTCGGGCAGACCATCGATGCCATCTCCCTGCACGCCAGTCACGATCAGCGCTTTTCCCAGGGGGGGCGCTACGGGCTGATGCTTCAGGGCGTGCACACGCTTTACCTCCCCGTGGAGAGCCGCGTTGCCGTCAAAGTCGGCGACGAGGTGCGTGCGGGGGAAAGCCTGATCGGTTATTTCTCCTAAGGAGATCGGCATGCCATTCAACGGACGCCCGGGACGTCTTATCTATTTGCTTCCCAACTTCTTCACCGCTTCAAGCATCTTTGCCGGTGTGTTGAGCATGATCAGTGCCCTCAACGGCTCCTATGAGAAAGCCGCATGGCTCATCATGCTGGCTCTGGTCTTCGACGGCCTGGACGGACGGGTGGCGCGGCTGACCAATACCTGCAGCAAGTTCGGAGTCGAATTTGACTCCCTGGCGGATATCGTCGCTTTCGGTGCTGCGCCGGCGATTCTCATCTACACCTATGTCGGGGGAGACTACGGACGTTACGGCGTCGTTGTCAGTGCGCTCTTTGTCATCTTCGGTGCGGTACGTCTGGCCCGTTTCAACGTGATGACGGCTCAGACGGAACCCTCGGTCTTCATCGGTGTGCCCATCCCCACCGCAGCGGTTTTCGTTTCGGTGCTGGTATTGGTTTCCGAGAGTTACGCCCCGCTGCGCTCCGCAGGCTACATCATTCTCGTCGCTGCGGTTGCCGTGGCGCTTCTGATGGTCAGCAACATCCGCTATCCCAGCTTCAAAAAGCTCGATATGCAGGCGATGCATATGACCCGCTTTTTTATCGCGCTGATCATGACGGCGCTGCTGATCTTCCTCTACCCCATAGAAGGGCTGGCGCTGCTTTTCAGCCTCTACATTCTTTACGGCCCGCTGCGGGCGCTCATCTTTCTCATCAAGCGCTGGCGGCTTTTGCGCAAGTCCTGAGGATCAGCCCGCGGGAGTCTCCGCCGCCTTCTTCTCCGCCTGCCGCTTTTCAAACAGCAGCTTCTCCGTATCGATCATGAAATTGAAGTAGTCCGAGGTGAAACCGGAGTTCCCGATGTACTGGAACTGAATGCCCGCACCCTGGTTGTTTTTGACCCGGAGGTAGAGCAGGCCCAGGCCGTAGCGGCTCTCCATGTAGCTGGGGTCTTTGAGTTTCGCCAGCTCCAGAAGGCCGATGGCGTTGGCATCGTGGTCGGCGCCCAGTGATGCGACGGCGCCGAGGAACAGGGTTCGCGGATCGCGGATCTTGTAGTCGTCGATGATCTGGTTGTAGAGGTTGTAGGCCTCTTCGAAATGGCGGTCGTAAATGGAAGCCAGGGCGAGGGCGTTCATGATGTCCTGGGGCATCTCCGTCGTCGTTTCCAGGGCCTCTTTGAGCTGCATGCGCAGGGGGTAGAGCTTCCCGGTGATCAGTGAGACCTGGGTAAAGAGATAGCGGGTGATGAAGGGACCGTAGTAGAGATCGTCGTAACTGAAGTCCTGCTCCTTGACGTAGTTGAGGACGCTGTTGGCGTAGGCCTTCTCCGGCTGGTCGGCAAAGTGGGTATCGACGTAGAGGAGTCGGGGCAGGATGTCGCGGGGGAGCTGGTAACAGAGCTTTTCCGCCGCCTTGGCCGCCAGTTCCTTTTTCCCGAGTTCCGATGCGATGTGCAGGGTCATCATGAGGTAGAGGGGACGTTCGGTGTAGTCGTTGTTGACCCAGTCGGCGGCCCCGATGATGTTCTCCTCGGCGATGTTGAGCAGGGCGCGGTAGAACTCGAACTCCTCATCCTGGGATTCGTTCGCCAGGTTTTCGGTAAGAATGGCGGTCATCTTCGCGTTATCCGTCTGAATGAGTTTCCCGGTCATAATGGCGAAAATCCCCGAGAGGTAGTTGCCGGCATCGAGGTGGTAGGAGCGCAGGAAGTGTTTGTGGGCGTTGCTCATGTCCCCCAGCTGGGCGTAGGTAAGTGCGAGGTCGTAGTGAAGCGTCGAGTGTTTCGGGTGGAGTTTCAGCAGCGCTTCAAGTTCTTCGTTCGCTTCGCGGAGGCGGAAGGAGAGGGATTTCTGAATCGCCTGGGCGATGCCGAAGTTGATGGAAGAGGTTTTGGAACTCTTGTTCAGGTACTCCTTGGCGGAACTGATGTCGTCGATGTAGATGTTCGCCGTACCCTTGCGGATGTAGCTGATGGTCTGTTCGGCGTTGAAGACCTTGTAGGGTGCGAAGTAGAAGAGTTTCTGGTAGAGAATCTCGCGCTTTTTCGCCATGGTGTAGCGGTACTGCTTCTGGGCGGCCGAGGGCTCGAAAAGGGACTCTTTCAACAGCACCTTGACAGGGTAGGGGAGATAGACCGCTTCGCCGTACATGTCGGTGAGGTCCCGGAGCAGTTTGCCGCCGTCTTCGAGCTGGCCGCTTTTGAGGTTGACGTAGGCGAGGGCCAGCTGCTCCGTGAGGGGGTCTTTGCCGTGAAGAATCGCTTCGCTCAGGTGCCGCTTCGCCAGGGTCAGGTCTCCGACGTTGGCGTAGAGCAGCCCCAGGCTTAAAGCGTTTTTCGGCTCATAGGGATCTTCAAGGGCAGTGATGGCGGTGTAGTAGTCCCCGTAGAGCGTACTGACCTGGCTGAGGATCTTCTGCCGCATCTCCCGGTACTCATCGGAGCTTGGGTGCTTCAGCGCCGAAAGCGCCTCGTAGTAGTTGCCCCGGTAGTAGTTGATCAGGGCGTAGTAGTAGGAGTACAGCGGTGATTTTGTCTCATAGGGGAGGTAGGCCTGGGCCAGATCGATGTAGTAGTCGTAGCGCTTTCTGTCATCGAGGTAGAGGGCGCAGACGGCGGCATTGATGGCGCTGACGCAGCGGTTGTCGCCGTTGGTAATGGCCCGCTTGAACGCTTCGATGGCGTTTTCGTACTGCTGCTCCTTGAGCTGGGCGACTCCGAGATTGTACTGGGAGATCGACTCGCTGTAGACGGCGATGCGTTCAAAGAGCTTCAGAGCCTCTTCCTTGCTGCCGCTGCTGTAGAGGTAGTTGGCTTTGGCGATCATCTTCTCGAGGCGGCTGGTCTCTACCGGGGTCTGCGGACGCTCCTTGAGTCGGGTATCGATCTCTTCGAAAGCGGCCTGGGAAGTTTGCGGGGCATCCGGTGTAAGGATGGCGAAGAGCAGGCCGGCGACGGCCAGGAGCAGAAACAGGCCCGCCAGTCCGAAAAGGAGCAGGCGGTTGCGGCCGTTTTGGTCCTGTTCGCCTTCGGATTCATAGACCTGACCGTAGCCGGCTGCACCGGCCGCTTCGGCCTCGTCGATGATGATGATCTCTTCAGGCTGATCGATCGGACCGGTTTCCTGGGTGTCTGCCACGTCGTGTTACCTTTGTCTAGAGGTAGGGTTCGAGGACCTTGGGGAGGGTGATGGACCCATCCGCATTCTGGGAGTTCTCCATAATCGCGACCATGGTTCTTCCGACGGCAAGCGCCGATCCGTTCAGGGTGTGCGCCAGCAGGTTCTGTTTGCCGTCGCGGTAACGGATGCGTGCCCGACGCGCCTGAAAGTCGCGGGTGTTGGAGACGGAACTGATTTCGCGATAGGTGTTCTGTCCCGGCAGCCATACTTCAAGGTCGACGGTCTTCGCCGCGCCGAAGCCCAGGTCCCCGGTGCAGAGGGTGACCAGGCGATGGGGCAGCTCGAGGGCGGCAAGCATCTCCGAAGCGCAGGCGACCATCTCGTCGAAGACGGCGTCGCTCTCTTCGGCGGCGGTGATGCAGACCAGTTCGACTTTGCGGAACTGATGCTGGCGGATCATGCCCCGGGTGTCCCGGCCTGCGGAACCCGCCTCTTTTCGGAAACAGGCGGTGTGGCCGGTCATCTTGAGGGGGAGGGCCTCTCGCTCCAGGATCTCGTCCTGGAAGAGGTTGGTCAGGGGCACTTCCGCCGTCGGGATGAGGAAGAGCTCTTCGTCTTCGATCTTGAAGAGGTCCTCTTCGAACTTCGGAAGCTGGCCGGTCCCCTCCAGGGCGGCGCGGTTGACGATCTCGGGGACGCTTACTTCGGTGAAGCCCCGTTCCCGGTTGAAGTCAAGCATGAAGTTGATGAGGGCGCGCTCCAGCCGGGCGCCCATGTCGTAGACGACGCTGAAACGGCTTTTCGCCAGCTTGACCCCCCGTTCAAAGTCGATCCAGCCGTTGGCTTCGGCCAGCTCCCAGTGCTCTTTGGGAGTGAAGTCGAAGCGGCGCGGCGTCAGCACTTTGCGGATCTCGACGTTGTCGTTCTCGTCCGCACCGTCGGGGACGTCGGCATCGGGAGTGTTGGGTACGCCCATGACCAGTTCGGTCAGGGCCGACTCCGCCGCACGCTGCTGCTCCTGGAACTCGGCGATCTTCGCCTTGTTCGCGTCGACCTCCGCTTTCAGTTCGGTGATCTCTTTGCCTTCGCGCTTGTACTGGCCGAAAAGTTTGCTCATTTCGTTCTGTTTGGCCTGGGCGGTTTCGAAGGCGGTTTTGGCCGCTTTGAGGGCTTCATTGCGGCGTTGAAGTTCAGTGATTATCGCGGCGTCGACACCCTTGCGCTGAAGCTGGGCACTGACGTTTTCAAAATCTTTCTGTAGCAGTTTGAGGTCGATCATTGCTGTCCTAGTAAAAAGTCTCCGTATATCGGGGTTGATTATAGCAGAACGGAGATTAAAACTCCGGTCCGCCCCCTGCGGAGCAGGCCCCGGTTCTTTGGATTACAAAAAGGTTACAATGGTATACTTTCGCATCAATATTCGCGAGGAATGGTTCCGGATGGACATACAAACGGTCAAGAAGATAGAAACGAAAGCGGTGAAGAGTTCGCAGAGCGATTTTTTCAGAATCGGCGTCGCCCTCTTTTTCATGGCAGCGGTACTCTGGTACAGCTTCGCACTCTACGGCCACATCCCCAATAACGCCTTCCTGGCCATCGGCGCGCTTTTCGGCGCCTACATGGCGCTGAACATCGGTGCCAACGACGTTGCCAACAACGTCGGCCCGGCCGTCGGTTCGAAGGCGCTGACCCTGGGCGGCGCCATCCTGATCGCCGCGATCTTCGAGGCTTCCGGCGCGCTGATCGCCGGGGGGGACGTCGTCAGCACCATCAAGAAGGGAATCATCGATCCGGCGATGTTCGTCGATACCGAACAGTTTGTCTGGGCGATGACGGCGGCACTGCTGGCGGGGGGGCTCTGGCTCAATCTCGCCACCGCCATCGGGGCACCCGTCTCCACGACCCACTCCATCGTCGGCGGCGTCATGGGCGCGGGGATCGCCGCGGCGGGTTTCTCCATCGTCAAATGGGCGAGCATGGGGCAGATCGCCGCCAGCTGGGTGATCTCGCCCCTCTTCGGCGGGATCATCGCCGCGGCGTTTCTCTTCTCCATCAAGAAGTCGATCATCTACAAGGAGGAGCGGTTGGCGGCCGCTCAGAAGATGGTGCCCCTCTATGTGGCATTGATGTCCTGGGCCTTTACCACCTATCTGATTCTCAAAGGGGTGAAGCACCTGGTAAAAATCGACTTCCTGAATGCGCTCGCGATCGGCTTCGGGGTAGGACTGCTGGTCTACTTCATCGTCAAGCCTTTTATCGCCAAAGCGTCGCGGAAGCTCTCCAACATGCGTAGCGACGTCAACACCCTCTTTACCATTCCCCTGATCTTCGCGGCGGCGCTGCTGAGCTTCGCCCACGGGGCCAACGACGTTGCCAACGCCATCGGGCCGCTTGCGGCGATCGCCGATGCGATCCAGACCAACGCCATTGCCGCGAAGGCGCCGATCCCGCTTTGGGTGATGCTCGTCGGCGCCATCGGCATCTCCCTGGGGCTGGCGCTCTACGGTCCCAAACTGATCAAGACCGTCGGCAGCGAGATCACCGAGCTGGACCAGATTCGCGCCTTCAGCATCGCCATGGCGGCGGCGATCACCGTCATCATCGCTTCCCAGCTGGGCCTTCCGGTCAGTTCGACCCACATCGCCGTCGGCGGGGTCTTCGGCGTCGGTTTCCTGCGGGAGTACCTGGCGACGACGAAAGAGGAGGAGCTCATTCGCAAGGAGCGGGAGATGCTGGCCGAGGATAAAAAAGCCCTCAAAGCGTTGACCGCGGAGCGTGACGACCTGCTGGCGATGGAGACGAAAAGCAAAGAGGATTACCAGCGCATCGCGGAGCTGTACGCCCTTATCGACGCGGAAGAGGAACGCATCAAGCTGGAGAAGAAGCTGCTCAAACGGGCGGAGAAGATCAAGTACGTCAAACGCAACGCCGTCAACAAGATCATCGCCGCATGGCTTATTACGGTTCCCGCCGCCGCGGCACTCGCCGCCTCGATCTTCTACATGATCAAGGGCTTTATGCTCTAGCCCGCAAAAGGCCCGCCGCCGGGCCTACTTTTCACCCGCCGTTTCAGGCTTCATATAGGCTTTTACAATCTCCTGACGTTCGATGGGGCGGTCTCCCCTTCCCGTAGCGACATTCCCAAGCTTCTGCACGTTTTCCATCCCCTTGACGACCCGTCCGAATATGGTGTGGCCTCCGTTGAGCCAGGGGGTCGGACGCAGGGTGATGAAGAACTGGCTGCGGTTGGTCATGGGACCGGCGTTGGCCATGGCGAGGATCCCGGCGGCATTGAAAACCACGTTGGGGCCGAACTCGTCTTTAAAAGGTTTTCCCCAGATCGACGTGCCGCCCCTGCCGCTCTCCGTCGGGTCGCCGCCTTGGATCATGAAACCCGCGATGATGCGGTGAAAGGCGATGCCGTCGTAATAGCCGTTTTTGATGTGGATGGTGAAGTTCTCCACGGCCAGGGGGGCGATATCTTCGTATAGTTCGAGTTCGATGTTCCCCTGGGTCGTTTCCAGAACGGCCACGGGGTGCTCGGCAAAGAGGGAGAGGCTCAGGAGCGATGCCCCGACAAGGGCGCGGAAGAGGCTACGCATCGGAACCCTCCGGATCGAAGGTGAGGCAGACGGAGTTGATGCAGTAGCGCAGTCCCGTCGGTGCCGGGCCGTCTTCGAAAACGTGTCCCAGGTGGGCGTCGCAGCGGCTGCAGAGCACTTCGGTGCGGACCATGCCGTAGCTCTCGTCGCGCTTCTCGGTGACGGCGCCGTCGTCTATGCTCTCGTAGAAACTGGGCCAGCCCGTACCGGAGTTGAACTTCGTGCCGGAAGTGAAGAGCGGGGCGCCGCAGCAGACGCAGCGGTAGACGCCCTCGCCTTTGAAATCGTAGTATGCGCCGCTGAAAGGCGCTTCGGTGCCGTGTTCCCGGCAGACGTGGTAGGTTTCGGGGTCAAGCTGGTCACGCCACTCCCGTTCGCTTTTGATGACTTTATTCATGAATCCTCCTCGGTATGAATGATCAGGTCGACGCCTTCGGAAGCACGTCCCGCGGCATGGCGCAGCAGCGGCTCCGGAAGGGCGTCGTCGATGATGACGGCGCGGCGGCGCTGCAATCCGCAGGTACCGTCGGCCGGGACGACTAGCAGGGTGTCGAGATCTTGTCCCAGTAGGGAGTGGTGCGGCTCGAGAAGGGTCGGAGAAATGCCGATGAAATCGGCAATCTCTTCGCAGAGGGCGCGGCCGTAAGCGGCATCGGGCACAATGACGAGCAGCGCCTCGGCGGGGTATGTTTCCATGAGGCGGTGCAGGAGGTGCAGGGCCAGGATCAACCCGTTGCCGCGGTGCGGAGTGAATGCGGGGTTCTCCCGGACCGGCGTCTCGGAGCGCAGAGCCTGCTGCAGGGAGAAGGGGAGGCGGAACCCCTGCGTAAGCAGATGGAGTTCGGCACCGGCCATCTCGTATCCCGGTACCGCCGTGGCGTGGAGGTCCCTTCCCGACTGCAGGTTTTCGAGGTACTCCAGCATGCGGGGATCGAGGGTGTGCAGGTCGTCGATAAAGAGCGCGTCGGCGAAGTCGAAGCGTTTTGAACGCATTTTCGGCGTGATGTCGCCGTCGACCAGGGGAACTTTACCGTGTACCTTGACGTAGTGTTCCCGTGCAATCTGACGGGGCGTGACGATGCGAATGGCGGTCGGATCAATGTGAATGACGGCGAACTCGATGATTTTCAGCAATCGCGCGGCCATCAGCTCGCAGGCCGTTTGGGTCGGTACGACGACGGCGATGCGGCAGTCGGGATCGTAGAGGTACTCGTAGAGGGCCTTGAGGAGCAGCAGCTCGCTCTTTCCGCTGCCGAAGCCGCCGCAGAGCAGCGAGCGCTCCGGCAGCACGGCATGAAGATAGCTTTTCTGCTGGGGGGTGAGCTGGCGGCAGCTGTCGAAGAGCGTGTCCGGCAGCAGGGTGTACTGGACGAAGAGCGCCGATTCGAGGCGGGCAAGCTCCAGGGGTGTTTCGCGAAGCGGAAGGGCGGCGGCAAGCTTTGAGAGGACGGCCTCGTCGGATTCGTCTTCGAAAACCAGACGCGACTCGGGAAGCAGCTGCCGGAAACTTTCGTCAAGCTCCCCATAGGCACCGCGCGTCAGGTTCGGAAGGTAGAGCATATTGCAGACGTCGCAGTAGGGTTCGTTCAGCACGTCGTCGATTTTCCGCATGAAGACGCGATGGGCCTCGTCCACCGCGACGTCCTTACGCTCTGCGCGGCGCGGCGCGCTTTTCGCTTTGGCTCCCCGCAGCGTCTCGGCGCTCCAGGACGCGGTGTCGAAGAGGTAGGCGCCGCGGTGCCGGTCGATCAGAAGGAACGCGATGGCGGCTTTCTGGTTATGGTAGAAAAGCTCCGCGTTTTTGTGCGAGGCGTAGCCGTGCTGCCGGGCGAGGCGTTCAAAAGGGGCGAGATCGGCCGGTGCTTCATCGGTGTGCGGCGTTCGGAAAATACGTGAAAATAGGGAGAGGCCCACCGTACGGCTCCATTATTGGCATTATGGGCGATTATATCAGATTAGTGTAAAGATTGTTTGAGAAGAGATGTAGACCGCGCGGTGCGCGGCCTGGTGAGCAGAAGCGATTATTTGCCTGCAGCGACGGCGTCTTTAAGACCTTTGCCCGCTTTGAATTTGGGGACCATTTTGTCAGCAGTAGAGTACGTTTTGCTCGTACCCGGTACTTTGCCGCTTTTGCCTTTTTGCAGAGAAGCTGCGAAGCTACCGAAACCGACCAGAGAAACGTCTTCTTTTGCTACCAGTGCTTCCGTTACAGCATCCGTGAAGGCTTTGATAGCAGTTTCAGCTTCTACTTTTGTTTTGTAGTTACCGCATTTTTGTACCAGTTCGACAAATTGTGCTTTGTTCATTAGCATGACCCTTGAGTAAAGATTTGTGACCCCCAATGCCCCTGCGTCCAGTGTTTCAGGGCTTTGACGATTCAGCTAGAGACACTTTATACTCTATTAGCTTAAATTTTTCTTCTTTTTGTTTTTTTTAGGGATGAGATGGTGAAAATTTGGAAAATTTATACGCTTCGGTGCCTGAAACAGGAGCTTGGAGGGCTTTTTCAGCCCCGCCAGAGCGATGCTGCGTTTCCATATTGCCTGCAATTGCCGTTTAAGAGTATGGACTCTTCCGGAGTGTTTTCCCTGCTTCGAGATCGATAAAAATACCTCTTCGAGACCGATGCGTTCTTGTTCCGTTAAGCTGCTCACTGGACACTCCCTAAATTATTGATCTTTCGGACAACCCGGACGATGTCGTCGTCGCCCAGCATCCCCAGCATCTCCATCACCACCCGTGCGGCCTGGGGCTTGGCATTGCCGAGCCTCCAGTCCTGGTAGGTACGCATCGATACGCCCAGCAGACCGGCCATCTCCTTCTGGGAGATCTTCCGGCCGTTCTGCTCCGCTTCGACGGCGTTGTGAAGAATGTTGAAGAGGTCATTCAGTTCCATCGCACTACTTTACAGAAACGAAGCTTAAATTAAACAGTTAATCGTATATAAACGATAAAAATACGTATTTAATGGATTAATAAACGTATTTATAGGACAGTAAATAGTATTTAATAAACAGTAAAATAGTATCTAAAAGAAGAAAAAATATCATAATATACGGAAAAACGTATAATATGCCTTGGTTGTATACGAGGGCTGAAAATGAATGCTGCTGTGTCGGAGGCTTCGAAAAACGTTGGGGTGGAGGAAACGGGCGGGGCGGAGAGGCGCCGGGTGTTACAGGGAGATGGTGACGCCCACGGGGTGCAGGGTCACTTCGTCTTCGTCGGCGTTGCGTTCGAGGCGGAAGGGCTCGTACTTCATTCCCTCACGGGTTTTGTAGGTGATCTCTTTTTTCTTCGGCAGTGCGAAGGTGATGGTGTTGAGCCCGACCTGACGGTTTTTAAGGGTGACGGTTGCGTGGAAACTGGACTCTTTGATGGTGTCGGCCTCTTCCCGGAGCGCCACGATCTTTTTGCTGATCTTCGGAACGTCCTGCTCGCGGAACCGTTTGGCTTCATCGAGATGGTAGCGCAGTTCGTCGATATCCTCTTCGATGTACTCCAGGCGGCTTTTGATGATGGGGATCTTCCGGTAGTCGATAACGAACTTGTTGTCCTCGCCGCGCACCTCTTCGACGGTGATGGACTGGGTCGCGTAGACTTTGAGGTGATGCTTGACCGTACCGAGGGTGACATGGTCGGCGTAGACCGTACCGCCGAGCGCCGCGTCGATGTGGACGTAGGAAGCGTGGACTTCACCCCCCTCAAGGAGTTTTATGGTCGCCTTGTGGCAGCGGAGTACCCCCTTGTGGCGGTTGATCGTCGCTTCGTGGGCGAAGAGGGATGAACCCGTATGGGTGGCGCCGTCGATGATAAGCGTGCGCGCTTCGAGTTTCGCCTTGTCGGCAATGTGTCCGCTGATGTGAATGGTTTCTGAGGTGAGGTGGACTCCCTCGCCGACGCTGTCTTTGGTGATGTCGTTCTGGCTGACCACCACCTCGACTTCGTTCTGCTCCTCCTTGGCGACTTGGGACTGGACCCGTTTGACGTTTTGCAGCGTGACCTTGTTGCTGATCTCGATGCGCTCGGAGTTGTAGTGGACGAAGCCCCGTTTTTTGCTGTAGAGCAGGATCTTGTCGTCGTTTTCAATGACGTCGATGGTCTGGGAATCGATGGTGCAGGAGAGAAACTCCTCGTTGGTCGTGTCGCCCTTGCTGATGCGCCGTCCGAAGGCGTTGAGACCGTGATGGCCGAAGATGGGTTTGAGGTATTCGACGATGAGCTCGCCGACTTCCACCTCTTTGAGCTGGCGATCAAGGTTCTTTTCGGCGAAATGCAGCGTCAGGTTGCCCGGCCGGGCCAGCTCTGGTTCGATGCCGTTGAAGAGAAGGATGGGAACGTCGTCCGTAAACTGTTTGAGGTAAAGCTTCTTGACCAGCTTTTTGACGTCTTGAATCATCGCCTCGCTGAACATGCCGATCAGCATCCCCTCATAGGCTTTGATCTTGTTGATTTCACGGACCAGGAGCGTCAGCATCTCCTGCGGCTTGTAGCGGGCGTAGGGAATGGCGGAGGAGGGGTGGACGATCAGCTGCGGCTGGGCGTCGTAAGGACCGTGGTCGATGGTGTACTCCAGGTTCATGACGCACTCCTGCTTTTTGTGGGGCAGGATCTTGTAGACCTGTCGGAAGACGACCCGGTCGTTGATGATCTTCTCCTTGTCGGCGTAGAGCTCCTTGAAGCGCTCGCCGTACTTTGCGAAGGTCTCCATGTGGCAGGTTCTAAAATAGGTGAGAACGCCGTAGAGGGTGAAGTCGCAGGCGTCGAGCGGTGTGTAGGAGTCCGAGGCGAATTGGCGCAGAACCTCTTTGATATTGGCGGTCTGGACGGCGTTTTGTTTCACCAGGCGATGTCCGATCGGCCTTCGAGATGCTGGCTGATGATGGCGCGCTGTTCCTTGGCACTGTAGCGTTCGAGACGCTCGCGGTGCGTTTCGTAAAAGCGCAGTGCCTCCAGGCTCCAGGCGACGAGTTCGCCCGGGGTGTATTCGGGAACGTGGTCGTTCTGGTACTTGCTGACGGAGGCGGCGATGATGTCGGCGTACTCCAGGTCCTTGAGCAGCTCTTCAACCCTGCCCGCCGTACTCAGACCGTCGTAGAAACGGCGGTTGGACTCATGCAGCTGGTGAAAAGAGTCGTGCCAGAGATCGCTGCTGGGAACGGGGGTGTTGATGATGCCTGAGAAGTGGGCGCGAAGGGCCGCCTCCCGCATCTTTTGGGGCATCGCCATCAGCGTGTCGCGGTACTTCTCCTGGAAACGGGACGCCTGCTCGGCGAGCCGCTGAAGCCGCGTTTGAGAAACGATGAGGTCGATCGCTTCGGGGGGGATGATGCCGGCATAGGTATCAAACTGCAAGTAACGCTGCAGGGCGTCGATGATGACGCCGGAGTGTTCGGGACGGTGTGCTTCGACGAAACGGTGCCACTGGTATTCCACGCCGTGCTCCTCTCAGTGTCTCAGAAGATCACTGTAATCGTATTTGGAAAAGTCGAGGAAGAACTGGCCGTTTTGCTGGATGATGCGTATATCGCTGCCGTAGGATTCGGCAAAACGGCGGCGGATGGTTTTGCGTTCGGCGGACTTGATGTCGAGGCTTTTGAGGTACTGGCGCAATTCGACGAAATCCTTCTGATCGATGGACGCGTCGATGGGCTCGTCGTGGTGGACGTCGACGTCGTGGATCTCCGATTTCTGCGTCAGCATCAGCTTGGTATTGATCAGTTCGAGAATGTTTTTGAGCTGCTCGTCCTTGTTGCTGTAGACCTGTTCGATGCGGTCGCGCTCGTCCCGAAGCATCTGCTCCTTGTCGGCGATGAGACGGTCGATCTTCGCTTCGAGCTGGGAGATCTTCTCTTTGAGGTGGCGGTTCTCTTTCTGGTAGAGCGCGATGATGGTCGCGACCGTCGTTTTCGGTTTGACCGGTGCCGGGGCGGGGTCGGGCGCGCGCTGGGGTTCGATCTCCGTTTCCGGGGTGTCGATCTCCCGGAGCTGGGCGCTGTTGAGGCTGCTGCGCGGCACGATGATGTAGGTCGTCCCCTCTTCGATAATGTAGTTCAGACGTTTGTCCCGGAGCTTGGCGCGAACCATCTCCCGGGACATCTTGAAACGTTGAGCATATTCATCGATTGTAAAACGCATGACGATTCTACCTTTTCCCTATCAGTGAGTTGAAGTTGATATTGGGCGGGTTGATGATGCCGCCGTGGCGCAGCCAGATCATATAGCCGTGAAGTAGTGTACCGTGTTTATCATAAAAGCTGTATTGGGCACTCCGCTTGAACTCGTGCTCGACCAGAAGGGCGTGGTAATCGGGATGGCGCTCGAGAAAATTCTGGAAGGTCTGGTAGGCGGTGTCGGAGACGATGACCGTCGAGATGGTGTAGTCTTTGAACTCGATGTAGCGGGCGCACTCGTTGAGACCGTCGCCGACGTAGTTGTTGTTGCCGAGGATGTCGGTAAAGGCGTAGATCTCCCCCGTGTGGACGGCGACGCGGATGCCCCGGAAGTAAGGGTAGCGTTTGGCGATGTATTCGGAGAAGTGGTTGAAACTGAGTCCGAGGATGGTACCGAACCCTTTGAGCCGGGGATGGAGAATGCAGTAGAAACCGTCTCCGGTGGAGATGAAGCCGAGCACCATGTCCTTGAGCCGCATCTGGGAGTTCACCAGCATCGCTTCGATCATCTTGGTATAGCTGGCCGTCAGGAACTGGATGATTTCAAGCTGCTGGACGGAGTCGAGCTGGGAAAAGTTGATGATGTCGACCAGGATGATGTCGGTTGTCTGGGCTTTGGATGCTGCGGGTCGGGTCCGTTTGATGGTCGCTCCTTGAGAGGCTGTCGGAAAGATTCTAGCATAATCCACCCTTACGCTCAGTAAAACCCGTAACGGGGAGTACGGGATGAAAAATCGGGCAGCGGCGATGCCGTGTTGCAACGGTGATATGCTACCATGACGAGAGAGACCATCAAGGAGCTTTCGATGAAGAAGCGCACCAAAATTCTCGCCACGGTCGGTCCGGCATCGGACTCGGTGGAGACGCTGACGGCCATGATCCGCGCCGGGGTGAACGTATTTCGGCTCAATTTCAGCCACGGCACCCATGAGGGACACTCCCAGGTGCTGGCCAACATCCGTCAGGCGATGAAAGAGAGCGGGCTGATCGTCGGGGTACTGCAGGACATCTGCGGACCGAAAATCCGTGTCGGTACGCTTGAAGCCCCCTTCGAACTTGTTCCGGGCGATCGGCTGGAATTCGTCTCCGAGAGCGTGACGGGCAGCCGTGTCGCCGAGGGGCACTATCGCCTCAGTATCAATCGCCCCGAAATCCTCCCGCTGCTGGAGCCCGGGCGCTACATTTACCTCTATGACGGCAACATCCGGGCCAAGGTCACCCGTAACGGGGAGTCCGTCGAGGCGACGGTCGAAAACCGCGGTCGGCTCACATCCAACAAAGGGGTCAATTTTCCCGACACCTCGCTGGGGATCGACATTTTGACGCAGAAAGACCGCGAAGATATGCTTTGGGGCGTCAAAAATGGCGTCGATTTCATGGCGATCTCCTTTGTCCAGTCCGCCGAAGACATGCACCGGGCGCGGCAGATCGTGACCGATTACGGGGGGCGGCAGCACCTGATCGCCAAGATCGAGAAGTTCGACGCCGTTGCGAACATCGATGCGATTCTGGACGCGAGCGACGGGTTGATGGTCGCCCGGGGAGACCTGGGGATCGAAGTGCCTTATTTCGAGGTGCCTTCCATCCAGAAAACTCTGATTCACAAGGCCAATGCCCTGAGCAAACCGGTCATCACCGCTACCCAGATGCTCCTCTCCATGACCGAAAACGTCACCGCGACGCGGGCGGAGATCAGCGACGTGGCCAACGCCGTGCTCGACGGGACCGACGCGGTGATGCTCTCCGAGGAGAGCGCCGTGGGGAAAAACCCGGTACTGGCGGTGGAGACGATGTTCAACGCCATCGTCGGGGCGGAACGGGTCTACCCTTTCTACGCCTTCGGCCGCTACGAACCCATCGACAAGACCGACGTCATCGAGGAGTCGATGGTGCGGCTGGCGAAACATCTCGACGCCCGGGCGGTCTTCGCCCTGACTTCGACGGGGGGATCGGTCCGGAAGCTCGCCCACTACCGTCCGGACAAACCCATTTACGCCGTCACCCACAACGACAAGACCGCCCGGACGCTCACCCTGGTCTGGGGCGTGGTGCCCGCCTTCTCCATCAACAAACGCCAGGTGAGCCCCGGGCGGGTGCTCTCCGAGGTGATCGCCAGCGGTCTGGAACGGGACGTCATCGATCTTGACAGCACCTACATCCTTACCGCAGGCGATCCGGTGGGTCAGCCGGGAACGACCAACACCATCCGCATCCTGCGGCGTAACGAAATGGAGTTTTTCCTGCAGCTTCCGGAGATGATCCGCAAAGGGAAAGTCTCGAAGGAGACGGAGGCGCAGCCGACGCTTTTCTGAAAGTTCGTTACGCGAATATGCTATGATTGAAGTGAAGAGTCCGTGCCCGGGAGATCGCGGGAAACCGGTGATGCTCCGGGGCGAGTGCCCGAGGAGGTTCCCATGGACGAAGAGCTGCTGCGTCTCTGCGGTTACGCCCCCAATACCGCATCACTGGAACGGGCTGCCCAGGTCCGTAAAAACTACTCCCGCTTCGACGCGGTTGTCGAGGCGCTTCGGGACCTCGAACCCTTTCTCAAACACAGCGACTACTACCTCTCTTTGCAGGGGGACTGCGACATGATCGAAATTCGAAGCACGCTGCTCGATGAGGACGCGTTCACCCTGATGGACAGCGACATCATCGTCTGGGCCAACCAGCACGGCATCGAGCTGCAGGAGGAGTTCGACCGCATCTCCATCCTCGGCTTCAGGATCGAGGAGTAGCCCCCGTCTCTTCGCGCTCGTGCCGGTAGATGTGTTCGAGGCTTGAGATGTGGGGGTGGAGCGTAAAGTACCGGACGATCAGCTGGTTCAGGCGGTTGGGGTTGAAGCGCCAGAAGTGTTCGCGGTCGAACGCCTCGTGGTTGCGCATGCATTCAAAGAGGCTCTGCGTGTCCAGCGGGCGGCGGGCATCCCCCAGCTCGACGATGCAGCGCACCATCAGCGCCGTCAGTTTCTGCGTCGCTTCTTCGGTGGTGTCGTCGTCGTGAAGCGGGGTATTGGGAAGGAAGGCGTAGACTTTCCAGAGAGAAATTCCCAGCGCCGCGACGAAGGCGGCGAGCATCATCCATTCGATCGTCGTCATCATGCTCCTTTAGTCCCGCACATTATAGCGCAGGGAGCAAACAGGGGGGCATTTGGGTACAATGGCGGGTATGAAAGATGAAGTCTTCAGCAAACCCATTGCCAAGCAGTTCGAATTCGACGCGGACGTCGCCGCGGTCTTCGACGACATGTTGCAGCGTTCGGTCCCGTTCTACAAAGAGGTGCTGCAACTGACCGCCCGATTCGCCGCCCTTCATACCTCCGAAAACGGCCGCATCTACGATCTGGGGTGCTCGACGGCCTCACAGCTGCTCGAGATCGAGCGGCAGCTGCACCATCCGGCGGAGCTCATCGGCATCGACAACGCCGAGGCGATGCTGGAGCAGGCGCACCACAAAATCGATGCTTTCGGTTCCAAGGTTTCAGTTCTCCAGGGCGATATCCTGGCCTATCCTTTCGAGCAGGCGGACGTCATGATCAGCAACTATACGCTGCAGTTCATCCGTCCCCTGGAACGGGAGGCGCTGGTGGCGTCGATCTGCGAGGCGCTTGCTCCCGGCGGTGCGTTCATCTTCAGCGAGAAGGTGATCTGCGACGACAAACGGCTCAACAAGGAGCTGATCGAGTGCTACTACGACTTCAAAAAGAGTCAGGGGTACAGCGCCTACGAAATCGCCCAGAAGCGCGAAGCGCTGGAGAACGTCCTGGTCCCCTACACGGCCGAAGAGAATGCAACCATGTGCCGCCGCGGCGGGTTTTCATCCTGCGAATGCATATTCCGGTGGGCCAATTTCGCGACCTTCATCGCGTTGAAGTAAGAGGTCGGAACCCGGCCCCTCAGGGAAGGATGCGGTAGGTGACGCCGGTGTCGTCGATGGCAGTGACTTCGAAGCGGATGCCCCGGCATTTGGCGACGAAAGGAAGTGTTTCGGCGGAAAACTCGATCCGCTCGGCGAGGGAGGGTTTCGCGAACTCCTGGCGGTATTCGAGGTAGTCGACGGCCATCTTCCCGTCCTCCGTCCCGGCGTAGCGGATCACCCGGCGGTAGCCTTCGAGATCGCCGCGCTCCACGGTCACTTTTTTGTAGGGGTGGGTCCGGCGGGTCCGCTCGAAGTCTCCGTCATGTTCGATGCCGTCGAATCGGGCGTAGTGATCAAACGCGCCGTCGCCGTTGCTGTCGAGGAAACAGTAGGGGGATTTGCAGTAGATGTGCCGCTCTTTGTCATACTGATAGGCAAGCAGGATCTCCCCCTCGCGAATGTGCAAGGAGCGCTTGAGCATCTTCGCTCCCTCGTAGGCGACGTAGTCGTCGGCCCGGTAGATCGCCTCCCCCTCGGCGGCGGTGACGACACCGCTGTGGCCGGGATAGAGGCTCTGGTGGGCGTTTTTGACGGGCACGACCTTGACGGAACAGCCCGTCAACAGGAGCGCTCCCGCAGCGGCGGCAAAAAGTGCGGCATATCTCATGTTGGTTCCTTAAGATGGCGTTCCCTGCCGGGCGTTACCACACCTTCGGCGGATCCGACGGCGGCGGATCTTCGGTCAGGGCGTCCTTGAGCCCTTTTTTGACGTCCTCATACTCGATCAGGTTTTCATCGCATTTTTTATGATAATATCCGTGAACATCATAATATTCGCGGCAATCGTTATAGTATTTCGCCGAGATGCCGCGTTCGTTGACGCAGCCGCCGAGGAAGAGAACCGTCATGCCCAGAAGGGGAAGGAGTCGTATCATGCGCTTATTGTATCTCAAAGGAGCGTTACCATGCAAGTGATCGAGCGCTTCCGCGCTTTGGCGGCCATTCCCCGCTGTTCGTTCCATGCCGACGCGATGCTGCGCTACCTGGCCGCCGAAGCGGAACGGTTCGGTTACGGCGTTCACAGCGATGCGTCGGGCAACCTGCTTTGCAGCCGCTCAGAAGCGGTGATCACCCTGCAGGCCCATTACGACATGGTCTGCATCGGGCGGGCCCCAGAACTGGAGCTTTACGAAACCGGGGGGTGGCTTCGCGCCCGGGAGTCGACCCTGGGGGCCGACAACGGCATCGGCATCGCGATGATGCTGGAACTGATGGCCGAAGGCGCGCCGGTGGAGTGCCTCTTTACTGCGGAGGAGGAGGTGGGATTGCTGGGAGCGAGGGCCCTGGAACTTCCCCTCAAGCCCCTGCCGATGCTCAACCTCGACAGCGAGGAGGAGGGGGTCGTCACCATCGGCTGTGCCGGGGGTGTGGACCTGGTCGCCCAGTTTCCGGCGGAATGCAGCAAGGTGCGGCGCCACTGCTATCGCGTCAGCGTCGAGGGACTTCCGGGCGGCCACTCGGGGGTGGATATCCACCGGGGGATTCCCAACGCCATCATCGAGCTGGCATCCCGCATCGAACCGGGTATGAAGCTTGTGAGCATCGAAGGGGGAGAGCGGCGCAACTCCATCCCCCGCTCCGCTTCGGCCGTCGTTGCGACAACGGAACCGCTGGAGGAGCGTGAGGGGTACACCAGCCTCGGGGAGCAGGAGACGACGGTGATTACCGGGGGCGAAGCGCTGCTTCGAATGCTCCGGGAGTTCCGGCAGGGGGTACGGCGTTATGACGACACCCTGGGGATCGTGCACAGCAGCATCAACCTCGCGCTCGTGACGACCGAAGCGTCCGGTGTGCGGGTCCAGCTCAGTGCGCGGGCCATGTCGGAAGCGACGCTTCGGGAGCTGGAACGGCAGACGGCGGAGTACTTTTCGAAGTACGGCGGCAGGGTGAAGAGCGAAGGATTCTACGCCCCCTGGGAGCCGGTGAAGACCCCCTTTTCCGAGACGGTGCTAACCGCGACGGCAACCTGCTTTCCCGACGCCGCCTTCGGCGCCATCCATGCGGGCCTGGAGTGCGGGGTGATCCGGGAGCGCTACCCGGAGATCGAGATGGCCTCCATCGGTCCCAACATCACCGAGCCGCACTCCGCGGCGGAAGCGGTGGAGATCGCTTCGGTGGCTCGGGTATTCGAAGTGGTGTGCGAAGTGATCCGGATGCGGAACGCTACTTCGCTTTGAAGCTCTTTTTGCTTTTGCAGAGCTCGCTCAGAAAGCATTCGGTGTCACATTTTGGTTTCTGGGCGGTGCAGATGTAGCGTCCGAAGAGGACCATCCCCTGGTGGAGTTCGTGCAGATCGGTCTTGAACTTTTTGACCAGGGTCTCTTCGGTCTTGAGCGCCGTGGCGTCGTCACTGAGGCCGAGGCGGTGGGCCACCCGGAAGACGTGGGTGTCGACGGCCATCAGATTGGCCCCGGCGTATTCGATCATGACCACGTGGGCCGTCTTCTGCCCGACCCCGGGCAGCGTGATGAGCTCCTTCTCGTCCATCGGGATCTCGCCGCCGTAGACCTCCACGACCCGCTGTGCCATTTTGACGATGTTGGTCGCCTTGTTATTAAAGAAGGAACAGGTGTTGATAAGGGCCTTGACATCGTCAACATCGGCTGCGGCCAGCGTCTGGGGGTCGGGATATTTTTCGAAAAGGGCGGGGGTGATGAGATTGACCCGTTTGTCGGTGCACTGGGCCGAGAGGGCAACCGCCACGACGAGTTCGTAGAGGCTGCGGTAGTGCAGCTCCGTCACAGCGCCGCTGTAGCGTTCGAGCAGCCGTTGACGGATCTGTTCGATTTCGGTTTTTGTGGCTTTTTTCATAAGTAGGGTACCGCCTTGGATCTCTGGAAACGGCCGGAGACGATCACTGCTCCCGCCGGATATCGGAACGTATTTTAGCGAATCCCCTTCAGGGGCTTGCAAGATTAATATGTTTTGTTGTAATATGGTTGCAAATTAACGTGAAAGCGTTGGATTTCTTTAAGAAAACTATGAAAAGTACAGGTGGGAATATGGGATTGTTTCGTTGGATGGGAAGTCTGTTCGGTGCGTCGGGAGAGCCCTCTCTGACCGGGGAAGAGGGCGGAGGATTCGTCAGTAAAGAGCTGTTTTACCAGATTCTCGATCTCGAGACGTCGATGATCCTCTTCTTCAGCGAGTCCGGCGGATGGATCGGCGCCAATAAGGCATTCTTCGACCTTTTCGAATTCGAGAACATCGGTCAGTTCCGGGCATCACACGAGAGTATCCGTGAACTCTTCGACGAAGAGAGCGAAGAGATCTTCACCGAGTTCGACAAGAGCTGGCTCGATTACCTGCGCATCCACATGGTCGAAGGCTACAAGGTCGTCATCCGCGACAAACACGGCGAAGCCCGGACCTACCTGGCGAAGAGCCGTCTCATCAAGCAGCGGGGCAAGGAACTCTACGTCCTGGAGCTTGAGGACAATACGGAGCTGGCGGACGCCCAGGCGAAGACCAAGGAGATCGAACGGCTCAAGACGAAGTTCCTCGCCAATATCGGGCATGAGTTCCGTACCCCGATGAACGGCATTCTCGGTTTCGTGGAACTGCTCGAGAAGAGCCGTCCCTCCGAGAAGCAGCGCGAATACCTGAACATGATCCACGCTTCGGCGCAGAGTCTGATGGCCAACATTGAAAGCCTCCTGGACCTGGCGCAGATGCAAAGCGGCCGTCTGACCATTTCCAGCAGCGAATTCAACCCGGTTACCGAGATGGAGGAGCTCGCCCGCATCTACTCCGTCAGTGCCCGCGACAAAGGGGTCTCCCTCAGCTTCTTCATCGACCCGAAACTTCCGGCCCAGCTCGAGGGGGACCTGCGGAAGGTGAAGCAGATCCTCACGAACCTGGTCGTCAACGCCATCAAGTTTACCAAACGGGGCGGCCGGATCACCATCGAGGTGAAACTGGTGAAACGGCTGCCGGGTCAGCGCTGCAGCGTCGGCTTCAGCGTCCGCGATACCGGCAAGGGGATTCCCCGCGAACAGCTGGCCATCATCACCCAGCCCTTCGTGGCGGGCGAACAGGCCGACGAGCGTCTCGGCGTCGGGCTCAGCCTCTCCCACGGCCTGGTGCAGCTGCTCGGCGGCAAGCTGAAGATCCACAGCGAAGAGGGCAAAGGTTCCTCCTTCAGTTTCGCCCTCGACTTCGCCACGACGGAAGAACCTGCCATGCGGATGGTCGAGGGCAAAACCGTCAAAGTGGCGCTGCTGGACGAAAAACGGGTTGACGACGCCAACTTCCTCACCCTCTACCTGCGCAGCTTCGGTCTCAACGTCATCAAGGTCCACCTCGTCGACGAGACGATCTTCGAGAATGTTCAGATGCTCTACCTTGTCGGCAGCCAGGAGGAGACCAGCTGGATGACGAAACTGGGGACCTACGTGAAGAAGTGCCCGGTCACCTTCCTGCTCGGCAGCGGGGAGCGGCTGCAGCCCCGTCTGGAAAGCATCGTCGACTACACGATCACCAAACCCCTGGTTCCGACCCAGATCTCCGCGCATCTTATCAGCGTTTACAAGCTTCCCAAGCCGGTCGATGCCATCGACAAGATCCAAAGCCGCCGCATCCGCGCCCTCGTCGCCGAGGACAACCTGATCAACCAGCGGCTCATCAAGATCCTGCTGCAGGAGTACAACATCGATGTCATGACCGCTTCGAACGGCCTTGAAGCGGTCCGTGCCTGTGAAGACCACGATTTCGACATGGTATTCATGGACATTGACATGCCGGTCAAAGACGGCATTCTTGCAACCCAGGAGATCAAAGAACGCCGCAATCCGGGCCGTACCGGCTACATGCCCATCATCGCCCTGACGGCGCTTGCCATGGAAGGCGACCGCGAACATATTCTCGACGAGGGACTCGACGACTACCTCTCCAAGCCGCTGACCCGCGAAAAACTCGAGCATATCCTTAAAAAGCATATGAAGCTTACGCTCTAGGAGCGCACCATGTCGACACTGTTGCAGCGGAAATACCCAAAAAGCTATGAACAGCTTCGCTTCTGCAGTGCCCTGCAGTTGGATCTTTACTTCTACCTCGACGAGGAGGAGGAGATCATCGGCTGCAACGAAGCGGTGCTGCAGGTGACCGGTTTCCGGAGTTTTGAAGCGCTGCAGGCCCGGATGGCGACGCTGCCGCAGATCTTTGTTTCCGACCCGGAGTCTCCGCTGCCCGAAGTGGGGGATTGGCTTGAACGCATTGCCGATGGGCCGCCGCTGCAGGTGGAACTGCGCGACCGCAACGACAAGAGCCGCGTCTATGCCGTATATGCCCGCACGGTTCGAAACGACGACGTTCCGCTCCACCTACTGATTCTGCACGAGATCACGGTCGTCGAGAAGGCCCGCGAGGCGAAACGCTACTACGATGGGCTGACCCGTGAACTGATCGTCAATATCTCCCGGCAATTCCGTTCGCCGCTTAACGGCATCGTCGGTTTCACGGGGCTGCTCGACCAGACGGCGCTGGACGATACGCAGCAAGAGTATGCGATGCACATTCGCGATGCCGCGGAATCGATCACCACGACCGTGGACAACCTGCTGGCCCTTTCCCAGGCAGATCGCGGAGAGATCTCCGCGCAGGAGTCGGCGTTTGAACCTCTGGAACTCTACGAACGCATCGGCGCCCGCTACGGCGCACTGGCCCGCGCCAAAGGGATCACCCTGATGTTCATGTTCGACCCGGCGCTGCCGAAATCTCTCTTCGGGGATGCGGACAAAGTCATCCGGGTGCTGCGCAACCTGATCGACAACGCCATCCGCTATACCCAACGGGGCGGCCAGGTATTGGTGGAGGTGTTGTGCAAAGAGTGCGACGATACCTACGCCCGCGTCGAATACGCCGTTTCCGATACGGGGGCGGGCATCGACGCCGACTCCCTCAAGACCATACTGCGCCCCTTCACCCCCAGCCACCGTGCGACTGAACCTGCGGGGCTGGGCATCGGGCTGAACCTGAGTCACAAGCTTCTGGGTGTGATGCGTTCGCAGCTGCGCGTCGCATCGAAAGTCGGGAAGGGAAGCCGTTTCTCCTTCCTGATTGAACACCGTACCGGGGAAGCACCCCCCTTCGGCAGTTATGCGGGGTGCCGGGCGGTTGTTATCGCCAAACAGCCGGAGATGGCGCTTCAGGGCAAGCTGCTGCTGAATTACCTGAAGCGTTTCGGCGTCTTCGCGGAAGAGGCGGAAGAGATCGACAAGCCCCTGCTGGCCAGGGCGGAACTGCTCTTTCTGCTCGATGACGCCATCGGCAGGGAGAAAGCGGAGTTGCTGAAAAACAACTACCCGAATCTTAAAATTGCCGCGGTCGTGACCCCGGAGCGCGAACAGGAGCTCGGGGGCGAACTTCCGGGAACGGATGCGCTGCTCTCCCTGCCGCTGCTGCCCGACCGGCTCGACGCGCTGCTCGCGCGGCAGCCTGCCCTTCCGGAGACCGCGATCGAAGAGCCCGCAGCTCCGGCACGCCGTTTTTCACTCCTGATCGCCGAAGATAACCCCATCAACCAGAAGCTGCTGATGACGCTGTTGACGAAACACGATTACGAACTCGTCGTCGCCAACAACGGCAAGGAGGCGGTCGACGCCTATATGAGCACCCCTTACGACCTGGTGCTGATGGATATCGACATGCCGGTAATGGACGGTATTACCGCCACCCGTCTGATTCACGAGATCGATGCCTCTGCGCATCGTGGGAGGGTCCCGGTGATTGCCCTGACGGCCCATGCCCTGCCGGGGGACAAGGAGCGGCTGCTTGAAGCGGGGATGACCGCGCACATCGCCAAACCGGTCGATACGGCGATTCTCCTGAAAACGATTCGCCGCTATCTTGTCGAGTTGCCTTCCGAAGCTCCCCCCGAAGAAGAGAGTTAACATCCGTTTATCTTTTCGTTCTACAATGCTTCCGGCACTCGAAGTGCAGTTGTGCCGGCTCGGGATGCGGACGTTCGTTCCTCATTTCACCTTTTAAGTTAAGATGCACGCGCTTTACATTATAATCTCGGCACTACCACCGAAGCAAGGATGATTATGAAGATGACACTGAAGACCCTGGCACTTTCGATGCTTTTCGGAACCTTCGCCATGGCCCAGACCATGGCTACCGTCAATGGTACGGCGATCGACTCCGAAGATGTCAAGAAAGTTGTCATGGAAGGGACGCAGGGTGCGTTTCCCAACCTTCCCAAAGAGAAACAGGATCAGCTCCTCCACAACATTGTCGAGGGGATGATCATGCAGGAACTCGTCTATGAAGACGCGCAGAAACGCGGCCTGCTCAACGGCGAAGGCTTCAAAAAAGAGCTGGCTGCCGTCATGGAACGGGTCAAACGTCAGCTCGCGGCGCGCCACTGGGAAGAGGATATCTTCAACAACGTGACCATCGATCCCGCCGATGTCAAGAAACATTACGAAACGAACATTAAAGAGTACGACGTTCCCGAAACCGTTCACGCGCGTCACATCCTTGTTCCGGGAGAGTCGGAAGCAAAATCCATCATCTCCGAACTGCAGGGTCTCAGCGGCGAAGCGCTTCAGAACCGCTTCGCAGAGCTGGCCGTCAGCAAATCCAAAGGTCCCAGCGGTCCCAAAGGCGGCGATCTCGGACGCTTCCCCCGCGGCCAGATGGTTCCCGAGTTCGACAAGGCGGTCTTTGCTCTGAGCGAAGGCAGCATAACCAAAGAGCCGGTCAAGACCCAGTTCGGCTACCATGTCATCTACCTTCAGAAAAAGTTCCCGCCCAAGAAGTACAGCTTCGACGAGGTGAAGGGCTTCATCGAGAAACAGCTTAAAGCCAACGCCTTCAAATCCGAAGTCGAGAAGAAGAGCAAAGCGCTGCACGACAAAGCGACCATCACTTACAACAAGAAGTGATCACCCCCCGTTCGGCCGTCGAACCTTTATGGGTTCGCGGCACCCTCCTGAACGTCAAACGCGACGACCTGATCGACCCGCTGCTCAGCGGCAACAAATACCGAAAACTCCAGACTCTTGTCGACACTCCGGCTTCGACACTGAAATGCATCGTCTCCTACGGCGGTACCCAGTCCAACGCCATGCTCTCCATCGCCGCGCTCTGCCGGATGAAAGGGTGGGGGTTCCGCTATTACTCCAAGCCGCTTTCGAGAACGTTGGCGCAGGCTCCTTCGGGAAACCTCAAGGCGGCCTTGGAACTGGGAATGGAGCTTGTAGAAGTGCCGCACGATGTC
The DNA here is from genome assembly GCA_050292215.1 of Sulfurimonadaceae bacterium. Lineage (GTDB taxonomy): Bacteria > Campylobacterota > Campylobacteria > Campylobacterales > Sulfurimonadaceae > SZUA-415. The sequence continues at coordinate 53,274 of JBNKLF010000003.1, read as the reverse complement.
TACGGAGCGGTCATAGCTGCTTTGCGCCGGGAGTGTGCCAAAGGAGAGGTGTTCGTGCCTCAGGGCGGGGCCGATCCCCTGGCTCGGACCGGGGTGGAAGCGCTTGCCGCGGAGATCGAAATGTGGCGTCGCCAAGCGGGGGTGGCGGAGCTGACGGTGGCGACTCCTTCGGGTACGGGGACGACCGCCTGCTATCTGGCTCGTGCGCTTCCCCACGTTGCCGTCGTGACGACGGCCGTGGTCGGCGACGGGAACTATCTTCTCGAACAGATGGCACGGCTCGGGCCGCCGCCGGAGAATCTCGAAATTCTGGAAGCCATGGGCAAGCATCCCTTCGCCAAACCGGCTTCGCAACTCCTGGACACATATCGGGAGTTGCTTGACGCGGGGCTGGAGATCGACCTGATTTACGGGGCGAGAATGTGGCATGAACTTTTTGCGGCGGATCGGATCGAACCTTCGCTGCTCTACGTACACAGCGGCGGTCTGGCCGGGAATGCCACGATGCTGGAACGATACCGTTACAAGGGAATGGTGCAGGGGTAAAGAGGCCGCGGTCAGGGCGCGGCCCGGGGGTTAGTTGCGGTCGATGGCGTTAAGGTCGCTGAAGGCGTGTTTGACCCGATCGATCAGCGTCTCCTGGCCGGCGCGGAGCCATTTGCGCGGGTCATAGTATTTTTTGTTGGGCTTCTCGTCGCCTTCGGGATTGCCGATCTGCCCCTGCAGGTAGTCGTGGTACTTCTCGACATAGTTCTTGACCCCTTCCCAGGTGGCCCACTGGGTGTCGGTATCGATGTTCATCTTGATGACGCCGTAGCCGATCGCCTCGCGGATCTCCTCGAGGGTCGAACCGGAACCGCCGTGGAAGACGAAATCGATCGGTTTGGGCGCGGTATGGTGTTTCTGCTCGATGTATTTCTGGGAGTTGTCGAGGATCTTCGGTGTCAGGACGACGTTGCCCGGCTTGTAGACGCCGTGGACGTTTCCGAAGGATGCGGCGATGTTGAACCGCTTGCTGACTTTGCTGAGTTGCTCGTAGGCGTAGCAGACGTCTTCGGGCTGGGTGTAGAGCAGGGCGTTGTCGATGTTGGTGTTGTCCACCCCGTCCTCTTCGCCGCCGGTGACGCCCAGCTCGATTTCGAGGGTCATGCCGATCTTGCTCATCCGTTTCAGGTACTCGACGCAGGTCGCGACGTTCTCCTCGAGGGACTCTTCGGAGAGGTCGAGCATGTGGGAGCTGAAAAGCGGTTTGCCGTGGGTGGCGTAGAAGTCTTCGCCGGCGTCGAGCAGGGCGTCGATCCACGGCAGCAGCTTGCGGGCCGCATGGTCGGTGTGGAGGATGACCGGGATGCCGTAGGCTTCGGCCATCATGTGAACGTGGTGGGCTCCGGAGATCGCACCGGCGATCGCCGCTTTCTCGTCGGTATTGCTCAGGCCTTTGCCGGCGTAGTAGTGCGCCCCTCCGTTGGAGAACTGGATGATGACCGGTGAGTTGACGGCCGCCGCCGCTTCGAGCACACCGTTGACGGAGTCGGTTCCGACCACGTTGACGGCCGGAAGGGCAAAGCCGATTTTTTTCGCCGTGGCGTAAACCAGTTGAATGTCGTCGCCGCTGAGGACGCCCGGTTTGACCAGGTCCAGGATACGTTCGCTCATGTGAGAACCCTTTGCATGTGGATATTTTTGGAATGTAACCGTGATTATACCAAAGGCCTCTTTCAAAGCGGATGTTAAACAAAAAGCCTTACAATTTAACCCAATGATGAGACATATCCCGCTCCCCGTTTTCCTGGTACTGTTGTTCTTCGCAAGCGTGATCGCCGCTGAAAAGGTGCCCGACGCTTTTTCCCGTCTGGGGGGCGAACTGGATGCGAACCGGCAGACGTTTCGGGCGCTGGCGGCGGATTCCGCTTTCAGCGCGACTCGCGATTTCTATGCCGCTTTTGAACGCGACCTCGACGCCGCTTTTGAAAAAGGGCGGCGTCTGGACGCGGTTTCGGAGCATCCGGATGCCAAAGAGGCGGCAGCGCTGAAAAAGGAGTATCTGGCGAAGTTGCGGGAACTTCAGAAACGTCAGATAGAGCTCAACCGGCGTTATGCCGAAGCGCTTGACACGGCGATTGAACAGGATGACCGCCGACTGTTTTCACTCCTGATGCACCACCCGATGCCGCCCCTGAACGCGCGGTACATTCGCGAAAGGGTCAAGGAGTATTACGCCCCAAAAGCCGATGAATGGGCCCTGGAGCCCGCAGATTCTCTATTGGCGAAAATGGAGTTCGAAGCGAATAGCCGGACCGCCTACTCGGAGGAGATGCAAGCCTACCGGACCCGTGTCGAGGTGGCGTTGTCGGCAGAGAGCGGTCCGGCGAAAGTGATCAAACGGTTCAAAAACCTGACGCTCTATGCCCGTCCCGCAGAGGGGGGATATGCCATTTATGCGAGCAATGCCAACCCTTACAGTGTGACGACGACGCTGCGTTTTGTCAAGCTGAAAAACTTCAGAGTTGAAGGCGCATCGTCGGTGACCCTCGAACTTGAGCGCGGCGGAGAGGCCCTCGCGACACGTTTGATACCGAAAAGCGGGGGAAAGGCGACCTTCGGGCTGGAACTTGCTGTGGTGATGGGGTGGGTTTCGGCCCGACCCGATGCGAGCTTTCGCTATCGCGTTCCGTTCGCAAAGGGGAGTCGGGTAGTGGTATCGCAGGGGTTTAACGGCGAGGCGACGCACAAGGGTGCGTCCCGCTATGCCATCGACTTTCCGGCGAAAGTCGGCACTCCGGTCTATGCGGCCCGGGGCGGAACGGTTGCGGCAACCGCCTCGCACTATACCGCCGGTGCCTTCGACAGCAGCCTCGCGTCGAAGGCGAATCATGTGCTGATCGAGCATGATGACCACACGTTTGCCCAGTATGCGCATCTGAAGGTTGACGGGGTGGCGGTTCGGACCGGAGAACGGGTGGCGAAAGGGACACTCATCGGCTACTCCGGCAATACGGGGTACTCCAGCGGTCCGCATCTCCATTTCGAAGTCATGCGCCTTGACGCAACCACCAGGAATCGTTTCGTCAGTATTCCGATAAAGTTGCAGACCGAAGACAAAATCGTGTCAAATCCGCAAAGGGGAGATGTATATGCGGTTGCTCCATGAAAATTTATGCTAGAATGGTCTTGAAATCAATCTTAGTGTTTAAATGGACGGAGCGATGTTGGTATCAGTGAAATCCCGAATTATCTTTACGATCCTCTTTTTCGGAGGTCTCGGCGTTGCCGCGATGTATGCCTACCTCTCCTATACGCTGAACAACTTTTCGAACACGACGGCCAAGCAGTCTCTGGAGATGCTGAGCCAGTCGATCTTTCAAACGGTGACGCAGAGTATGATGTCCGGGGACCCGCAGCTGATTGAACGCACCCTTGACGACGCCCGCCACATTCGCGGCATCGAGGCACTCGACATCGCCAAGTCCAGCCTGGTGCTCGAACTCTTCGGTGCGGAGGGGGAAGCGTTCACCAAGGACCCCATGGCCGTCGAAGTATTCAACGCCAAGACGCCAAAGACCATAGAGACCCAGGTGGACGGGCACCACAAGATCCGGCTGCTCAATCCCATGATCGCCGAAGCACACTGTCTCGCCTGTCACGTCAACGCCCAGGAAGGGGACATGCTCGGGGTGATGGACCTGGTGATCTCCCTGGATGACAACGATGCGATGATCAGCGGTACGAAGGTGACGCTGATGGTATCGCTTGCGATCGCTTTCGCACTTTTCGTCGGGATGGTCAGCATCTTCTTCCGCAAAGAGGTGATCGTGCCTCTGGATGAACTGCGCAGCCGCATTCGCGAGCTGGTTGACGGGGACAAGGATCTCACCCAGCGCATCCAGGTGCTGCGCGAGAACGAGTTTGCCCAGTCCGCCTATGCGGTGAACGATTTCGTGGGAATGATCCAGGATACCGTCAACCAGGTCAAGGAACTCGGTCAGGAAAACGCTTCCATCGCCAACACCATCACCGATGCATCGCACTCCATTTTCGAAAGCGTGGACGAAGAGCGGCACATCGTGACGGAGACGACGCAGAAAAGCCACTCCATCAAATCGATTCTTGACGCGTCCATGACGGTGTCGCGGGAGACCCAGCAGAACGTTCAGCAGGCCAACGCCAACCTGGAAGCCTCCAAAACGGCGCTTCACGAACTGGTGCGCGAAGTGGGTGACTTCATCCAGGTAGAGAACGAACTGGCTGATCAGCTCACCCACCTGAAACAGGACGCCGACCAGGTTAAAAACGTCCTGGGAATCATCAAGGACATTGCCGAACAGACCAATCTGCTGGCACTCAATGCCGCCATTGAAGCGGCCCGTGCCGGAGAGCACGGGCGCGGTTTCGCGGTCGTCGCCGACGAAGTGCGCAAACTCGCGGAGCGGACCCAGAAGTCCCTTTCAGAGATCGAGATCAGTGTCAGTACCATCGTGCAGTCCATCAATGACGTCAGCGACAAAATGAGCGACAACGCCCAGGGGATGGAGAAACTGACGGAGATCTCCGATGAGGTCGAGGGGAAAATCACCGATACCTCTTACGAGATGGAGCGTTCGGTAGAGGTGACCCGCAAATCCGTCGAGGATTCGGAGACCATCGTCAAGCATACCGACGAGATCATTCAGAAGATCGCCGAGATCAACCAGCATTCCCTGTCGAACAAAGAGCGTGTCGAGCGGATCGAGTCGGATTCGGCCCGCCTGCTTGAAGTCGCCCGTTCGCTGCAGTCGCGTATCAACGAATTTAAAAGCTGATACGCCGTTTCGTTCACTCCGAACCTTTGAAATGGACCGCCAGCCAGAGGGCGTCATTCGACGTCTCGGCCACCCGGTGACGCGTGTGGGCTGCGATCAGCAGGCTATCGCCCGCACGTAGCGACCGCATCGCTTTCCCCTCGAACTCCAGAAGTGCCGTACCCCGCATCAGGCAGACCCACTCTTCCGTCTCCTGGTCGTACCATGCTCCGTTTTCATACCTGTTTGAAGCGATGCGTTCGATGCGGACGGCTTCGCGGGAGAGGAGGAGGTCGAACCGTTCCGTTCCCGCTACCGGTTCCGAAAAACCGTCATAAAGATTCATGGGGCTCCTTGTGGCGCATAACGTTTTCATATCTTATCCAACGGCAGATGAAAAGGCACAGAAGATTGCTGCAAGGCAGCGGATGCTAAAATGTGGCAATTTCTTTTCGGGGTATGCATGCAGAACATCATACTGATCGGTTTCATGGGAGTCGGAAAGGGCAGTGTCGCCCGGGAGATCGTCCGGCAGTCGGGGTGTATCGCCGTCGATACGGACGATCTCATCGAGAGCATGGAGAACCGCAAGGTTAAAAAGATTTTCGAGGAGGAGGGCGAACCCTACTTCCGGGATCTGGAGCGCAGGGTCGGGCTATGGCTGGAACAGAGCGTGAACGATACGCTTATTTCGACCGGCGGCGGTTTTTTTCGGGTGCCCAACCTCAAGGACATCGGTACGGTGGTACTGCTCCACGCGGAGTTCGATACCATCTACCGCCGGATTCTTGAACACCCAAACGCCAAGCAGAAGATCAAGAAGCGTCCCCTGCTGAAAGACAGGAAAAAGGCCCGTGCACTCTACAGCGACCGCGAGCCCGAATACATGGCGGTCGCCGACGTCGTCATCGACGTAACGGGCAAAAGCGTGGAGACGATCGCCGGCGAGATACTGGAGAAGGTGAAATCATGAAAAAGTTTTTGATACTGCTCGGCTTCCTTGCAACGTTTCTCGGCGCTGCGGAGCTGCAGAAAGAGCCGGGGTACGCCCAGGTGATCTCCCGTGCCCTTGAACTCAACCGTCCGGTGGTGCTTGTGGTTTCCAGCCACGACTGCCACTACTGTGATGTTTTCGACAGCGAGACCCTCGCCGACGCCATGGTCATCGAAGCGCTCAACCGTGACTTCGTCACCTCCGTTGTTTATGCATCGGAAAGCGGTTACATCCCCCGGGAACTCTTCACCGGCGCGACGCCGACCATCTGGTTCCTTCTGCCCGACGGTACCCCGATGTACGATCCGGTGATGGGCGCGGTGGGGAAAGAGGATTTCATCAAGGCTCTGGCCATCGTTCACGAAGAATTCGGCAAGACACAGCAGAGCGGCGACTGACGCCGACTGATCAAGGATAGACAACAATGACACTCATTCACACGAAAGATCCGGCATTCCCCGAGGCGTTTGCAGAGCTGCTCGAACGGGGGAAAATGGATATTGCCCATGTCAGCGGCATCGTCGGGGGGATCATCGACGAGATCCGCAGCGAAAAGAACGGGGCACTTCGCCGCCACATCGCCCGGTTCGACAACTGGACGCCCGGCTCCGACGCTGAACTGAAGATCGACGCAGCCGACATGAAAGCGGCCTACGAGGCCCTTGACGCGGAGCTCAAATCCGCCCTGCACCTCGCCTACGACCGCATCCGTGTCTATCACGAAAAACAGCTTCCCAAAAGCTGGTTTGATACCGAAGCCAATGGGACCATCCTCGGGCAGAAGGTGACTCCCGTGGATCGGGCCGGGCTCTACATCCCCGGCGGCAAAGCGGCCTACCCCAGCTCATTGCTGATGAACGTCATCCCGGCCCAGGTGGCGGGTGTGGAGCAGATCGTTGTCTGTACGCCGACACCTGACAACGAGCCTAACGCTCTGCTGCTGGCGGCCTGCCACCTCTGCGGCGTGACCAACGTCTTCAAAGTCGGCGGAGCGAGCGCCATCGCCGCCATGGCCTACGGCACGGAGACCATTCCGAAAGTCGACGTCATCACCGGACCCGGAAACATCTTCGTCGCCACGGCGAAGAAGATGGTCTTCGGAGACGTGCAGATCGATATGATCGCCGGACCGAGCGAGATCGGCATTCTCGCCGACGCCGACGCCAACCCCCGTCATATGGCCGTCGACCTTCTCTCCCAGGCGGAGCATGACGAGATGGCCAGCTCCATCCTCATCACCCCGTCGAAGGAGCTCGCCGAAGCGACCCGTGTCGAGATCGATGCCTGGCTTCAAAAACTCTCCCGGGAGACGATTGCCCGCAAATCCATCGAGGAGCGCGGCGCCATCATCGTCACCGAGACGATGGAGGAGGCGGTAGTTTTGATGAACGAGATCGCCCCCGAGCACCTCGAAGTGGTGACGCAGAACCCCTTCGAACTGCTGCCTTCCATCAAGCACGCCGGTGCGATCTTCCTCGGCCCCAACACCCCCGAGGCGATCGGCGACTACGTGGCGGGCCCCAACCACACCCTGCCGACCGGGGGAACCGCGAAGTTCTACTCTCCGCTCGGGGTAGAGAATTTCATGAAGAAATCCTCCATCATCGCCTTCTCGCAGGAGGGGATCAACGCCATCGGCGAAGCGTGCGCCCTCATCGCCAATACGGAGGGTCTGACCGCCCACGAACAGTCCGTTCGCGTCCGTCTGAAATAGCGGATGATAAGCGGTGCTGACGGAGGGGCGTTTGGCCTCTCTGTCAAACCCGTGTCAATGATAAATCACCCGTTTCTACACACTCATCACATTTTTATCAAATTCTTATATTTTCTTTAGTTTCATTTAAAGCGAGTCGCGCTAGTATCGACACAGCAGAAATGCCGTCGAAGGCCCCAAATAAGGGGCTCTTTTGATTCATATAAGCCGGTGTTATTACTGTTTGGCAGGGTGCCACCGTGAGGTAACGTAAAGGAGAATGAATGCAATTAGGGTTCCTGGTTGACCTGCATCTCTGTATGGGATGTAAGGGCTGCGAAATTGCATGTAAAGTGGAAAACGAAGTTCCGCTGAGTACATGGAGGCTTCGCGTAAAGTATGTCGATGTGGGCACGTTCCCCGAAACCAAGCGTACCTATACGCCGCTGCGTTGTAACCACTGTGAAAACGCGCCGTGCGAGCGCATCTGTCCCGTCAGTGCACTGCACTACATTGAAAACGGCATCGTCAATATCGACAAAGAGCGCTGTATCGGCTGTGCGGGCTGTGTCATGGCCTGTCCCTACGGCGCGATCTACATCGATCCCGAAACGCAGACGGCGGACAAATGTACCTACTGTGCCCACCGCGTCGCATCGAGCATGATGCCCGCCTGTGTCGTGGCATGTCCGGTTCAGGCGAACATCTTCGGCGACCTCGAAGATCCGACCTCGAACATCAGCAAGTACATTCAGGAGCACCAGGGCGACGTCCAGGTGCGCAAGCCGGAGAAGGGCACCAACCCCCACCACTACTACGTCGGCGGCGGCAACGTTCAGCTCAACCCGCTGGCATCGTTCCGGGCCGAGGGGCATTCGCTCTTTAACAAGCTGACGACGAAAATGCCTGTAGGAGGACACCACTGATGGTACATGAAACCCTTTCGGCAACCCATGCCGTCGTGACACTGGACGCGGGCCTTCCCGGTATCGTCTGGCCCTGGAAAGTAACGATCAACATGTGGGCGAAGAGTATCGGTACGGGCGTGATCTTCATGCTCTTCTACCTGCTTCGCAAGTATCCAGAAGCCGCAGGAAACCTGAGAACGTCGACGGCGATCGTCTCCTTCGTTTTCATCAACATCTTCCTGCTCTTCACCCTGGCGGACCTGCACCAGCCGCTGCGGATGTGGCACATCTTCGCCTACACCCACATGACCTCCGCCATCGCGGTCGGGGCATGGATGGCGACGGCATTCGTCGGTCTGCTGGCCCTGCTCGTCTTCATCGGACTTTTCAAGAAAGACCCGGTGCTCTTCGACAAGATCCTGCTGGTCGTCACCATTCTCGCCGTTCCGGTCACCCTCTACACCGCGGGCCTGATGTCCCAGTGTACGGCCCGTGAACTCTGGCAGATGCCGACGGAATCCGCACAGATGATGCTCGCGGCCCTGCTCGCCGGCTCTTCCGCCATGCTGCTGATGGGTGGGAAGCTTCCCGATGCGGCCAAACAGAACCTCGGTGTCATTCTGGCGCTGAGCGCCCTGGCGTCCTTCATTCTTTACATGGCCGAGCTCGTCTTCGGACCGATGAAAGCCGAAGAGGTCGCCGCGGTCCTCGAGTACGTCAAAGGCCACGGCGAGTACACCACTATGTTCTGGATCGGTCAGACCTTCGCCTACATCGTGCCGATGGTCCTGGTGCTCCTGAGCATCATCAACAAATCGACCAGCCTGCTGAAAGTCGCCGCCGTCTCCGCCCTTGCGGGTCTTTACGTGACCAAAGACGTCTGGCTGAAAATCCCGCAGCTGCTGCCAATGAGCTAAGAGAGGTATGGAATGTATTTAGAAAGCAGAAGAACATTTTTGAAAGGCGCCGCGTTCACCGTAGCGGGCGCCGCCATTGCCAAAGGTGTATTTACGACGGACGCGATCGCCGAGTCGGTACACGAAAGCAAATTCACCGATACGCCCGATTCCCTCTCCTTCTACCCCTCCCACGACCAGTGGGAAAACTTCCAGGAACTCAGCGGTGAGGACTGGAAACGCGGCGGTATCAGCCGTCACGGCGTCGAGAGCGAATCCAACCCCGACGGGATCCAGGTCCACGACTACATGATCGTTCCGACGGCCTGTTCGAATTGTGAGGCCTCCTGTGGTCTGACGGCGTGGATCGACAAGAAAACCTTCACGGTCAAGAAATACATGGGTAACCCGCTGCATGCCGGTTCCCGCGGCCGTAACTGTGCGAAGGGCTATGCAACCCAGTCGCAAATGTACGATCCGGATCGTATTCCCTTCCCGCTGAAACGGGTGCCCGGCACCAAGCGCGGCGAGGGCAAATGGATGCGTACGACATGGGACGAGGCGATGAGCGCCATCGGCAAGAAGATGGGCGACACCCTGCGCAAGGGTGACGAACTCTCCCGCAAGACCGTCATGTTCCACGTCGGCCGTCCGAACGAAAACGGCTTCACCGGAAAAGTGTGGCATACCCTGGGCTGTGACGCCTTCGACTCCCACACGAACATCTGTTCATCCGGCGGCCGTACGCCGACGATTCAGTGGGCCAACGACGACCGTACCTCTCCGGACTGGGCGAACGCGAAGCTGGTCTTCCTGAACTCGTCCCACGCGGCGGATGCGGGCCACTACTTCCAGCAGTCCGCTTCCTTCATCGCCGATGCGCGCAAGAAGGGTGCGAAACTGGTCGTTATGGACCCGCGTATGTCCAACTCCGCCGGTATGGCGGACCTCTGGATCGCCGCATGGCCCGGGACCGAGCCGGTCATCTACCTCCACCTGGTCAACCGCATCCTCAACGAGGGCAAACTCAACCGCGAGTTCGTCCGCAAGTGGCTCAACTGGGAAGTGATGATGGACAACCGGAACTACCTGGAGTTCATGGTCAAGCAAGGCTACATCTCCAAGGTTCCCAAGGGACGTGATTTCGACAGCTTCGTCGAGATGCTCAAAGAGCTCTACTCCCCCTACACCCTGGAGTACGCGGTCAAAGAGACCCACGTACCGGCCTACAAGCTCGAGCAGCTCTTCGAGATGTTCATCTGGGCGGGTGAGGCGATTTCGTCCTACTTCTGGCGGGCGACGGCTGCAGGCAACCGCGGCGGATGGGTCAGCGGACGTACCGGTTACCTCGCGTTGGCGCTTCGCGGCGCCATCGGTCCCGAGGGCGGTACCTTCTTCCACCACTGGCACGTCATCTCCGTCGCCGGCAAGGGCGGTTCTTCCACCGTCGGTCAGGGCAAGGGCGGTAAAGACGTCCCGAAAGTCGACGTCTGGAACGAACTGACCTGGCCGCCGGAGTGGCCGCTTTCGACCTACGAGCTCTCGTACCTTCTGCCGCACCTGCTCACCGATACCGAGTGGCAGCAGAAGTGGAACAAGCGCGGCCTGAACGTCCCGACAAAACTGGCGGTATGGATTCCGCGGATGTACAACCCGGTCTGGATCAACCCGGACGGCTTCCGCTGGATCGAGGTACTCAAAGACGAGACGAAGATGGAGATGACCTTCAACCTCTCCCCGGTCTGGTCCGAGACCAACTGGTACGTCGACTACATCCTCCCCGTCGGTCTGGCGGGCGAGCGTCACGACCAGCACTCCGAGGCGACCATGCCGGCGCGCTGGACCTCCTTCCGCCAGCCGGTCATGCGCGTTGCGCTTGAGAAGATGGGCTGGAAACCCGCCAACCCGAACCGTGCGACCCTCGAGGCGCACATCAAAGCGGGTCTGGGCGAAGTCTGGGAAGAGAACGAGTTCTGGTTCGACATGTGTGTCAACTACATCGACCCCGACGGCAGCCTCGGCATCCGCAAAATGTGGGAGTCCAAGCGCCATCCGGGTAAACCGGTCACCATCGCCGAATGGTACGACGCGGCGTTTGGCGACAACCTGCCGAACCTGAAAAAGACCGTCATGAGCGATGCGCGCTACAAAGACGCGGAGTTCCCGGTTTACGAGTACATGCGCGACCACGGTACCTGGCTCGAGGAGAACAAAATCTACTCCGCCCAGGAACGCGAGATCAAAGACGACGGCGTTAACTACATCTCCCACGGTCACAAGTACCCCAAAGCGCACTGTCACACCGACAAGCGCACCGGGGTCATCAGCGTGGAACACGGCGGCAAGAAACACCCCATCGGCATCGAAGTCGACGGCAAGAAAATGGAGGGCTTCGCGACGCTTGACAAGAAGCTCGACTTCTTCTGTGAGTGGCTCGCCGACGACTGGAAATGGCCGGAATACGCCATTCCGTTCTACCCGCGTACGCCGGAAGAGAAGCAGAAGATGCCGCATATCGTCTCCCATGTCAACCACATGTACATGGAAGAGCCGAATTCCTATGCGCTCAACACGGTTTTCCGTCTGCCGTACAACATTCACACCCGTTCTGCGAACTCCAAGCACCTGATGGAGATCTCCCAGAACCACGACCCGATCTGGATCTCGACCCAAGATGCTGCGCGCCAGGGCTTCAAGCGCGGCGACGCCATCCGCGTCCGCATCGTCGATACCGTCTCCGGTCTGGAGAGCGGCTACTTCGTCGCCATGGCGGTTCCGACCGAGGGCATCCTTCCGGGCACCCTGGCGTGTTCGCACCACGGCGGCCGTTGGAAGCTGGTCAACTCCGTCGACATCAAAAACGGTGTCGCCGACGGCAAAGTCGCCATGACCAACGCTCCGCGCAACATGCTCGACGATGCCTTTATGGCGGAGTCTCCGGCGAACGCGGGCCGCGACGGCGCGCAGATCAAGATCGAGGATTATGAAGGCGGCATCGGCATCAACAGCTTCGGCGTACCGACGGCAGAGATGCAGATGGACGGCAAAGTGGGCGAACTCAAGTACGTCCAGGGAATCGTTCCCTTCAAGTCCAAACGCTTCTCCGAGTACAACCGCGACAGCGACAACATCTGGTGGGACGGCCTTTCGGGCTCCTGGCAGAACGCCGTCGCCCCGACGCACCCGGACCCGATTTCCGGTATGCACTGCTGGCACCAGAAGGTCATCCTCGAACCGGCCCAGTCCGGCGACAAGATCGGTGACATCTACGTCAACTACGAGAACAACTTCAAGACCTACCAGGCCTGGAGGGATGAACTCACCCGTCCGCTCAACGCGAACGACACGCTGCGTCGCCCGCAGCACATCAAACGTCCCTGGGTACCGCTTTCCGATAAAGCGTACGCCGTCAAAATCAAAGACGTCTGATAACCCTTTTCATGAAGCGGGTTTTCATGCCCGCTTCGCTACAATCGAACCCACGACTCTTTATCTGACTTCCCTTCCCGTCGTCACGCGATCCGGCAGGTTATATAAACAGTCTATCGATTAGGAACGTTATGGAACAGACACAAGCCCGAAGCAACCTCTACGCGCTTCTTTCGCGCATTCTCCTGCAGGAGATGGACGCGGAGCTATTCGACACCCTGCGCAACGACGCGGCGATGCTGGAGTTTTTCCCCAGCTTCAAGGAGTGGGAGCCTTTCGCCTCCGCCGACAGCAAGACGCTGGTCGAGCAGTATTTCAACCCGGACTTTACCAACGTTTCGCTGCTGCATCTCATTCCCTACGAGACCTTCTACACCCGCGAGGATCAGATGATCGAGACCGGCGGCGCCAACCCGGTGACCGACTTCTACAGCGCCTACGACTTCATCGTCGATTTTGAGGCGGCGCGGGTCGTCTCCCCGGACCACATCGGGATTGAGTACGAGTTCATGCATCACCTCTGCGAAGCGCAGCTCAAGGCGGAAGCGGAGAACGACGCCGACGCGGTCGCCGAGCTCAAGAGCGTGCAGCGCAGCTTTCTTGACAAGCACCTGCTGCAGTGGGCGCCGCTCTACCTGCTGAACATGAAGTACGAGTCCCGTACGCCGCTGTATTACGACGGGGCGGAGATGGCGCTGGAGTTCCTGCTCAGCGACAACGAATACCTCTGCGAAGGGGTACGGGCGGCCTGATGGCGGGGATTACGCTGGATGCGGCAAAGTGCGTCCGCGCCGTCTCGAAACTGAGCGGATGTACGCGCTGCGACGCCGTCTGCCCCACGGGGGCGATTCGCGTCGGCGAAGGGCTGCCTTCGGTCAACCTCTCCGAATGCGTCGGCTGCGGCGGGTGCTCGGGGGTCTGCCCCTCCGAGGCGATTTCCCTGGACGACTTCAGCGCGACGGAGTTCTTTTTCGCCTTCGCCCAGAGCGAAGAACGGCTGCTCTCCTGCCGGAAGAACGTGCCTTGCCTGAGCGTCCTCAACGTCGAGCATGTCATCGCACTGGCGGCCCTGAAGCAGGGCGTGGTGTTCGACATGGGACACTGCGGTGGCTGCGAGATCGCCCATACCTGCCGTCCGCAGATCGAAGCGACGGCAGAGGAGGCCAACTACCTCCTCGGGGCGATGGAGCAGGAAGCCAAAGTGCGCCTCGAGATGCTCGCCTGGGAGCCGGAGACGACACCGGAGGGGGAACCGCAGCGCCGGGATTTCTTCCGGGCGATGACGTTGAACAACGCCCTCAAGGCGGAGCGGGATTTCAACCGCAAGGTGGAGACGGAGACGGACGAACGGCTCGAACACAGCGTCGGCCCCCTGGAAGCGGCGAAGATCCGGAAAAAGGAGCTGGGGGACAAGCGGAAGATCCTTTTTACGGCCCTCAGACGGCTGGAGAAGCCTTCGGTGTACCATGTCATCGATGCCGGCGAAGTGAGCTTCACCTCCCAAAAGCTTCTCGACCCGGAGGCGTGCACGGCGTGCCAGATGTGCTACCGCATCTGTCCCACCGGGGCGCTGAGTTCGAACGTGAAGCATTCGAAGATCGATTTCGATCCCTTCCTCTGCATCAAGTGCCAGCTCTGCCACGACGTCTGCGAGAGTGACGCCATCACCCTCTCGCCGTCGTACAACCTGAAGGAGTTCTTCGAGCCGGAGGCGCAGAACCTGGTGCAGTTTAGCATGCGCCACTGCAACGAGTGCGGGGTGAGTTTCGCCTCCAAAGACGGTTCGCCTCTGTGCCACCGCTGCCGCATCGAAGAGAAAGAAGCCCGGGAACTCTGGGGCATTGAGGATACATATTGATGAATGAAAAAAACCAGATCGGGACCGCCACGAAGCTGTTCGGATTTATCGCCGAGAAGGCACAATCCAACCGCTTCAGCGTCACCCTCAACAAGAGGTTCAAAGCGCAGGGCGACGACGCGATGATGATCCCCATGAACATCCGGGAGGACGACCTCTACTTTACGGTTTCGAACATGCGGAGCTCGCAGCTCAAAGGCGTAGTGATCGGGGTGGAGTACCAGAAGCGCGTCGTTGAAATCCTCGACGAACAGAGCGAGGCGGTCCAAAAGGCGGGCTTCTGCGATACCATCGCCATCGAATCCGGAAAACTGCGCGGCGAAGTGCGCTGCGCCGAAGCGGTTCTGGCCTGTCTGAAGGCGGAGGGAGCAAAGCGCGTGGCGGTCATCGGCGGCGGTGCCCTGTCGCGGGCGCTGGCCCTTGGCAACGACACCCTGGAGCTTCACTTCTTCCATGAAGAGGTGGAGGCGCTGATGAAGATGTCCCAAGTGCTGGGGAGGGAGGTGGATGTCAACCGTCTCGCGGCGGGGATGGCGGTCGACCTGGGCGGCTACGACGCCCTGGTGGACGCCTGCCGCATGGAGCACCTGGAGATGATCACGGCCCTGCCGACGCTTAACGTGGATCTGCGCACCGACGACACCCCGTCGCCGCTGCGGGAGCGCTGCCGCGAGCTTGGCATGCCCTACACGGGCTACGAGGCGATGCTGCCTTACCTGACGCAGAGTACGTACGATTTCTGGATGAAGGATAACTGATGATGCAAAAAAACGAAATGAACGAGCTGCGGGCGGAATTTGACAAGTTCGTCCGCGAGAAGTGCACGACCGATGCCGAGGGGCAGCAGAACGCCGACATGGGCGACGCGGTGGATGAGGAGCCGGTTCCGGCCTTTGTGGACGAGCTCGAGGAGAAACTCCTTGCTCCGGCGCAGAGCGGGGTCTACCTCTCCCGCATCGACATCAAGCGGGTCGCGGAAGCGATCGACGAGTCTCTCCCCATCAAGGAGCGCAAGAAGATGATCAAGGCGCTCTTCCGCCACACCACCGAGCGTCAGTACCTGCGCAACGCCTTTGACGAGTTCAACAAACACCTGAACGGCCGGGTGCTGATTTACAAGGAACTGAGCGAGGCGTTCCCGGCGTCGAAGCCGGTGTTCGATGGGTACATTCGGAAAGTCGAGAAGACGAAGAAGATGTTTGATCAGATCGTTGAAGACTTCGAAGAGATCGACCCCACCGAAGAGCCCATGCCGATCTAAAACGGTAGCTTCGGCGCTGAAGATGAATTGTGATGTAATCGTAAGAGAGACCCCCCCGGGGGATGTTTTCCATTGATGTCACATGACTCTTTATGAAACATATATCCAGTACATTTCATTTTAGATCTTGCACTGGCACGTCTTCGGCACTGAAATACTTTCCAAGACAACTTTTTACTTTCCTCTAGCGTGTAAATCTCTTAAATGTTAGGCTGTATTGTACTTTTAATGATAATATAAAAAAATATTTTCTATCAAGGTGTATTATGGAGATCAGATTTCTTGCGTTGTATATATTGGCATTTTTGTTGATCATCGGTACAGCGGGCGCTGATGATACCAGTGTACTGAAACAGATACGCAACGATCCTTTTTATATTGCAGAAATAGAAGAACCGACGCTTGAAATGCAGATTGAAGCTGTCATACGTGATCCTGAAGTCATTGCATATATCGAGCGACCGGCCTATGAAACTCAAATGTATGTCATCACAGAAGATATAGGTATGGCAAAGCTCATCAAGAATATAAGCGAGCGGGTACAGCTTAACATCGTTATGCGGGATCCGTTTCATATACGCTACCTGAAGCAGCCGACAGAAAAGGTCAAGTTCGTTGCGCTGAATATCGATCCGGGGAGCATCGTCGGGATCGAGGACCCGACGGAGGAGATGGAGGTTCTTGCGGTAACGTCTGATAACGAAGATGCGATAGCAAATCTCATCGCATTGATCAAAAAGCCTTGCAAAGCCGCCCAATTGGCCTCAGTAAGACGAAATGCAGGAACGCTGAGCGATATCGCATTGCCGGATTATGATGTGCAACATGCTGCCGTCGAGACCCGTGGAAGTGTGATAGAATATATCAATCATCCGGATGAAGCGTTGCAGATTGCCGCAGTCAAACAAGATGGCACTGCGCTCAAATACATTGCGGAACCGGCGAAAAACGTGCTCGAAGAGGCGGTCAGGCAGGACGGGATGGCGATTCAGTACATCCCGAATCCCTCCCCGGAGATACAGCGAATCGCATTAGAAACCACACCGGAAGCTTTGCAATATATCAAAAATCCCTCGGCAGACCTAGTTGAAGCGTTGAACGTGAAAGTCGAGCCGGTTATGCAGGGTAAAACGCTGGAAGAGCAGGCTGAAGCAGTTGGGAAAAACGGTATGTATATCATGCATATCAATAACCCCTCAAGAGCACTGCAACTTGCAGCGGTGAAATCGAACGGGCTTGCTATTATGCATATTGAGGATCCTGACGAAGAGGTACAGTTGGCTGCAATTCGCGAGAGTTTCGGTCTGGCGTACATCTATATTGACAATCCCAATAATCGCGTTAGAGAAGCGACCATAAAACGCAATCCGGCGATGATCGGAAAGTTCATCGCTCCAAGTCTGGAGGAACAGGAGCTCGCCACCAGATATTGGCGTGCGAACATCAAATATATCGATGCTCCGGATGAAAAGATTCAAATGCAGGCTGTAACGGAGGACGGTGCCAACATAAGGTTCATCAGAAATCCGAGTGTAGCCGTTCAGCTTGCCGCAGTGCAGCAGTCAGCGGATGCGCTTAAATACATTAAAAAACCTGCAGAAGAGGTGCGCGGGTATCTGACTTCCGGAAAGGATTCCAAATGAAATCATTGGTTGTACCTTCGATTTTTGCGCTCTTTTTTTTGACGGGGTGTATTCCCGAACCTAAGACTTCAGCTCCAATGACGATCATGCAGGTTTATCATACGGATGATGCGTTTGCGGCGGTACGCTCGGATGGACGGGTCATAAGTTGGGGACCGTCACAATTCTCCGTCAGAGCCTCAGAAAATAAAAATCTACTCAGGGACGTAGAGAAAATCTATACGAGCAGATCAACGTTTGCAGCGGTGAGGAAAGACAAAACGCTTTTCACCTGGGGCGCAGAGCGTGATGAATACGCCCGGGATGAAAATGTCGCATCGGTGACGAGCAATGAGGCGGCGTTTGTCGCTTTGCACGTGGACGGAACGATTAAAGTGTGGGGCTCACGTGTTTCGGGCGGTTACCTGCCGCCTTCAAAAACACCGACTAACGTCCGAAAGGTTTTCAGCGGCCCGAACTCTTTTGCCGTAATGTTGGATGATGGAACGGTTTACAGCTGGGGTACTGTAAGCGAAGGCTCATTCGTCATGGACGGGGATAGAAAACTCAAGGATGTTAAAGATATTGTGGCTACGAAGAATGCCTTCGCAGCACTCAAAAATGACGGAACGGTTGTTACCTGGGGACGTCCCGCATCTGGAGGCGATGCTTCGCATCTGCATCTTCATGAAGTGCATAAAATTTACAGCAACGATTACGCGTTTGCCGCATTAATGGAAGACGGTAGTGTCAAAACCTGGGGTCGTGAGGAGAACGGCGGATGCAGTGATTATGTGACACTCTTGCAGGTGACAAAGATTTATAGCACACGTGCTGCTTTCGCCGCTTTGAAACATGATGGCTCCGTTACCGTATGGGGGAACGAAAAAGCGGGCGGAAGTTCCAAATTTGTGGATATCGGTGCCGGTGTGAAAGAGATCTACAGTGCCGATATGGCGTTTGCCGCCCTCAAGGATGATGGTTCTGTCGTTTTCTGGGGAGACGGTTTTTTTGTCTATCCTCATGATTCCGAACCCAGAAGCACGAAGCAGCGGGATATTTCTGGTATTCACAAAAACTATATCGCCGCCGGGGCCAGCGCGGTCTTTTCGACCAGGGACTCATTTGCGGTTTTGAAAAACGATGGTTCGGTTGAGACGCTCGGTGCTGAGGTCTACAAGGGAGACGGCCTTTCGGGTGGAGTTGTCCGGATCTACAGCAACAACGGAGCCTTTGTCGCCTTTAAGTCGAATAACGAACCCATGGCCTGGGGACGTTCGGGGTATGGTTCGAATGTTTACGCCGTGATGCATCTGCTGAATCCGAGTGCGTATCGCGATGAGGAGCAATAAATGAAACGTTATCTGATGACGCCCTTAGTGCTGTTTACATGGCTACATGCTTATGATGCGATGCATGCGTATAAAATGGAAAGCAGCGTTGAGATGCAACAAGATATTGAACGCCCCGTAGTATTTACCGTTTTCGTAAAAGGCCGGGATCAAAACAGTCTGAGCTCCTTGAGTGAAGAGCAGAAATCCCAATCCCGCTGGCAAGTTACCTTTGGTGATGACAGGTTTGTGACGGATGATGGTGAACCGTATACGCCCGGAAGCAGCGAGATCAGCGATGACGGATTGCATCTGACGCTGAATGTCGGCAGCAACAATAGACACAAATATGCGCATGTAACGTTCAAGCTGAATGAGAATGATTACGGGGTGTCAAAGACGGTAGCCGTTCAAAGGAACATCGAAATCGAAGATGTCGTTGTCGGGTATATGCCGAATAGCTCATTGTGCTATACAGGTGAAAACAATCCCAGCTTTGTCACGGTGGAGATTATCACCAATGTCTTTAACAGACTTAGGGTCAGTGAAAAGGAACAGATTCGCTGGAAGATTGACGGGCATTACGCACCCGAGTATGACGGCAAAGAGTATTTTCTTTATTCCGGGGATGAAAGGCATCAGTTCGATGTCTACCTCGAAGGCAGGGAACGTGAAGAATAATACGTCCTGTGCATGGATTCGGCTATTTGATATTGGCCTTCAGGGTTTTCAAACGATCTAAGAGTTCTGGGTAAGCATCGATTTCACGTTCGTGGTCATATCCTGCATTCTGGAGCCCCCATTCCAGAGTATTAATGATATGACGTTTCTTTTCCGATTCAAGTGCGTGGATTTTGTAGATGATCATATCCGGCTGACAGATGTATAGTGTTCCCAAAACGACGGAGGGCATCTCATAAGCCGAGTTGGAAGTCGCCGTCAGAACCGCGATGAATGCATCCAACGCTTTGTTGTCCGGTTCGGAACAATAGCTTGTTTCCATGAGATGCAACGCTTCCGTATACTCATGATACATATACGTTTCGAGACGCTCCCTTTCGGCCCTGTTCCCCGAGCCGTCGGCTTCAAGAAATTGTCGGTTCAGTTCAAGGTACTTTTGGAATATCGGAGTTATTTGGTTGTGAAGTGTTAGCGCGTGACATGTTGTAAGGAAGAAGATCAGGACTCCCAAAAGTTTTTTTACCATGGTCCAGCCTTTTTAATCATTTACAGTAGTCTAAAGCAAATTTATTGCTCTTCGACGGAACAGCGCATGGGGAATCCCTCTTTGCGGGCCTGTTTCCTGACAACTTCCGCTTTGGTCTCCGCGATCTCGTAGGGGTAGATGCCGCACAGCCCTTTGCCCTTGGTGTGGATGTCATTGGTGATGGCGTCGGCTTCGGGGACATTTTTTTGAAAGACGGAGCAGATGATGCGGATGCAGAACTCCCAGGTTGTGTAGTCGTCGTTGAGCATAAAGACGGCGTACTGTTTCGGTTCGCGGGTCAGGGTGTCGGTCTGGTTTTCGAGTTGGGTTGCCATGGAGATGCTTTGTCTATTTGATTTTAAGTGAAGAAATTCTATCGCATATCATAGCGTATAGGCTTTTTCCATGAAACTGAGCACTCAAACCCGTTCACGCTCCAGCCGTGTCTCTCCCATCACCGTCTGCGGTTCGGTGACGGTAACGGTGACCGACTTGCTTTTGTAGGCGCCCAGCCGCGAGTGCTCTCCGGAGCGGGTGTCTTCGAAGGTCAGTGTCCATGCTCCCGCACGGGGGAGGGTCAGGGAGAAGGCTCCGCCTTTGGCGGAGGTGGTTATGAGCGTGTCGTACGCGTCTTTCGCCGTGACCCGGATGAGGGTGAGGCCGCGGCCGGAGAGGTTGGAGAGAAGCGACCCCTCCAGCGCGTACTCCCCGAGGATGTTGAAGTGGTCGCAGATGGCCAGCCGCAAGGCGTCGGCAAGCTCTTCTTGGTGCGCTGCCGTCGCAAGACGGGAGCAGTCGTGCTCGCTGTCGAGGAATCCCGCTTCGACCAGTACGCCCGGGATGGTCGCGGTTTCCCGCAGCACGAGAAAATCGTGTTCGCGGATGGTCTCGCTCCGGTCGCTGACGTAACCTCGGGAGCTCCAGAGGGCCTTCAGACGCGTTTCAACGTCGCGGGCGAAGGCGAGATGGTGTCGAGGTTTCCGGTGTACGGTGTAGCCCGTCGCGTTGTCGTGACCCGCGACCGAGTCGGCGTGGATGCTGACGAAGACGGCGTTACGGGTTTCGCCGGTTGCCTTGGCATTGGCAAATACGGCGCGGTCGTGAAGGGGAATGAACGTGTCGTCCGAGCGCGTCATGTAGACGGTGAAATCCGGTTCCAGCCGCTGTTTGAGCGCCAGGGCGATTTTGAGGACGACCTCCTTTTCGTTGACGGTGAGCCCCTGAAAGCCTCCGGCGGCACCGCCGTCGCTGCCGCCGTGTCCCGGGTCGATGATGACGATGGGGCGATCCATGGCACTACCTCCCAGAAAACGGCCGGGGCGCCGCTTCCGCGCCCATGACGGCGATGCCCCGTCTGCGCGCCGCTTTGAGGACATGGTCCCAGTAGGCGTATTCCCGATGCAGCTTTTTGAGTTGGGGGCTGTTGGGAAGTTCGTGGATCAGGGCGAGCCGGTAGCCGTCGTAGGCGCGGTTGCGTGCCGTTTCGATCGCGCCGAGCGTCATGTCCTTGGGGCCGGAAGCGGGCATTTCGGCACCGGAGGCTTCAAGCCGTGCCAGCAGCTCGCCGAACTGCGCAGCGGCGAAATCGATGTCGTCGAGGAGCCGTTCCGTCTCCAGGGCGTAGGCTTCGTCACCGGTGTGTTCGTAGAGGCCGTGCTGGACGTCGAGATCCTCTTCGAGTTTTGATAGCAGGTGCAGGAGTTCCATGGAGGGGAGCACAATCTTCCCGGTTGCGAGGTAGTACGCATCGGCGTTTGGCGTTTTTGTGTCGTTGAACTCCACGAGGGCGAAGAACTCGCGCAGTTCGAGATCGGGGTGGGTCAAGAGCCATTTCGAGATCTCCGGCATCTTCGTTTCGAGTTCGATGATGGTCCGCTGCAGGGCGGGGCTGTTACCAAGGGTCATGGGATGCTCCTAGACGTACACGGTGTTGCCGCACTGGGTGCATTTGTAGACGTCTTTCCCCCGGATTTCGTCGACTCCGTCGAAGGACTCCAGCACGCCGCCGATGAGGTCCGCGGCCTGCTTTCCCGCTTTGCCGGCGGGGGAGCGGATGATGGTGTTGACGAGAAAGTCCTGAATGGGGCCTTCGGAAGCGATTTCGTCCCATGCCTGCTCCTCCGACGCCTTTTCCTGCTCGTAGGACTGGACGGAGTACTGGTATTCGTGAAGGGTGGGCTGGCCGTCGTTACAGTTCCAGCAGGAGAGTTCCATGTATTGAAGTTTCGGCATCTCTGATCCTTCCGGTGGGATGTGCAATAACAAAAGGTATTAAATATTGTAAACAATAGTTAGCTGACATCTCTCTTAATGCGGCAGATGAAAGATGGGAAGGCAGAGAGATGTTTCGTGAAAGGAAACGGATTAGACGTTGAAAGAGGTGACGGCACCCGTCGTCAAGAAGCGCACCTGCTCCGGATATGCCAGCGCGATCTTTTTCATGCGTTCGAAAGGTTCGTCAAGGGGCTCGTCACTGAGGTCGAAGGTGCCATAGTGCATGGGAAACAGGGTGGAGGCATCTAGCGCTTCGAAAGCCTCCCACGCCCCCTCGGGGCTGAGGTGGGTGGCGTGCATGACGAACTCCGGGGCGTAGGAGCTGATGGGGAGCAGGGCGGCGTCGATCCCAAACCGTCTGCCGATCTCAGAGAAATGCGGTCCCGGTCCCGTATCCCCGGCGAAATAGAGGGTTGTGCCGTTGCCCTCCACGACGAAACCGCCCCAGAGAGAACGGTTGTTGTCGAAGGGGGTGCGGCGGCTCATGTGGCGGGAGGGGACCAGGGTGACGCGCACCCCTTTGTGTTCGAAACTTTCGAACCACTCCAGTTCCCGGCACGCCAGCGATGGGGCGGCTTTGGCGACGGTGGCGGCATTGCCCCGGGGAAGGGCGACGGTGGCGCCGGAAGCGTTCAGCGCGGCAAGGGAGGGGACGTCGCAGTGGTCGTAGTGGGCGTGGGAGACGCAGACCAGGTCGACGGGGAGGAGCGCTTCGGGCGGATAGGGCGCTGGGGTGTGGCGGCGGTAGAAGGGGATGCCTCCGAAGACCGGGTCGAAGAGGATGCGGGTGCCGCCGAGCTGGAGGAGCACGGAGGCGTGTCCCAGCCAGCAGATGAAGTCCTCCTCCCGGTGCAGTGAGGCGCGCTCGTCGATGACTTCGAGGGGGTGGCCGGAGGGTTTGGGACGGAAGAGACGCCGCAGCCGGGAGAGCTGCCAGAGGGCGACGCGCGCAAGGGTCGTCTCCCGTGAAGCGTCGAGGGGGCCGCTGAAGCGGCCGTTACGCGGTTCGGGGGTCATTCACCGAAAAGCTTCGGCAGGGCCGAAGGCGCGATGAAGTCGACGGCGGTGACGCGCCCTTTGTCAAGGCGGTAGACGGTCACCTTGCCGTCGCGCTTGTCGAGCCGTCCGCCCCGCTTGTCGTAGATGAGCATCACCGGGTAGCCGTATTCGCGCATCTTCGGCAGGGCGAACATGTTGGTGATCACCGTGGGCATCGGACTGATGTCGGAGATGTACTTGGCCTGGTGCTTGTAGAGAAAGCCCTCGGGCTTCGTTTTGAGGTAGTCGTGGATGGCCCCGGAGATATCTTTCTCGAAGGAGACGATGACCAGGGTGTCTTCGGCCTCTACGGGGATGAGATTGTCGAACTGGTCCGGGAGTACGGAGATGGGGAACTCCTGCCCGACGCGGATGCCGGCGAAGAGGGTGATGGCGGTGAGCAAAACGGCGATAAGCGTTTTCACATGAAACTCCTTGGTCTGCCGCCCGACGGTAGGGCGGGACGCGTCACCGGGCGGAATGTTCCGGCGAGGCGAACTGAAAATAGAGCAGGTATGCCAGGGCGAAGGCGAGGTCCGTCGCGGCGATGGCCGGGGCGATCCAGCTGAGCACTTCCGCTTTGTAGAGCGCGAAGAAGCCCGCCGCGGTGACGATGCGTGCCACGGAGGTGGCAAAGCCCAGCGACCGGCCCCATTCGGGGCGCAGGAATCCCGCGAGGTGCATGCCTCCCACCGCCGCGACGAAACCGAAGACCACGTTCTGGTATCCCGGTGCGTACCCCTGGCCGATAAAGCCGTAGAGGTAGCCGCCGAAAAGGAGCAGCATTACGCCGCCGACGCCGTCTGACATAAAAGCGACCAGATGATACCGCTGCAGCAGTGACGTCCCCTTTAAGAATGCGAAGTAGTTGTAAAAGGCCAACAACCCCCCAAAGAAGAGTACTCCCGCCGCGGCGCGCCACTCCCACATGAAGAGGGTGTCGATGGAACCGAAGCCCGCCTGCGAGAAACCGCTGAGGCTCAGTACCAGGGCCATCAGCACGATGCTGCCCGTCAGGAAAAGCAGTAGTCGTTTCGAGAGCTTCACGACCGGTTCCATCACGGAAAAGGCCATGAAAAGCATCCCAAGCGCCACGGCGACGTGGGCATGCCCCACCACCAGGTCGTTGCGGTGGAAGAGGTGGCGCAGCTCGGGGATGAAGAGGATGTTCCCCTCCACGTCGGCGAAGACGAAGGCGGCGACGGAGATGAAGAGGGCGAGATGGGTTGTGACGTTCAGCCCCGCATCCCGCCACCAGATCCACAGCAGCGGGAGGTAGAGGAAGGTAAGGTACTGCAGGAACCACTCCGCCTCGTAACTCAGCGAGCCGACAAAGGAGCGGTAGAGTACGCTCAGGGTGTAGAAGCTCAGGGGGATCATCCAAAAGATGTGACCCCGGGGTACGAAGGGCTTTGTCGCTTGGAGTTTGAAGACCAGGTAGTAGACTACCAGCATCGCGAAACTCATCCCCAGGGTGTTGTCCCCGTGGGGCCCGAGGTGCATCTTCTCCACCTGCCCGTAGTCGGGGTTCATCAGCAGCAGCAGAGCGAAGGGGCTGATGATGACTACCGCCAGCGAGACCCGCACCCAGAGCGGTTTGACGGGGTAGCCGCGGATGATTTTCAAAATGGCAACGAGGTAGAAAAGCCCCGAAAGGGCCAGCAGAAGATTGAGCTCGTAGGGGAAATCGTAGAAGGGAAGCCCCCGGGAGACCCCCGCGAGCAGCGCCAGACACATGAAGACCAGGAAGATGAACCAGAGGATGAAGTAGCGCTGCAGCCACGCCATCCCCGGCGTAAGGTCAAGCCCCTCCTTCTCGAAGAGGGCGAAGGGGAGTACCGAGAGCATCAATGGTGCGAAACCGTAAAGCATCAGGGAGATGTGGAGGCTGCGGGCGATGTCGGGGCGCAGCAGTTCGAGGAAGACCCCCGTCATCTGCAGGGCGTAGAGCAGCCCGAACAGGGCGCCGAGGATGAGGAAAAAGTAGGCCGTGTGAGCGTAGGGGGTCAGTTCGCGTTTTAGCATAGGCGTCCGTCTTTGAGGGTGATGATGCGGTCTTCGGGTTGCAGCAGGGTACGGTCGTGGGTGGCGACCACCACGGTGGCGTCGAGTCCGCGCAGCAGCTCGAAGACGTTGGCGGAGTTGGCCGTGTCGAGGTTGCCCGTGGGCTCGTCGGCGAAGAGGTAGCGGGGGCGGTTGACCAGGGCCCGGGCGATGGCGGCGCGCTGGCGCTGCCCCCCGGAGACCTCGTCGGGGTAGCGTTTCGCCAGCTCCGCGATCCCCAGCCGTTCCATCAGCGCCATGGCATCCTTTTGCGAGGCGCGGCTGGCGAGGGTGACGTTCTCGAAGAGGGTGAAGTGGGCAATGAGGTAGTGAAACTGGAAGACGAAGCCCACCTGCTCGTTGCGGAAGCGGTCGAGGTCCCCCAGTGCCTCGACGGACGTACCGTCGAAACGGACGCTTCCGGAGGTAGGACGCAGCAGGGTGGAGACCACGGAGAGGAGGGTCGATTTGCCGCTGCCGCTCTCCCCCGTGAGGGCGACGAACGCTCCGTCGGCGATTTCGAAGGAGACGTTCTCAAGGGCGTTGTCACTGCCGTAGCGGTGGGAAATGTTCTCGATGCGCAGCATCACTGCCCCCGGTTGATGAGGATGACCGGGTCGACCCGGGCGGCCATGAGGGCCGGAATGAGGGCGCCGGTAAGGGCCATGACGAGGGAACCGAAGAGCAACTGCAAAAAGAGGGTGAGGTCGATCTCCCCGCTGAGGTACCCCTGGAACTTCTCGACGTGCTGGAGCAGCTCCAGCGCCGCGAGGCTGACGAGGAACGCCGCAGCGAAGGCGACCAAGGTCAGCGCCAGCACCTCCACGGCGATCTGGCCGATGATGACCCGCTTGGGGATCCCCAGAGCCCGTTTGATGCCGAATTCGTAGCGGCGGTCGTTGACCATGATGCTCATCAGGCTGACGATGGCCAGGAACCCCATGAAGAAGGAGACCGAGGCGATGACGGCGCTGGAGATGCGGATGATCTTGAACTGGTTGTAGCTGTCGATGAAGGCGTCGGTGGACTTCACCGTCACGGCGTCGCTCAGCGCGGCGATCTGCTCAACGACGGGGGCGGTGTCGGCGGCCAGGTCATTCAGGCTCACCAGTAGGAACGAGGCGCTTTTTTTGAAGAGCTTCTCTCCGTCGGAGATGTCGAGGACCACCCCGCCGTTTTCAAAGCCGATGCCGCTTTCGAAGACGCCGCTTACCGTGAATCTCTTGCCGAAGATGGCGACGCTTTCGGGGTGGCGGAGCAGCTGGTCGATGTTTTTGCCCAGCATCACTTCCCCCGGCTCGGGGTAAGCTCCCTCTTGCAGCAGGTAGGTCGGCATGCGGTTGGGCGTGACGGCATAGATGCCGGCGATGGGGACGGTGCCGATGGCCCCGGCCCCGACGATGACCCCCTGGGCCGATGCGACCCCGCCGATCGTTTCGATCTTCTGCGCAAGGCCGCGGTCGACGTCGCTGAAGAAGGTGTCGGCGACCCCTTTTTGGGTGATGATGATGTCGCCGTCGGTCTTGAGCATTTCCGCGTACATGCTGATGACGCCGTTACTCAGGGACGTGATGAGGAAAATGGAGGCGATGGCGGAGACGGCGGAGATGAGAATCAGCGCCGTTTTATAGCGGTAGCGCCAGAAGGAGCGGAACATGCTACTCCTGGGAGAGGGTGACGTCGAAGGTGATGTCGACCCGGTCGCGGACCGTCAGAAAGAGCAGGGTGGGAGGTTCGATGCCGAAGTCGCTCATCAGCAGCGAGCCGGTTCCGCTCATTTTGAGTTGATCCCCCTCCGGGGTCATCTGCATTTCGAGGGTGAGAGGTTTGATGACGCCGTGCAGGGTGAGGCTCCCCTCGACGGTGTATCCGGCGTCGTTTTTCGCAATGGTGCCGAAGGTGTAGACCGCTTCGGGGAAGTCGGAGGACGCCATCGCCTCGTGCATGTGTTCGTCCCGGTCGGCATTGTCGCTGACGAGTTTGCTGACGGCGACGGTGACGTAGCCGCTGAGGGATTCGGGAGTGCCGTCGCTCTCGAGGTGCGAGACGATCGCGTCGGTCTCGGGGTCGATGGTGGAGTCGCCGAAGACTTCGGTGTGGGCTTTGACGTGGCCGGTGACGACCTTGAGGGGAGCAGCGCCGAGTACGGCGGCCAGGGCGATCATGAGAAGCAGGGTATTACGCATGGGAACTCCTTTGTTTGAGGGTGATCAGACCCAGAAGCGCCAGGACGCTCCAGGCCACGCTGAAACTCTCCGCCAGGGCGATCATCAGCCCGAACCCCGAAGCGATCCAGAGACTGAGTGCCGCAAAGGCGAGGTTGGGGTAGTGAATCTTTCTGAACCGTTCGAGGATTATAACATTGTAGTAGGAAATGACGAAGGGATAGACGACGGCCAATACCATTTGAAATTGTAATGCATACAGGGTATAGGTCAGGAAAAAGAGTCCCAGGATGACCACGTCGTTGCGGCGCCAGTGGCGAAACCGGTAGGCGGCGGCGACACCGACGAGGTGAAAGAGGATGATGACCGGCGTGAAGCTATCGACTCCCCAGATGCGCAGTCCCGGGTCGCGGGAGAGGGTTTCAAAGAGGGCCGCATCGAGAATGAGCCAGAAAAAAATGGTCGCGGTATCGGTGACCGAGTAGCTTTCAGCGCGGGATTTCACCCGGCCCATGTCGGCGAAAAGCGACGCGGAGAACGCGACGGCGCTGAGGATGACCGCGATTTCCGTACGGCCGCCCGCGGGGAGGTCGAAACTCAGCGTTCCCACCAGGTAAGAGAGTGCCAGGGCGGCGGCGACGGGCAGCAGCCGTTCGATGCGGGCGATGAGCAGGGGGGCGGTCAGGCCGCTGATGAGTCCCAGGGCGAACATCTCCAGACCGTGGTCGTGGGTGTAGTGAAAGGAGAGGAGCATCTGCCCCAGAAGCAGCAGGGGCAGCAGCCGGGCACGGTGTTCGTAGGCGTAGATGGAGGTGAGGATGCCGATCACCCCGCCGACGGGAACCATCCAGATTTCCCGGAGGTTGGAGTGGTGAAACTCGACGATGCCGGTCTGGAGAATCAGCAGGTAATAGGTCATCTCCGCCGCGAAGAGCAGGACGAAGGCGAAGTCGGCGGGTTCAATGCGTCGCATGCAGGGCGTGATCCATTATGTTCGGGATGACGCAGTATAAAAAAGTTTTATTAATGAAAGGAAATGGCCCGGCCATCCGGACCGGTGTCAGAAGAGGGGGGCAAGCAGCTGCCATACAATGGCGGAACCGACCCCGGCGGCGACTCCGGCGAGAAGGTCGTCGCCCATGACGCCCAATCCCCCCTTCGCTTCGCGGTCGATGCGGCCGATGACGGAGGGCTTTTTGATGTCGAAGAGACGGAAGAGCGCGAAACTCAGCGCGATCTGCAGTGCCATGCCGTTGGAAAGCGTTCCCAGCTCCGGCAGGGGGGTCAGCACTCCCGGTGCAATGCAGAGTGCCAGCCAGAGCCCCGCCAGTTCGTCGATGACGATACGCTTGTCGTCGTGAATGCCGCCGTTGCGTTCGTAGGCATCGATGGCTTTGACCCCCGCCACGGTAGCGAGCAGGGTCGCGAGGAAGAGGGTCTGGGGGCCGAAAAACGCCAGCAGCAGCACGCCCAGAGGCAGTGCCGCAAGGGTGCCGAAGGTGCCCGGCGCCTTGGGTGCCAGACCGCTGTAGCCGACTGTCAGAAAAAACCAATTCATTTTATCCACCTTGTTGATGTACTGCGCAACAGCGTGTCGCGTCTGTTCTTTAAATGCACGTGCCCCGCAAGCTGCCCTTGGGGTATGAGCCCTCTGCCGAAGAGAGCGAAGCGGTAACGCAGTTGCAGGGGCTTTGCTCCTGCAACGTTATGTCAAAGATGTGGTCTGGTAGAGCTTCATCAGCTCTTTGTAGAAGTCTTTCTCCGTATGCTCTTCGAGGAGTCCCCCGCTGAGAGGCATGATGTCATAGTAAAGCTTCTCAAGATTTTTGAAGCGGTTAGGGAAAAGATCGGCGAGAATGATCGACGAGATCTCCTTGCGGATCAGTACCGCCGGGGGAAGCAGACCCAGTTTCATCAGCTCCAGAATCGATTCGGAGTGGTAGGAGATGTGGTGGTGCTGGCCGTGGGGACAGGTTTTGGTACTGACCAGGGTTTTGCAGACGTTGCAGTAGACGTACTCCGACGCAATCTCGATGGTGATGTCGATCCCCTTGAGGTGGTCAATGACCGATTTGTGGGTGTTATGGTCATAATACATCCCCACCCCGGCGTGGTTCTGCCCGATCATCAGGCGGTCGCAGCCGTAGTTGCCGGCGACGATGGCGTCGATGATGACTTCGTTGAAGCCGGCGAAAAGGTAGCTGTTCTCCAGGGTGACGACGACGACCCGGTTTTTGGGGAGGTAGTGGTTGATGAAGAAGTTCAGCGTCTCTTCGCGCAGTGCATAGTCGAGATCGGTGCTGTTGTAGGGCTTGAGCAAGAAGATGACGATGAGATCCGTCGTCTCCAGTGTTTGACGGATCAGTCGTTCATGGGCCCGGTGCAGGGGATTGGCCGCCATCATGATGGCCGTGGTATGCTGGGCCCCGATGCGCGCTTTGGCGTCGTTGATCGCCTGTTTGCTGGCCTCCAGAAGCTCGGAGGGGGCGATGTCGTAGGTGCCGCTGACGGCATAATTCCCAAGTCGCTTATGGGTGGAGGCGACACCGGGATGGGTGAGGTCGTCGGTGCCGTAGATTTGGCGCAGACGCTCTTTTTTGTCGATGGGAAAGGTCTCTTCAACGGTCAGGGTCCCAATCACCTCGCAGTCGGGGGTGATAAGGTCGAGAACCTCTCCGGGCTGTGCGTCACGCAGAACCGTTTCGTTGCGTTTGCCGCTGGGGGCGAGCAGGAAGGGGAAGGGGAAGGTCTTGCCGTCGATCATTCCGGTGGCGACCACCTCTTCGGCCCGGGTGCTGTTTTGCAGTTCGGTGACCGGGGCCAGGAGGCCCGCTTTGACGAGAGAGAGTGCGGACACCGCTTCGCGGTCGATAAGGAGGGTGTTATTTTTTCTTGATGATGCCATACTTCTTTCTCTTTTCCCAAAGGCTTTTACGCGAAATGCCGAGTTTTTTGGAGAGCTCGGTATCGGGGTATTTGTGCTGGTAGTTTAGCACGATATATTTGACATAGTCCTCGATGGGGAGAATGTCCCCCTGCTCGAAGATGTTGTCCTCTTTTTTGATGGCGATGACCGGATACTCCAAACCGTCGACGGTGTCGGTACTGGAGACGATGATGTCGCGTTCACGGATGAGGTCGAAGAAGGGTTTGTGATCGCTCTTCTTTAGACTCTGGTAGTCGCTGGCGTAGATGATGGTGCTTGCCGGCAGCGATGCAATCTCGCTCAGGGCTTTCGGAGAGGTCAGCGAGAGGAAGTGGAGCGTTTTGTTCCGGGCCGCCGCATACCGGAAGGCGAAAGCGTCGGTGTATTTTTGAAAGTTGCAGGAGATGAAGAGAGGCGTTTCGACGCTTCCGAGATCCTGGTCGATGGTGACGGTATCGAAGGTGTGGTTGAGGTAGCGTTCATAGGCGAGGTTCTGACGCTTCAGACGCTCATAGTCCTGGAAGTGTTCGATCTTGCGAATCAGCTCCTCGATCATAAAGGGTTTGAGGATGTAGTCTTTGGCTCCCGCCTGCAGCGGCTTGGAGACGGTATCGTTGCTGATGTAGGAAACCATCAGAATGACGACGGTGTTCTTGTAAGCCTCGATGACCGGGTAGAAGTCCTGGCCGTTGATGTTGGTCGAGAGGAGTACGACATCGTAGGGGATGCCGCGCAGCGCCTCCTTGGTCGAGCTGCTCATGTCGCAGATATGCCCGAGTTCGCCGAGTTTGGAAGCGATACTCTGGGCCAGATAGATCTCGTTTTCAATAATCAGGATTCTCATGATTGTGTCCAGTCATAGTAGGTTAATGATGCGTTGGCCAGTACGGCGACCCCCTCTTCGCGTCCGACGAAGCCGAGGCGTTCCGTGGTCGTCGCTTTCACGTTCATGCGTGAAGGGGGGATATGCAGCAGCTCCGCAAGGACCTTGCGCATGGAAGTTTTATAGGGAGCAAGCCTGGGTACCTGCGCCGCGATGGTAACATCAGCGTTAACGATGACATATCCCATTCGATGCAGAAGTGCGACGCATCGGCGCAGCAACTCCCTGGAATCGATGCCCGCATAAGCTGCGTCGGTGTCGGGGAAAAGCATCCCGATGTCTCCCAGACCGGCGGCACCCAGCAGGGCGTCGATGAGGGCGTGGATGGCAACGTCGCCGTCGCTGTGGGCCTTGAAGCCGAAGGGGGCGTCGATGGTGACGCCGCCGAGTACCATCTCCCGTCCCGCTTCGAAGGCGTGAACGTCGAAACCGTTTCCGGTCAGGGTGGCACCGGCAGGTCCCTTGAGGCAGGGGAGGCGGCGCAGGTCGGAGAGGAAGGTGAGCTTGTGGGCATCATCATGCCCGTCGACGAAGAGCCGGGTGCCGCCGGCTGCGGCAATGGCGCTGCTTTCGTCGGTGTAATCGGTAGCGGTTTCAAGTGCCCTTCGCAGGACGTCCGCCCGGGAGAGCTGGGGCGTTTGAACGCGCAGTACTTCGCTGCGGTCGATGGTTTCTCCGGCGTAGACCACCGTGTCGCTGACGCGAAGGGCGGGGACGATGCAGTCCGCCTCCGCCTTTCTGGAAACGATCGATTCCAGAAACGGGAGATCGATGCAGGCCCGGGCGATGTCGCTGACCAGTACATGTGTCGTATCCACACATTCCAGCGCCAGTTTCAGAGACTCCTGACGGCTCTCACCCCCCGAAATGACGCGGTACTCCCCGTTGGTGTCCATAAAAGTAACTTCTTCGGGGTGCCCGGTGATGACGATTTGGGAGAAAAGACCGGTGGTATCCATCTTTTTTGCTACGAAATACCACAAAGGCTCATGACCGATACGGAGCCACTGCTTTTTAACCGGGTGTTCGAAGCGGCTTGAACTTCCGGCAGCAAGGAGAATCAGCGTTAAATCGGACAAATTGTCTCCTGTTTTTGGAAAAACTGTTACGAAAGTATACACATAAAAAGCTGTTTTTTATCTTGTTTCTGTAAAATTCTGGTACTTTCGAGTGCGGCCGCAGATGAAATCTTCGCCATCGGCGGCATCCGGTGTGGAGGATGCCGCCCGAGAATTGTGCAACCCGCCGCGACCCTTTAGGCCAGCTGAAGAAAAGAAGATGGCTCGAGGCGGCGTGAACAGATTTAGTCTGGCTGAATATATTACGCTCCACTTAAATAGTTGCGAGCGAGGAGAAGAGCATGAGAACCGCCTGGGTTGAAAAACGTCAGAACGATACAGTACGCACGCAGATGCATTACGCCAAACAAGGGATCATTACCGAGGAGATGGAGTACGTTGCGAAGATTGAAAAGCTTGCTCCGGAGCTGGTCCGTTCCGAGGTGGCCCGCGGCCGGATGATCATTCCCGCCAACGTCAATCACGTCAACCTCGAACCGATGGCCATCGGAATCGCGGCAACCTGCAAGATCAACGCCAACATCGGCTCTTCCGCGCTGGCTTCGGACGTACAGGGAGAGATCGAGAAGATCCAGGTTTCCCAGCACTATAAAGCCGACACGGCCATGGACCTCTCTACCGGGGGCGACCTCGACGAGATCCGCCGCAACGTCATCGCCAATTCGAAGATCCCCGTCGGAACGGTACCGATCTACCAAATTCTTCACGACGTCAATAACAAAATCGAGGACCTTACCATCGAGAAGATGCTCGAAGTTCTGGAACGTCAGGCGCAGCAGGGGGTGAGCTACTTCACCATCCACGCGGGCTTCCTGCTGGAGATGATGCCCGAAGTGGCCAAACGGAAAATGGGGATCGTCAGCCGCGGCGGTTCGCTGATGGCGGCGTGGATGATGCACTACCATAAAGAGAACCCCTTCTTCTCCGCGTTCGACGAGATCTGCGATATCTGCGCCAAGTACGACGTCGCCCTCTCCCTGGGCGACTCCCTGCGTCCTGGGTGTCTGGCGGACGCTTCCGACAACGCCCAGCTCGGCGAACTGAAGATCCTGGGCGACCTGACCCTGCGGGCCTGGGAGAAAGACGTTCAGGTGATGATTGAAGGTCCCGGTCACGTGCCGCTCAACCAGATCGAACGGAACATGAAGATTCAGCGCGAACTTTGCCACGAAGCGCCGTTTTACATTCTCGGACCGCTGGTTACCGACATCGCGGCGGGGTATGACCACATCTCCTCCGCCATCGGCGCGGCGGTCGGCGGCTGGCACGGGGCTTCCATGCTCTGCTACGTCACCCCCAAAGAGCACCTGGGGCTGCCCAACGCCGACGACGTCCGCGAAGGGATCATCGCCTACAAGATTGCGGCTCACGCGGCGGATATCGCCCGGGGCCGCAAGGGAGCTCGCGATATCGACGACGCCATGAGCGACGCACGCTACGCCTTCGACTGGGAGAAGCAGTTCGAACTGGCACTCGACAGCGAGCGGGCCCGGGAGTACCACGACGAGACCCTTCCCCAGGACGTCTTCAAGGAGGCGGAGTTCTGTTCGATGTGCGGACCGAAGTTCTGTTCGTACAAAATCTCTCAGGAGATTATGGAGAACCCGGAGGCGATCGCGAAGATCGCATCCGATGCCAAGGCGGTGGGCTGACCCGAAAGGTCCGCACATCTTTTGCGTGCAGCGCAAATCTTTAGTGTCTGAGGATTCCGGCGGCTTTGCCGTTGGAATCCGAGTGTTATAATGGCACCGGACCGAAGTTCTGTTCGTATAAAATCTCCCAGGAGATTATGGAGAACCCGGAGGCGATCGCGAAGATCGCATCCGACGCCAAGGCGGTGGGCTAAGGCCTGCTTCCCGCCCGACGGGTGAGATGTGGACGGACGCCCGTCCACGTTTGACGCGTCAGCGTAAAAATCGTCATTTGACAGGAGGATCGCATGGTGCCGGAGAAGTTCCGGCATCCGGTTCCCGCACAAAGGAAACAGCATGACAGAAGAGATTGTAAAAACGGCGCTCGGTACGGTGACGTACCCGGGCTTTACCAAAGATATTGTCACCTTCGGTTTCGTCAAGGAGATCCGCATCGACGGCAGCGACGTTGCCGTAACGGTCGACATCACTTCCAGCGCCCCGGAAGTGGCGCAGCAGATCGTCGACGAAGCGACCAAGGCACTGAAGCATGCGGGTGCGGGCAGCGTTGCCATCAACGTCAACGCTCCCAAAATGCCCCGTGAGAGCTCCTCCAAGGGGAAAAACATCGCGCCCCAGGTGAAGAACTTCATCATGGTAAGTTCCGGCAAGGGCGGGGTCGGAAAATCGACCTCGTCGGTCAATCTCGCCATCGCTCTGGCGATGCAGGGTAAAAAAGTCGGTCTGCTCGACGCGGACATCTACGGGCCCAACATCCCGCGGATGCTCGGCCTCGAAGAGGTCAAGCCGGAAGTGGAAGGCAACAAGGTGCTTCCGCTGAAAGCCTACGGCATCGAAATGATGTCCATGGGCTCACTGATGGAACCGGGCCAGTCACTGATCTGGCGCGGCGCGATGATCATGAAAGCGATCGAACAGTTCCTGCGCGACATTCTCTGGTCTGAACTCGACTGTTTGGTCATCGACATGCCCCCGGGTACCGGTGACGCCCAGCTGACGCTGGCCCAGAGCGTTCCGGTCACGGCCGGCGTTACGGTGACGACGCCGCAGATGGTCTCCCTTGACGACTCCCGCCGTTCTCTCGACATGTTCAAGAAGCTGCATATCCCGATCGCAGGTATCGTCGAGAACATGAGCGGTTTCATTGCACCTGACACAGGTGTCGAGTACGACATCTTCGGTAAAGGCACGACCGAACCGATGGCGCAGGAGTTCGATACCCGCATCCTGGCGGAGATCCCCATCGAACCGGCGGTACGCACCGGCGGCGATGAGGGCAAACCCGTGACCTATTTCGCCCCGGACTCCGAGACGGCGAAGCGCTACATGAAAGCGGCGGAAACCCTTTGGGCGTTTGTCGAGGAGATCAACGCCGACGGCGGCGTCGACAACCAGGCGATCCAGCCGACGACCCCTCCGGGCGTCTCCGCCTGCTCCACGGGCAGTGCTCCGCAGCAGCAAAACGACGGCAGTTGCGGCAGCGGCTGCGGCTGTCACTAGCCACGTCCCCTCCGGGGGCTCCGCTCTTCTCTCATTTACCTTTAACATTAGATTTAGTTCTTCTTCATTAAAATCGTCAAAGTATAGTTATTTGTTCTCGATGAAAATCGTGCATCCCGCCGGAAGGCAAGTGCCTTCCTTTTGGAGTTTTCGGTAATGAAGAGTCAGAGCAGAATTAATGCGACGCTTTTGGTTTCGATGTCTTTGGTCTTTATGGTCATGATCGGCATCGTCGCCTATGACATCCGTGAAAGCGGCATGCACGGGGCCCGTGCCAAGGCTGAAGCTGTGGCCAACCTGGTCAAGATCGGCCTGACATCGCATATGGTTCACGGCATTATGGGGGATCGCGAGCAGTTCATCGAACAGGTCGAGAACCTTGAAGGAATGAAACGGATCTGGATCGTTCGGGGTGACAACGTGACCCGCCAGTACGGCAAGGGCTATCACAACGAGACTCTGCGTGATACCATTGACCAAAAAGTGCTTGAAACGGGCAAGAGTGCTACGGAGTATGTCGACAGACTTTTCGGACGTTCAACCTACCGGGTGACGATCCCCTACAAGGCAGAGTCGAAGGGGAGCATCGACTGCCTCCAGTGCCATGATTCCCAAGAGGGAGACACGTTGGGAATCATCTCCATCGAAATGAACATGGACGACCTGAAAGAGGTGGGACTTTCCTCCGTTGCTTACTCGACGCTATTTGCCTTGCTTCTTATTGTTTTTATTCTGACCTTCGTCAACCGTTTGGTCGGCCCCTACATCGCCATTTTCGGTTCGATCAAAAGCGTCATGAAGAAAGCCGACGGCGGGGACTACTCCGGACGTATCGACGCCGCTTCGAACCGGGGGGAGAACAAAGAGGTCGCCCAGTGGATCAATACGTTGCTGGTCAAGCTGGAGACGACGCTTGAAGAGATTGAACTTAAAACCAGGGTTTTCCTCGCCTCCAAAAGCCGGGAACATGCCGATCCGCTCATCGAGGTGAAGTCGACGGTGACACGTCTTTCGGATATCTATCGATTCCGCAAGGCGATCGAACACGACGAACATATCGAAGAGGTCTACGACCGGTTTGCACGGGTGCTGCGCAAGCAGTTCGGGCTGACGGACTTCAACTTCATCGAAGCCGATACGACCAACAAGAAGACCGAAGTGGTCCATGTCGAGAAGACGTTAATGTGCGAAGCGGTAACCGGCTGCCGCGCCGACCGGACCAATACCGTGGTCGACTCCTGTCAGTTCGAGAAGATCTGCAAGCGGATGCCCGAGGGGGAAGCGGAGTACATCTGTGTTCCCTACTCCATCTCCAACGACCTCGACTTTATCCTGACCATCGTCAGCGAGACCGAAGAGGAGTCCAAACGGGTGCGGGGTCTGCTCCCCTCCATCCAGGATTACGTCGATGCGGCAAAACCGGAAATTGTCAGCAAAAAGCTGACCATCCTATTGGAAAAGTCGGCGCGTACCGATGCGCTGACCGGGCTTTACAACCGCCAGTACCTCGAAGAGAGCATTGAAAAAATCACCCAGCAGGCGGCGCGCACCGGAACCTCATACGGGGTACTGATGGCGGATATCGACTTCTTCAAGATGATCAACGACACCTACGGACACGACGTCGGTGACGAAGCGATCCGCGTAATTGCCCAGACCCTCGAGGAGAATACCCGCGCTTCCGATATGGTCATCCGATTCGGCGGCGAAGAGTTTATTGTGCTGCTTTACAACTGCGATGCCGATCATGTTCTTCAGGTCGCGGAAAATATCCGCGAGGCCTTCTCACGCAGAAAGATCAAAGCGGGACCGGGCCACACCTTTACCAAAACTATCAGCATCGGTGCGGCGATCTACCCGGAGCAGAGCAGCAGCTTCTGGAAGGTGATCAAATACGCCGACATCGCCCTCTACCATGCCAAAAACAGCGGGCGGAACCAGGTCGCGCTTTTCGACGGTTCGATGGACAGCGACGGGGAACTCGAAGAGTCTTACTGATCGGCTTCGGCAGCGTCCAGGAGGCCGAGCCCCAAGGCTCTGATGCTTCGGGCACGGTGAAAATGAAATGTCTTGTAGGCGGAGGTATCCGGTTCGATGAGCAGGACCGGTCGGTCGAAGTGCTCAAGATGGGTACGGGTCTGGTTGTAGGTCAACAGCCGCATGGAGCGTTCGAACATTTCCAGGACATTGGTTGTTTTGAAAAAGTTGTCGGGCAGTGTGCTGCTGAAAGCGTTGCGGCCAAGGACGTCAACGGCCAGTACCGTGTCGAGCACGGCTTCGTTGATACCGAGATTCTCGCAAAGAAACCCGTCGCCGTAGACACGCCCATCTATCTCATGCTCTGTAAAGATGCCGGGGATAGCCATAGTCGCCAGCACCGCATCGACCATTGTGACGTCATCGTCCGGTCCGAAAATGCGCTTAGTACCGTCGGCCAGGTCCGTAGCAATGAGTTTCAGCGGTATGTCGGTTTCGGACATTTTCCGGTCGCCGAAGAGGGCCCGGAAAAGCTTGGCGATCTTCTTGTTGTCGATCATCGCATTGCCCGAGCGGGAGAAAGTGAGCCAGTTGAAGACGCCGCCGAAGCGGCGGGTCTGCTCAAATATGGCCGCTTCGTTCATCCCAACGGCCATGCAGGCGCCGATGATGCCGCCCATGCTGGTACCGACAATCTCCCCCGGATGTAAATTCCGGGATTCAAGATCGTGCAGAACGCCCAGGTGGGCGATGCCGAGCGCACCGCCTCCGGAGAGGACCAGCGAGAATCTGCCGTCTTCCAGCGCCGCTTTCACCCGTATGCTCTTTCCATGCCGGATCAGAACTCTTCGCTGTCGAACATCTCGGGCGTAAACGCGACGACCTTGTTCCGGCCGCTGTTTTTCGCTTCGTAGAGGGCGATGTCGGCGTATTTGATCACTTTCCAGACGCTTTCGCCCTGGAGGGGGAAGTGGGCCATACCGATACTGAGGGTTTTGCGGATAATGTCCGAACCGACTTTGAAGCGTTTGTCGTTAAAGTTGGCGTGAATTTTGTCAGCCACCTCGCGCGCCCCCTCCTCGGTAGCATTGTGCAGCAGTACCACGAACTCTTCGCCCCCGTAACGGATGGCGAGGTCGGCTTCGCGGATGTTGTGAATCAGGACATCCGCCAGGCCTTTGATCACCGTGTCGCCCGCATCGTGGCCGTAGGTGTCGTTGACCATTTTGAAGAAGTCGATATCGAGCATCATGATGGAGTAGCTGTCGTTATTGCGCAGCGCCTGGCTCATCACCTTGTCGATAAACTCCTCGAGGAAGCGGCGGTTGTAAAGTCCCGTCAGGCCGTCACGCAGCGATGAGTCGCGCAGCTGGCTCATCAGCACCTTGCTCTCAATGACGGGTTTGGCTGCTTCAAGGTAGTTCTTAATGCTGGCGATCTGGGCATGGATCTGGTCGATCTCCTCCCGGTCATGGGAAGAGACGGAGAGGACCAGCGAAATCGTCTCGTTGATGTCGAAGGGGACGCAGAAGTACTCGACGTCCTCACGCATGCAGCTGGGGCAGAGTTTGGGGAAGTCGGTCGATGTGATGTCGGTATCGGTACGGTAGGCACGGCACTCCAGCGCATTGCGCTCGGCGGCCGGACTGCAGAAACTGCGATCGTCGGAGATGTAGACCAGCTGACGTTCCCGGGTCTCCTTGTTCACTTCGTAGAGTGCAAAGTGGCTGGCGCCGTACTTCTCCTGGATGACGTGCACCAGCCGTTTGTAAATCTCCTCCTTGTTCCGGTCGAGTTCGATGGTCTTTTTGAACTTGTAGACGTCGGAGAGTTCGCGGATGATGTTTTTTGCCTCATTGAGGGGATCGTCGCAGGAGATGGTGGAGCGGGCGACGAAGGTGGTGAGGGTGTCCTTGATTTCACCGAAGGTTTCCTGCATCTTGCTGAAGAGCGTATTCATCTGCTCGGTGACTTCGGCGCCTTCGCCGGAAACGGTGGTGGTGAATCGGTAGCGGAAGTCGCCGGTGCGTGCCCGTTTGATCCCTTCTTGCATGTTGGCAAAGAGGCTCATGTAAGGTTTGATGTAGTGGTTGGTGACCCAGATGGCGATGATGATGAAGACCATGTTGATGGCAAAGATCTTGGCGATCGTCAGGGTCCCGGCCTGGCGGATCTGCTCGATGTTGAACTCCAGGCTGATGGCGCCGAGAACGTCCCCCTCCTTGACCGCATGGCACTCCAGGCAGTTGGGGGAACCGTAGGCGGTGGCGATATAGGGGATGGTGACCCGCAATTTCGCTTCGGTCGCATTTTCGATGATCTGGCGGATCTCCTCTCCTTCATTAAGCACCTGCTCGTCGATGGCATCCCGGGGCGTCTCGTTTTTGAGCCCTTCGCCGAACTGCTTGACGACACTGTCGGAACGGACGATCCAGAGCGCTTCGACATCCTTCGCCTGGGAGATGTTGCGCAAGAAGAAGTCACGACGGTCCATGATGCCGTTGACCATGTGCGCCGTCAGACCGTCGCGGACGATCTCCGCGGTCATCTTCGATTTTTCGATGGCATTGTTGTAGGCGTAATCACGGAAGTTGAGGCCGACGTTGACGATGGTGGCCGCCGTCAGGGCGAGCAGCATGAGGGTGACAATAAGGAGAATCTTTCTGTTGGTATGCATCCGGGTATCGCTTTTAAGTAAAGAAAAAGTTATATGTCAAAGAGAATAGCCAAGTAGAAATTAAACGAATATGAAGATTGTGGATTTTTTTGCCCGAAAATGGGCAAAAGTGGGTCACTTCGGAAAAATTTTTATTTTAGGGGAAGATCCTACTCGACGGTAACACTTTTCGCTAAGTTGCGGGGCATGTCGACGTCGTTGCCCAGACGGATGGCGATCTCCATCGCCAGCAGCTGCAGGACGACCATCATCTCGAAGAACTCCAGCATATAGTGCTCGCGGCGTTCTACCGGGATGAAGTCGTCGGCTTTATCAAATGCCGCGGGGCTGATGGCGCAGATGGTGGCGTCGCGGGCGCTAAGCTCCTCGACGTTGCTTTTGGTTTTTTCGTAGAGCATGGTTTTCGGCATCAGCGCGATGGTAAAGAGCTCCGGATCGGCCAGGGCGATAGGACCGTGCTTCATCTCTCCGGCGGGGTAGCCTTCGGCGTGAAGGTAGCTGATCTCCTTGAGTTTCAGCGCCCCCTCCAGCGCGAGGGGGTAGAAGACGTCGCGGCCGATGAAGAAGAACCCGTGGCCGTGAAGGTAGCGTTTGGAGAGGCGGCGGGTTCGTTCGTGCAGTTCGTCGTTTACCCGGACGCAGGCGGGAACTTCCCGCAGGTAGCGGATCTGTTCGGCGACGGATGCGGCATCCATGCTGCCCCGTTCCCGGGCGATATGGAGCGAGAGCATCCAGAGTACGCTCATCTGTGTCGCGAAAGCTTTGGTCGAGGCGACGCCTTTCTCGATGCCGGCGCGGGTCAAGATGGAGGCGTCGGCGAGACGGACCATGGAGGAGTTGTCGACGTTGCAGATCACCAGGGTTTTCAGACCGGCAGTCTTGGCCATTTTGAGGGTTTCGAGGGTGTCGGCGGTCTCGCCGCTCTGGCTGATGACGACGAAGAGGGTGTCGGGGGTGAGCAGCGGCTCTTTATAGCGCAGCTCGCTGGCGATCTCGACGGAGGTGCGGATGCGGGCATGGCGCTCGAAGAGATAGCTTGAAGCCAGTGCGGCGTGGTAGCTGGTGCCGCAGGCACAGAGCTTGATTTCGCCGATGCCTTCGAAGAGGGCGGGGTCGAGCTCCTCGAATGAGATCCGATCCTCTTTGAGCCGTCCCATGAGGGTATCGGAGATCACTTCGGA
Source organism: Sulfurimonadaceae bacterium (assembly GCA_050292215.1). Classification (GTDB taxonomy): domain Bacteria; phylum Campylobacterota; class Campylobacteria; order Campylobacterales; family Sulfurimonadaceae; genus SZUA-415. Next base: position 11,902 of record JBNKLF010000003.1, on the reverse strand, counting down.
CTGTTCGTAGATCTCTTTCTCCATAAAGAAGCGGTACCCCTCTTTCTGAGCAGAGAGCTTCGACTCGGGAAGGGTGGCGAAGTGGGGGGTAAGCGTCGTGCCGTCAGGGTCGTAGAGGGTGACCGCTTCCGCAGTGGCGTAGCCGAATTCGCCGTCTTGGAGGTAGATGACCTGTTTGACGTGGCCGATGAGCGGCGCGTCCGAGGAGGCGAAAAGGGTCTCGCCGCCGCGGTCATGGCCGACGATCATCGGGGAGCCGTGTTTGGCGAAGAAGATGGTGTCGGGCATGGACGCGGTGACCAGCAGTACCGCGTAGGCGCCTTCAAGACGTTCCAGGGTACGGCGGAACGCTTCAAAAGCCGAAGGGGCCTCTTTAAGGTAGCGTTCGAAAAGGTGGACGATCACTTCCGTATCGGTCTGGCTCAGGAAGGTGACCCCCGCGGCGAGCAGCTCCTGTTTGAGCTCCTGGTAGTTTTCGATGATCCCGTTGTGAACGACGTAGGAGGAGTCGCCAAGGTGGGGGTGGGCATTGAGCTCGGTCGGTTTGCCGTGGGTCGCCCACCGGGTGTGGCCGATGCCGATGGCAAAGCCTTCCGGTGCGAATGCGGCGGCTTTGCTGCGGAGGTTTTCCAGCTTGCCGACCGCTTTGTAGACGGCAAAATCTTTCTCCTGCAATACGGCGATGCCCGCGGAGTCGTACCCGCGGTATTCCAGCTCCTGCAGCCCTTCGAGCAGGATCTCCTTGATGTTGTTACGGCCGATGTATCCGACGATTCCGCACATGTCGCTTCGCACTCCTTCGTTGTCGTTGCCGGCGGGAGGCCGGTGATGAAAATTCTTCGTTGTTCTGCCCTGTTCTCAGGGCTTTTTATACTCGTTGTCCGTCAGAAAATCGATGATTTCGAGCGCATTATCGCACATATGGTTTTGTTTTTCGATTAAGAAGTGATCCCGCGCTTTATATTTGGTGCTGTGAATTTTTGCTGTCGCAATGTTGATCTGACGCTTGTCGAGGCAGTGGGCGATGTAGGCAAGTAAGCCGCGTTGGTTGGCGGTGTAGACCGTCAGTTCGGCATAACTTTTTGAATGTTCGCAGTCCAGGGTAATCTCTCCGGGTTTGATGCGGGGTTTGGGAAGGGTGATCTCACGCTCCATGTCGAAGGCTTCTTCCACCGTCGCCTCGACAGAATCGACCGAGCCGGGTTCGGGCGTGGAGAGAAAGGTGATCTTGAAGTACTTGATGCCGTCGAAGAGCGTACAGACCTCCATGGAGACGACGTCGAGATAGCTCAGTTTGCCTAGAAGGTAGCCCAGGTTGAGGGGAATACGCCGGAAGATTTCGATGCTGAAGTGCTCTTTGGTGCCGAAACGGTAGCCGAAGTCGGCAGTGTCGCGTGCGTAGAGGGCGATGTTGAGAATCTCTTCGGGGGTTTTGCCGAAGAAGAAGATGTTGGACTCGATGGAGAGGATCTTTTTCTGGAGGATGCGCGGAAGGTCGGTAAAGGCGGGCAGGTTCTGCAGCCGTTTCTCGATGCGAAGCCGCTTGGTCGCATCGGTGATACGGTCACTCTGCTCCGCCACTTCCATGGCGGCATCGTAGAGCTCGCGCAGCAGTTTGGCACTGAAGGAGGTATAGGTCCCGGGACCGACCCCGTTGATGTCGGCGTAGGTGAGGATGTAAAGCAGTTTGAGGTTCTGCGCATCCTTGACGCTGGACATAAACCCGTAGAGGGTTTTCTCGCTGTGAAAGTTCTCCCGGAAGGCGACGTTGCTCATCAGGATGTGGTGGCGCACCAGCAGGGCGGCGCGCTCGCGTTCCTCGTCGCTGAATCGGAGATGCTTGGCGAAGGGAGCGACCAGTTTGACGCCGACTTCGCTGTGGTCCTGCTTGCGCCCTTTGCCTGTATCGTGAAGCAAAACGGTCAGTTTCAGCAGCGCCCGCTCTCTTGGGGTGCGGGAACGGTAGAGCTCGGCAAGGAACGGTTCGTCGATGTTCTCCAGGGCGTGGACACACTCGATGGAGTGAAGGTCCACAGGGTAGTGGTGGTAGCCGTCGAACTGGGGCAGGTTGTGCACCTTCTTAAAGGCGGGGATCAGCCCGTGGAGGATGCCCGCATTATAGAAGAGGTAAAGGAAGGGGTAGCAGTGCTCCCGTTCAAAGAGCCGACGCAGCAGTCCGTAGGTTTTCGCCTTGAGGGGATGACTGATCTGAACGTAGGTAAACTGTCGCAGGAAGCTGGGGTCGGTCCGCCAGACACGATCTTCCAGACCGAGCAGCAGTTCCAGCAGGTCGTCGATCGATTTTGGACGGATCTTGTAGGAGGCGAAGAGACGGTTTTCGATGGCGTAATATCCGGGGGCAATGCGCTCCCGGCGGTGCTGGCCGAAATCTTTGGGCTCGTAAAGGTAGGGACGGATCATCTTCTTGACGAAGATTTTGCTGAAGTTGTTGATTCTCCAGGAGGCTTCAAGCACCCGGGTGGTCAGCCGCATCTCGTCTTTGAACCCCAGCATTTTGGCAATGGTTGGCATATGTTCGAGGATAAGCTGATCCTGCTGCTTGTTGGTGATGAGGTGCAAGGCGCTGCGGACCCGGAAAAGAAGTTCCAGGGCCATGCGATATTCGCGGTAGGCTTCGTCGTTGAAGAGTTTCCCCGTCAGATCCTTGAGACTTTCGACCCCGTAGATGGTCCGGGCGATCCAGAAGAGCAGCTGCGAGTCCCGAAGACTTCCGACACCCTCTTTGATGTTGGGCTGCATGGAGAAGGGGTGTTTCGCCCGTCGGGCGTGGGCTTCGTCGATTTTCGCGAGGATAAAGCCTTTGGGATCGTGGTGGCGGACTTTGTTGAGCATCCGTTCCGTGGCGTGCCACGTAAACGTCGAGCCGGTGATGAAGCGCGACTCCATCAGGGCCGTGCGTATGGTGATGTCCTCGGCGGCCGCTTTGGGAATGTCGGAGACTTCATGCACCCGGTGGCCCAGCTTCAGTCCCGCATCCCAGGCGAGATAGAGGAGCTTCTCGATGATCTTGGGGGTTTGGTAGCCTTCGACCTCTTCATAGACGATCATCAGGTCGATGTCGCTGTGGACGCAGAGCTGTTCGCGCCCGTAGCTTCCCAGGGCGACGATGGCGATGGGAATGGAGCCGCGCATCGGAAGGTAGTTGCCGAAGCTGCGGCGCAGGACGGTTTTGTACATCTGGATGATGATTTCGTCGAGGGCTTGGGTGTGTTTGACGAGAAAGTCCTTGCCCTGGTTGCTCTCGAAGAGTGCCGGCAGAGAAGCCTTGTAGCTGCTGATATACTGTTTGAAGACTTTCGAGATTTCGAAATCGCTGGCGCGTTTCTCGATAAGGTCTTCGATCTGTTCGACGATACTCATGGGTCAGACGATCCTGATGGTGTAATAAAGCAGATTATATCACCTGCGCCTGAAAAAGAGCCTGCGCGGCAGCGTCAACCTCTTTTCGCTATAATGCGATCAAATTACAGAAGCGGACGGTGTTATGCAGATCATTGAGAAAATCAGGGCCGGGGAACGCATCGGTTACGATGAAGCGCTTGCCCTTTACGACCTGGACCTTTTTGAACTCGGCGCACTGGCGGATGCGCGGCGTCAGGCGCTGCACGGCAAGAAGAGCTACTTCAATATCAACCGCCATATCAACCCGACGAATATCTGTAAGGACGTCTGCAAGTTCTGCGCCTACAGCGCCAGCCGGAAAAACCCCAATCCCTACACCATGAGCCATGAAGAGATCCTCGCCATCGTCAAAGAGACCGCGGGCCGCGGCATCAAAGAGATTCATATCGTATCGGCACATAACCCCGACACGGGGCTGGAGTGGTACCTGGAGATCTTCAAAAAGATCAAAGCGGCCCACCCGGAGCTGCACGTCAAGGCGCTGACGGCGGCCGAGGTGCACTTTCTGGCGGAGGAGTACGGCAAGAGCTACGACGAGCTCCTCGATCTCATGGCCGAATACGGCGTGGACTCCATGCCCGGCGGGGGCGCGGAGATTTTTGACGAGACGGTGCGCGACTACATTTGCAAGGGGAAAGTAACGTCGGCACAGTGGCTGGAAATTCACGAAAAGTGGCATGAACGCGGACGCAAGTCCAACGTCACGATGCTCTTCGGCCATGTCGAGGAGCGCCGCCACCGCATCGACCATATGATGCGCATCCGCGATCTTCAGGACCGCACGGGCGGATTCAACTGTTTTATCCCTCTGGTTTACCAGCGGGAGAACAACTACCTAAACGTGAAAAATTTCCTGACGGCCCACGAAATCCTCAAAACCATGGCCATCAGCCGTCTCGTTCTGGACAACGTCCCCAACATCAAGGCTTACTGGGTGACGTCGACCGTTAACCTGGCCCTGCTGGCCCAGGAGTTCGGCGCCAACGATCTCGACGGCACCATCGAACGCGAGTCCATCAACTCCGCCGCCGGTGCGGCCAGCGCCAACGGTATCGCACTGACGGAGTTCGTCGATCTGATCAAAAACAGCGGCTTCGTGCCGGTCGAGCGTGACAGCCTCTATAACGAAATACGGGTCTGGTAGACAAAAGGGAGCGATGATGATGAAAAAAGTACTGCTGGGCGTTGCGGTCGTGTTGATCCTGGCCGGAGGCTACGCCTACCTGAGTACCCGTGGCGACAAGTCGGTCAAAGGAAACGAGGGGTTCGGCCGCGTCGCGGTGGGGGAAACCCTGACGCCTTTTACACTTAAAGACCAGTTTGACCGCTTGCATACACTGACGGAAGATACGAAGAAGATCATTTTCGTGTTCAAAAAGGACCCGGGGCACGTGGTGCGCGGCTACCTGAACCGCCAGAAGGATGATTACCTGGAGTCCCGGCATATCCTCTTCGTTGCGGACATCAGCAAAATGCCCGCCGTCATCCGGGAGTATGCGGCCATGCCGGATCTGCGTCAGCGGGATTACGCGATCCTGACCCTTTACAACCAGGAGCTGGCGGCAAAGTTTAAAAACGAACAGGAAGAGGCGAAGATCATGGTCGCCGATCTCGACCGTTTTCATGTGACGGCAATCCGTTTCGCAGAGACGGAAGAGGCATTGAAAGCGTTGATCGACTAAGTAACAGCCGGGAGCAAAGAGGAAAGAGCCCGCGTTTATTTTGTTGACTTTTACTTCACTGTCGCTACAATAAGAGACTCGAAACTTCAGGCGCGTCACGAGCCTTGGTTCACAGTATGAAATAGAAAGAGAACGGACCCGAAATCATGGTATTGATGATTGACAACTACGACAGTTTTACCTACAACATCGTCCAGTACTGCCTGGAGCTGGGTGCCGATCTGAAGGTGATTCGTAACGACGAGATGAGCATCGACGAAATCAAGGCGCTCAAGCCCGAAAAGATCATCATCTCCCCGGGCCCCGCCACTCCCGATGACGCCGGGGTCAGCCTGGAAGTGATCGACCGCTTCAAAGACCAGGTCCCCATTCTCGGGATCTGCCTCGGGCACCAGAGCATCGCCCAGGTCTTCGGCGGCAACGTTGTGCGCGCCCGGAACATGATGCACGGCAAGACGTCGCGGATCGAGCGGAAGGGGGAGTGCCCCATCTTCAGCAAAATGCCGGAGATGTTCACTGCGACCCGTTATCACTCACTCATCGTCGAGCAGAAGGGGTTGCCCGAGGCGATCGAGCCGACGGCCTACAGTGCGGATGATCACGAGATCATGGCGCTGCAGATCAAGGGAAAGCCCATCTACGGCGTGCAGTTCCACCCGGAGTCGATCATGAGCGAATTCGGCTACGAGATCCTGGATAACTTCCTGAAGCTATGAATTACCGCCTCATCTTTCTCTGCCTTCTGGGGATCGATGCGGCTATTTTGCTGATGGAGAGCAGCGGCATCTCCATCAGTTACCGTGAGGCGCATACCCTCTACAACTCCTACACACCGCTCCACTTCTTCGTCAACGCTTCGTTGAACCTTTTCGGCCAAAACGACATGGCGCTCCGGCTGCCCATGATTCTGATGCACCTCGTATCGGTACTTCTCTTCTATGGGGTTTCGGGCCGCTACCTCGAGCGCGACAGTGACCGTCTCTGGCTGGTTTCGATCTTCATGCTGCTGCCGGGAATCAACAGTGCGGCGCTGCTGCTCGACAATACGGTACTGGTCATCATGCTGCTGATGGCATTCGTCTATTTTCAGGAGCATCGCCCGGCCGCAGCGGGAGCGGTTCTAGGGGTTTCGGTATTGATCGACGGCGCCTTTTCGCTGCTATACATCGGGCTGTTCGTCTATGCCCTAAGGGAGCGCCGGGGCGCGTTGACCGCTGCGACGGTTCTACTTCTCGCCGCCAGCCTCTACCTGCACGGCTTCGACGTCCACGGCGCTCCGAAAGGACACTTTCTGGATGTTCTGGGGCTCTATGCGGCAATCTTTTCCCCCATTCTTTTTATCTACCTGGTCTATGTTCTGTTTCGTAAAGTCGTCGTTCGGGAGTTCGACCGGCTCTGGTACCTTTCGGCGGTTCCCCTAGGAATTTCGCTGCTGCTCTCGTTTCGGCAGGAGCTCGATATCCAGGTGTTCGCCCCCTACCTGCTCCTTGCGATGCCGCTGGCGGCGCAGATGTTTTTCCACTCCTACCGGGTCCGCCTCAAAATGTTCCGGCGCCGTTACCGGCTTCTCTTCGGCATCTCTTTCGCGCTGCTGGTACTGCATGCCCTGGTGGTCTTTTTCAATATGGAACTCTACCGTTTCATGGAACCGGGGCAGAAACATTTTGCCCAGAAACAGCATGTCGCCAAAGAGCTGGCAGCCTCGCTGAAAGCCCGGGGTGTCAGCTGCCTGACGACGTCGGATTTCAAGATGCAGTTGCGGCTGAGGTTTTACGGGATTACCCAGTGCCGGGAGTACGAGATGAGCCTGTTTCCATCGGAAGGGGCGGAAAATGTAACGATTAGTTACATAAATTTCCCGGTTTATTCCGCTTATGTTACTAAAATACCCAAAAATCAAGAGAGTGCGCCTTCTACCCCCTGACGTCAGCCATTCCGGCAGATGTTCCGTGATATAATCCCCACAAACAATCTCAGAAGGAGTTGCAATGGCTCAAAGAGCGATTCGTGAATACGATGGCAAAGCGATTTTCTCAAAGCATTGGGAAAAATATTTCAGCGGCTTCCACTACGGTTTCAAATCCGTACTGGTAACCAGCGGCGCGGAACTGAAAGCCAGAGCCGAGGAGCACGGGTTCGAGTGGCTGAAGCAGGAGCCGCTTGTCGCCAAACCGGACATGCTTTTCGGCAAGCGCGGCAAAAACAACCTGGTACTGTTCAGAACGGAAAAACCGGGTGACGTTACCCTGGATGACGCTGCGGCGTGGATCGACGAGAAGATGTCCCACGACGTGACGCTGCTCTCCGGTCAGCACGGCAGACTGACGCATTTTGTCGTTGAACCGTTTACACCCCATGGTCAGGAACAGGAGTACTACATCTCCGCGACGACCGTCGGCGAGGACGATGTCCTTTACATGTCCGCAGAGGGCGGCATGGAAGTCGAAGAGGGATGGGACGAAAAAGTCAACGAGGTTCACATTCCGATCACGATGAGCGACGCGGACATGGAACACGCGATCAAAGCCAACGTACCTTCCGATATCCCGGCTGCCAACAAAGAGGCCTTTACCTCTTTCGCCATTGCATTCTTCAAGTTCTACCGCGACCTGAACTTCGCCTACCTTGAGATCAACCCGATCGTCATGCTCGACAACAACGAGATGGCGATCCTCGACCTCGTCGCACGCCTCGACGACACTGCCGGCTTTATGATGGGCGATGCCTGGGGTGACGTCGAGTATCCGACGGCATTCGGCATGGAAGATCAGTCTCCCGAAGAGAAAGCGATTGCCGAAGCGGACGCCAAATCCGGCGCCTCTTTGAAACTGACCATCCTCAACCCGATGGGTCGCATCTGGACCATGGTTGCCGGCGGCGGCGCCTCCGTCGTTTACGCCGATACCATTGCCGATTACGCCGAAGCGACCGGCGGCAGCGTCAGCGACCTCGCCAACTACGGTGAGTACTCCGGCGGCCCGACAACTGGCGAGACGAAGTTCTACGCGGAAACCGTACTGGACCTGATGACCCGTCATAAAGACGCGAAAGGGCGTGACAAGATTTTGATCATCGGCGGCGCGATCGCCAACTTCACCGACGTTGCGAAAACCTTTACCGGCATCATCCAGGCATTCGAAACCTACGCCGAGAAGATGAAAGCGCACAATACGCGCATCTACGTTCGCCGCGGCGGGCCGAACTATGAAAAAGGCCTCAGAGATATCAAGGAAGCGGCGGACCGCCTGGGCCTGAGCATCGAAGTCTACGGACCGGAAACCCACGTGACCGACATCGTCCGTATGGCGCTTGAGAAGTAAGGAGAGATAGAGATGGGTGCACTGTTTACGAAAGATACACAAGCAATTTTCTGGAATAACAACAAGAGCGCGATTCAGCGTATGCTCGACTACGACTACGTCATCAACCGAGCCAAACCGTCCGTAGCAGCGATCGTCGCGCCGACGGCGAGCACGAAGTTCGAGAAGTTCTTCTACGGACCGGATGAGATCATGATCCCCCTCTACCGCAGTACTGCGGAAGCGGCGGCGGATTTTCCGGCTTCTGACGTTCTGCTCAACTTCGCTTCGTTCCGTACGGCGTACGACGTCACGATGGAAGCGATCGCCATGGGCGACCAGTTCAAGACCATCATGGTCACGGCCGAGGGGATTCCCGAGCGTCTTGCGCGCGGCATGAACCAGGCGGCACGTGACAACGGCATCACCGTCATCGGGCCGGCAACGGTCGGCGGCATCGCCCCGGGCGCATTCAAAATCGCCAATGTCGGCGGTACGATCGAGAACATCATCAACTCCAAACTGCACCGTGCGGGCTCCTGTGGCCTCGTTACACGCTCCGGCGGTCTGTTTAACGAGCTTTCTAACATCATCTCCATCAATGCCGACGGCATTGCGGAGGGTGTTGCGATCGGCGGTGACCGCTTCGTCGGTTCCGTCTTCATCGACAACCTGCTTCGTATGGAGAACAACCCGCAGGTCAAGTACATGGTCCTGCTGGGCGAAGTCGGCGGTACCGAAGAGTACAAAGTGATCGAAGCGGTCAAATCCGGCAAGATCACCAAGCCGATCATCGCATGGTGTATCGGTACGATCGCCAAGCACTTCAGCTCCGGCGTCCAGTTTGGTCACGCGGGTGCTTCTGCAAATGCCGATGCCGAAACGGCTGCGGCGAAAAACAAGGCGATGGCGGAAGCGGGCATTTACGTTCCCGAATCGTTTAACGACCTGCCGAACAAGATCAACGAGGTCTACTCCAAACTCAGAAGCGAAGGCGTGATCGCCGAGATCGAAGAGCCGGAACTGCGGACCATTCCGAAAGTGCGCCGTGCCAAACAGTTTATCTGTACGATCTCCGACGACCGCGGCGAAGAGGCCCATTACGTCGGTCACCCGATCAGCTCCGTGGCGACGCCGGATACCGGCTTCACCATCGGTGACGTGATGTCCCTGCTTTGGTTTAAAAAGCGCTACCCCCGCTGGGCAGTCGACTTTATCGAGACCGTTCTCAAAACCGTTGCCGACCACGGTCCGGCGGTTTCCGGCGCGCACAACGCCAAAGTTACGGCCCGTGCCGGTAAAGACGTCATCAGCTCCCTGATCTCCGGTCTGCTTACCATCGGACCCCGCTTCGGCGGCGCGATCGACGACGCGGCGAAGTACTTCAAGTACGCCAACGACAACGGTATGTCTCCGTCGGAGTTCATCGGCTACATGAAGAAAGAGGGCAAGCCCATCTCCGGTATCGGTCACCGTATCAAATCGGTCCGTAACCCGGACCTGCGGGTTTCCGGTCTGAAAAAATACGCGGCGGAGCACTTCCCCGCGACACCGCTGCTCGATTACGCCCTGGAAGTCGAAAAGCTGACGACGTCCAAAAAGGACAACCTGATCCTCAACGTCGACGGCACCATTGGGATCCTGATGGTCGACATGTGGCGCGCACTGGGCTACAGCGACGAAGAGATCGACGTCTTCATCGATGCGGGAGCGCTCAACGCCTTCTTCATCCTGGGACGCTCCATCGGCTTTATCGGCCACATCCTCGACGAAAAACGTCTGGGCATGCCGATGTACCGCCACCCCATGGACGACATTCTCTACAACGTCGAACCCGCAGAAGAGCTCTAGGCTCCTCTGCATCCCTTTCCCCGATTCTCTACCGATTCATCCTTATTACTCTCCTTTGTGCTATAATGTGAGAGAGTTCACCTGAGGATATTCCCTTGAAAAAATCTGCCTTCACGATGCTTGAACTGGTCTTTGTCATCCTTATTGCGGGGATTCTCGCCGCAGCACTGATCCCCCGTGCCGACCGGGATACACTCTATGAAGCTTCGGAGCAGATGCTCCGGGATATCCGCTATACCCAGCACCTTGCGATGATGGACAATGTTTATGACGACAGCGATCAGTTCTGGTATGCCCATCGTTGGAAGATCGATTTTTCCAATGCAAACCAGTACATTGTCTCCAAAAGCGGTACCAACAATCCGGCGACTCACACGATTATCGCCACTGACCCGGGAACCGGGACCGCGATTGACGGCAGGAATGTCGAGTGGTTCAACCTGGCGGATAAATACAATATCCGGTTTGTTTTGCGGGATGCCAATAACCCGATCCTCTTCTTTGATCATCTCGGGCGTCCGCACGCCTCTAACGGCGCAATAGCCGCTCGCCAGAGTGCGACTTTACGCGACACCGTTTACAATATTGACATCTTCGATATATCTGATGCGGCCAATTGGTCCACGATCACCGTGAATCCCGAGACGGGATATGCGTTCATCACCTACAATTAAGTACCCAACCACACTCAAACTGATTGTTTCTGTATAAATACGTTATAATTCGTCAAAAAGTGTGGGGTTTGGCGTGGAAAAACCTGCATTCACCATGTTGGAGCTAACAGTCGTCATCGTCGTTGCAGCGATACTCGGGGCAGCGATTTTGCCCAGAATGGAGCGTGACACGCGTTATGAAATGGCAGAACAGGTATTGGGTCACATCCGCTACACGCAGCACCTGGCGATGGTGGACAACGTCTATAATGCAGAGCGTCAAAACTGGTATCAGGGGTATTGGCAGATAAACTTTGTCAACACGGCGAAATGCGGTCTCTTCTATCGGGTCGGGTCGGACCGCGATCTGGACAGCCTGACCGGCGATTTTGAAGCGGCAGAGGCTGCCCCTGATGCGATGAACGGCAATGCGATCTACAACAATGCGCTGGTGTGTGGAAAGCGAACCGGATGGTATACCGGGGTACTGCTCGGCGAAGAGTATGATATCGTCTCGATGCAGAGTTCCTGCGGTTCCCAGATGATCGCTTTCGATCATCTGGGACGGCCGCACAGAGGAGTTGCCGGGGGACGTGCAACGGCGCTGCTCCTCAAAACCCCCTGTGACTATACATTTACCGACGGAAGCGGACGCCAGGTCCGTATCACGATCCTTCCCGAAACCGGATACGCTTCCATAACCTATTTATAACAATTGCATCTTTTTTGCGAAAGTTGAAAAAAGATGCGAAAAGCACTTGACATTCGGGAGGGATTCTCCTATAATTCCCGTCCACAAACAGAGAGGCCTCGGGTTGAGAGCTTTGGAACGCTGTTTGAGATCATTGAAAACTAAGTAAGTGAGACGGGTTGGAGACGGCCTATAGTCTTACTTTATAAGACACAAACATAACCGTCTATTACTAAGTAATTTTAGTATAGACACTATACAGCCAGAGATTTTTAGATCTTGGGCTATGGAATCAAAATTTTC
>JBNKLF010000002.1:0-185813 GCA_050292215.1 Sulfurimonadaceae bacterium | reverse complement strand
ACGGCGATGATGATCAGGCCCATGATCTTGACGACGGCCAACACCCCCATGTTCCCAAGCACCGCGTGAATCTTTTTGGAGCGGGTGTAAACGACGTAGCTGACCAGGCAGCCCAAAGCGATGGCGGCGATGACGGCCCCGCTTTGCAGCAGCGTCTCCGCCTTCCCCTTGAGGACCAGGACCGTCGTGATGGTCCCCGGCCCCGCCAGCATGGGAATGGCCAGGGGCACCAGGGCGATGTCGTCCCGGACTTCCGCCTCCTGCTCGGTGGCATCGATCCGCTCGCGCTTCGTGCTGTGTTTCTCGAAAATCATGTTCAGGCCGATGAGAAAGAGCAGGATGCCCCCGCCCACCTTGAACGCCCCGAGGGTGAAGCCGAAGACCGCGAAGATCAGCTCCCCGGTGATGGCGAAAAAGGTGAGAATGGCAAAGGCGTAGAGCGCCGTCCGGCGGGAGATCGCCTCGAGTTCCCGGGGCGGCCGGTCGGAGGTGGCCGCCAGGAACGACGAAAAGGTGTAAAAGGGGTTCATGATCGCCAGCAGGGCGACGGTCACCTGGGCGAAGAAGAGCAGATGCGCCGTGATTGCCGCTTCCATATTACGACTCCACGATCAGCCGGCGATGCAGCAGTTTCAGCGCATCGTCGGCATGGTGCTGGGCGACGCCGATGTGAAAGGAGATCTTCGCCGGTCCCTGGTCCACCATCTCGATGTCGATGTGATGCTCCTTGAGCACTGTAACGGCGTCGGCGATGGCGTGGGAGTTGTACTTCATGCCGATCCCCACCAGGCTGATGATCGCCAGGTCGTAGACCACCTCGAGTTCGTCGGGTTCGAGCCGCGTTTCGATGTCGGCGCGAAGGCTGTTGATGTTCCCGGCGAGATCTTCCTTGCGAAGCAGTACGGCGATGTCGTCGCGGTCCGTCGGATAGTGGTAGGTGTTGATGCCGTAGGTGTTGAAGATGCCCAGCAGCCCTTCCGTAAACCCGATGGTCTCCCCCAGCCCCTCCTTTTCAAGGTAGATGTAGGCCATGTTGTCCAGCCGGGCGATTCCCACCACCTCCTCGTCGGGCACCCGCTCGTTGAGAATCATCGTTCCCGCGGCGGAGGGGCGGTTGGTGTTGCGGATGTTGATGGGAATGTTCCGCTTCTTGCAGTTGATCATCGCATCGAAATGGAAGACGTTGAACCCCTTGGTCGAGAGCAGCCGGATCTCCTTGAAGGTGAGCCGCGGCACCACGTCGGCGTTTTCGATGATGCGGGGGTCCACTTCGTAGACCCCGTCGATGTCGCTCCAGTTCTCATACAGCGACGCGTTGACCGAGTAGGCGATCTCCCCGCCGCTCAGGTCCGAACCGCCCCGGGAGAGTACGGCGATCTCCCCCGACTCCGTCACCCCGTAGTAGCCGGGCATGAGGCAGATGCGTTCCTCCTCCTTGAGGCGTTCGAGGTTGACGTAGCTTTCGGGAAGCACTTTGGCGCTGAGAAACTCGTCGCTGACGGTAAAACCGATCTCCTCGGGAAGCACCAGCCGGGTCTCCAGGCCGCAGCGGTTGAAGTACTCGGCGATGATGCGGGCGTTGTAGTGCTCGCCGCGCGACGAGAAAAAGGCCTGCCGCTTCGCTCCCGTCAGCTTCGAGGCAAAGGCCTCCTCAAGTCCGTCGAGAATCGGCGTTTCATCGATGTCAAGCTCCCGGCAGATGCTCCCGAACTTCTCCAGAACCGCCTTGCGGCTCTTGTCGGCGCTGACACCGGCGCGTTTGAGATGGCGACCGCCGTCGGCGACGTTGAGCAGGTGGTCGGTGATCTTCTCCCGGTACTTCGCATCCCTGCCCGGGGCGGAGACGACGACGTACTTGCGGTTCCGGTTGTCGCTGACGATGCCGCGAACCTTCTCGATCTGGGCCGCATTCTCCACCGAACTGCCGCCGAACTTGCAAACAATCTCGCGTTTCACCTTACTTCTCCCTCTCACGTTTCGGGTAGGCTTCCCGACGGCTCCGGCCCTTCAATGCGCTTCCTCCTCCACCAGCGGGTAGACGCCGTCGGCGTCGTGGTTCTCCGTGCCGACGATGGGCGGGTTGAAGACGCAGATGAGGCGCATGTCCTCGCTCCCGCCGTAGAGGTAGTGGTCGTCGTGCAGGTTCAGGGCGTACATCACCCCGTCATGGATTTCGTGAACTTCCCCCGTGGCGAGGTCCTCGATCTTTCCGTTCCCGGCGACGCAGTAGACCGCCTCGAGGTGGTTCTGATAATGGATGTGGGTCTTGGTGCCCGCGCGGATGATGGTCTCGTGGAACGAAAACCCCATGCCGTCCTTGCGCAGCAGCATGCGGCGGCTGCTCCACTGTCCCGCTTCCGCGTGGATCTCGCGGTCGCTGCCGATGATCTCTTTGATGTCGCGTACAATCATATGTTTCCTTCTTCTTGTGCGGCACCCCTGCCGGAAGCGCCGCATGGTTATTGTGATATGGGTAAATGCTCTGTTACGAAGTTTAGAACTCGGACCCGAGACGCTCTTTCTTCTCGGCGAAGAGGGCGTCGACCGCCGCTTCGAAAAGGTCCAGGCCCGCCTTGAGCGTCTCCTCGTCGATGGTCAGCGGCGGCAGGAACTTGACGACGTGCCCCTCCGAACCGCAGGTCTCGATGATGAGCCCTTTCTCGAAGGCCTTGGCGGAGATGGAGCCCGCCGCCGACATGTCGCTGCGGACTTCAAAGCCGTAGACCAGCCCGCGTCCCCGTACCAGGATGTCATATTCCGGGTATTTCGCGGCCACCGCTTCGAGACGCTCGCGCAGAATCTTCTCTTTGTAGAAGACGGCGTTGCTCAGGTCGTCGTTGCTCCAGTACTGCTCGATCGTCACCCGGGAGGCGACGAAGGCGAGGTTGTTGCCGCGGAAGGTGCCCGTGTGCTCTCCCGGTTTCCACTGGTCGAGCTCCGGTTTGAGCAGCAGCATCGCCATCGGCAGACCACCGCCGATGCTTTTGGACATGGTGACCATGTCGGGGTTGATGCCGGCGAATTCGAAACTGAAAAACTCGCCCGTCCGGCCGTTGCCGACCTGGATGTCGTCGACGATCAGCAAGATGTCGTACTCGTGACAGATCGCTTCAAGCTCCTGCAGCCACGCCTTGGAAGCGACGTTGATGCCCCCTTCGCCCTGTACCGTCTCGAGGATGATGGCGGCGGGAGTATCCACACCGCTGCTGCCGTCGTTGAGGAACTTGCGCAGGTAATGGAGGGTATTGAAGTCGCCGAAATAGCCGTCGAAGGGCATGAAGGTCGCGTTACAGCGGCTGATGTAGCTCTCGTCGCGGTACTCGTTGTTGCCGGTCACCGCCAGAGCCCCCTGGGAGAGCCCGTGGTAGCCGTTGGTGAAGGCGATGACGTTGCTGCGTCCCTTGACCAGGCGGGCGAGTTTCAGGGCCGTTTCGACGGCGTTGGTTCCCGTCGGTCCCGTAAACTGCATCTTGTAGTCGAGATTCCGCGGCTTCAAGATGGTATCCTGGAAGGCCTGGATGAGCTCTTTTTTGGCGCGGGTCGCCATGTCGAGGCCGTGGACGATGCCGTCGTGCTGCAGGTACTCGATCAGCGCCGCGCTGACAAGATCGTTGTTATGGCCGTAGTTGAGCGTTCCCGCCCCGGCAAAAAAGTCGATGTATTCCGTCCCCTGTTCATCAGTCAATACCGCCCCTTTGGCGGTGTCGAAAATGGTCGGGAACGAGCGGATGTAGCCGCGTACTTCGGATTCGTGGTTTTCAAATACTCTCATTGTTTCTCCTGTTAAATGGTCCAATGCTAAATAGGTGTTCGTCTTCGTGGGCCTCCCCGCCGAAAAGTTCACGGTCAAAATGGGGCCGCTGCGTCATCTGTGTCTCCAGGCGGGAGGCCAGGCGGCGGAAGAGGCTTTGCGACGCCTCGTTGGAAGGGGAGATGGTGGTTTCGATACGGCGGATGCCCGCCAGGTTCTCCCGCGCCAGCAGCGACTCGAGCATCCCGAGGGCAACGCCCCGCCCCCGCATGGAGGCGTCGACGGCGACCTGCCAGACGAAAAGCGTGTCGGCACGGTCGGGATCGACGTAGGCGGAGACCAGGCCGACGACCCGTTCCTCTTCGACGGCAACGACACTCGTCGCGGCGAAATGGGTGACAACCAGCATGTAGCAGTAGCGGGAATTCAGATCGAGGGGTTTGCAGCGCGTGACAAGATCGTAGACCTCCGGCGCATCGGTGACGGTGGGGCTTCTATAGTGGATAGCGGTTCCTTTCTTCTAATGACTTGCAATCAACGACATCCTCCTCCTGAAAAGGATAAAAACATATGGTGAGGCTGAAAATGTCATGTAAAAGTGTATCAGATCAATCTTAATATGTAATTTATTTACACTTCATATGTAATTTTTTTACATTTTGAACGTAATATTTTTCATGTTTTATGTAATTTTCTTGTAATTTTATGGATTTTAAGCATCATATAAATGTTTTTCAATACCATAGGGAAAATCACAAAAGACGCACATGCGTCGATCGAAAAGGAACCACACATGACTGCAAACAAACTCATGGCCGCTGCGCTCATCGCACTTGTTACTCTTGGCACCACGGCATCCGCCGACAGCGCCAAAGGGCAGAAGCTCTACCAGAAAAAATACAAAAAAGCGTGCGGCATGACCGGTGCGAAAATGGCGGGAAGCCACACTCAGGACGAGTGGGAAGAGATGAAAGATGAAGGCACACTGCTGGAGTACCTCAACGGCAAATGTAACAACAAAGTCCAGGAGAAGCACCTCGAGCACCTCTACGACTTCTTCTACGAATACGGCAGCGACAGCGGCAACGTTCCCTCATGCTAACCCGCCTGCGCCCGTGCCCCGCTGAGGGTACGGAGCGCCCGGCACCCTCTACACCGACATTTTCCCCAATACTCCGGGTTTCATCATGACCACCCTGCTGCTCTCGTTTCTAGGCACCATGCTGCTCTTCGTCGCCGTCGGACTGCTCTCCATGCGCCGATCCCGCCGCACCAGCCACGACTACCTGACCGCCTCGCGCTCCGTTCCCCCCTCTCTCGCCGGGCTCTCCGCCGTCGCCACCAACAACAGCGGCTACATGTTCGTCGGGATGATCGGCTACACCTACAGCGTGGGGCTGGCGTCGGTCTGGCTGATGGTCGGCTGGATTCTGGGAGACCTGATGGCGTCGCTGGCGGTCCACCGCCAGGTTCGCGTCGTCGCACAGGAGCGTCACGCCCACAGCGTCAGCGGCCTCATCGCCCACTGGTACGGCGACGAACGCCTCGCCCTGCGCCGGGTCATCGGGGTGCTGACCCTGCTCTTCCTCACCGTCTACGCCGCCGCACAGCTCGGAGCCGGGAGCAAGGCCCTCGAAGCGACCCTGGGCTGGGACCGCACTGTCGGCGCCGCCATCGCCGCGGCGGTCATCCTCTTCTACTCCTTCGCCGGGGGACTCCGCGCTTCCATCTGGACCGATGCCCTGCAGTCGGCGGTGATGATCACCTCGATGGGGATGCTGCTGGTTGTGGGGGTCGCGTCGCTGGGAGGGATGGAAGCCGTCGCCGGAAAGCTTTCGGCGGTCTCGCAGGGGTACATGCTGTGGTTCCCGGAGTCTCTCGAACACAACGGCTGGAAGATGGCGGGTTTCGTCATCGGCTGGCTCTTCGGGGGGATCGGCGCCATCGGGCAGCCCCATATCCTCATCCGCTACATGGCCCTCGACGACCCGCAGTCGCTCACCCGGATGCGCTGGTACTACTACGGCTGGTTCACCCTCTTCTACGGGGCCACCATCGGCGTCGGGCTCATCGCCCGCATCGCCCTGCCCGAAACCGAAGGGTTCGACCCGGAGACGGCGCTGCTGGTCCTCTCCGGGCAGACCCTGACGCCCCTCTTCGTCGGCACCATGCTCGCCGGGCTCTTCGCCGCGACCATCTCGACGGCGGACTCGCTGGTGCTGAGCTGCTCCGCCTCTTTGACCCGGGACTTCACGCGGCAGCCCCTCGACGCCTACAAAACGGCGAAGCTCGGTACGCTCTTCGTCACCCTCGCCGCCCTGGCCATCGCCCTGACCAACTCCAAGAGCATCTTCGCCCTGGTGCTTGACGCCTGGGGGGTCTTCGGCTCCACCCTGGCGCCGCTCATCTTCCTGCAGGCCGTGGGCGGGCGCATCGGCGAACGTCAGGCCCTGCTCCTGCTGGGCGTCGGCGCGGCGACGTTCTACCTCTGGAGCCTCTACGGCGCGTCAAACCTCTACGCCATCGCCCCCGCCTGGGCGGCGGTGATGGGAACCTACGCCCTCATGCGGGGCAGCGTCAAAAACCGCTGACACCCCGCACCGCTGACGTTTTAGTTTTTCACTTTTAGCTTTTAGCTGCTACTGCCCGACCATCCCGGCTTTCAGACGCTCCTGCGCCGGTGCGTCCCCCAGCCAAATGCCGAACAGCGCCCGTTTGAAGGCCAGGCCCGCGATCCGCTTTTCGAAACGGCCGTTTTTGAGGATATTGACCCCGACTCTCGGGCAATAAAGAAAGGTGTAAACGTCGTTCTCGACGATGGGGGCGTCGAAGGTCGCGATGAACGCTTCGATCTCGGAGGCGATGGGCGCGGTGTTGCCTCCGGTGGATTTCTCAAACCCTTCCCGGGTCGCCTTCTGCATCTTTTCACTGCTTATGAGCGACGAGACGATCTGCAGCGAGATCGCCATGGGCGCATCCGCCGCCGTCAGCTTCGCGGCGTCGCGCTCCGCTCCTTCGGTATAGAGGCCGGCGACGTAGAGGTCGAGAAAGAACTTCTCGCGAACCCCGCCGCCGAGCAGCTGCAGCGTCCCCCCTTCGTACGCCATCGTCTCTTTCAGGTCGACGCCGCCGATCTCGCGGGCGTCGAGGGAGAGGCTCAGAAGGAGAAAGGTGATGAGGATGTGGATTGTTTTCATGGGACTCCGTTGATCTGTTTGAGTGTTAGCGCAGCAGTTTTTGCAACAAAATATCTTCCATATTCTGTCGCGAATCTATAATGGCCATGATATAGACGGTATCACTCCCGACTTTGTAGATGATGCGCCAGGGTGCCACCACGACTTCCCGGTAGAGCGTGATGCCCTCTTGCTGGAGCTCGGGAACGACTCGGCCTTTTAGTGGAAAGAAGTTGGAAGATGCGGCATGTTTCCTGATTTTGGCAAAGACGATTTTGGCCTGTTTCGGACTGTCGGCTTTGATGTGCGCGATAATGTTCAGCAGGTCTTCTTCGGCACTTTCGGTCCATAGCAGTCGGTAACTCTTTTCCATCCTATTTCAGAAGCTCATCCACTTTTGAAAAAACGGCGTCTTCGGAGACAACCTTGCTGTTTCGGATATCTTCTTCCGATTGCGAAAGCAGTTTAAGCAGGGCGATGGCATTACGCATCTCTTCATAGCTTTTCGGGTCCTGCACCACGGCCCGCGCTTCTCCGTTTTGCGTGATGATCATCGGACGGTGTGTTTCGTTGATCTGTTTCAAAACGTCGGCGGCTTTGGATTTGAGGTAGGTGACTGGCTTGATATCGGTTGAAATATGCATAGTAAAACCTCCGGTCCTTATATGATACCGAATTCGGACTGATAGGACACAATTATGAGTCTAACGGTTACGATTCGACTCCAAGGGAGTAATTGTAATTCAACTTAACAGATAAAGCATCAAGAGTATTTCTACACAAACAATTGAAATGGCGTCGTATATATAAGCATGTTCGTCTGCATAACCTATTTTGTCTATTTTTTTGTACTTGATACTTGTTGAGATAAAAAAAACAATCAAAAGCAAAGATATGACACTAAATAAACTAACACCGACCTGTTTGATATGAATCTCATATACATCATGCAAGACATAATAGACAGGGTAAAAAAGGATCAATGAAATCAGTACGTACGGCACCCTGTTTTCTGGTACAGGCGTATCTTCGACTTCATGCTGTTGGGGAATGCTATTTGACTTTTTGACAAAGACAATGGTCAAGATAATGAATGTTGCCAGAAAGAGTCCGATCAGAGTTTGTTCAAACATCGGCATCACTTTTCAAGGTACAAATAAAGTTCCGTACCCGCTGCATCAAGCGCAGAACCTATCCCTACACCTAGTTCAAAGAGAACGGTAGTTCGAATCATAGGGTACAAAACCCGCATTAGAGCTTGTTCGGCTGTCGTAGCAAAACTCACTTTGAATTTCTTTTTGACAAACAGCTCCTGATATATAAAAGCAATAAGGCCCGCTTCGGGATTTTTTATAAACATATGGTTCTGATTGAAAATCTTGTTCGACAACTCTACTGAGAGCGTGCCAACAAGCACTGTACCGGCATTAACAACTCCCAAGCCTGCTTTATATAGTTCACGGTTGGTGGTCGTAAAATTATCAATGGTTCGTTGTACAAGGCGATCGATCAATGGGCCATCATAAACAACCGGTGAATATTTCCATGTACTTTCCGACATTGTGCTGGCCGGAACATGATTGATGTTCATGCTTTTGTACATGAAATAAACTGTTTCATTCTGATTAATACAATCAATATCGATGATATGCGCGTCTTTAAGTTCCAGAGTCAGATAATGTTCGTACTTGCCGTTATAAGCTGTGCGATATGCTTTTAGTGTTACATTTGCCAGCGTTTCACCACTACTAAGAGCTTGACTTAGCAAGGGAGAACTTTTATCAATTTCTTTTCTAATGACGAACGGTTTACTTCTACCCTTGCCTACAAATGCTCCACTTCCTTCATGAGCAGGATTTGTAGCGCCATATTTAAAAGAGAGCACGAAAATTTCATTTTCATGATCTTCGAGGTATTTGTTCCCCATAGAAGTATCGGAACCCGCTCCTTCGGATATCAAACCTTGTGAACTGCCAGTGATAGACATAAAACAGGGGTGTTTCATTGATAGCCCTTGGTGTATGGATTTTGTATTGTAACAAATAAAAACTATTAGTAATTAATAACATTCAAATTACTGACTAAATGCCTTCGTTATCCTCTTCGTCATAATGGTTTAATGGTAAGTACGAGATAATGAAGCGCAAAATGATTTTACCCATCTCTAAGGACCATTTGGTTGCCTTTGACAGCATATATGTGTTGTAAGGAGTCCAGAAGCGCGAGACTTGCAGGTTCGTCAACGCAGTTGTAGATGAACGAAGGCGGTTTTAGTGTCCGGATCATCTCTAACATATCTTGAAAAGAGACATATTCATACTGCCGCGTCGTATACTCTACGTAGACGCTTCGGGTGAGAATGTCAATGAAGAGTATGGTTTCTGGACGGGCGACCATGGGATTTACTCCTATTATTTTGAAAATTATAGGTAAAAAATACCATTTTGTCAAGTTTATTGTGAGTGAAAGTGTTATATGACGAAAAAAGAGTTGGCTGAACGGCTGCAAATCGATATTAAAACATTAAAGTCATGGGAAGAGTCACGCCCCGAAGTGATGAAGCTGATCCGTTTGGGTCTAGCTACCGAGCAACATATGGATGATTTTGAGAAGCATCTTGCGCAGTTGAAAAAGCTGGCAGGAGAACGTCAGTAAAAAGTATTATATGCACCGCATGGCTTTTCCCTTCCAAAGATTCCGCTTGTAATAGGTGTTCTTACTGATCTCGTGCTTCCGGCACAGATCAAGCACCGGCATACGGCCTCTCCCTCTTGCAAAATCTTGACGATCTGCGTCTCTGTAAATCTCGACTTACATATTGGCTTCTCCTGTATACATAGTACAGAAAAAGTCACCTTTTAGGCTGTCCTATTTTTGGGGGAGCTTACAGGAGCTTACAAAAGAGCCACCCGCGGATCATAAATTGACTCGACTGTTTTATTAGGCGTTTCCAACCAAAAAATTATTTTCATCGCTAAAAAAGGATTCCGCTTTTTGTTTAGTTATTCTTTTGATTTTCAGGGTAGAGTCCTTTAAATCATTGATAAATTCTTTATAGCCTCGTTTGTCATATGGTCTGTGACGCCTTGGAAAGGATAAATCAATATACTCTAAGATTGTAAAGTATGTATTATCTAAATTTTTATAATCTTTACTGTGATATCCACTACCAATATACTCTGAGTAGTCGAGTTTTGCCTCTTCGCTGTTAATGAAACTAAAGCCATATGATGTATTGTCGTCATGTATAAAGTGTTTCACAAAATAATTTTTAGGTGCTTTGATCCTTCTTGCTCTTTCAAACAGTGTCTTGAACTCTGTTGCTGGAACATTCCCAAAAGCTTTTTTTTCATAAGCCCAAAAAAACCAATCGGCATCAGCAAATATCACTTGTGGCAATGTTCTACCTTTGTGCTTTCCAAAATTTAGCGTTGTCCATTCCATGAAGATATATTCCTTGACTTAACCATATTATTAATTCCTATTTTCATCCATTCTACAAAGAAAACTCTTAAATTTGATGCCGATTTCATGGGATGTTGATTTGGTTAGTCAGACGAAGTATCCGGCTATCGAGTTTAAAAAAAATGGGATGCAGTGCCGTATGAGGAGTCGTCTCAACCGGATCTTGCAACACATTCAGGGAGACGGTGTCTCCCCGATCTCGATCACCTCGTCCGCGCACCACTTCGCCAGGTCGATCTCGTGGGTGATGAGGAGCATTCCCATCCGGTCGAGATGGGCCATGAGCATCTGCATCACGTCGAGCTGGGTGACGTTGTCGAGGGCGGAGGTGGGTTCGTCGAGCAGAAGCAGGTCGGGCTTCATCAGCATCGCCCGGAGGATGGAGCAGCGCTGCAGCTGCCCCCCGGAGAGTTCGTGGGGGAGCTTGTCAAGGAGTGATTCGTCGAGGCCCATCGTCTCCAGATAGGCGGCCATCCCCTCCAGTGGGGCGACGTCGGAGATCTGGTTGCGGAGGGTGTAGCTGGGGTGGAAAGAGCTGTAGGGGTCCTGGAAGACCATGGCGATGCGCCCCGCTTCCAGACGCCCCTTTTGGGGTTTGAGATTGCCGAGGATGAGTTCGAACAGGGTGCTTTTCCCCGCCCCGCTGGGACCGACGATCGCCTTCACCTCGCCCTGTGCCAGCGAGAGATCGAAGTCGCGGTAGAGCGTTGTTGCCGGGGTGTAGCCGAACTCCAGGCCCTCGACGCGCAGTACCATGCTAACGGGTCTGGCCGCTGCCGTAGATTTTGAACTTGTAGGTCGTCAGCCCCTCGATGCCCATCGGCCCGCGAGCGTGGAGCTTGTTGGTGCTGATGCCCACCTCCGCGCCGAAGCCGAAGACCCCGCCGTCGGTGAAGCGGGTGGAGGCATTGACGTAGACCGCCGCCGCATCGACCGCGTTGAGGAAACGCTCCGCGGCGGTGATGCTCTCGGTGATGATGGACTCGGAGTGGCCCGAGCCGTGACGGACGATGTGGGAGATGGCGCCCTCGACCCCGTCGACCACCCCGATGTTGAGGATGTTGGCGAGGTACTCCGTGTCGAAATCCGCCTCCGTCGCCTCGGCGACGTCGATGACGGCGCGGGTCTGGGCGCACCCTTTGAGCTCCGTTCCCTCGGCGTCGAAGGCCGTCTTGAGCCGGGGCAGCAGGGTTTCGGCGACGGCCGCGTCGACCAGCAAGGTCTCCATGGCGTTGCAGACGCCGGGGCGCTGGCACTTGGCGTTGACGGCGATCTTGATGGCGTCCTCCATCTTCGCGTCACGGTCGATGTAGACGTGACACTGCCCCTTGTCGTGCTTGACGACCGGCACGGTGGCGTTCTCGCTGACGTAGCGGATGAGCCCCTCCCCTCCCCGGGGGACGATCAGGTCGACGTATTTGTCCATCTTGATCAGCTTCGCCACTCCTTCGCGGGAGGCGTCGGGCAGCAGGGAGACCAGGGCTTCGGGGAGGCCGTTTTTGACCAGCACGTTGCGCAGCGCCTTCGCGATGGCGGCGTTGGAGTGTTCCGCCTCCTTGCCCCCTTTGAGGACGCAGACGTTGGAGCTTTTGAAACAGAGCGCCGCGGTGTCGGAGGTGACGTTGGGACGGGACTCGTAGATGATGCCGATCACCCCGATGGGGATGCTCACCTTCTCGATCTTGAGCCCTTCGTCGGTTACCCACCCTTCCAGCACGCGGCCGACGGGGTCCTTGAGCGCGGCGATCTCCTCCACCGCCACCGCCATCGCCTCGATGCGCTTTTCGTCGAGGTAGAGACGGTCTTTGAGGGCACTGCTCAGGTCGTTCTCGTCGGCGGCTTTCATGTCCAGGGCGTTGGCTTCGATGATCTCCAGCACGCACATCCGAAGCCCCTCGGCCATCTCGTTGAGAATGCGGTTGCGTTCCGCCCCGGAGAGGGTCGAAAGTACCCGGCTCGCGCGTTTCGCTTCTTCCAAAAACTGTTCCATGATCATCCCGTTTTTTGCTCATATTATAACCAAACTATTTTCCTGCGGTTGGGCGAGGATTGGTATAATTTCAACGAATTCACGTACCGAAGGAGATGTGTCGATGCCACGACCGACCCCGAAAAACGAAGCCGTCAAACTTGACAAGCACAAATACATCATGAGCCGTACCGACGCCCGCGGCGTCATCCAGTACGGAAACGACTACTTTTTCGAAATCTCCGGCTACCGCCGCGAAGAGCTCGTGGGACAGCCCCACAACATCATCCGTCATCCCGACATGCCCGCCGTCATCTTCAAGCTGATGTGGGAGCGCCTCAAGAACGGCCAGAGCATCTTTGCCGTCGTCAAGAACCTCGCCAAAGACGGCCGCTACTACTGGGTCACCACCAAGTTCGACATCGAACGCGACCCGGTCAGCAAACTCATCATCGGCTACTTTGCCTACCGCCAGGCCGCGAAGCCCAGCGCCGTCGCCGCCATCGAAAAACTCTACGCCGAACTCCTCGACATCGAAAAGCGCGAGGGGATGGAAGCCTCCGAGCGCTACCTTAACGCCCTGCTCGAGAGCAAGGGGATGTCCTACGACGAATACATCGACGACATCATCGAGAACCGGGGGGCCTTCGCCCTCTTCTTCGGCGCCATGCGGAAGATGTTTGGGTAGTTAAAAACTAAAAACTAAAAACTAAAAACTGAAAGCTGAAAGTTTGTGCTGGAGGTTTGAGGTGGGTCGGCCCGTTGGTTCGGGCCGGGAGGGTGCCGGGAGCGTCCGGCTTACTCGATCTCGGCGTCGATGACGTCGTCGTCGGCTTTCTTCGCGCCCTCGGAGGCAGCGCCGCCCTGCTGTTGCTGGGAGTACATCTGCTCGGCCATCTTGTGGCTCGCTTCGGTAAGGGCCTTGACCTTCTCTTCGATCTGCTCTTTGGTGGCGTTTTCGTCCTTGAGCACCTCTTTGAGCTCGGCGGCCGCCGCTTCGATCTTCGCTTTCTCTTCCGCATCGATCTTGTCGCCCATCTCTTCGAGGCTCTTCTCGGTCTGAACGACCAGTGCATCCGCCTGGTTGCGCAGGTCGACAAGCTCTTTGCGCTTGGAGTCTTCCGCCTTGTGTTTCTCGGCGTCGTTGATCATCTGGTTGATCTCCTCTTCGGAGAGTCCTGAAGAACCGGTGATCTTGATCTCCTGGGTTTTACCCGTACCCTTGTCCTGCGCCGTAACGGTCAGGATGCCGTTGGCGTCGATGTCGAAGGTGACTTCGATCTGGGGAACGCCGCGGGGAGCGGAGGGGATGCCCGTCAGTTCGAAGAGGCCCAGGGACTTGTTGTCCTTGGCAAATTCGCGCTCGCCCTGAACGACGTTGATGGAGACCGCCGGCTGGTTGTCTTCGGCCGTAGAGAAGACCTGGGACTTCTTGACCGGGATGGTCGTACCCTTCTCGATCAGTTTCGTCGCGACGCCGCCGAGCGTCTCGATGCCGAGGCTCAGCGGAGTGACGTCGAGGAGCAGAACGTCCTTGACGTCGCCGCGCAGAACGCCGCCCTGGATCGCCGCACCGGCCGCAACCACTTCGTCGGGGTTAACGCCCTTGTTGAGCTCTTTGCCGCCGAACTCTTCGGAGACCATTTTCTGCGCCAGGGGAACGCGGGTGGAACCGCCGACCATGATGACCTGGTGTACTTCACCTTTGGAGATGTCCGCTTCGTTCAGCGCCGTCTCGATATGGTCGATGGTCTCTTTGACCAGCTTCTCGATCATCCCCTCGAACTTGGCGCGGGTCAGGTGGGTCACCAGGTGTTTCG
This sequence comes from Sulfurimonadaceae bacterium, assembly GCA_050292215.1. Taxonomy (GTDB): domain Bacteria; phylum Campylobacterota; class Campylobacteria; order Campylobacterales; family Sulfurimonadaceae; genus SZUA-415. The sequence goes on along the minus strand of JBNKLF010000002.1, from coordinate 171,632 downwards.
GGCCGGTGGCGTCCGCGGTGATGAAGGGAAGGTTGATCTCCGTCTCATTGGAAGAGGAGAGCTCTTTCTTCGCGTTTTCCGCCGCGTCTTTGAGGCGCTGCAGTGCCATCTTGTCCGCTTTGAGGTCGATGCCGTTTTCGGACTTGAACTCGCTGGCGAGGTAGTCGATGATCTTGTTGTCGAAGTCGTCGCCGCCGAGGAAGGCGTTGCCGTCGGTGGAGAGGACCTCGAAGGTACCGTCGGAGATCTCCAGGACGGTGACGTCGAAAGTACCGCCGCCGAGGTCGTAAACGACAACGGTTTCGTCGTTTTTCTTGTCGAGGCCGTACGCCAGTGCGGAAGCCGTCGGTTCGTTGATGATGCGCAGGACGTTCAGACCGGCGATCTGACCCGCTTCCTTGGTCGCTTTACGCTGGGCGTCGTTGAAGTAGGCCGGTACGGTGATGACCGCGTCGGTCACTTCGCCGCCCAGGTAGGACTCGGCATCGGCTTTGAGCTTGCCGAGGATCTTCGCGGAGATCTCCTGGGGCGTGTAGACTTTGCCCGCAACCTCGACGGCGGCCATGCCGTTCTTGTCGACGATCTTGTAAGTGACCTTGTCGTGGGCCTCTTTCGCCTTCTCTTCGTTCATCATCAGACCCATGATCCGTTTGATGGAGTAGATGGTGTTGTCCGGGTTGGTGATGGCCTGGCGTTTTGCCGGGTCGCCGACGAGGACTTCGCCCTTGTTCGTGAACGCCACGACGGAAGGGGTCGTGTTTTTGCCCTCTTTGTTGGGGATAATCTTCGCTTCACCGCCCTCGTAGACGGCGACACATGAGTTGGTGGTTCCGAGGTCGATACCGATAACTTTGCTCATAATTTTCTCCTTGGTGTTTTCTATAGTGTTGTGTTACTCTGCAATGACGACCATTGCATCGCGCAGGGTGCGCTCTTTGTAGCGGTACCCTTTCTGGAACGTCTGAACGATTTCGCCGCTTTCATGATCGGGCGAATCCACCTGCTGGACCGCATGGTGGATGTTCGGGTCGAAGGCTTCGTCCTCCCCGACCTGGGTGACGCCGTGTTTCTCGAGAACGCTCAGGAACTGCTTGAGGGTCAGTTCGACCCCCTCTTTCATCTTTGCGAGCAGCTCCGTCGGTTCCGCTTCGGCGTCGGCGGCCTGAACGGCCATACCGAGCGCGTCAACCACGGGAATCAGGTCTTTGGCGAACTTCTCGTTCGCATACTCGAGCGCCTGGTATTTCTCTTTTTCGAGGCGTTTCTTGATATTGTCGAAATCGGCGTGTACCCGGGCGTATTTGTCCTTCAGCTCCGCAACTTCGTTTTGCAATTTCTCGATCTCGTTTACCTCGGGTTCCGCTTCGTTTTCGGCAGCTTCCGTTTCCGGGGCTTCTACCGTCTCTTCGGCGTTTTCGAGGTCTTTGTTCTCTTCGGCAGCCATGAGGTTTCCGACTCCTTTTCTTCGAAATACGGTGTCATTATACATCATTGAGTCAAACGATGTCAAGTATAAATTACAGTGATAGACTAATACTTATTGAGTCTACTTGACTAAAGTATGCTCCAAAATGTCGATTTACCGGGCCTTTCCGCCCCTTTTGCTATAATGATTTTTTCTCTCAAAGGGGAACATATGGGATATTTTACTTCCAAAACGTTAACGGGAGCCGCCGTCGCGGCGATGGGCGCCGCACTCTGGTTCGCGCCGGTTCCCGAGGGCCTCGCGCCGGAGGCGTGGCAGCTCTTCGCCCTCTTCTTCGCCACCATCGCCGCCATCATCGCCGGTGTCGTTCCCATCTTTACCGCGTCGGTCATAGCCCTCTCCCTGAGCATCCTCACCGGACTGCTCACCCCCGCGGAAGCCTACTCCGGTTTCTCGAAGAGCTTCATTCTGCTCATCGTCGTCGCCTTCCTCGTCGCCCGGGGCGTCGTCCTCTCGGGCCTGGGAAAACGGGTGGCGCTGCTCATCATCCGCAAGTTCGGCAGCTCCACCCTGGGGCTGGGATACTCCATGGTGGCCACCGACATACTCATCGCCCCCGCCTTCCCCAGCAACACCGCCCGCTCCGGGGTGCTCTTCCCCATCGTCCAGTCCCTCGCCCACGACAGCGGCTCCAAGGTCGCCGACGGCACCCGCCGCAAGACCGGCAGTTTTCTGATGCTCAACTCCATGGCCGGCATCTCCATCTCCTCCGCCCTCTGGCTCACCGCCATGGCGGCCAACCCGGTGGGCGCGGGCATCGCCGCGGAGATGGGGGTCGCCATCGACTTCGGCTCCTGGCTGCTGGCCTCCCTGCTCCCCTCCATGGCCGCCTTCGCCGCCGTCCCCTACCTCATTTACCGCCTCTTCCCCCCGGAGCGCAAGGCGACCCCCGAGGCGCCCCGCATCGCCGGGGAGGAGCTTCTGCGCATGGGACCGGTGCACCGTAACGAGTGGATCACCGGGTTCACCTTCATCGCCATGGTACTGCTCTGGGCCCTTTCGGGGGTGCTGGAGCTCGACAAAACCGCCATCGCCCTGGCGGGCCTGGGGGTGCTGATGCTGACCAACGTCTTTACCGTGCACGACCTCAAGGAGCAGGGAGAGGCGCTGGAGACCTTCGTCTGGTTCGCCGCGCTCTACACCCTGAGCACCTACCTGAACCAGTTCGGTTTCATGGGCTATCTCGGCGAGGGGATCGCCTCGCACCTTGAGGGCTTCTCCTGGCCCGTCGTTTATGTGATGCTGGTCATTATCTATGTCCTGATACACTACCTATTCGTCTCCCAGACGGCCCACATGCTGGCGCTCTTCGGCGTCTTCCTCGGGGTCGGTCTGGAAGCGGGGGTCCCCGGGGCGATGATGGCGCTGATGCTCCTATTCGCCACCAACTTCAACTCGGTCATCACCCCCCAGGGCTCTTCGGCCAACGTACTCTTCCTCAGTTCGGGCTACGTCACCGCCCGCGAGGTCTACCGTTACGGCGGCATCGTCACGGCGGCGAACACCCTCATCTACCTGGGGGTGGGGTCGCTCTGGATGATGCTGTTCTTTTAAGGAGGTTTCCATGAAGAAGTTTCTGCTGATCCTGCTCGGCACCGTCGTTTTGCTTGCCGGAGGCGTCTACGTCCTCCTCTTCACCCCGCCGGGCAACGCCCTCCTCGCTCCGGTGGTCGAATCGAAGATCAACGAAGCCGCGGGGCTTCAAAGCCGCCTCGAACGCTTTTCCCTCACCCCCGGAAGCTTTGCTCTCACCCTTGCGATCACCCCGGAAAACCGCGTCGAGGCGGAGGGAACCTACGGCCTGCTCAGCCACGCGCTCAACGCCGACTACCGGGTCCGTTTCGAACGGCTCGAAGCCCTGAAAGCGCTGACGGAGCAGAATCTTACGGGCGTTCTGCACGTCGACGGCACCGCTTCGGGAAGCTTCGAACAGCTCAAAGTCGACGGCACCAGCGACGTCGCACAAAGCCGTACCGCCTTTGAAACCCTCATTGAAAACGGTGCGGCGCAGCGCCTTGAAGCCACCGTCAGCGGTGCCCGCAGCGAAAGTCTCCTGGCCATGCTCGGGCAGCTCCCCGCCGTCTCCGGGGCGCTGGACCTCGACGTCCGGCTGGATGACCTGAACCCCGAAGCCCTCAAAGGGAACGTTACCTTGAAACTCTCCGAGGGCAGCGTCGACAAAGCGCTGCTGGAACGCCGTTTCGGCCTGCGCCTCGCCAAAAGCGCCTTCCGTGCCGACGGGGAAGCCCGACTCGATGCGGGAAGCATCGCCTACCGCATCGACGTCGCCTCCGACCTCGCCAACATCCGTTCGAATGGAACCGTCGTTCCCGAACGTCTGGCGGCGGACCTCACCTACGACCTCTCCCTCAAAGAGCTGGGGATGCTCGAAAGCGTTACCCCCATCCCGATGCGCGGCGCCATCGCCGCCAAGGGGAGCGTCAAAGGGGATCGCGCCAAGATGGTCGTCGACGGCACCAGCGACCTGGCGGGAAGCGATACCTCCTACCGCGTCACCCTCGAAAACCTCGAGGCCCGCTCCGTCACCGCCAAGATCAGAGGCGCCGGCGTCGGGAAACTGCTGAGTATGCTCGACCGCCCCCGCTACGGCGACGGCACGATCGACCTCGACGTCAATCTTCCCGATGCCCGCATGGGTTCCCTCGACGGCACCGTGAAAAGCTCCGTACGCAACGGCACCGTCGACGAAGCCCTCGTTTCGAAGACCTTCGACCTGCTGCCGATGCCCGAGACCCGCTTCTCCTCCGAGAGCGAAACGGCCCTGAAGGGCAACACCGCCACCACCCGCTCGAACATCCGCTCCACCCTTGCCAACGTCACGGGAAAATCCGCCGTCGTCCGTCTCGACACCGGGCACGTTACCGCCGACTTCGACGTCGAACTCCCCAACCTCGACGCCCTCTACTTCGTCACGGAGCGTCATCTCAAAGGGGCGCTGCGCGTCACCGGAGACGTCAGCGTGGCCAAGGACCTGGACCTCAACGCCCGCTCGGAAACCCTCGGCGGCACCCTTACCGCGACCCTGCACAACGACGACCTTAAAGCCAGCGTAGCCGCCGTGCGCACCATGGACGCCCTCAAGATGCTGATCTACCCGGAGATCTTCGACGCAACGATGGACGGCACCCTCGATTACAACCTCAAAACGAAAAAGGGGAACTTCAACAGCGATCTGAAAAAGGGGATCTTCGTCCGGAACGTGATGCTCGACCTCGTCAAGCAGGGAACGGGGATGAATCTCTACAAGGAGCGTTTCGACGGGACCCTCTCGGGAACGCTTGAAAAAGCGCGCATCGTCGCCGACCTCGACCTCAAGGCCAACACCTCCTCCATCGGCGGGAAGAAGATGATCATCGAGAGCGAAAAACGGCTCATCGCCGCGAAACTCGACGTCGTCGCCAACCGCAACCCCGTCGGCGTCACTCTCAAAGGGCCCATCGACGCCCCGAAAGTCACCCTCGACCTCAGCGACCTGGCGGAAAAAGAGGCGAAGAAGGCGCTTCAGAAAGAGGCGGGAAAACTTTTCGACAAACTCTTCTAGCGCTCTCTGCGCCGCAGCTCCTGGATGATCTCCATCTGGCGCTGCGCGATGTAATGGTTCAGCAGGGCCTGTTCGGCGCTGCGCAGGTGACACATGGCAACCACTTTATACCCCTTAGTCATCTTTTCTACCCGCTCCACCGTCGCGAAAGTCGCCAACTGTTCCCCCACCGCTTCTTCAGGGAAGACCATGGCGAGCGACAGGCTGCTCCCCGGTTCCATCCCCCTCAGTTTGGAGACGGAGAAGGCGATATAGGATTCGTTCATATTGAGCACATCGCCTTCAAATTCATGCGTTTCATGAACGATATGCAGCCGCATTCCCTGCGGGGCTTCGACGCGAAAACGCTTGCGGTCCAGCGGCGAGTGGCGGTCGTACTGGAACTTCCCGATATGGGCGAGCATCTGCTTCTCGTCGACCTTCAGCACCTTTGCGCGCGCATACCCGATGCCCGGGATGTTGAGGAAGACGGGCGCGTCGGCCCGTACCGCGGCGAACTGCTTGGGCACCAGCTGAATGACGCTCGCCCTCTTCTCGACCCGGACGATCGGGTTATTGGCGGGAACCGGAAGCTCTTTATAATAGAAGGTGGCGGCCACGGACTCGACCATCTCCAACGCGGCGCTGAACCGCTCCTGGTTGGGCAGCACCGCGTAGCGGTCGATTCCCTCCATGTCGGTTTGGACCGGCTCGCTGCCCGTCCCGCCGCCGTTAGCGATGTCGATCAGTCCGTAGGCCCGCAGCAGCAGGCGGTTCGTCGCCTCAGCCAGGTCGAACAGCGTCAGGGCGACACTCTTACGTCCGGGCTTCTCGGTCATCCGCGTCTTCAGGGCCATACACCACTCGTAACAGCGCTGGGGATCGGAGACCTCCATCAAAATACCGAAACGGCTCCCCTCGAGACGGGCAATCAGCATGCTCGCCTCGGCGGTTGAAGCGATATCCGACGCCACCTCCTTGAGCAGCCGATCCCCCGCATCACGCCCCTCTTTCATGTTGATGGCGGCCAGGTCCGGGACGTCGATGACCGCCAGTGCGAGCTGCCGTCCCCGCTTCTTCGCATCCTCACGCGCTTCCGCAAGCAGGTGTTCGAACCAGGTATAACTCCAGAACTGGGTCAAATCGTCCTGCCGCAGCCGCGCGATCTCTTCCGCCTCGTCCATCATGTGCGCATCGATGTTGTTCAGGGTCATCAGGTAGCGCACCGGGTCCGAATCGGGAAGCTGCGTCACCCTGCCGCTGTAGGTGAAATCCCGCCCCAGCGTATGGTGGTGCACCTGCAGCTTGAAGGGGCGTTCGAGCTTGTCGGCCCGCTTCAGCCATCCCTCGATATGTTCGGCAGCGAAGTGGGCAGCGTCGGTATCTACGCCGGAGGCGAAACGCCACTCGTCGGGATAGAGCCGATGGAACTCCTGCAGGTCCCGCACCCCGACCATTCGGAAAAACGGCGCGTTCGCCAGCACGACCCGACCGTGTTCGACCATGACGATCTCCGTACTGACGGCGTTGATGATGCGGACGAACTGTTTGAATTTCCGCTGCTGGGCCAGGGCATCGTCGGTCTGCTGACGCAGCCGGTTATAGGAGCTGCCGAAGATCTCGAGGACCCCCGAAAGGTTCGCGTCGAAAAGCTCCGCGACCTCATCCATCGCCTCGGCGGCATGTTCACCGAGATTCCCCTTTTCAAAAAGAAAGGCGATGAGCGCCCGGCGGAAGCCCATGCAGATGTCGAAGACATCCCTCGGGGTGATGTTTTTGTCCAGCAGGTAGTGCACCAGGCGGCTCATGACCGGGCAATCCCCCGCCCGGCGCTCTTCCCGGATGACAGCGATAAAATACTCGATGATGGGGATACCGAACCCCTCGGTAAACTTCTTCGCCCCGATGCGATGCGCCTTGAAAACAGCCGTAACCGTCGGCTTCATCACCCAGCGCTCGGCGATCACCGTTTTCGACGCATCGAGCAGCTCCGCCGCTTCTTTGAGATGTACGATCGTCATACCGGGCATCACGCTCCTTTCTTCGGAGTTTCGATTATCTTATTGTAACACGCTTTCCGAAGCGGGCGTTACTGCCCCAAAAGACGCCCAAGGGTCTCGCCGTCGGGCGCAAACCCGACCTCCGCCAGGACTCCCCGTTCCCAGCGCAGCAGGGTCACACACCCCTCCCGGTAGGGAAAGCGGCGGTTCGTTTCGGCGTCGTAGCTGAGCAGGATGGGGTGGTCGTAGCTGCGCATCCTCGGCAGAACAAAGAGCTCCATGATGCCCGAAGGGGTCTGGGAGACGTCGACGATCAGCGCCGCCGTGCCATCGGCCAGCAGCGTCCTGTGAGCGGCAAAGAAACGGTTGGCGAGCTGCGTCGTCTCCCGGTCCCATGCGACCACCCAGAAGTGCTCGTTCCCGACCCCCCGGGGCGTCTCGAACTGATCTGCGATCACCATGGGAAGCACCGGTTCGCCGGGTTTGAGCGTCGCGGCGCCCAGGAGTCCCGTCACCACGGCGGCAAGCAGCACCATTCGTATCATCATGCACCTTCTGCGGAAATACGGGGCAAACTTCATCGAAATTATGCCGCCGCGTCACGTTCTCAAAGCAAAGTTGCTTCTCAGAACCTTTGAGACACAATCCTACCATGAACCCGCTTGAAACCATTTTTGCCTACCACGAACGGACCAAGCACCACCCCGGCCGCTACGCCGCGTCCCTGGGCTACATGGACTGGGCGACCCAGCCCGACCCCTTTCGCCATTACGACGGCGCGCCCCGGCAGCCGCTCCCCCTGACGCTCGACGCCGCCACCCCAGGTTACGACCGTCTCTTCCTGCCCGGAGGCGTCTCCCCGGAACCGCTGAACGACGAAACCCTTTCCCGTCTGCTGCAGTTCTCTCTGGGGCTCTCGGCGTGGAAGAGCATCGGTACCGACCGCTGGGCCCTGCGCTGCAACGCTTCCAGCGGCAACCTCCATCCCACCGAAGCCTACCTGCTCCTGCCCCCCTCGCCCGCCTCTGCGCAGAGCCGCGTCGTACACTACGCCCCCGAAGAGCACGCCCTCGAAACTCTGGCGGCCTTCACGACGGAGTTCTGGGATCAGCTTCCCGAAGGAAGCCTTCTGCTGGCCCTCAACTCCGTGCTCTGGCGCGAAGCGTGGAAATACGGCGAACGGGCCTTTCGCTACTGCCTGCTCGATGCGGGCCACGCCCGGCGCGCCGTGGAGGTGAGCGCCGCGATGCTCGGCTGGGAGGCGACGCCCCTCGACGTCGAAGCCGCCCTCATCGAACGGCTCACCGGGACGGACCGCAAAGGACGCTTCCACCCCATGGAGGGGGAGTCCGCGGACCTCTTGCTGCTCATCTCCCCGAAAAAAAGCGAAGCTCCCGACTGCAGCCGCCTCCCCGGCGACCTCCCCGAGCGCTTCGAGGGGATGCCGCGGCGGCTGAGTCCGTCGCATCACCGGTGGGAAGCCGTGGAGCTGGCCGAGACGGCGGCGCGCAGCGGTTCCGGCGGGCCTTTTTGCCCCTTCTCCGTTCCCGAACGCCGCAGCGCGGCGGAGAGCAAAAGCGTCGTCCTGGAGCGGCGCAGCGCCCGGGCGATGGACCCCCGGCGCGCCCTTATCGGCGAAGGGGAGTTCCGCAGCCTGCTCGCCTCCGTGGCCCCGGCGCTCCCCGAAACGACCCCGGTCCACTTCCTCATCTTTCTCCACCGGGTCGAAGGGCTCGAACCCGGCCTCTACCTGCAGCTGCGCAACCCCGAACATTTCGACGTCCTGCGCCGCTCCACCCGCGGCGACTTTCTCTGGCGCGACTGCGGCGACGGTCTTTACCTCCTCGAACCGGGGGAGTTTCGCGGGCAGGCGGCGTTTATCTCCTGTTCCCAGGAGATCGCCTCCGACGGGGCCTTCTCCCTGGGGATGCTCTGCGAATTCCGCCCCCAGCTCGAAGCTTTCGGAGTCCGCCGCTACCGGGAGCTCTTCGCCGAATGCGGGGCGATCGGCCAGCAGCTCTACCTCGAAGCGACTTCGCTGGGGCTCTCCGCGACGGGGATCGGCTGTTTTCTCGACGACGTCGTTCACCGCACGCTGGGACTCGACGACGACCGGTTCCAGAGCCTCTACCACTTCACGGTCGGCCGGGCCGTCCCCGACCTGCGGCTGACGACCCTGCCCCCCTACGGGGAGCGGGATTCGAAAAGTTAGGCTACAATCGTTTTCATGATTACCCAGGTCCGCACCTCCGAACAGATCCGCAGCGTCGCCCGTCTCGCCGGGACGATCTGGCGCGAACACTACACCCCCCTTATCGGCGCGGCACAGGTCACCTACATGCTCGAACGGTTCCAGAGCGAGGAGGCCATCACCCGTCAGCTGGCCGATGCGAACTGCCGCTACTACCTGATGGAGCTCGAGGGCGAAGCCGTCGGCTACCTGGGAGTGGAGCTTCGCGGCGCACTGCTCTTTCTGAGCAAGATCTATGTTTTGGCGGCATGGCGGGGGAAAGGGTGCGGGAAGGCGTTGGCCCGCTGTGCCGAAAGGGTGGCGGAAGAGAACGGCTGCCGCCGCATCGAGCTTACCGTCAACCGGGGCAACCTCTCAAGTATCGCCGCCTATGAGGGGATGGGGTTCGAACGTACGGGAACGCGGGTGGCGGAGATCGGCGGCGGCTTCGTCATGGACGACTACGTGATGGAGAAGCGGCTCCTCCCCGCCTATTCGCAGAGGTAGGTGACCGTCGCATCGACGCTCCGCTCCGACTCCCCCTGAATGGGCGCCTCCACCGGCACGGCGGAAGCCTCGGCCGCCGCGGCACGGAGCATGGGAACCGCAACGGCGGGAACGCTGCCGAAGACGATGTTGGCGACCCCGCACTCCAAACCCGTGGCCTCCGAGAGGGTTGCGGCTTTCGCCATGGCGTGCCGGATGGCCCGGGTTTCGAGCTCCCGCGTCAGCTCTTCCGACCGCACATCGGAGACGGCCCAGCGCACCGCGCCCTGGTGGCGTTTGGCCTCCGGCCAGGGACGCACCGCCTGCTGGGTTGCTTCAAGCAGACGGTTAAAGGCGCCGACCTCCCGGAACTCGCAATCGAAAGCAACGCTTCCCTGATAGCCGGTGAAGTGCTGCACCCCCTTCTCCCAGGTGTAGCGCGGGGAGATGCGGTAGCTGCCGCCGCGGCACTCCAGCCCCTCGGCGCGGTTTTGGGCCTTGACGCTTTTGACCAGGGCGTTGAAGGCCTGCGCCACCGGCGCTTCCAGATCATTCGTCATCTCGTACTGCAGCGATGCGCGCATGGTGTCGGGTTCGACCGCCTGGGAGGCCGAGACGTTGAGCGTAATGCCGGTTCGGGCGTAGGCTGCGACCGCCAGGGCCGCGGTGAAGAGCATCAGTCGTTTCATGGGCAATCCTTTCTCTACATTGTAGCACCCGACGGGCAACGCTTCGCTGCGCGTGCTATATATTAAAGTGTTGCAGGGGTTCCTTACCCATTTAATGCAACGGCCTTTCGGCAGGTTAGTCCGCTGCAGTAATACCCGCTTAAGATTGTTGATGATAAAATTCTTTTGTTGACAAAAATTATCATCTAGGAGTGAGCATTATGTTAGTAACCAACAAAGCACCGGACTTTACAGCAACGACTGTTATGGGCAACAACGAGATCAAAGAGGACTTCAACCTCTACGAAAACTTCGGCGAAAAAGGGACCGTCCTCTTCTTCTACCCGCTGGACTTCACCTTCGTATGTCCGTCCGAAATCATTGCATTCGACAAGCGTCTCGACGAGTTCACCAGCCGCGGCATCCAGGTCATCGGCGTCTCCGTCGACTCCCAGTTCAGCCACTTCGCATGGAAAAACACTGCGGTAAACCAGGGCGGTATCGGCCAGGTACGTTTCCCCCTCGTCGCCGACCTGACGAAACAGATCTCCAGAGATTACGACGTCCTCTTCGGTGACTCCGTCGCACTGCGCGGCTCTTTCCTCATCGACAAAGACGGCACCGTCCGCCACGCGGTCATCAACGACCTGCCCCTGGGCCGCAACATCGACGAAATGATCCGTATGGTCGACACCATGCTCTTCACCAACGAGCACGGCGAAGTCTGTCCGGCAGGTTGGAACAAAGGCGATGAAGGTATGAAAGCCGACACCGCGGGTGTTGCCGACTACCTCGCCAAACACGAGGGCGACCTCTAATCGTCCCCCCGTTTCACTAGGGTAAGGAGGAGCACATGAGCTGTCATTGTGCCGAAAAACTCCGGGAACACGGCCTCAAGGCGACCATCCAGCGCCTGGCCATTCTCGAAACGATCGACGAAGCCGGTCACATCGGCATCGACGATCTCTACCGGAAAGTTTCCGACGACCACCCCTCTTTCTCCCTCAGCACGGTCTACAAAAACATCGAAGGCATGCAAAAAGCCGGCCTTCTGGTGGAAGTACCCGTCGCCGGGGACAAGAAGAAGTACGAAGTACTCAAAGAGGACCATATTCACCTCATCTGTCAAAAATGCGGAACCATCATTGACAAACCCCTGACGGAAGATGTTATGATGGTGATAGAGAATATGGAAAAAAACGGTTTCGAACATACCAAAAGTTCGATCAATCTGCACGGTATCTGCGATGCCTGCAAGGATGACCAATAACACCATAGATGGAGTCAGACACATGAAAAAAACCATGATTGTTGCCGCAACCCTTTTTGCCACGGCAGCCTTCGCCGGTTCCCTGGCCGACAAAGCCAGAGAAGCCGGTCTCGCACCGATCCCCTCCAGCCACAGCGAACTGCTGAAGCTGACCGACACGACGGAGAACCCGATCACCGACGCCAAGGTCAAACTGGGTAAAAAACTCTACTTCGATCCCCGCCTCTCCAAGAGCGGACTGATCAGCTGTAACACCTGTCACAACCTCGCGACCGGCGGTGTCGACAACGTTTCGGCCGCCATCGGTCACCTCTGGACCGCCAACCCGCACCACCTCAACTCGCCGACGGTCTACAACGCCGTCTTCCACAGCTCCCAATTCTGGGACGGACGCAGCCCGCACCTCGAAGACCAGGCGCAAGGCCCCATCCAGGCAGGACCCGAGATGGCGGCACCGCAGGACCTCATCGTCGCCCGTGTGACCTCCATCCCGGCCTACGTTCGCGAGTTTAAACGCGCCTACGGCAAGGATGTCGTCATCGACTTCAAAAAGATCGCCGATACCATCGCCGTCTTCGAACGTACCCTGGTCACCCCTTCACCCTTCGACGCCTTCATGGAAGGGTGCGAATCGGCACTCAACGCGGAAGAGAAGAAAGGGCTTGAGACCTTCATCGACAAAGGGTGTGCGACCTGTCACAACGGCGTCGCCCTCGGCGGCACTATGAACACCTTCCCGGTCATGGGCAAATTCAAGTTCGCCAACGTCGGCGACTTCGATAGCAGCCTGGTCAAGGTGCCGACACTGCGCAACGTGACCGAAACGGCGCCCTACTTCCACAACGGTACGGTATGGAGCCTCAAAGAGACCATCAAAATCATGGGTGAGAACCAGCTCGGCATGGAGCTGAGCGATGCGGAGATCGACTCCATCCACACCTTCCTCGAAGCGCTGGAGGGCAGAAAGCCCCACATCACCTACCCGATGCTGCCCGCCAGCACCGAAAACACCCCCAAACCCGACGCGAAATAAGCGTCACCAGTGAGCGGCTCCGGCCGCTTTCATATCCTGCCGGGTCCTTCCGGACCCTCCTGATGCGAGAAGGGGTCATGCATGACCAGATCTCTTACGACTCTCATGATGCTCACAGCGCTTCTCGGCGCCCGCGAGCTCTCGGAACTGACCCCCTACCTCGACCGCAACACCACCGACACCTTCCGTTCCCTCGTCGTCACCCCCGGCGATGCCAACGCCCGCCGCAGCGATAACAACAAGACCATTCTCATGTACGCCGTCTGGGTCGGCAACGACGACGCCGTCTACTACCTGATGGCCAAGGGTGCCGACGTCAATGCCCGCGACGCGGAGGGGGTCACCCCCCTGCTGCTGGCCATTTACAAGGACCGTACCGACATCGCCCTCTCCCTTATCGATCACGGCGCCGACGTCAACACCTCCGCCAACGACGGCACCACCCCGCTGATCATGTCCCGGGTCCGGGGCAACGAACGGGTCGAACAGGCGATTTTAAAACAGATCCAACCCACATCCAAGGAGACTACACCATGAAGCAATACCAAACCTACAAATGCAGCGTCTGCGGCAACGAAGTCGAAGTCCAGCACGTCGGCGGCGGCACCCTGGTGTGCTGCGGCAAAGAGATGGAGTGCACCACCGACAACCTCACCGCCGTCAACCTCATGAAAGCCTTCGCCGGCGAATCGATGGCCCGCAACAAGTACGACCTCTTCGCCGACATCGCCGAGGAGGAGGGGTGGCATGCGGTGGCACGCCACTTCCGCGAAGCCGCCGAAAACGAGAAGTGGCACGCCCGCGCCGAGTACAAGGCGTACCACAAAATGGTCGACGGCAAAGAGCTTGACACGACCGTCGCCAACCTGGAGACCGGCATGGCCGGAGAGAACTATGAACACACGATCATGTACCCGGGCTTTGCGGAGATCGCCGTCGAAGAGGGGCACAAGGAGCTTGCCCGCCTCTTCAACGCCATCGCCAAGGTCGAAGTGGAGCATGAACGCGAATACGCGGCGCTCAAAGCGGCCCTGATCGAGGACGGCTTCTTCCAGAGCGAAGAGGAGGAGATCTGGGTCTGCGAAGTGTGCGGCCACATCCACCGGGGCAAAAAGGCGCCGAAGGCGTGTCCGCTCTGCAAAGTGCCCCAGGAGTACTTCAAGCGCGAGAGTTTGTACTAGTTTGTTTTGAACGCTTCCGGAGCGATACCCTAAAGGGCACAAGAGCCCCGGAAGCTGCGCTCGCCGCTATGGCGCTAAAGCCGGCCCCATTCGGGGCCGAGGTCATTAAAGTTTATGCTTACGGGGTCATACCCTCAACTGTACTTGCCGCTGCAAGCGGCCCAATTCAATGATTTCAAAGGAGTTTATCATGGCAAAACGCGGTATTTCCATTCTCAAAGGCATCGAGGCCGAAACGGTCAACCAACTGCTCTACAAGGCTTACTGCGACGAGTGGCTCGCCTACTACCAGTACTTCATCGAGTCCAAGGTGGTCAAAGGGATCATGAAAGATGCGGCGATCGTCGAACTGGACCAGCATGCGGCGGACGAACTGCGCCACGCCACCATGGTCGCCGACCGCATCCTGCAGCTCGGCGGCACCCCGGCGCTCCACCCCCGCGACTGGCTCGAACACTCCAACTGCGGCTATGACGCGCCGGAAAATCCGGACGTCCTCTCCGTACTGGAGCAGGCCATCAAGGGCGAGCAGTGCGCCATCAGCACTTACTCCCAGATCGTCGAGATCACCCGGGACAAGGACATCGTCACCTATGACATGGTCTCCCAGATCCTCGCCGACGAAGTTGAGCACGAAGAGGACCTCCAGGCGCTCTACGACGACATCCACGAGTTTATCGCGGACATCAAGAAAAACCTTAGTTAATATTCCGCTTCCGCCTCTCCCGAGGCGGAGCTCCTGCGCGTCTGCCCATCACATCGCATTTAACTTTTAACCGCCGGTTCTGAAAAATTCCGGACGATATAATCCCCCACACGCAATGCATTGGCATAAACCGTCCAGGTGTAGGGGACGCTGCCCCCGGTAGGCATGAAAGAGGCGTCGGCGACGAAGAGGTTGGCGATCTCGTGGCTGCGGCAGTGGCGGTCAAGCACCGAGCGCTCCGGGTCGTCGCCGAAGCGGCATCCCCCCGCCACCAGGTTTGACGGAGGTTCGGAGGAGACGCTGCTGGTGACGGACTCCGCCCCCATGGCCCGCAGCAGCGCCTCCCCCCTCTCCGCCAGCACCCGGGCGACCTCCAGGTCGCGGTCGTGGGGCTCCAGGCGGATCTTCGCCACCGGCATGCCGTAGCGGTCCGAGTATTCCGGGTCCAGGGCGACGAAGGTGCCGTCCGTGGGCAGCCAGTCGCAGAAGATCTCGAACGCCAGGGTCCGGGAGTCGCGGAAAGTGTTCTCCAGCCGCTTCTGCAGCGCCGTCCCCCAGAGCAGCACCTCGCCCTCGTAACGGAGCCGGGCCGCCCGGTTGATGGGGTTGGCGTGTTCGAAAAGAAACTCGATGAGTCCCCCCTTCACCCGGCCGCGCCCCGGCAGCTCCAGCTCGTACCACTCCTGAAGGGCCCGGTTGACGAAACTGCCCCGCTCCATCAGCGCTTCGAACGGCATGCTTCCGGTACGCCCTCTCCAAAAGCGGCCCTCCCCCGTCCCCCCGGCGGAGAAGATCAGGTTTTTCCCCAGCTGGCCGCTGCCGTTTCCCAGGCCGTCGGGGTGTTCCGCGGAGGCGGAGTTGAAGAGCAGCCGGACACTCTCAACGGGCTGGGCGGCGACAACGAAGAGCTTCGCTTCGACCCGCCGGGTGCGCTCGGCTTCGACGTACTCCGCGCCGGTGACGCGATTCCCCTCGCTCAGAAGCCGGGTGACGTGGCAGCCGGTGCGGACCTGCAGGTTGCCCGTAGCGAGTGCCGGCATGAGCAGCGCTTCGCGGGAGCTCCCCTTGGCACCGCTGGAGCAGCCGTAGCTGCCGCAGAAGTTGGAGTAGTAGCACCCTTCCCGATGCCCCGAAGCCTCCGGCAGGATGGCCCGCGGCGTACGAAGGGGACGGTAGCCCAGACCGTCGCAGGTGCGGTCGAACCAGGCGGCGACGGGGTGTTCTCGGGTCGGGGACCAGGGGAACGCCGGGGTGCTGCGCCACTCGGCGAAGGGGCCCTCGAACACGGTGCCGGAGACTCCGACGAGCCGTTCGGCCAGGGCGTACCACGGTTCCAGCGCATCATAGCCGATGGGCCAGTCGACGACATTCGCTCCCGTGACGGCGCCGTAGCGCGACCGCAGGCGGAAGTCGTCGGGCTTGAGCCGGTGGAAAAAGCCGCTCATCAGGTTCGACGCGCCGCCGAGCATGCTGCCGTTGAAGAAGGTGCGGCCCGACGCGAAAGTGGGGGTCCGCACCCAGGCCCTGCCATCGAACGCCTCCACGGTGTGGAACTCTTGGTAGGGGTCTGGGGCGTAGAGGTTCCGGCGGCAGCAGGCGATCTCGTCCTTGGTGAAATCCTCCCGGGCCATCGCCGGTCCCTTCTCCAGTACCAGGGTCTTGAGACCCGCCATGGCGCACATGTAGGCCACCGCACCCCCGGCGGCGCCGCTGCCGACGATGCAGACGTCATAGCTCACGAAGGTACCTCCGTTCCGGCCGGGGCATCCCCGGCACGTGTCCGAGCCACCGCCACCCCGCTTCGCGGTAGTTGCCGCCGTAGAGGGGGTCGCCCAGCAGCGCTTCGAGGACGAAGGTGATCAGTATCGAGAGCCACGCCTCCCCCCGGGGAATATGGTCGCGAAGGCTGCGCAGCACCGTTTCCCCCGCTTCGGCGTCAAGGGTTTCGAAGGGCATGCCGTAGCACCGCAGGGCCTCCCCCCGGGCCCATTCGGCCCCTTCGAAAACAAACGCCCGGATCTCCGGATCGAAACGGCTATGGCGCAGCGCACCGTAGAGGTACTCCGCCGCATGCAGCTCCGAAGCCGAGGGCACGCCCTCCCCGCCCGGAAGCAGCCGTTCCAGCACTCCTTCGAGCGTCCGCCAGGCCGGGGTGTCGGGACGCGGGGCCGCTCCCAGGGGAACGGCGGCGGCGGGCAGCGCGGCGGCCATCCACTTCAACACGGTACGTCGCTGCATGGGCTCCTCCTTCGCACGGCCTTGAGAGGGACATGATACCATAGAAGCCCCGCCGCTTTTGACGCGGAATCGGGTACAATGACACTATCATGGAAACCGTACAATGGGACACCTTCTGGCCGGCCTTCGCCCTCACCCTTTTCGCCGGGCTCTCCACCGGCATCGGGGCGGCGCTCGCCTTCTTCTCCAAAAGCGACAACACCCGCCTGCTCTCGGTGGGCATGGGCTTCTCCGCCGGGGTGATGGTCTACATCTCCTTCGTGGAGATCCTCGACAAGTCCCGCATCGCTTTCGGACGCTACTACTCCGACGTCGGGGCGGAGTCGCTCACCCTGCTCTGCTTCTTCGCGGGACTGGGACTCACCTTCCTCATCGACCGTTTCATCCCCGACGAGGTGAATCCCCATGAACTCCGCAAGGAGAAGGAGCTGGGGGAGCTGAAAGAGGATGATGCCGCCCGGACCGCCCACCACATGCTGCTGCACCGCACCGGGATTTTCACCGCCATCGCCATCGGCATCCATAACTTTCCCGAGGGCTTCGCCACCTTCATCGCCGCCCTGGAGAACCCGACCCTCGGCATCGCCATCGCCCTGGCCATCGCCATTCACAACATCCCCGAAGGCATGGCCGTCTCCCTTCCCATCTACCACGCCACGGGGGAGCGCAAACGCGCCTTCTGGTACGCCCTGAGCTCCGGCCTGGCGGAGCCGGTCGGGGCGCTTGCGGGCTTCTTTCTGCTCCTGCCGCTCATGGGGGAGCTGACCCTGGGCATCACCTTCGGGATGGTGGCGGGCATCATGGTCTACATCTCCTTCGACGAGCTCCTTCCCGCCGCACGGGTCTACGGCAACGCCCACACCACCATCTTCGGCATCGCGGCGGGGATGTTCGTCATGGCGGCGAGCCTGATTCTTTTCAAAGTGATCTGACAGTCCGTACCTGCTACAATGGGTAGGTTTCATGTTTCGGCAAACCGAATGAGGAGTCCTTATGATTCGCTCCATTCCCATCCGCATCAGCATCCTGACCCTCTTCTTCTTCACCGTTGCCGTCGTCGCGTTTTCCCTGATCGCCACCCAGTACCACTACAGTCACCGCCTGGCCGACGAGGCGGCATCCAGGACGTTCGAGGAGACCGCCCGGAGCATCTCGCAGCAGATCCGGACCCGGGACCAGAAGATCCGCAGCGTCCTGGATACCGCCGTCTACAACGGGGCCCTCGCCGACCCCGTCGAACCGGGAAGCGTCCATGCCGCCCGCCCTTTTTTCATCAGCATCCTCGAACACGACCCGGCACTCTACGCCGTCTACGTCGGCCGCTCCGACGGCAGCTTCTACGAAGTCGCCAACCTCGCCCACGCCCCCGGGCTCATCCGCCGTTTCGACGCCCCGGAAACAAGCCGCTGGCTGGTGATCAAGGTCTTTGAGCGCGACGGCCGCCGCATCCAGACCCACGAATTTCTCGATGCCTCGCTGGAGCGCGTTTCGGAACGTTCCGAAACGACCCTCTACAACCCGGCGTCGCGCATCTGGTACACCGACGCCGTCAACACCGACCGCACCATCCGTACCGACCCCTATCTCTTCACCAACCTCGGGGCGCCGGGGATGACCTACTCCCGCGCCCTTCCCGGGAAAAGCGGGGTCCTGGCCATCGACATCACCACGGAGCATCAGAACGCTTTCCTGGCCTCCCAGGATTTCATCCCCAAAGGCGAACTCTTCTTCTTCGACCGCGACGGCGAAAAGACCGGCTCTTCGACCACCGCGGCCGCCGCCGCGGGCACCGCCCCCGATACGGACACGAAGGCGGTATTCCCGCTCAGCGACGAAGAGCGCGCCTTTCTGGAGGAGCATCCGGTCATCCGCATCTCCAACGAAACGGACTGGGCTCCCTTCGACTTCAGCGTGGGCGGCGCCCCCCGGGGCTACTCCATCGACATGCTCGCACTCCTCGCCCAAAGAAGCGGCATCCGCTTCCAGTACATCAACGGCTACAACTGGCGGGAGCTGATGGCCCTTTTCGAAAAGGGGGACCTCGACGTCATCCACTCCCTCTACAAAGATGCCCACAGGGAAGCGATAGGCCGCTTCACCGACGCGATGTTCGGGCTCAAAACCCGCATCATCACCCGCAAGGGTGCCGGGATCTCGAAGATCGGCCAGCTGAGGGGAAAACGGGTCGCCATCCCCGAGGGGTGGAGCACCGTCGATTACATCAGGACGCACTACCCCGACATCCGCATCGTCACCGTGCCGCGTACCTTCGACGCCTACCTCGCCGTCTCCGAGGGACGGGCCGACGCGACGCTCGACAATGCGATGACCCTGCACTACCTTACGACGAAATACCACATCGACAACCTCTATGATGCGGGGTGGTTCCCGGAGATCGACGGCGGCAAGGAGCAGCGCCTCTACATGATGGTCCAGCCCTCCATGGCACCCCTGGCCTCCATTTTGAACAAGGCGCTGGCCACCATTACCGACGAGGAGCGCCGGGCGCTGGAACGACGCTGGCTGCAGGGAGCCAACGTCAACAACGGCATGCAGGGCAAAGCCCTCGCCGTGCTCTCCAAGGAGTACCGCGAAGCCGTCCGGAACCACCCGAATACCCTCGTGCGCTACACGGACGGCGGCATCGAGTACTTCGGCTACGCCGCCACCTTCGATCCGACCCTGGGCATTCCCGACCGTCTCGGCATGATCGTCCCGGCGGAAACGATGCTTACTCCCTACACCGAACGGGTCTACACTTCCCTGTTCATCGCCGTGCTGCTGCTCCTGACCGCCGTTCCCGTCGTCCTCTACGGCACCCGTCTCATCACCGACCCCATCAAACGGCTGATGATCGAAAACGCCAAAGCGGAGCAGCGCCGCTACGGCGAAGTCCGCCCCATCGACAGCCGCATCCGGGAGCTGCAGGAGCTCTCCCACTCCATGGTCTCGATGACCCGCGCCATCCAGGCTTACGAAAAGTCCCAGGAGGAGCTGATGGACGCCTTCATCAAGCTCATCGCCGACGCCATCGACGCCAAATCCCCCTACACCGGCGGCCACTGCCGCCGGGTTCCGGAGATCGCCACCCGCCTCGCCGAAGTCGTCAGCGAAACCCGGCAGGGACCTTTCTCCTCCTTTACCTTCGAAACGCCGGAGGCGTGGCGGGAGTTCAGCATGGGCGCCTGGCTGCACGACTGCGGCAAGATCACCACCCCCGAGTACGTCGTCGACAAGGCGACCAAGCTCGAAACCCTCTACAACCGCATCCATGAGGTGCGCATGCGGTTCGAGGTGCTGTGGCGCGACGCCGAACTCGCCTACCACCGGCAGCTCTCGGAGGGGGAGCCCCCCGAAACCCTGCTGCCCCGGCTCGAAGCGGAACGGGCGCGGCTCGTCGACGACTTCGCCTTCGTCGCCGCATGCAACCTGGGGGGAGAACATCTCGACCCGCAGGCGCAGGCCCGGCTGCGCAAAATCGGCTCACGCACCTGGCAGCGCCATTTCGACAACCGCATCGGCCTCTCCGAGGAGGAGACCCGGCGCTTCGGCGATCGCCCTCCCGCACCTCTTCCCGTCACGGAAAAGCTCCTCGACGACCGGCCCGAACACCGAATGGAACGTCACGGCTTCGACCGAACCGCCTACGAGGCGCAGGGGTTCAGGTCCGACGTCCCCAGATACCTCTACGACTACGGCGAACTCTACAACCTCTGCATCGAACGGGGCACCCTCACCCCCGAGGAGCGTTTCAAGATCAACGAACACGTCATCATGACCATCAAGATGCTCGAACGGCTGCCGCTGCCCGAGGGAATGCGCCGCATCCCCGAGTACGCAGGCACCCACCACGAGACCCTGGCGGGGACGGGCTACCCCCGGCAGCTGACCGGGGAGGCGCTCTCCGTTCCGGCGCGCATCATGGCCATCGCCGACATCTTCGAGGCCCTCACCGCTTCGGACCGCCCCTACAAGCAGGGGAAAACCCTCTCCGAAACCCTGGAGATCATGGAGGCGATGTGCGAAGACGCCCACATCGACCGTGACCTCTTTGCCCTCTTCTGCGACTCCGGGCTGCACCTGGAGTACGCCAGACGCCACCTCAGGCCCGAGCAGATCGATCTGCCCGAAACCTCCCCCGACGACGGGGATGCCGGATAACGCTATAATATGCCCACATCAACCCAAGGAGCGTTATGAAACCGCTTGTCTCTTTCCTCATCCCGGCCCTGGGGGCCTTCGCCCTTCACGCCTCCGGCCCCGACCTCAAAGAGGGCTCCTGGCACATCACTTCGACGTCGGAAATCACCGGGATGCCGATGGGGGACTCCACGATGCCCAGCGAGTCGGTGCAGTGCCTCACCCGCGACAACATGGTCCCCTCCAGCAATGAGGCTCCCGAAGAGTGCACCATCAGCGACGAAGTGGTCACCGCCTCCTCGGTGAGCTGGACCATCGCCTGTCCCAACGCCACCGGTTCGGGCAGCGTCCGCTACCATCACGACCGCTTCGAGGGAGAGACGAAGATGGAGATGATGACCCCCATGGGAGCCATCAACGTCACCACCACCATGGAGGGCGAGTACCTCGGCCCCTGCGAATAACCCCTATCGCCTCCGGTAGCGGCGCTTTTTCGCCGTGCCGAAAAAAGCCCGCGTCGTCATCGCCGCCACGCTGTAGATCATCAGCAGGTAGGCCGCGGCGTGGGTCAGCTTCGAGATCGCCCCGTCATACGCCAGCACCCCCAGACGCGAAAAGATGTAGTGAAAGTCGTGATAGCCGTCGACCCCCAGGAATGAGCGGGCGGCGGGCACCATCGCACCCTGGTGCGCCGTGCTCATGTACCACGCGGTGTAGTGCATGGAAAAGCCCAGGAAGAAGAGCCCGATCAGCCACCCCCAGTGATTGCCCCGCTTCCGGTAGTACCAGGCGATCAGGCCGGGGAAGAGCCACTGGAACAAGGTGCCGTTGAGCACCATGAAGAACTCCGGGCACGGCAGCACGTAGCAGACGCCGTGGCCCCCTTCGTGGACGATCCCCAGGGTCTGGTTGACGAGGAAGTGGTAGATCATGAAGAGAAAGGGCATGCCGTTGCGCGCCGTCGCGTGTTCGTAGGGGGTGTAGGCCATAAAAAAGAAAAAGAAGAGCACAAACAGCAGCGCCGTCCCCTTCTGCGCCGCCGGCGTCATCACCGCCGCTTCCGCCGCGGGCTGCTCTGCGTTTTTACGTTCCTCTTCCATACGCCTCCTTCCGTCACTTCTGCGCATCGGCCAGGGTCAGGGCGAAAAGCACCCGTTTCCCCGAACGGTGCAGCGTCTCCGCCGCCTGGGTAAGGGTCAAGCCCGTGGTGAGGATGTCGTCGACGAGGATCACCGCCTCCTCCGAAAACTCCCGCAGGGCGAAACGTCGGGGGTGGAGCAGCCGGTACTGGTAGCTTCGGCCCGAGTAGCTCTCCCGGTTCCGCGCCCGCAGCCTGCCGTAGCGCGGCGTCACGCTGCCGCTTTTGAGCTGCCGGGCGAGAATGGCGGTGTGGGAGTAGCCCCGGCGGACGTGATCGTCGATCCCCACCGCGGCTACCGGGGTCTCATGTTCGAACGCCGCGGCGAAACGGGCGAAACTCTCCCGAGCCAGCAGGGTGTAGACGTAGTGTCCGAGATCGGTGTGCTTGGTATGGAGCAGCGGGGCGATGTCGTCGTAGCGGTAGAAGGAGTGGACGGGGATGGTACCGAGGATTTTCCGGGTTCGGAGGGAGGGTTCCAGGTAGAGGGCGCGGCAGGGCCTGCAGAGGTGCGAAAACGACCAGTTCCCGCACACCAGGCACTTCATCCCTAGTCCATTTTGAGGACGGACATGAAGGCTTCCTGCGGCAGCTGAACCTTGCCGATGGCCTTCATGCGCTTCTTGCCCGCTTTCTGTTTCTCGAGAAGCTTCCGCTTCCGGGTGATGTCCCCGCCGTAACACTTGGCGGTGACGTTTTTGCCCATGGACTTGACGGTCTCGCGGGCGATGATCTTGTTCCCGACGGAGGCCTGCACGGCCACCTCGAAGAGCTGGCGGGGGATGAGCTCTTTCATGCTTTTGACCAGACCGCGGCCCCGGCTGTCCGCCTGCTCTCTGGGAACGATGACGGAGAGGGCGTCCACCACGTCGCCGGCGACGCGGACGTCGAGTTTCACCAGGTCTCCCTCGCGGAAACCGCTGGGGTCGTAGTCGAAGCTGGCGTACCCTTTGGAGATGGACTTGAGCTTGTCGTAGAAGTCCACGACGATCTCGTTCATCGGCAGGGCGTACTCAAGAATGACCCGCTCCTCGTTGAGATAGTCCATCTTCTCCTGGATGCCGCGCTTGGCGATGAGGAGGTTCATGATGTTCCCCAGGTACTCCGTGGGAGTGATGACCGTGGCGTGGACGTAGGGCTCCTCGATGTGCTCGATGTAGTTGACCGCCGGGAGTTCCGAGGGGTTGTGGACTTCGACCGTGCTGCCGTCGGTCAGGTAGACGTGGTAGACGACCGAGGGGGCGGTGGCGATCAGGTCGAGGTCGAACTCCCGCTCCAGCCGCTCCTTGATCACCTCCATATGCAGCATCCCGAGGAAGCCGACGCGGAAGCCGAAGCCCAGGGCGATGGAGGTCTCCGGCTCGTAGCTGAGGCTGCTGTCGTTGAGCTTCAGCTTGTCCAGGGCGTCGCGGAGGTCTTCGAACTTGTCGGTGTCGATGGGATAGAGCCCGGCGAAGACGAAAGGTTTGGCAGGTTCGTAGTCGCCGACGGGTTCGGCGGTCGGGTTCTTGGCGTCGGTCACGGTGTCGCCGACGCGGACGGAACCGACGTCCTTGAGGCCCAGCACGACGATGCCGATCTCCCCGCTCTTGATGGCGGG
The DNA here is from genome assembly GCA_050292215.1 of Sulfurimonadaceae bacterium. Lineage (GTDB taxonomy): Bacteria > Campylobacterota > Campylobacteria > Campylobacterales > Sulfurimonadaceae > SZUA-415. The sequence goes on along the minus strand of JBNKLF010000002.1, from coordinate 147,915 downwards.
GGTCTTCTGGCGGCGCAGGGGGTGGGGGTACATCAGGTCGAGGACTTCATGGCGCTCGTTGTTGCTCATAAGCTTCACCAGCTGCCCCTTCGTCACTTCGCCGTCGAAGACGCGCACCAGCGCCAGGGCCCCGAGGTAGGGGTCGAACCAGGAGTCGTAGATGATCGCCTTGGTCGGCGCGGCCGGGTCGCCCACGGGAGCGGGAATGCGGTCGACGATGGCGTCGAGCAGGTCGCGGATGCCGATGCCGGATTTGGCGGAGACCCGCAGGGCGTCGGTGGCGTCGATGCCGATGCTGGTCTCGATCTCCTCGGCCACCTTGTCCGGGTCGGCGGCGGGAAGGTCGATCTTGTTGATGACGGGGAGCAGTTCGAGGTCGTTCTCCATCGCCAGGTAGACGTTGGCGATGGTCTGCGCCTCGACGCCCTGGGCGGCGTCGACGATGAGGAGGGCCCCGTCGGAGGAAGCGAGGGATTTGCTCACCTCGTAGCTGAAGTCGACGTGGCCGGGGGTGTCGATCAGGTTGAGGATGTAGTGTTCGCCGTCCTTGACGTAGTCGAGACGGACGCTCTGGGCCTTGATGGTGATGCCCCGCTCCTGCTCGATGTCCATGGTGTCCATCATCTGCGACTTGAGCTCCCGCGAAGTGACGGAGCCGCACTCCTGGATGATGCGGTCCGCCAGGGTGCTTTTGCCGTGGTCGATGTGGGCGATAATGGAGAAATTGCGTATGTTTTTCATGGCCTTCGTTTTCCGATGCTCCCGGTGGAAATTAACGGCGCGATTATACCCTAGGAAACCTTAGTACCGCATCTCGATTTTCAAAACCCCGCTTTTCCCCGGAAGGGGGTAAAATGTTACGGTGATGTTACATAAAACAACAAAAAGTATTAACATTAAATTCTTTTTTAATTTTTTTTAACTATTATTTGCGCCATGCATTATCTCTATCTGCCGACCATTTTTGCCATCGGGATCATCATGCACCTCGCATTGATTCGTAACGCCCGTCCCCTCGGGCTGATCGACACCCCCAACGAGCGGAGCATGCACAAGCGCATCACCCCCCGCGGGGCGGGGATCGCGCTGTTTCTTTCGGTCGCGCTGACCAACCTCTTCCTTAACGTTGACTATGTCATGGCCCACCCCTATCTCCACGGGGCGGTCCTGCTGGTCTTCCTCGTCGGGGTTCTCGACGACCGTTTCGACGTCTCCCCCCGCGCCAAGTTCGCCGCCATCTTCCTGGCCACCCTCCTGCTCTACCAGGAGGGGATCGCCATCACCACCCTGGGAAGCGCCTTCGGAACGGAACTCGCCCTGCCGTGGCTTCTGGTCTTCCCCTTCACCTTTTTCGCCATCGCCGGGTTCACCAACGCCCTGAATCTCATCGACGGGCTCGACGGGCTGGCGGGAAGCGTGTCGCTCATCATCCTGGGGACCTTCCTGGTCATCGGCATCCTCTACAACGACGCCCTCATGATTACCCTCTCCGCTTCGTTCATCGTCGCCCTGGGGGCCTTCCTCGTCTTCAACTGGAACCCGGCGGTGGTCTTCATGGGGGACAGCGGCTCCCTGACCCTGGGCTTCGTCATCGCGGTGCTGAGCATCCAGTCCATCCACTACATCACCCCCACTTCGGTGCTCTTCATCATCGCCCTGCCGCTGCTGGATACCTTCATCGTCATGACCCGCCGCATCCAGCGGGGGATGTCCCCCTTCCAGGCGGACAAGAACCACCTCCACCACTTTCTCTACAACGTCAAGGGTGACGTCAAGTTCACGGTCACCCTACTGGCCTCCATCCAGCTCGCCTTTTCCATCATCGGCGCCCAGCTCCGCGAAGCGAACGACCTGCTCTCCCTCGTGCTCTTCGCCGTGCTCTTCTACATCTTCCTCAACCTTTTCGACCAGCGGATGCGCTACCGCAGAAAGCGCCGCTCCCGCTACCGCCGCCCGACGCTGAGGGCCCGGCTCCACTCTCTCGCACAGAAAGAGCGCGAGGATGCGCCGGAGGAAAAAGAGAAACCTCTCCCCAAACGTGCCCCCCTTTTTGGCCTTCGCGGAAAAATATCGTAAAATATGTCTTCCAAGAGGCCAAAGGAACGATCGTAACGTCCCGGCCGCGACACCATAAAGGACCCAGATGTTACACGTCGTGCCCTGCGCCAGCCCCCGCCACACCCGCCACATTCCCCATACCTTTTGCGTGACGGAACGACGCCCATGACCAACATCATCCTCTGCGGCGGAAGCGGCACCCGCCTCTGGCCCATCAGCCGGACCCTCATGCCCAAGCAGTTCGTCCGGCTTTTCGACGACCGCTCCCTCTTCCAGCAGACGGTGGCGCGCAACGCCGCCGCCTGCAACGCCCAGTTCATCGTCTCCAACGCCGAACAGTACTTCCTGGCAATGGACCAGCTGGCCGAGCTGGGCCGGGAGCGCAACCGCTACCTGCTCGAACCGGTGGGGCGCAACACCGCACCCGCCATCGCCCTGGCCTGCCTCGCCCTCGATCCGGAGGAGACGGTGCTGGTGACCCCTTCGGACCACCTTGTCAAAGATGAATCCGCCTACCGTGCCGTGCTGGATCGGGCCGCGGCCCTCGCCGCCGAGGGGCACCTCGTCACTTTCGGCATCCGTCCCGCTTTCGCCGAAACCGGCTTCGGGTACATCGAGGCCGACGGCGAAACGGTCCTGGCTTTTCACGAGAAACCGGACTTCGAGACCGCCACGGCCTACCTGGAGGCGGGAAACTACTACTGGAACTCCGGGATGTTCTGCTTCAGGGCCGGCGTCTTCCTCGACGAACTCAAACGCCATGCCCCCGCCATCTACGACGCCTCCCTCCATGCCTATGAAAACGCACCGAAGGATGGGCTCATCCGCATCCGCCACGAAGATATGGCGGCGATCCCCGAAGACAGCATCGACTACGCGGTGATGGAGCGCTCCGACAACGTCCGGGTGGTCCCTTCGGACATCGGCTGGAACGACGTGGGGAGTTTCGACGCCCTCTACGACGAGCTTCCCCGCGACGCCGAAGGCAACACGCTCAACCCCAATCACATTGCCGTCGATTCGACGAACAACCTCATCTACGGCAGCGAACGCACCATCGTCACGGTGGACCTGGAGGAGTGCATCGTCGTCGACACGGGTGACGCCCTGCTGGTAGGAAAACGGGGAAGTTCCCAGAAGGTGAAACAGGTAGTGGCAAAGCTCAAGGAGCGCGGGTCGGAACTCCCCGACGTCCACCTGACCGGTTACCGTCCCTGGGGCTCCTACACGGTGCTCGAGGACGCCGAGGGGTACAAGATCAAGCGCATCGTCGTCCAGCCGGGCAAACGGCTCAGCCTCCAGAAACATTTCCGCCGGAGCGAACACTGGGTCGTCGTCTCCGGTACGGCGACGGTCACCATCGGTGATGAGACGCAGCTGGTCCATCCCAACGAGTCGACCTACATCCGGGTCGGCCAGCTCCACCGCCTCGCCAACAACGGGGAGGTTCCGGTCATTCTCATCGAGGCCCAGGTAGGCGAGTACACGGGCGAGGACGACATCGTCCGCATCGACGACGACTACAAACGGGAGTGAAGGCACCTCCCCGCCGCATCCCGTCATGCAAGAGGTTTTGAGATTACGATAGCGTTACAAAAAACAACGGATATTGTATTTTTAAATTGCTTTTCAATCTATTTTCACTACCATTACACCCACTTACCCATTGCAACCATTCCTACTGCAGATTGGACCATACATTATGAATATTTTGGTAACCGGCGGAGCCGGGTACATCGGCAGTCATGTCGTCAAACAGCTTCTTGAAACCACCGACCACGACGTGACGGTCCTGGACAGCCTCGTCACCGGGTTTCAGCAGACCGTCGACACCCTCAAAACCATCGCCGGCCACGCGGGCAGAGGGGTCCTGAGCTTTCACCGGGCCGACCTGGCGGACTTCGCGCAGGTCGAAGCGCTCTTCGGGGCGAAACGGTTCAACGCGGTCATCCATTTCGCCGCCAGCCTCGTCGTTCCGGAATCGGTCCGAGACCCCCTCAAGTACTACATGAACAATACCGTCAACACGGCCCACCTGGTCCGCCTCTGCCGAACGCACGGCGTCGACCGGTTCATCTTCTCCTCCACGGCGGCGGTCTACGGCGAGCCTGAAAAGATGCCCATCCGCGAGACAACGCCGACCCGCCCCATCAACCCTTACGGTTCGAGCAAACTGATGAGCGAAACGGTGCTTCGGGACACCGCGGCGGCGGATGACGCTTTCCGCTACGTCGCGCTGCGCTACTTCAACGTCGCCGGGGCCGACCCGCTCAACCGCATCGGGGAGTGCCACGACCCCGAAACCCACCTCATCCCGCTTATCGTAAAAGCGGCCCTGGGAACCCGCGAGAGCATCACGCTCTTCGGAGAGGACTACGACACCCCAGACGGTACCTGCGTCCGGGACTACATCCACGTCGAAGACCTCGCCTCGGCCCATATCGCCGCCCTGGAGTACCTCGAAGCGGGAGCTGCGAGCGAGGTCTTCAACTGCGGCTACGGCCACGGCTTCAGCGTCTCCGAGGTGATTGAGACCGTCCGGGAGGTGAGCGGCGTCGACTTTACGGTGGTCAAGGCCGACCGCCGCCCCGGCGACCCCGCCGAACTGGTCGCGGACACCCGCCGCATCCGGGAGACGCTGCAGTGGACCCCCCGCTACGACGACCTGCGCTTCATCTGCAAAACCGCTCTGGCCTGGGAAGAGAAACACCATGCCGCATTGCATCAGAACACATTCGACTCAGAAGGAAAGACGCTATGAACATCGCCATCGCGGGGACCGGCTACGTCGGTCTCTCCAACGGGCTGCTGCTGGCCCAACACAACCGGGTCGTCGCCCTGGACATCATTCCCGAAAAGGTCGAGATGATCAACGCGAAGCGCTCTCCCATCGAGGACCGGGAGATCGAGGAGTACCTGCTGCGCGACGACCTGGAGTTCCGGGCCACCCTCGACAAAGAGGAGGCGTACCGCGACGCCGATTTCGTCATCATCGCCACGCCGACGGACTACGACCCGGAGACCAACTACTTCAACACCCGGAGCATCGAGTTCGTCATCGCCGACGTCCTGGCGGTCAACCCCGACGCGGTGATGATCATCAAATCGACCATCCCCGTCGGCTACACGCAGAAGGTGCGGGAGCAGTTCGGCACCGAAAACATCATCTTCTCGCCGGAGTTCCTGCGGGAGGGGAAGGCGCTGCACGACAACCTCTACCCCTCCCGCATCATCGTCGGGGAGCGGAGCGAACGGGCCGAGACCTTCGCCGCCCTGCTCGCCCAGGGGGCCATCAAAAAAGAGGTTCCGGTGCTCTTCACCGACAGCACCGAGGCGGAAGCGATCAAGCTCTTCGCCAACACCTACCTGGCGATGCGGGTCGCCTTCTTCAACGAGCTCGACTCCTACGCCGAGAGCCACGGCCTCGACAGCCGGCAGATCATCGAGGGGATCGGCCTCGACCCGCGCATCGGGAGCCACTACAACAACCCCAGTTTCGGCTACGGCGGCTACTGCCTCCCCAAGGACACGAAGCAGCTTCTGGCGAACTACGACGCGGTCCCCAACAACATCATCCGCGCCATCGTCGACGCCAACACGACCCGCAAGGACTTCGTCGCCGACAGCATCATCCGCAAACTCGGCCTGGTCCCCGGCAACGCCAACCCCTACGGTACGGCGTCCAAAACCGTCGGCATCTACCGGCTGGTCATGAAAGCGGGGTCGGACAACTTCCGTTCATCCGCCATCCAGGGGGTCATGAAGCGCCTCAAGGCAAAGGGGATTCCCATCGTCATCTACGAACCGACGCTGGAGCAGGACGAGTTCTTCCAGTCCCGGGTCATCCGCGATCTCGACGAGTTCAAAAAAGTCTCCGACGTCATCATCGCCAACCGCCACTCCGAGTTGCTTGAAGACGTTGTTGAGAAAGTCTACACCCGCGACCTGTTTGGGAACGACTGAGCATGTTCTTCAAAATCTATAACAAAGGCGACTCCCCTTTGCCATGATGATGAGTTTTCATGAGTAATTATCAAACACCTTACCAACTTATCAAAGAAGCCTGCAAAGTAGCGCCTAATGACGAGCTGATACGCTCCTACATTAACAAAATTGACAATTGGCGTCAACTCTTTGACAGTGCATACATGCACGGCGTATTCCCTCTAGTGTATGACACTTTGAAAAAACATCGAGACATGCTCTCCTCCGATGTTTTGGATACATTCAAATTACGCAACCTAGAAATCGCACAGTCGAATATGTTAATGACCTCAGAGCTTTTACGCATCGTAAAACTTTTTGATCAGTTCAACATTCCTTATATCACCCTCAAAGGCCCGGTACTATCGCAGATTATTCACGGCGACACCATCCATCGTCAATTCACCGATCTGGACATACTTGTCTCTCGAGACAATATGCAAAAAGTCAGTCAAATACTACTCGATCACGGATATAAAACCTTACATCCCATAGCATTTTTAAGCAATAAAGCTCTGTTGAATATCGGGAAAGATTTTACCTTTCAGCACATTGAATCAAAAACTCTTGTAGAAATGCACTGGAGCCTTTTTTTAAATGCTCAAATTGAAAAATCAAAAATTAATCTCTTTTCAGACAATAATATTGTGGTTAACATTAAAAAAACATCGGTAAAAACGTTAGCATTGGAACACTTGCTTATATACCTGTGTTTGCATGGCAGTAAACACTTGTGGGAAAGAATTTCATGGATCGTTGACATCGATCGTTTGATTCGTGCACATGACGATATCAACTGGGAGTACATACAGACAATGATCAAACAGATGCAAATAGAAAACATGTTCTACTTAGGATTATCACTCAGCAGAGCATACTTCAAGACAGACGTTCCGTCCGAAGTTGTTTTTAAAATCAATACAATTAAAACAGTGGGTAAAGTCCAACAGGTTGTTGATCGTTTCATTCATTCAAACAACATTGCAACTACTGGGAACAAAGCAAACGCCATTGCCATCTTGCACAATCTTGCCATACTGTCCGACACCAAATTGATGATGGTACGCCACTACTTTCTAACACTATTCCAAATCAAGAACAAAGATATATACATCATAAATCTTCCCTCTTATTTTCATCCTTTCTATTATGTTGTCAGGCTTTACCGATTTATTGCCGAAGCCATTGTTCCTCGAAAAAAACAATAAGGAACTATGATCGATGTTCAAGTTTTTTTACATTGTTCTATCTACTATTTTTCTCTTGAAACTTCCACTGACAGCCAACGAACCGGAGCCGTTTTATCTAACAGCTACTAATCATCCGAGTCAACTTCAAAGGACACCTCCCCAAGTCCTGACACCCCGTAACTCGATACATAATATTAAAGTTTTCGGATGCGCCGGTGAAATTAAATCGATTTCAGTAACATTGAATGCTCTGACCAATGTGAAAGATGTTTCAATTTCATCAACAGATTTTCTCACTCAGAACACTCACTTACCCAAAAGTATCATAGACATTAGAACCGTGAAATGGTGGTATCAGGACGCTGGAGGAGCATCCTATGGACATGAAGCCAACAGAAAACGAAAAATGGTGCTAGTGCCCGAGTTGCTATTAAAAAACGATGACTTTATCCGGGCGAATCACTCAGGACGGAACAACTGGATTCGAAGTACTAGACATGATGGCTCAGAAGAGTATCTTGCATCTGATTCAAGCTCTATTGGGAGGCTACGACCATACGACAGCAAGACCTTGATGCCCGTCAGCGTTAAAGAAAATAATACTAAAGAGTTTTGGATCAATATCCATATACCTGAAGATGCCGAAGCTGGCTCATACACAAGTACTTTAACGGTTACTTATGGCAGTTTTCATCAAAGCATAGATGTCCAATTAACAATTTACCCTTTTGAGCTGCAGCCATCACCTCTGATTTACTCGGTTTACTGGCCATCCAAGTTATGTCCATGGCAACAAGCTACTATTGACTGCAACGGCCAGTCCTGCCGCTCCGAAGAACAGTACCGTAACGAGCTGGCCAATATCAAAGCACATGGTGTCTTGTACCCGATCAACTACCGAAGTCTGTCCTATCGAAAAGGACTCATAAAGATGCTGAACATTCGAAACGAATTGTCAATGCCCAAAGACAAATTCTTTACTGTGAGCTTCGGAAAGGGGACAACCGTTCCACTGCAAAGGGTGCCTGATTGGATCAAACTGCTCGACGAATATGGGTATAACGATAAATATTTTTACGGTATTGATGAAGCAAAAAAAGATGAATTCGTTGCTCAAATATCAGCGTTCAAAAAGATTCAGAATCTCGGGGGAAAAACTTTTGTAGCCTTCAGTGATTTAAAGCATCTGAACGAATCTGTTGAGGCGGTAGGTTCCGCACTGAACATATACAATTTACTTGGTCATACCAGCGTAAAAACAGCTGAACAGATTCATTCAATCGGATCAAAAGTTTTTTCCTACTCTAATCCTCAATCCGCCATTGAACGACCGGCCATGTTCCGTTTAAACTACGGTTTTGACTTATGGTCCAAACATTACGACGGTGCTATGATGTTTGCGTACGAGTATGCATATGGCCATCCCTATGACGATAGCGACAACGGAACATGGAAAGATCATATGTTTGTCTATCCGACGATGGATGGGGTGATCGATACGATATCGTGGGAAGCTGTACGCGAAGCCATTTATGACGTGCGCTACGTCCAAACCTTGCTGACGGCTATAAAGCATGCTGCAAATCCTAAAAGCGAAAATGTCCAGAAAGCAAAGATGTTTCTTGAACACCTCGATACACATCAAGACCCCGATTTTTTGCGTCAAACGATTGCGGAAATGGTTCTTTCAATCAATTAAGATTATTTCTCAGCTTACTGTCATATATATACTTGATCAACCTGTTTGGCAACAAACGTGTTCCGAGCCTGGCAACCGGATACATCAATCTGTAAGAGGGGCCATGCAGTTGCATAATACCATTCCAGTATATTTGAAATTCACCAAATGCTTTGGCTCGGCTTCTTCTTTTGTAAAAGTTACTGGTAACCCTTAGTTCAAGGATGACATCATCAAGGTTGCCGATCTGAATATTTTGTGAAAGCAATTCAAACCATAAAGCCAAATCCTGACTGTAACGGTATTTTTCATTGTACTTGAAGCCCTGAGCAAGAACCTCTTTTCTGAAGCAAGTAGCTGGATGAGCGAAAATGCTTTTTTTGGCAATTGTATTTTTTGCCTGTGCAGTTGCCTTAGGATATGTCCTTTGGGACATAATACATCTGTTTTCATCAACCTCTACTATAGAGCCTCCTAGGACACCGATCTCCTTGTTTTTTTCCATAAAATCAACTTGGAGTCGCGTTCTTTCAGGTTTGCAAACATCATCGCTGTCCATTCTTAATACATATGGTTCATCTTCCAAAATTTCAATCAGGCGATTGAGGGTATACGCCAATCCTTGATTCACTTCATTCCGATGGATCTTTTTAAAAAGGCTTCTATTCATTTGAATATAGCTTTCGATATTTTCAGGTAACGGACCGTCTATACCAAGGTATATATTGATTTTAGCGGCATCGTAGTTTTGATTCAAAATCGAATCTATCGCTTCGAGAAAAAATGAATAGTTGTCATTTTTATACACTGTAATTAAATAAGCAACATGCATCAATCTATCCTTCCAGTACGCTTTTTAGATAATCTTTGTAAAACTCAAAAGTAATATTCTCACGGTTTTCATGAATATACTTTTCCATCTCCGGACGTAATTCATTCTCACTAATCAGCCGTTTCATCCCTTCTGCGATAGAGCTGGCATCTGTACGCTCCACAAAAATGAGATTCTTGTTTTCTTTACCCAGACCTCTAATGCCACCGACATCCGTTGTTATGACCGGGAGACCATATGACCAAGCTTCAAGTATAACCCTCGGAAAGCCCTCATAATCTGCATTACTTGGGAGTATAAAAAAGTCGTTGTTTTTATAATATTTATGAAGCTCACCATGGGGGACATAGCCAATAAAATTTACTTCGGTTTTCAGATCATATTGACAAATCCGCTCTTTAATAGTCTCTTCCAGATTTCCAAACCCGATGATTTCAAGAGAAAACTCGAAATTGAGTTTTTTAAGGATGTGAGCAGCCTCGATCAGGTCTAAAATTCCTTTTTCTATATTCAGTCTGCCCACAAAAAGAAATTTTTTTCCCATACCGGCATGGCTAACAAGATCCTTTTGCTCAATCAAAGAGTCAATAAAATAATGTACATTCCTGTTTAATGGCTTAAACTGTTCAAACAGTTTGGTTCCCGTACAAAGCGTTATTGTCTTTTCATGTTTTGTAATTGTTTTAAGCTTACGAAGTATGTAAGCAGACATCAATCTTGCAAGTGTCTTTTTTATGCCTTGATATTTCGGATTTTTCCAACTTGACTCAATATCCGCACAAATGTGTGAAACAACTCTCTTATTGTGCTTGAGCGCATACTCTGCAAGATATATATTGACGATGGCCGGATTTCTGCACCATATGACATCATTACTTTCAATCAGTAGTTCGAAAGCTACTTTCATTTCATCGCGAAATGACTTACTGAAAAAATATTGCACCATGAAAGAGTGTATGGAATCAAAAAAAGGCAATTGAAGAAACGAATTTTTAGGAACAAACGCGTTGTACGTTGGCGGAATTGCTTTATGTCCATTGCCAACAGCACACATAACAGTATAATCCCACTCTTTGATTTTGTCGAAAAAATTATATGAAACCGATGACGAGATAAATCCATCTTCTTGTTCAAAATACAACTCACCCAACCCAATACCCAATTTCATTAATTAATCCTTTTTGCTGGAACACCTGCGATAACAGATTCACTTTCAAAGCTTTTGGTTACAACACTCCCTGCAGCTATCAAGCAATCATCTCCGATCGTAACTCCCGGTAAAATTGTGACGTTGTGACCTATCCAAATGTTGTTTCCCAAAACAACTTTCTCAGTACTCTTAATTTTATTTTTCATACCATGCTTTGTATCTGTATGATGCATAGTCGCAATCATCACTGCTGGACCGAAACGAACATAATCGCCAATTTCCACAAAACCTATGCAATCAATAATATTATTTCTTCCAAATCCCGAATAATTACCCATTGACAGCTTTTCAGGATGGTATATTTCCACATTCTCTTTTATTGTGATTTTTTTTCCTGCTTTATGAAAAAAAAGCTTTAGACAGTAACCTCTAATATAGTGACCTACGCGGCCTGGGATAAATAAAAACAGCCATTGGTACAACGACCACAATTCTTCAAATAAAATTCGTTTGAATTTTTCATTCATACTCTCACCTTGCTACTTTGATGGTTTTAAGATGCAAATCGATCAAAAAAAGTCCTAACCAAAAAGGCAGGAAATAGAACATGTAAATGAACAACATAAAAAACATACTGAAAGCACCGTATCCCAGAATGGCATACTTAAACGGATTAGCACACTTCCAAGCTTTCCGGGCAACTTCAAAGAGATAATACAAAAACAGCATTAATACCAAAATGCCATTTTCGGTCAGTAAGGCTATGTAGGTGTTGTGAATTCTCATGGCTCGGACATCATAATTCTTGTCATCATAAAAATTCCGAAACGTGTACATATCTGAAGAAATAGACGTACCATTGCCGAGCACGATAGTGTCGATATGTTCACTCAGCATATTAAAGCTTGCTTCAATCTCGTGAGATCTGCTTTCTAGTGAATGTTTGCCTTCACTGCCTGTAAACCGCTTAGCAAACAGTTCGGCAGACTGTGTCAAAAAATTAAGCGACACAAGACCAAGCAAAACTACTACCAGTAGTACAAATTTTTTCTGCCCGGATGAAAGCGACTGCTTAAAGTAGAACCCTGCAAAAAGATAAAAAAGTCCCAATCCAATCAAAGCCCCTCTGGATAATGTCACGAATACGAGCAAGTGCAAACCCAGCAGGGAAATTAATAACAACATTTTGTAAAACTTGCCAGGACTTTTCGACAACAAATAGTAGGAGACATAGATGTAAAAAATTAGCATGGCTGCAAACTCGTTCGCTCCGCCGAACACACCTTCAAAACGGTCAGAAAAATCATAAAAAAAGAAATAATGCACAATGTTCGATACCATGAAAACAAATATTACAAGGGGCAAATAACGATCTATGCGATGAGGGTTCTCAAGATAGATTGTATAAAACGGTATCAGGATTAAAAAGATCAGAAAGACTCTGATATTTGCAAAAATAACGGTTTTAAGCGCGTCTGGATAATACACTAGCGTGCTTACCACTGACAAGATCATCACAAAAGATATGAGTAGAATAATTTTCAGCTCTCTTGGAATAATAAATTTTTTCACTATAAATATATAACTGATTAGCACAGGCACGAAAAGATAAAATAGTTTCACCCCCCCTACTATCAACACTTTGTTAAATCCATACAGAATCAAAAAAAGCGAAAAAATCAATGGGTAAATAGATATTAGTGTCATTCCTCGTATCATTGCATTCTCGATTCAGTGAACAAAAACTTCCAACCAAACACTATTCGCAGACACATTTCAACAACAAAGGGAACTACAAGAATGACAGAAAACATCAGAAGATTAATCTGAAGGTGAAGAACCCACAAAACGCCAACAATTCCGAAAAAAACGATTGTAGAATATAGCGAACTGTAAAAATATTTTTTATTTTGACTAAAAACTGCCAAAACGTTCAAACCGATGAAGGCACTCACCAGTCCAAAGATAACATTCATACTCAGTACATGCAGTATGGGTACCAAAAAATCATAATGATGCTTGAAAAGGAATGCGATAATCTTTTCACTGAATATAAAACTAGCAACATAAACTATCGTTCCTAACAACACAGCCAAAACGATGACTTTTTTTAACAAAGCAATATCTTTGGTTCTTGCAGTATGCGGATATAGTGATGAAGACATAATATGAAATGGAGTAATCAAAATATTTACGAATTTTTGCAACAGGTCAAAGTATGCAACACTTTCCAAGCCTAACAACCTCTCAATGATTATTACTGTAGCTTTTTCCCGAACTGCGAACAGGCTGTTCGACCCAAATAGCGGCAATCCTTTAACAACAAGGTGTCGCAGACGGAGAGAAGAGACTCTGACAAGCTTGATATTTTCTTTTGCAAAGAGATAGTAATTCGCAGAAATTGCACTAACAAATCCTGCAATAGCATAGAGTAGAGGCACCAAAACATAATCTTCCTGTGTCTTTACTACCAAAAAAACCATGACTGCAAACCCAACTTTCGTAGCTGAAGTGAGTATTGCAACAAATTGCATTTTTTCGATTCCTCTGAAATACCATAAAGGCATAATGACCTCAGGTATAGTAATGAGAAAAAAGTAGTAAAATAGTTCTCTATGCTGATACAAGGCATTGTTAAAAAACAATAAAGTTAAAAATATTGCGAATGCGATCATTAAAAATATTATTTTAACAAGTAAAACAGACGTATAGATTTTGGAAAGCTTTTTGACATTGTCCCGGAAAAGAGAAACCTCTTTGGTCATCGATATTTCAAAAGCATAGTTGATAAAAATGATCAGTAGGTCCATAATAGCCCACATCCATGCGATTAAACCAAAAAGTTCCAGCCCTACCACTCCCACAAGATATGGGTAGGTAACCAGCGGGACAACGAGAGTCACAACCTTGACGACATTCATATACATGACGTTGTGGATGATCGTCTGATAATTATTGTAAAGGTTGTGAAGTCTTTTTACCATAACTAGCTACACACTGTAAAAGTCCCGATACCACTTCACAAACTCCCCGATGCCGTCCGCCAGCTGAGTATCGGGCTTGTAGCCGAAGTTGTCTATGAGGTCGTTGGTGTCGGCGTAAGTGGAGACGACGTCGCCGGGCTGCATGTCCATGAAGTTCTTCTTCGCTTCAATCCCCATCGTGTTTTCGAGAGTCTCGATGAAATCAAGCAGCTGCACCGGCGCGTTGTTCCCGATGTTGTAGATGCGGTAAGGCGCAGACGAGAGGGAGGGGTTCGGAAGTGAAGGATCGAACCCCTCCGACGACGTCGCCGGGTTGTCGATGACTTTCACGATCCCGTCGACGATATCCTCGACGTAGGTAAAGTCCCGGCTCATGTTGCCGTGGTTGAAAACCTTGATGGGACGGTCGTTGGAGATGGCATCCGCGAAGAGGATGGGCGCCATGTCCGGCCGGCCCCAGGGACCGTAGACCGTGAAGAAGCGCAACCCCGTCGTCGCGATGCCGTAGAGATGGCTGTAGGTGTGCGCCATCATCTCGTTGGACTTCTTCGTCGCCGCGTAGAGCGACACCGGGTGGTCCGTGTGGTCGCCGGTCTTGAAGGGCTGCGACTTGTTCAGACCGTAGACGGAAGAGGAGGAGGCGTAGCAGAGGTTGGTGACGCCGTGATGACGGCACGCTTCGAGAATGTTCATGAAGCCCACGACGTTGGACTGGATGTACGCGTGGGGGTTCTCCAGGCTGTACCGCACCCCCGCCTGGGCCGCCAGGTTGCAGACCGCGTCGAACCGCTCGGCCTCGAAAAGCGCCTCGATCCCATCGCGGTCCGCCAGGTCCATCTTGAAGAACCGGTGCTTCGGGTAGAGGGAGCTCTGCACTGCCGCGTTCTCGCGCAGCGCATCGGAAGCGATCCCAAGTTCGGCGAGCCGGGCGTACTTCAGGTTGACGTCGTAGTAGTCGTTGATGTTGTCCAGACCGACAACTTCATCACCGCGTTCGAGAAGTTTCTTTGCAAGGTAAAATCCGATGAAACCTGCCGTACCTGTTACCAAAATCTTCATAAAAATCCTTTAGTTATTGTCTGTAATTGGATGGTCGGTCGATGCGGAGCGTTACACAACGCTGAAGGCGGTCATTTCAAACGTCTACCTGCACCAGGTTCTGTTCGGCCAGCATGGTGACGAAGGCGAAAACGTCTCCCTCCAGCTGATCACGGTCGACTTCGAAGATCTCCATGAGCTCCGAAAGTACGCCCTGGAGCGTCTCGTAGTCGTTCATGACCTCCCAGATGGTCGCGCCGACGTCGTTGAGAGAGAAGAAGAGCCCCGTCGCGCTGTCGTAGAGCAGCGTCTCGTCGTCGACGACCTGAAGCATCACCGTCGGGGGGATGCGGTAGCGTGTCTCAAGGGTCATGCCGTACCTTTCGAATTCAGATGCGCCACAATTGTATCGTGAACTTCCCCAAGCTTTTCAAGATCCTGGGGAACACGGACGGCAAACACCTCGATCCGGTTTGCCAGGGCCGCCAGGTAAGCGACGTACTCCGGCGTAAAGAAGGAGAAGTTCATCTCGCCCCCCTCGTGGAGACGGCTGAACTTTTCCACCCCTTTCAAAGGCCGGATGGTGCAGGGAGCCTCCGGCTCTTCTTTCTCCAGGACGTACACGGCGCGGACCGGAAGCGCCCCTTCGGCGCACCGCTCGCAGCGGTGGCCCAGGACCTCCACCGTACGAAACGGACGGTGGAAGGGGTGCGAGGGCACCGCGAAGTAATCGCTGTCGCGTTCGAAAGTCGCCATCTTGTCGTCCGTGATGAGCGGGTGGCCCCGCTGGAGGAAGTAGTCCGTCAGCGTCGACTTCCCGCCGTGCGACGGTGCCATGAAGAGTACCGCGCCGCCGTCTATCTCCACCGCCCCGGCATGCAGAAACTTGTAGATGCGGTGCAAAGAGAGGTAGATGGGAAGGACCACGTGGTAGAGCCAGAAACGAAACAGCGCCTCGGAGGCGAGTTCCAGGCGGACAAAGTCGATGCGAGGAGCGCCCTGGGTCCATGCGAACCGCAATACCCCCTCGACTTCGAAGATCCACCGCTGCGCATTCCGGGGAAGGGAGAACTCCCGGTCGGTCAGCAGGCGGATGTTGCGTTCCTGATTGTTCTGGTAGATGAGTTCGACCGGGAAGGCGTCGACCGCGATCTCCGGAACCTCGAAAAGGCCGATGCTGCCGACCTCGCCCGCTTCGGGAAGCGCCCCGAAGAGCAGACGGCAGCCGTAGATTCGCGTCTCTTCGCGCAGCGCGTCGCACTCCTGCGGCGTCGCGGCATGGTCCCAATGCTCAGCTAGTCTCATAACTTCCCAAAACTCCCGCTATCGGGAGAAGATGCGCACCGCAGTGGAGTACGGTACTG
Organism: Sulfurimonadaceae bacterium; assembly: GCA_050292215.1. Lineage (GTDB taxonomy): Bacteria > Campylobacterota > Campylobacteria > Campylobacterales > Sulfurimonadaceae > SZUA-415. Next base: position 131,637 of record JBNKLF010000002.1, on the reverse strand, counting down.
TCGTGTCAAGGTGCCGCGGAAAGTTCCGGCGGCGTTTTCGGGACTGGCCCCGGAGAGTCAAAAGCCCGGAGGTGCTTCCGTACAGACCGTACCGTCGTCGTTGCAGACCTGGTCGTCCGTCGTAAAGAACTCGTTGCCCGTGGCGGTACTGGTGTAGATGTTGGAACTGCCCGCCTTCAGGGGAGTCGAAACCGCCAGCGTACCGAGGCTCATGACCGCCGGTGCGACGTAGGCCGTCTTTTTCATAAAATCGCGACGTTCTTTGTTCATAGTTGATTCCATAGTGTCCCCTGCCTCTTATGCTCTTCCGAACAGGATGTCGAAAAATGTCTGCAGCCAGCTGCTGCTGGCGATCTCTTCACGGGTATACCGCTGGCTGGTGCCGTCGTCAAAGGCGTAGCCGCCGCTGTCCGTGTAGCCGCCGTCGTCCGTCTCGTACATCTCCCAGGCCGTCACGTTCTTCGCCGTGCCGTCCGAACAGGCGCAGGTAAAGCTGTCCCGGTGGGCGATGAGGGAGGCGTTGGCCGTCATGGGCGCCGTCAGTGAACCCAGCGCAAAGACCGCCGGGGCGGCGTAAGCCGCTTTTTTCAGAAATTTCCGGCGTCCCGCGACGCCGTCGTGTTCGAGTTGTTCCATTATCAAACCTTCGGTTATCTTCTCGTGTCGTCTCTTCAGTTCAGCGCCACACCCGTGACACTGCTCGCCCGTCTCTTACCCGTCTTTTGCGTTACGAAAAAACTTGTCGGGAGGAGCCTCAGGCACGCCATCATAATGCCCCAATTGAAAAATACAGGAAATATTAACAAATAACAATATAAATGTAACTTAATTCAGCATGGTTATTTTTGTTATATTGCGGTAACCTTGTGATGGTATGCCCGTTAAAACGGCAATCGGAAGTCACATGGGAAGAAAGTTCATGGAGAAAGCGCCCCCGCGCTGCAGGGGCGAGGTGCGGAAGTTACCAGGGACGGCCGTGACCGCCGTGGGGACCGCCGTCATGGTGTCCGTCGTGGGGACCGCCGTGGAAGCCTTCACCGGGACCGCCGTGGTGAACACCGGTATGACCGCCGCCGAAGCTCGAACTGCAGGCCGAAGCCGGCGTGCGGAGGCTGCCCAGGAGCATGACGGCCGGGGCCGCGTAGACGGCTTTTTTCAGAAAGCCGCGGCGTTGCATCGTAGTATCGTTTTGCTCACTCTTCATTGTTGAACCTGATCATGGTGATCTCTAGCCATCACCCGGGAACGTCAGAACCGTCCGAAACGCTTCTGCCCATCCGACGGCAGCTTGACCGCGGATGTGGCACTCTTCTCTCCCCGCCTCTAGGCCGGAAGAGAACAGGCGGCCTATGTAAACCTTCTGTTAACGACAGCGAGATAGTATCACGCCAAGATAAAAATTTTTCTTAACCGTTACGGTTTTTTTTGGGAGCCCGCCAGGGGCGGATCTTTTTCAGATCCAGGGCCGTCAGCAGCACCCCGACGTTCTCCAGAGCGTGCTCCTCGAGGAGACGGTTCGTGTTTTTCACGAAGTCGCGTTTGGAGTAGCCTGCCCGGAAAACCATGAGATTGAGATCAGCCCGGCGCATCAGCACCAGGGCGTCCGCCACCACCCCCGTCGGCGGTCCCAGAACCACCACATAGTCGTAGCGCTCCCGCAGGCTCTCCAGCAGCTCCGCGAACCCCTGCGAAACGATGACGTCATAGGGAGTCTCGACCACGCTGCCCGCCGTGACCGCGTCCAGGTTCTCCCCGACGGCATGACACGCCTCCTCCAGGGAAGCGCGTCCCGCAACCACGTCGCTTACCCCGGGAACGGGGGGAAGCTCCAGGAAGGCGTTGAGCTTGGGATGGCGCAGGTTGGCGTCGAGCAGCGCCACTTTTTTGCCGCTGGCCGCCGCTACCCGGGCGAACTCCACCGCCGTCGTCGTCCGCCCCTCCCCCTTGACCGAAGAGGTGAAAACGAGGACCGAAGGCTTGGCATCCGCCTCGCCGAACTCGAACTTCGAGAGCATCACCCGCAGAGCGTCATGGTAGAGGGACTTCCGGTCGCTGAAGAACGGCAGCACCGCCAGTAGCGGAAGCCGGCTCGGCTTCTCCAGGTCGCCGATGCTCTCGATGGTGTTGTGCAGGTAGCTCCGTCCGAAGACCTGGGCAAAGCCCGCCGCCACGCCGAGTACCAGGGCCACCAGAAGGATGAGCGCTTTTTTCGGTTTAGCCGGCTTCGCTCCTGCCATCGCCCGGTCGATGACCCGGATGGCGGAGACCGTCGAAGACTCCACGATGGCCGTCTCCGCCCGTTTCTGGCGGAGATACTCGAAGACCTTCTGGTTCACTTCGAACTCATGGGTCAGGCCCGAAAGCTCCTTTTCGTAGGCCGGAACGGACTCCAGCGACTGACGGTTCTCCTCCATGAGCGCCTCCAGAGCCGTCATACGCTGGTCGATGCTGCGCACGTTGCTCTCGATGGTCCCTTTGAGGTTGGCCCGAAGCGTCCCCATCTGCCCCAGCGCTTTGATGACGTCGGGATGGCGGTCGGTGTAGTCGGCGCGCAGCGCCGTCAGCAGGGAGTCAGTCTCCTGCAGCTTCTGGATGAGCGTCACGATGGGGGCACTGATGGCGCCGATGGCGCCGAGATCGTACCCCGCAGCGAGATTGTCGCTGTCCACCTGGGCCCAGAGCCCTTCGAGCACCTGCCGCTGTACCCCCAGCTCGTCGTACTGCGCTCCCAGTTCGCTCAGCTTCGCCGAAAGCATCGCCACATGAGCCTTGGGGTCGATGACGCCGTGTTCGGCGCGGTAGGCCTGCAGCCGCTCCGCCGCACCCTGCAGCGTGGCGTTGACCTCGCCGATCTGGGCGTCGATGAAGGCCAGGGTCTTGCGCGCGCTTGCCGCCTTCGCCTCCATGCTCTGCTCTTTGTAGGCCTGTGCCACGGCGTTAAGCAGGGCGACGGCCCGGCGGGGAACGTTGTCCTCGTACCCCAGGTAGAGCACGGAGCCCTTCTCCGCGGAAACGGAGACGCTGAGCTGCTCCTGCACCCAGGCCGCCATGTAGGCGTTGGGAGCTGCCGTAAAAGCGTAGCGCGCCGTATCGAACGCTCCCGTACGCTCCACCTTCAAACGGAAGCCCGGAGCCTCCACCGTCTCGCCGAAACCGAACTCTCCCTCAAAGGGCTCGATCGGTTCCGCGGCTCCCGCCCACTCCAGCAGCCGCTGTTTCAGCGTGGGAGCGAGAAGCAGCCGGAAACGGCCGTTTTCCAGGGGTTCAATGATAAAACGCTGCTCAAAGAGAGCTTCTTCCATCGCCTCCACCGTCACCCGGAAAGGGGAGGCCGTGTAGAGCTCGACGCTTTTGGGCCCCCGGTAGGCGTAGTAGCGGGTCCCGACGGGCACGTATTCCAGCGCCTTGCTCACCACCGCGTAAGAGCGGAGAATGGCGATCTCGTCGTCGATGTTCCAGCCCCCCTGGGCATCCAGAGCCGCCGACATGAAGTCCGAACCCGCCGGAGCGGAGAGGCTCGAACCGCTGTAGCGCACTTGCAGGGAGAGCCCCGCCTGGTAGACCGGCGTGGCAAAATAGAGGTAGACCAGCGCCAGCAGCACGGCGGCAGCGGTGACGGCGGCCGTCGAACGGCGGTAGCGTTTCAGCAGGGCGTAGACCTCCCGAAGGTCGATCTCTTCCGTATGCGGCTCGTTAGAATAGGCCATCGAACGACCCCCCGTTGTCGATATAGGTGTAGCTCATGAAAGGCTGCATCATCTTCACGATCAGGTCGAACAGCGGCATCTGTTCGCGGATGGCCACGTTGTAGGCCTTCATCCCACGGGGCTGGACATAGACGATGTCATTGGGCTGCAGCATCAGCGACGCCATCGTCACCCGGTCGAGGTGGGCCAGGTCCACCTCCCGCACTTTCGGCGCACGCAAGCCGCCGCGGATGATCTTGACGTTGGTCCGTTCCGCATCGTCGGTCAGGTCCCCCGAGTAGGCCAGGGCCTCGAAAAGCGTCATCACCCCGTTGGTGACGTGCACCACCCCGGGACGGCGCACCTCGCCCAGGACAAAGAGCTTCTGGTTGAGAATCTTGACGTTGACGTAGGGGCGTTTCATGTAGACCCGGTACGCCTCGGTGAGCGCTTCCGCCGCCTCATGCTCCGTCATGCCGGCGACCTTGACCGTGCCGACGAGAGGAAGCCGGACCGTGCCGTCGGCGGGGATGAGGAACCCCTCCGTACCGTCGCGGGTGTCGAAACGCGCCTCCGTGGAGAGGCTCAGCAGCCGGTTCCACTGTTCGTTGCCGTTCCCGGCGGACTGGTTGGAGACGGAGATCTCCACCCGGTCTCCCTGGGTGATTTTCCACTCGTAGCTCTCAACCACGGTCGTCTGGTTCATATCTTCAAAACCGCCGTCCGCGGTCTCGTTCATATCGCTGAACATCTTGTACGAATGGGTCGAACACCCGGTCGTCAGCACGACGGCAAACAGCAATAGCATCGGCAGCGCTCTTTTCACAACCCTTCTCCCCACAGAATCCTTGCGCCGACGACCCGCTCGATCATCGATTTACACGGCAAACCATCTGAAAATAACAATTTTATCGGCAATTATAGTGATAATTATTGAAAAAAATCTTGAACGTGATGTTTTCCCAGGTATGGAAACCGTGAAAATAGGGGAGAAACGGGATGCCGTAACCCACCGGTAACCGGCGGACGGCAAAGGGGTCAGCTGAAGAGGCTGTTGACGCTTTCGTTGTGGTAGACGCGGCGGATGACCTCCGCGAAGAGCGGCGCCACGGTAAGGACCTTGATTTTGTCGCTGCTGCCCTTGAGTTCCAGGGAGTTGGAGACGACCAGCTCGTCCAGTTCGCCGTTGTTGATGTTCTCGTAGGCGCTGCCGCTGAGGACCGGGTGGGTGGCGCAGGCCATGACCGACGTCGCCCCGTTCTTTTTCAGCGCGGCGGCGGCCTTGACCATGGTGCCCGCCGTGTCGACCATGTCGTCGACCATGATGACGTCTTTGCCCTCGACGCTGCCGATGATGTTCATCACTTCGCTCTCGTTCGCCTTCTCGCGGCGCTTGTCGACGATGACCATGTCCAGGCCGAGCTTCTTGGCGAAGTAGCGGGCCCGGGCGACGCCGCCGATGTCCGGGGAAGCGATGATGGGGTTGGGAAGGTTCTTGCTCTGGACGTACTCCTGGAAGATGATGGAGCCGTAGAGGTTGTCGACGGGGATGTCGAAGAAGCCCTGGATCTGACCGGCGTGGAGGTCGATGGTGACGACGCGGTCGATGCCCGCCGTTTCGTACATGTCGGCGACCAGTTTCGCGGTGATGGGAACCCGGGGCGCCGCTTTACGATCCTGACGTGCGTAGCCGAAATAGGGAACGACGGCGGTGATGGAGCTCGCGGAGGAGCGGCGCAGCGCGTCGGTCATGATGAGCAGTTCCATCAGGTTGTCGTTCGACGGAGCCCCCGTCGACTGGATGATGAAGACGTCGCGTCCGCGGACGCTTTCGGAGATCTGTACCGAGATCTCACCGTCGCTGAAACGTTTGACGTCCGCCTTGCTGAGGGGGACGTCGAGGTTTTTGCACACCTCCTGTGCAAAGGCCTTCGAAGCACTGCCGGCAAAAATCTTGTATCCGCGCATGAGGGGTTCCTTGAGAACGATTTCTTATCGGAATTATAACGCGTGAAGTTTGAGTAGGGATTAAATGTTTCGGGAGTTTGGACGGGGCTAGGCGATCCAGCCGCCGCCGACGAGTTTCTCCCCGTCGTAGAAGACCGCCGCCTGGCCCCGGGCGATGCCCAGTACCGGTTCTTTCAGCGTCACGTGCGCCCGGTCCCCGTCGATCTCGACACGGCAGGGCACCGCCTCGCTGCGGTAGCGAAGTTTCACCGTCGTGTCGAAGGCAGTGCGGTCGTCGAACATGTTCAGACCCGACACCTCAAGCTCCCGCCGCTCCAGCGCGTCGCGCTTCCCGACGACGATGCGGTTGGACTCCGGGAGAATCTCCAGGACGTAATGGGGTTCGAGGGCGCCGCGCACCGTAAAGCCGCGGCGCTTGCCGACGGTGTAGTGCATGTACCCCTTGTGCTCGCCCACGACGTTGCCGTCGCGATCGACCACTTCACCGGGCATGTCGACGTCGACGTAGTGCTTCAGGAGGTCGGTGTAGGTCGTCTCGACAAAACAGATCTCCGAAGACTCCGCCTGCTCGGCAAAGGACTCCAGCCCCCGAATGGAAGCCGCCAGCGCCTTCACATCGCTTTTGCGGCTCGATCCCAGCGGGAAAAGAAGCCGCGGCACGACCGCCTTCTCGATGTTGAAGAGAAAATAGCTCTGGTCCTTGCTGTCGTCTTCCGCCTGCAGAAGGTAGCGGCCGTCGTGGCGGAGGTAGTGCCCCGTCGCGATGTAATCGGCCCCCAGGGAGTCGGCGAAATCGACCATCGCCCCGAACTTGATGGTGCGGTTGCAGACCGCGCAGGGGTTGGGGGTACTCCCCTCCCGGTAGGTCTCGATGAAGGGGCGGAAGACGTTGGCGTCGAACTGCTCCTGCAGGTCCAGCAGATGCAGCTTCACCCCGGCAAAATCCGCCGCTTTCTGGGCCCGAGCGAAGTGAATCTCGTGGTAGCCGGGCTTGCCGTGGAGCTTCATGTAGACCCCCTCGACCTCATAGCCCTCCCGTTTCAGCAGCAGGGTCGCCACCGTGGAGTCGACACCCCCGCTCATTCCGATGAGTACTTTTTTTCCGTTCACGATCGCTACAGCCTTCTCAAATAGGAGTCTTTGCCCTCATGGATAAGTCGGTTGTCGAAAAAGTCCGAGAGGGTTTTGTAATAGGCGGTCGCTTCCAGACCATCCTCTTCCAGCTCGCCGATCTGTTCGCCGAGGGACTTCTCGATCTCCGAAACGATGAGCGCGAGGTCCTCGGTATAGGTGATGAGTTCCAGGTCCTCCGCATCAATCATCCCCTCGGCCAGCATGCTCTTCCTGAGGAACTTCATCAGCGGTTTGAAATACTCCTCGCCGACGAGGAAGATGCGTACCCGGCCCGTTTTCCGGGTCTGCACCAGGGTCAGGGCCTCGAAAAGTTCGTCGAGGGTGCCGAATCCGCCGGGGAAGATGACGTAGGCGATGGAGTACTTGATGAGCATCACCTTCCGGGAGAAAAAGTAGTCGAAACTCTGCTCCACGGTGGTGTAGGGGTTGGTCACCTGCTCCATGGGGAGGTCGATGTTCAGACCGACCGACTCCACCGTCTCCCTGTGCTCGTAGGCGCCGCGGTTGGCCGCTTCCATGATCCCCGGCCCGCCGCCGGTAATGACGTTGAACCCTTTTTTGCCGAGCATGTCGCCCAGCTCCACCGCTTTTTTGTAATAGGGGTTGTTTTCATGGGTCCGGGCGCTTCCGAAGACCGTCACCGCCGGTCCGAGGTCCTTGAGCTCATCGAAGCCCTGGACGAAATCCGCGATCATCTTGAAGACGCTCCAGACGTCGGCGGATTTGATCTCCTTGACATATTTTTTGCCCAGCTCTTTCTGGCGGGATCTGCGGCGTTCTTTCATTTTATTCCTTATACGGTTCGGAGGCGAAGCCCCCGATCCTGCGTTATCACTGGGTCCCACTCGGCGTGGCGCCCCCGCGCAGTAAACCGCGCTTGTGCACTATTTATTTGTTACGGTTCGGAGGCGAAGCCCCCGATCCTGAGTTGACACTGGGTTCTCTTCTTGGTCTATAAAAATTATAGCGACAGTCGGATGGTTTTCGGATGAAATCCCGGAACTCCGCCCGGGATTGGGTGGAGGGGTTAAGTTTGCTAGGACTTGAGACGGTTGAGGCGTTCGCGTTTGGTCCCGATGCTGGTGACCTGGATGCCGAAGTTGCCATCGACGATGACCACCTCGCCCTGGGCGATCACCTTGTCGTCGACCAGGATATCGAGGGGGTCGTTGGCAAGCTGGTTGAGTTCGATGACCGAACCGATGTCCATGCTCAAAACGTCCTTGAGCAGCATCCGCTTCTGACCGATACGCACCTTGACCGGGAGTTTCACGTCCATGATGAGGGCGATGTTCTTCATCTCCGTATCGTCCAAGTCGGGCTTGGCGGGCATGGCGACTTCCGGAGCCGAAGCGAAGGCGGTCTGCGGCTGCGCAGCCGCGGCCAGAGCACCCGGTGCGCTGCTGCTGAGCAGCGCCTCGACGCTCTCGTCGAGGATGAGCATGTAGAGCGCATTGACCGGCCCGAGGGAGAAGTCGTAAACGAGCATCTTCGCATACCCCGTCAGGTCCACCTCCTCCTCTTCCGAGATAAAGACGATCTCCTCCACCTTGAAAGTGAGCTGGGGCAGATCTTTCTGGGCGCCCAGGGCCGTCGAGAGCGCCCCGACGATGTTGGAAACGATCTCCTTCGTCGCGTCGAGGTCGTCCTCGTCCATCGTATTTTTGCCTTCGCCCTCGCCGCCGAGCATCATGTCTCCCAGCGCCGTGGCCAGGGACGGCGGCATCGCCACCATCGCCTTCCCTTCCCCCGCACCGCTGACGCTGATGCGGACCAGGGCGGTCGGCGGAATGATGTTGGCCATGACCGATACCGCCTGTTCTTCCTTGAGGGTCAGCTCCGGGGCCTGCCCCGTCAACCCCTCGATGGTCGCAATGGTCTCGCCCTCAAACAGCTTCAAAAACTCGGTCATTCGTCGGCTCCTTCGTCAAATTCTTCCTCTTTCTTGTCGATAATCTCTTTAAACCCGCTAATCTGCTCCTTGCGCAGCATTTCGAACTCTTTAAGCGCCCGTTTGACGGCATCTTTCTCCGTGTCGATCACCTCGGTGATCTGGATGGACTTCCGGAAGCGCCGCAGGCCGATCTCGCCGTGGAACCGCTCTTTGCCGTCGATGCTGAGCTTCACCATGTCGTTGGCCGGGCTCTCGAGGCGGATGATGTCCCCGATGCCGAGTTCCAGCACTTCGCCCAGGGAGAGTTCCGTCTCCCCCAGCGACGCCTCGACGTTGACGTGAGCGCCGCCGAGCAGGACCTGAAGCTCCTTGTTCCGGCTCTTCTTGGAGCTGGTTTCGTTGAGCATCAGGTCCCGGCTGGCGAGTTTTGGAAGGACCGGTTCGAGGGCGATGACCGGATAACAGACGTTCATCATCCCCGAACTATGGCCGATGATGATCTCCATCACGACCATCACGACGATCTCGTTCTGGGCGACGATCTGCACAACGTTGGGACTCGACTCCTTCGACTCGATGGCCGGGTAGACTTCGGTGACCGGCCCCCACGCCTCTTTGAGAGTGCTCATCATGACCCGCAGGATGGTCTCGAAAAGGCTCAGCTCGATGTCGGAGAACTCCCGGTTGGACTCAAAGGGCTCCCCCTTGCCGCCAAGCAGACGGTCGAGCATGGGGAAGGCGATGGAGGGGTTAATCTCCAGGACCCCATTCCCCTCCAGCGGCTTCATAGAGAAGACGTTGAAGCTGGTGGGGTTGGGCAGCGACATCAGGAACTCCCCGTAGGTCATCTGGTCGACGGAGTGGAGCTGAATCTCGACGATGGAGCGCATGATGGCGGAGATCTGCGACGAGAGGGAGCGCGCCATCTTGTCGTGGATGCCCCGGAACGCCCGCAGCTGCTCCTTGGAAACACGGTTGGGACGTTTGAAGTCGTAGAGGGTGATCTGGCGCTGGACGGCGGCCTCTTCCGGGCCGGTGTCGAGGGCCGCGTCCCCTTCGTCGTCAACGACGTCGAGTAGGGCGTCGATCTCTTCCTGCGAGAGGATATCAGCCATCGTCTTCTTCTCCTAATGCGGCCCGGATTCTCCGGATGACCGACTTATGAATCTGCGAAATGCGCGACTCGGTGATGCCGAGGATCTCGCTGATCTCCTTGAGGGTCAGCTCTTCAAAGTAGTAGAGCTGAATGATCATCTGTTCCCTCTCATTATAGCGCATCAGCACCGACTTGATGATCTCGACGAGATCCTCTTTTTCGACCTGTTCGAGGGTTGCCCCCTCGTCCCCTTCGCCCAACTGATCCTGCAGGGGCATCACCGTGTAGATGTCCGAGGCGATCCGCGCCTCGCGGACCTTCTCCTCCTCCTCGCCGAGAATCTCGGCGAGCTCCGCGTCGGAAGGCTCTTCGTCGTGTTCGGCCATGTAGGCTTCCACAGCGTAGTTGATCGCCTTCACCAGGCGGCGGCTGGAACGGCTCAATACGTCCAGCGAACGGAGGTAATCGAGCATCGCCCCGTAGACCCGGGTCTTGGCGTAGCCCCAGAAGGAGTCGTTCTGCTGCTCGTCGTAGCGGCGGGCGAGCTTGACCAGCTCCTCGGTGCCGATGGCGGAAAGATCCATGTAGTCGACGGAGCTCGGTAACCGTTCCTTGAGCCGGAACGCCATCGCCTTGACCGCCGGAAGATACTCGATCGCCAGCCGGTCGCGCTGATGTTTCAGCTCTTCGCCGTAGATGTCCGCACCACTCATTTCTTACCGCCCGCAGCGGGCTTCATGCCTGCCTCGATGAGCCGTTCGACATGTTTCTCGCGCTTGTTGACCTCGTGGATCAGCAGGTCGAGCTGGTGCTCGTGGGTCGCTTTTGGGAAGGTGCCCCGGCCGATACTGATGGTCCGGAAGAAAAGGGCCACGCAGAGGTGCGAAAAGAGGTAGAAAAATACGGTGATCAGGAAGGTGTAGGTAAGAATCCCCTCGGGCCCCTCGCCTTTGAGCAGCGCGAAGACGATCCCGACGAAAAAGCCCTGAACCGTAAAAAAGGAGACGAAATTCGCACCCTGCATAACACTCCTTGAACCTCTGCTAGCCGTACCCGGGGAGGCACCGTCTCCCTAGAAATGCTCCATAAGACGCTTAAACAGCCCGCTAAGGCCGCTTTCGGAAGACTTTACAAGCACGTTACGTTCCACTTTCTGGGCAATCCGCCGGGCGATCGCCTCGATGTCCCGGGTCGGGTTCGCCGAAGGGAACTCCTCGACGAAGAGGGCCCGCTGTTTGACCGCGATGGCGACCTTGGGGTCCTGGTGGACCCGGCCGATGAGTTCCAGCCGCAGCTGGGGGCCGATGTTGGCGTGGGCCACCTTGCGGATCTTTTCGAAGACCGCGTCCCCTTCCTTGTCGTTGCGCACCTGGTTCATCAGCATGTAGATGTCGTCGCGGCTGCGGGACGTCACCTTGATGGTGGCATAGGCGTCGGTGATCGCCGCCGGGTCGGGCACGGTGACGACGATGACGTCGTCGGCGGCGTTGAGAAAGAGCTGGATGTGCTCCCCGATTCCCGCGCCGGTATCGATGATCATCACGTCGAGGTCGTCAAGGACATGGGCCTCCTGCATGAAACGCTCAAAGAGCGAGGCGTCGGCATACTTGAGGATCTCCTCCCCGCTCTCCCCGGGAATGAGCATCAGCTTCGGGTTGATGGGGATGATAACGTCGGCGACGCCGGCCTCCCCCTTCAGGACGTGCAGAATGCTCTTCTTGATCTTGACGTTGAACATGACGTCGAGGTTGGCCAGCCCGATGTCGGCGTCGAAGATGCCGACCTTGAGCCCGCTGCGGGAGAGCACCATCGCCAGGTTGGAGCTGATGGTGCTCTTGCCGACCCCGCCCTTGCCGCTGGTGACGGCGATGAACCGGGTCTTCTTGGCGCTCTTTTTCCCCTTCTCCGCGACCAGCTGCTGCAGCTTGGCGGCCTGATGCTCCATCATGCCCGGCTCCTGTCGAATCCGTTGAGCAGGCAGTCGATCAGGAAATCGCTGCTGGCCGTCGTCAGGTCTTCGGGTACCTCCTGACCGACGGAGAAGTAGCTGATGGGCGTCGCCGTTTCATACGCGAGGGAGAAGATGTTCCCGAACCCGCGGGTTTCGTCGAGTTTGGTGAACATCATCGTGTCGATCCCCAGGGGTGCGAAGTTGTCGTAGGTCGCCTTGAGATCCTCGAACTTGATGGAGCTGGGCATGACAAGCGTCACCTCGATATTCAGGTCCCGATCCGCCTCGAGACACTCGTGGATCTTCTGGATCTTCTGCTTGTCGTAGGGTGAAGAGCCCATGGTGTCGATGAGAATGTAGTCGCAGTAGTGCAAACTCTCCAGTGCCCCCGTGAACTCCGGCGGGTCCACCACGGTCTCGATGCCGAGTTTCATCATTCGGGCATACTGCATCAGCTGCTCCACGGCGCCGATGCGGTAGGTGTCGAGAACGATGAGTCCGACCTTGTACTTCTTCTCCAGCAGGTAGGAGTAGCGGGCCGCCAGTTTGGCGATGGAGGTGGTCTTGCCCACCCCCGTCGGGCCGACGAGCATGATCACCTTCTTCGCTCCCGGAGAGGGCGGACGCTCCATACGCACCGGAATCATCTTCCGAAGCAGGGTCTGGAAGTAGCGTTTGACCGACTCGGAGTTCTCCCGCATCTTCATCGGCATGTGCTCGATGGTGAGCCCCATCATCGCGTCGAGGTGCTCTTTCTTCATACCGCTTTGCATGGAGAGGCGGTAAATCTCGGCGAACTCCGAGGGGATGACCCCCTGAAGCGCCGGGGCCCGCTCTTCCCAGAACATGTTCTGAATGAGCTTCACCTTGTCGCCGAGCTTGGCGATCTCTTTCTGGATCTGCTTCAGCTCCGCGGACTCCGCCTTGGAGGCCCCGGTTTCGGGAGCCGCGTTCTCGTCGGTCACCTCGGCGATGCGGGAGATCTGGCGGGCCGCCTCGGAGATGTTGAACAGCACGTCGCTGCTGCGCTGTGCGAGGGGCTGCTGCTCCTCCAGGGGGCGGGAGGGAACGGTGTTGTTCGCGTACCCCGTCTCCGGGCGCTTCGGCGCGGCGGGGGCGGCGGACTCCTCCACGCCGACGACAATCTCGTAGAGGGGCTGTTTGCCCAGGGCTTTTTTCTGGATCTCCCGGGTCTCGATCAGCATCGCCTCTTCGCCCACCTCCAGCTGCGCTTTTTTGAGCGCCTCGGCGGGTGTCGCACCCGTAAACGTCAGAATCTTCATCTCTCAACCCCCAGATAGGCAAGCGGAATCAGCACGCTTTGGCGTTCGGACCAGTGCGGATGCGGCACCTTGAGATCCTCGCGGTCGACGGTGCGACCGTCGAAAAAGAGGATATCCAGGTCCAGCGTCCTCGGCCCGTCGGCGAAAAGGCGCTTGCGCCCGAAACGCTTCTCGGTGCGCAGTAGATAGCGCAGGAAGGCTCGCGGCTGCATCGATGTGGAACACTCCATCACCGTGTTGTAGAAATCTCCCTGCTCAAGATAGCCGAAGGGAGGGTTTTTCAAAATCGGGGCCGTCTCCAGCACCTCGACCCCCCGACGGCGGCCGATGGCGACCAGCAGACGGCCGAAACGGCGCCGTACGTCGCCGACGTTCCCGCCGACCCCGATAACGGCCCGGTAGCGGTAGCGCGCCCTCCCGGCAAACCGCCGGGGAAACCCCTGCTGGCGGTAGAGCGTAAGCTCCGGGGAGAGCGGGCGTTGCAGCGCCATGTCAGGCCTGCGGCGCCTGTTGCTTCTGCTGCGCCTGCTGCATCGCCTTGATCTCGTTGAAGATCTGCAGCATGCCCATCATCGCGAGATGGTAGCCGAAGGGGCCGAAACCGACCAGCGTCGAGGCACAGACCGGAGCGATCATGCTCTTCTGGCGGAACTCTTCCCGACGGTAGATGTTGCTGATGTGCACTTCGATGGTCGGGATGGAGACCGCCGCGATGGCGTCGCGGATGGCGATGGAAGTGTGGGTGTAGGCCGCGGGATTGATGATGATGCCGTGGGCCTCACCGTAGCACTCCTGGATCTTGTCGACGATCTCGCCTTCGAGGTTGCTCTGGAAGAATTCGATCTCCACACCGTTCTGGTTGGCGACCTCCTGCATCTGGGCATGGATCTGTTCGAGTTTCATCGGTCCGTAGACCTGCTGTTCCCGTACCCCCAGCATATTGAGGTTCGGGCCTTGGATTACCACAATTTTCATCACTAACCTTATAGACGTATTTTAAGCGACAATTTTAACAACATAAAGCATAATCTACTTTAAATCACACGCGTGGACCCCCATATTTTGAAAATATTACCGACCGACTACATTTTAACACCCGACCGGCTCATCCGGGGAGAGGCCGTCGCCTTCGAGCGCACCATCGTCCGGATCGCCCCGCTGGAGACTCTCACCGAGGCCTACCCCGACGCGGAAGTGCTGCCCCTGCCCGAGCACTCCCTGGTGATGCCCGGTCTCATCAACCCCCACGTCCACCTGGAGTTCAGCGCCAACAAAACCACCCTCGAATACGGTGCTTTCCTTCCCTGGCTCCACAGCGTCATCGCCCACCGCGAAGAGCTGATCAACGGCTGCTCGACGGAGTGCATGGCGAAAGCGGCCCGGATGATGCTCGAAAACGGCATTACCACCTTCGGTGCCGTCAGCTCCCACGGCATGGACCTCGAAGCCGCCGCCGCGGCGCCCCAGAACGTGGTTTTTTTCAACGAACTCATCGGCTCCCAGGCGGCAATGGCCGATGCGCTTTACGGCGACTTCCTCCAGCGCATCGAAGCCTCGGAACAGGTGACGCGCGAGGGCTTCACTCCCGCCGTCGCCGTCCACTCCCCCTACTCCGTCCACCCGGTGCTGATCCGTCGGGCGCTGGAGCTGGCCGCAGCCCGGGGCATGGTCCTGACGGCGCACTTTATGGAAAGCCCCGCCGAACGGCAGTGGCTCGATGCCAACGAAGGGGACTTCAAACCCTTCTTCGGGGAGTTCCTCAAGCAGGAACAGGCCGTCAATACCGCCGTGGAGTTTCTGGAGCTCTTTCGGGACCACCCCGCCCTGCTGACCCACGTGGTCCACGCCACCGGCGAAGAGCTCGACGCCCTCTCCGAAGCGGGCCACACCGTCATCCACTGCCCCGTCTCCAACCGGCTGCTGGGTAACGGCGCCATCGATCTCGACGCCCTCGAATCCCACGGAGTGCCCTGGGTCTGCGGTACCGACGGGCTGAGTTCGAACTATGGGCTTGACCTCTTCGAGGAGATGAAAATCGCCCTCTTCATGCACTCCGAGACCCCGCTGCTTCCCCTGGCGAGGCGGCTGCTGCGCAGCAGCACCGTCGAAGCCGCCCGGGCCCTCGGGCTCAACACCGGCGCCGTCGAACCGGGACGCGGCGCGGACCTTCTGGTCCTTCAGCTCGACGGCGATCCCGGCGAGCAGCTTCCGCTGCACCTGCTGCTTCACCGCTATCCCATCGCCTCCATCTACATCAACGGAAAAAAGGCTCAATAATGGAACAGGAAAATCGATTCACAGAGGGGATGCGCAAGCTCTTCCTCCCCGTCACCGCACCCCTGGGATTCATCCAGAACCACTTCAAGGCGATGCTCTTCGTCCTGCTGGTCGTTCTTATCTTCGCTCCCTCGGACGAACGCTCCCTGACCCCGAACAACCTCCACTACATCGCCATCACCGGCCCCATCTTTGACGTCGCGGAAGTCGTGCATGAACTCGAAGAGGTGCGGGAGAACGACGACGTCAAAGGGGTGCTGGTCGAGATCAACTCCCCCGGCGGCGCCGTCGCTCCCTCCATCGAGATCGCCCACGCCATCAAACGGCTCAACCAGGCCAAGCCCGTCGTCGTCTACGCCAGCGGGCTTCTCGCCAGCGGCGGCTACTACGCCTCCATCTGGGCCGAGCGCATCATCGCCAATCCCGGCGCGATGGTCGGTTCCATCGGCGTCATCCTGCAAGGATCGGACTTCAGCGGTCTGATGGAGAAAGTCGGCGTGAAAAGCCAGATCGTCGCCGCCGGAAAGTATAAACAGGTGGGTACGGCGGACCGGGAGTGGCGTCCGGAAGAGCGGGAAGAGCTTGAGAAGGTGATCCGGGGAACCTACGACCTCTTCGTCGGCGACGTGGCCGAAGCGCGGGGACTCGACCCGGCGAAACACGCCGACTACGCCGACGCCCACATCTTCACCGCGGCCCAGGCCCTCGACGCCGGACTCATCGACGCCGTCGGCGTCAACTACGACGCCCGCGAGGAGCTTCTGGCGCTTAGCGGCGTGGAGACGCCGGTCTGGAACTCCGAAGATCGTTTCGAGAAGTTCATGCGCCGCCTTACGGCGGAGGGGATGCTGCTGCTCAACACCTACTTTCCGCCGCTTATCCTCCGCTGATCAGAGCTTGAGCTCGTAGGTATCCTCACTGGGGGTGATGCAGTAGAGCTCATAGACCAGCTTGCTCTTGTTGTCCTTGATGACCACTTCCATCCCCATACCCAGCGCCGCCTCGCGAATCCGCGAGAGGCTCTCCCTCTCACGCTCCGGCATGGTGAATTTGACCAGCAGATCCCCCCGGTAGCCCCAGTAGGTCGCGATGTCGAGAATGTTGTAATCCAGTGCGAAACGGATGATGTCTTTACGGGCCTGTTCCATGATAATGCGCTCCTTATAGCGCTATCTTAGCAGAAAACAGATCATTTTTTATAACATTTTATGTTCTTACTGATTTTATTACATCATCATGACTCTGCCTTTGAACCTCTGCCTAAGGGCTCGACGGTTTCCACCGTGGCCGTCACTTTTACGGAGGCGTCCATCGCCTCGAAGCGGTCACCGGTTTTCAGCGTGTCAAGGGAGGTGACGGCGCCGTTTTTGGAAATCTGGGCAAAGCCCCGTTTACTCTTCAGGGCGGGGTTGTTGGCGTCGTAGCTGCCGAGCATCGCGGCGAGGCGGGTCCGTTTCTGTCCCAGCAGCGATTGCGCAGTCCGTTCCATCGCTCCGGCCAGGGGCTCCAGGCTGCGCCGTGCCCGTTCCGTACCGAAGGCGACGCTCTGGGCCATGCGCTGCCGCATCTGGGCGATCGCCTCCAGGCGGTCGGCGATGCGGCGGTCGATGGAGTGGCGGGCGTAGCTCTGCTGCAGATGGGCGATGCGTTCGCCCTCGCGCTGCAGCCGCTGCCGCAGCAGCCCGTCATACCGCTCCGCCGTGGCGTCGAGGGTCTGCAGCATCTCAGTGCCCTCAGGCAGCACCATCTGCATCGCCGCACTGGGGGTCGGGGCCCGCAGGTCAGCGACGAAGTCGGTGATGACCCAGTCGATCTCGTGCCCGACGGCGGAGACCACCGGGGTCCGCGCCCGGAAGATCGCATCGGCGACGGGCTCCTCGTTGAAAGCCCAAAGGTCCTCGATGCTGCCGCCGCCGCGGCCGACGACGATCAGATCATACCCCGCCGCGTCGGCGGCGGCGATGCTGCGCACCAGCGAGGGGGCCGCCCCCGCTCCCTGAACGACGCTGTCGTAGAGAAAGAGCCGCGCCAGGGGCCAGCGCTGCGCCGCGACCCGCTGCATGTCCTGCAGCGCCGCGCCGGTGGCGGAGGTCACCAGGGCGATGCTGCGGGGGAAACGGGGCATCGGCTTTTTGCGTTCGGGATCGAAGTACCCCTGTTCGGAGAGTTTGCGTTTGAGCTGTTCGAAGGCAAGCGCCAGCGCCCCGTGCCCCGCCGGTTCGATCATGAAGGCGTTGATCTGGTACTGGCCCCGGGGTTTGTAGACGCTGATCGCTCCGTCGACGATCACCTTGAGCCCCTCTTCGAGACGGAAACGCAGCTTGGCGGCGTTGCCACGGAAGATCACCCCGCTCAGCGACGAACCGGCATCCTTGAGGGTAAAGTAGACGTGTCCGCTGTTGTGGTAGGTGATGCGGGAGAGTTCCCCCTCCACGTAGACGCGGACAAAGGTGGATTCCAGCAGATGCTTGATCTGTTCGTTGAGTTCGGAGACGGAGATAGGGGAGGTCATCGGGGCCCCCTACAGCTTCCTGGCGATGATGAGGGTGGAGATGTCCATGGAGAAGCTTTTGGTAAAGAGGATCTCGAAACCGGCGCTGCGCAGCTCCCCCTCCATCTTCCCGACGGTAAGGAACCCCTCGATGGAGTTGGGGAGGTATTCGTAGGCCTCCAGGTTTTTGGAGATGAAGCCGCCCACCTTGGGAAGGATCTTCGTCATGTAGAAGTCACGGATCTTGCCCAGGAAGGAGGGGTGTTCGTTTTTCATGAACTCCAGGATGACCACCAGGCCACCTGGTTTGAGGACCCGGTTGAACTCCTGCAGCGCCGCTTCGCGTTCGACGACGTTGCGGATGCCGTAGGTAATGCTGAGGATGTCCGCGCTACCCGTTTCCAGAGGAATCTCCGTCGCTTTGGAGATGTGGTAGGTAAACTCCGGGAACTTCTTGCGGGCAACGCCGACCATCCCCTCGGAGGGGTCGACCCCGGTGATGCTGCCGACGGCGATGCCCGCCGCGATGCCGCGCCGTTTCCAGTACCCCATCATGTCGCCGGTGCCGCAGGCGACGTCGACGATGGTGTCGATGCTGTCACTGCCGTAGTAGCCGAAGGCCTTATCGCACGCTTTCTTGCGCCAGCTCTTGTCGACCCCCATGCTCATCACCCGGTTCGCGGTGTCGTACGTCGGGGCGATGTCATCGAACATCGATACGATTTTTTCCTGTTTTTCCACTACTTCTTTTCCTTCAACCATAACATGAGATCACTGCCGGAGCGCTGCGAATGCATCAGCGAAAAACGGACCGGCGTTTTTGTAAAAGGTATTGTACCACCGCTTTGCGGTGCAACAAAACAGAGCGCCGCGTCGATGCGGCCCGAAAGGGCGGCGAACATCCCCGGTCCCCCCTCGATCATAACGTTGCGGTAGCCTGCCATCGCTTCAAGGGAGTCACTGATGATGACCCGGCGCCCCGGGACCCCGAAGAGGGGAATGGTGCGGTCGAAATCCTCCCGAAGGCTGTAGATAAGCACGTCGGGAGCCTTTCCCTCCGCCAGCCGGGCGTCGAGCGTCGGACGGTCCGTCCGGACGGTATTGCCGCCGATGACCAGCAGGTCGCAGCGGTCGCGCATGGCATGCACCTTCCGGCGGGAGGCGTCGCAGCTGACGGTGCCGCCGTCGACGCTGCCGTCGAGCCGCTGGGCCCATTTGAAAAAAACGAACCGCTCCTCCTGCCACCGCAGAAAGGGAAGCAGCAGATCCGCAGCCGCGTCGCGCAGCACTCCCTGCTCCACTGCAATCCCCGCCGCTTCGAGCCTCCGGGCGCCCCCGGCCGCGACCGGGTTGGGATCTTCGTGGGCGATGACAACCTTCGCCACGCCCAGGGCTTCGATGAGCCCGGCGCAGGAGGGAGTCTTCCCCGTATGGGCGCAGGGTTCGAGGGTGACGTAGAGGGTACACCCTGCAAAGCATCCTCCGTGGCGGGCCCGGAGGTAGTCGTGAAGCGCGTCGGCATCCTCAAGAGGCGTGATCGCGTCATCGCCGCTCAGGAGGCGGTAAGCCGCCTTGAGAGCAAATACCTCCGCATGGGGTCCTCCCGCCCTTTCGTGGGCGCCGACCCCCAGCAGTTCGCCCCGGGGGCCGCAGAGCGCGGCCCCGACGGCGGGGTTGGGGAAAGTGAGACCCTGGTAGCGCCAGGCGGCGTCCAGAGCCAGCTGCATCACGGACGCGGGCGTCATCACCACTCGAAGTAGGTCTTCGCCTTGGCGATGTCCCCGAAGGCGACCGCCGTCTCGCCCGCTTCCGCATCGTCGATGACGATAGTCTCGTCATCGACCCGCAGAAGCACGCCCCGGTACTGCTCTTTGGAGCCGGTCGTCAGGGCAACCTTCTCCCCGACGGAACCGGCGAAGTGATCCAGGGTCTTGAGCTTGCGCTCAATGCCCGGGGAACTCACTTCAAGCCGGTACTCGCCGGAGACCGGCGGGGTGACGTCGAGCAGCGGCGAAATGAGATGGGTCGCCTCGACGCACTGTTCCAGGGTGACCCCGCCGGGTGCGGTGACACTGACGCGGTAGATGGTGGCGCCGTTCTCCGAGAGGGTGACGGCGTCATAGTACGTAAGGCCGATCGATTCGACCATGTTTTTGATATCGCTCTCAAGACTCATTGTCGGGGCGCTCCTTTTCAATCTGTTTGAAGAGTGCTTCGATGCTCTGCTGTTTTTCGAACTGGTCATCGAACTCGAAGGCGAGTTTCGGGCAGCGGTACCACCCCTGGTCCCGGAGGCAGTACTCCTCGATGACCGGCCGGGCCTTGCTCAGCTGGCGGAGGAAAAAGCGGCGCTCTTCGTCGCTGTAGTCGTGGGGGTCGAGGTAGACTTTCGCATCGCTGCGGCCCCGGGAGCACTTCACTTCGAGAACATCGAGTTCGTGCAGGCGTGCGTCGCTGAGCTGGGTAATCGCTTCGGGGATGAGTTCGGCGAGAACCGATTCGGTACGTTTAAGTTTGATCTCTGCGGGGGTCATGGGGTCTCCCTAAGTTCACAGGCACGGACGGGCCGCGCACGGGACTTTCGAAACGCAAAGCCGCTAGAGGGCGACTTTCTGTTCGACTTTCGTGAAGGTTTCGATGACGTCGCCGACCTGGACGTCGTCGTAGCCGTTGATGACAACGCCACACTCGTAGCCGTTACCGACCTCTTTGACGTCGTCTTTGAAGCGTTTGAGGGACGTGAGTGCGCCCTCGAAGAGGACCACGCCCTCGCGGATGACGCGGACGTGGCCGCCGCGGACCAGTTTGCCGTCGACGACGAGACAGCCCGCGACCATGCCGCCGGGGATTTTGAAGGTTTCGCGGACGTCCGCCTGACCGGTATTCTCTTCGGTGAATTTCGGCGCCATCATGCCCGTAAGCATGTTGGTGACGTCATCGATGAGCTGGTAGATGACCGAGTAGGTCTTGATCTCGACGCCCTTCTGCTTGGCCGATGCCTTGACCGCGCCGGTAGGACGGACGTTGAAGCCCATAAGAACACAGTTCTCGGAGTTGTTGACCAGCTCCACGTCATTTTCGGTAATGCCGCCGACGCCGGAGGAGATAACCTCCACCTTGACCTCGTCGTTGCGCAGGGTCGAGAGGGACGAACGGATCGCTTCGAGGGAGCCGTGCACGTCGGTTTTGAGTACGACTTTAAGCGCTTTGAGCTTGCCCTCGGCGATGAGGGAGGTAAGCTCGTCAAGGGTCGTTTTCGTACTGAGTGAGAGCTCTTTGTGACGGTCGTACTCGTAACGTTTCTGTGCGTATTCGCGCGCCTCTTTCTCGCTCTCCATCGCCATCAGCGTTTCACCGGAACCCGGAACCTCATTGAGACCGACCACGACGGCGGTCTCACTCGGCCCGATTTCGGGGATCTGCTGTTTGTGGTTGTCCACCAGGGCGCGGACCCGGCCGTAGGCGCTGCCGCAGACGACGTTGTCGCCGACTTTGAGGGTACCGTTCTGGACGATGACCGTTGCGACGGGACCGCGTCCTTTTTCCAGGGAGCTCTCGACGACGACCGCTTTGGCCAGGGTTTCGGGATTGGCTTTGAGTTCAAGCACTTCCGCCTGAACCAGGATGTTCTCCAGAAGTTCCTCAATGCCCAAGCCGGTCTTCGCGGAGATGGGTACGAAATCGACGTCCCCGCCCCAGTCGACCGGGGTGAGACCTTTCTCGGCCATCTGCGCCTTGACCATGTCGGGGTTGGCGGCCTCTTTATCCATCTTGTTGACGGCGACGATGATCGGAGCACCGGCATCTTTGGCCAGTTTGATCGCCTCTTCCGTCTGCGGCTTGACCCCGTCGTCGGCGGCGACGACGATGATGATCACGTCGGTCACCTGGGCGCCGCGTTCACGCATGGCGGTAAAGGCGGCGTGGCCGGGGGTGTCGATGAAGGTGATCTTCTTGCCGTGCTGTTCGATGGTGTAGGCACCGATGTGCTGGGTAATGCCGCCCGCTTCGCCTTCGGCGACTTTCGCATCGCGGATGGCGTCGAGCAGCGAGGTCTTACCGTGGTCGACGTGGCCCATGATGGTGATGACCGGCGGACGCTCCTGCAGCTCTTCGTCGTCGACCATATCCCCTTCGTAAGTGCTTTCGTAGTCGAAGGCATCTTTGGGGTCGATGGTCGTCACTTCGACGCCGAACTCTTCGGCGAGAATCTCGATCTCGTCCCTGCCGAGGAAGTCGTTCTTCGTGACCATCATACCGAGGTTGAAGAGCACCTTGATGACGTCGGACATCGGGCGTTTCAGTTTCTCGGCGAACTCATAAACGCGGATATCTTCCGGGATCTCGACTTCGGTGACCACCTCGTCGCTCTGTTTCTCTTTGGTGTACTTCTTGCGTTTGCCGCGGGAGACGCTGCGGCGTTGTCCCGGGGCCTTTTTCTTGCCGGCGTTGCGCCCGACGGGTTTTTTCTCCCGGGGCTTGCGGTTGGCTTCCTCTTCCGTATCGGCCTGACGGTCCATCGTACTCAGGTCCATCAGTACGACCTCCTCGCCGTCGAGGTCCATGGAGACGTCGGACATGCCGCCGCCGAAGATATCGAGGCGCTGACCGTGGTCGACCTTCCTGGTCGGGGTCCCTTTGGGTGCGCTTTTTTTCTTCTTCTGTTCCAACTCCTGACGCGCTTCCTCGCTCAGCTTGCCGTAGCTGGAGAGTTTCGCGGCTTCGTTTGAAGCGGTCGCCATTTCGTCGCCGAACTGTGCCGCGGGAGCTTGCTTTTTCTTCTTCTTGACGATCTTGAGACCGGAGCGCTTGATGGGCGCAGCTTCGGGCAGGATGGCGCGTTTGAGCACCGGCTCCTCTTTATCGGCCGCTTTCGGAGATGGGGTGGATGCTTTTGAATCGGTTGCGGGTTCGGAAGCCGGTTTGGCGGCTTCGGTGGCTGCATGGTTGTTCGCAGCGGGTTTCGTTGCTTCGGTTTCGGCCGGGCGTTCCGGGGCCTTTTCGGCGGCAGGGGCCGCCTTCTTGACGACCTTGGGCTCGGGAGCCGTTTCGGTCGGGGCGCCGTTCATGATGTAGTTCATGATCTGCTCGGCCTCTTCCATCGAGACCGAACTCGATGCGGTCTTGACCGGCATGCCCATGGCAGCGGCCTTGTCGACGACCTCCTTCGATGCGATCCCTAGCTCTCTGGCAATTTCATGGACTCTGACTTTATCTGACATCCGCGATGATCTCCTTTAACTGATTCAAAAGCATGTGTGTGTCACCCGTTTTGCACTGACGGGCCAGCGCCCGGTTCAGCTTCTTGTCGTCAAAACACGATTCGCACAGGTAAAAACTGCGGCCGCTCCCCGAGAAGGGGAAAATTCCGTCGGGGCGGCACTGCAGACGTAGCAGCGACTTCTGCGCCATGCGGTTCCGGCAAACGATGCACATACGTTCCGGGAATGATGAATTTTGCGGCATTATATCGAAAAGTTCCTGATTATCGGTTGATGACGAGCCCGTCGTTGTCAAAATCGAGAATCTTGACGGCGAACTCCGGGAACTTCTGGCTTAACTTGGTCGCGATCTTCTCCGCATCCTCGTCGTAAGCCATGTTGAAAAAGGTCGATCCGCTCCCCGAAAGGGTGCTCATCAGGGCACCCTCCTCATAGGCGGCCTTCTGCACCGCGAAGAGCTCCGGAAGCATCTTCATGCGCAGTTTCTGGTGGAACCGGTCCTGAGCCGCCAACCGCAGCGTCTCCCAATCCTCATTGAAAAACGCCGATACAGTAAATGCGGCGTGGGAGAGATTGAAGACCGCGTTCTCCTTACTGTAGGAGCGCGGCAGCGCCGTGCGGGAACGGTTCGTCGAAATCGGCTTGTCGGGAATGACCACGATCGCCTTGAGGTAGTCGGGCAGGTGCTTCTTCTGGGAGAAGACCTTCTTCTTCTCGACGATCGCCACGTTAAAGCCCCCCATCACCGCCGGGGTGATGTTGTCCGGGTGGGGTTCGTAGGCCAGGGCGTGATTGAGAATACGGCGTTTGGAGACCCGTACCCCCGCCGCCTCGTGCGCCGTGGCGATGGCACTGACGATTACCGCCGAGGAGCTTCCCAGACCGCGGGACATGGGGACTTCGTTCACGAAGGTGAATTTGAAGTTTTGGCGTTTTTTCGTCAAACGGTTGTAGTGTTCGTTGAAAATGCCGACGAAGAGGTTGTTCCCTTTGAGACGGGGGTTGCTCTCCCCTTCGCCCTTGATGGCGATGCTGAAAAAACGCGACGGTTTGAACTCCACCACGTTGCGCAGGTTGACGGCCAGCCCTAGTGTATCGAACCCCGGGCCGAGGTTGGCGCTTGTCGCCGGTACGCTTACGGTCAAATAGTTTCCTTATCCGACGGCGCCGATCCCGTAATAGGGAGCGGTGTCGGTATCAAAATCTTCTAAAGCCAGATGTTCGGGCAGCCTGAATCGATTTAACGGCACCTCTTCGAACATCCGGGTCACGATCCCTTCTGAAGTTTTAACAAAACAGAGCTTTCCAACCGCTTTGATGGGTGCGTTTTCGTTAAAGTAGAAGGCGTCCGTTGCCAAAAGGGGCACTCCTTTGGCGATAGAGAGGGTTTTGAGAAAGATGTAGGCGACTTTGATGGACATGAAACTGCCCGGCCCCTTGGCATAAGCAAGACGGTCGAAGTCATAGCGTTCACCCAGTTCGGCGCAGATGGCGGGAAGGGCGTCGGAGCTCTTTTCATCGCTCTCGACCCTCTCGACGAGACGCCCCTCTTCGTAGACACCGACGAGAAGCGGCGACCCCAGGGCGATGACCAGAAGATCACGCATAGGCTTTCGCCATCTCCTGTTCTTCGACGCCGCTGAGTTCCACGACTTCGTAGTTCTCGGGATTTTTAAGCAGCTCCAGGGTGAGCTTGTGGTTCAGGTCGTGGCTGCCGGCGAAGGCTTCGTAGTTGCCGATGAAGTTCATCCCCAGCAGGGACATGTCCCCGATGGCATCGAGGATTTTGTGGCGGACGAACTCGTCGTTGAAGCGCAGCCCTTCGGAGTTGAGCACCTTCTTGTCGTCGAGGACGACGGCGTTTTCAAGACTGCCGCCGAGCGCGAGCCCCTTGGAGCGGAGGTACTGCACCTCGTGGAGGAAGCCGAAGGTGCGGGCCCGGGCGATCTCGTTCTTGTAGAGCTCCTTGGTCAGGTGGACCACGAAGGTCTGCTCGTTGATGACGGGGTGTTTGAACTTGATGGTGAAATCGAAGGTCACCTCGTTGGAAGGCATCAGCTTGACGTACTTGTCCCCCTCCCGTACGCTCACCTCCTTGCGCACCCGCATGATCTGCTTGGGACGCTCGAGCTGAACGATGCCCGCCTCGTCGAGGAGCATGCAGAAACTCGCCGCGGAACCGTCCATGACCGGGACCTCATCGGCGTCGACGATGACGCGGAGGTTGTCGATGCCGTAGGCGTAGACGGCGGAGAGGAGATGTTCGATGGTGGAGATGACATGCCCCTCCCGTCCGATGACGGTCGCCATCTTCGTGTCAACCACGTTTTCGGGAATCAGGGGGATAGAGACGCCGACGTCCTTGCGGTAGAAGACGATGCCGCTGCCCGCTTCGAGGGGTTCAAGCCGCAACCGGACCGGGTTGCCTTTATGCAGGCCGATACCGACCAGTTCGACCGGCTTTTCAATGGTGGTTTGTGTCATTTCGGGGTCCTTTCCCTAAATCGCAACAGGCAGAGCAAATCCCATTCCCTAATATTTATTGCGCAAAATTATAGCCTATCGCAGCTGGATCGGCCTGACGGCGCCGATCTACTGCCGCGCGATCAGCTTTTTCGCGCTCTTCATCACGTCGGTCACGTTGAGCTTGATCCACTGCGCGTCCATCCACTCCTGGGGGCGGACGTCGACGCCCTGGACCAGGACGCCGAAGTGGAGATGGTCCCCCAGAACCGAACCGGTCGTCCCGGTGTTGGCGATGACCTGGCCGGCGCGAACCGTTTCGCCCTCCTGAACCTTGACGCTGCTGCAGTGGGCGTAGAGGGTGTAGAGCCCCATGCCGTGGTCGATGATGGGCATGTTGCCGTAGATCCCGTTATAGCCGGTGTAAACGACGGTCCCGGAATTGTGGGTCACGATGGGCGCCTGTTTGACGCTGGCGAGGTCGACGCCGAGGTGGTAGGCTTCACTCACCTCTTTCCCCTCGTGAATGTAGTGGCGATGGTCACCGAAACCACCGAGGTTCTTGCCGTTTTTCAGCGGATAGAACGGGGTGACGGAGAAGCTGTCGATCATCGTCTCGGGTACCGGGGAGCTGACGTCGTGAATCAGCTTCTCGTTAGCGCGGCGAACATCCTCGTTGATCACTTTGAACTGGGGGATGCGCCCCTCGACCCCCTGGGTCTCCGGGTAATCCTCCGCCAGCTGGGCGATCTTGCCTTCAAGGTAGTTCGATGTCAGTTTCAGCTGACGTTCGCGGTACTTCGCCTCTTTGAGGAAGAGCGGCACGTGGGTGCGCGTCGTATTGCCCGCCAGGTCTTCGGCGACCAGGGTGGCCCGGAAGTTCTCTTCCGTCACCGGCCAGGCGATCAGCGCGGCGTAATACCCCTCTTTGACAAAGGGCTGCGCACGGAAGCGCTTCCCGAAACTGGTATCGACGTAGAATTCTTTCATGTTCGCATCTTCAGCCCGGAAAACCACCAGTGCCGACCCTCCCTTGCGGATGCCGTAGGAGTTGTTGATGCAGCTCAGCACGGGACGTTCGCCGTCGACTTTAAGCGCCGTTTCCGTCCGGACGCTGTTACCGGCCATGAGGTTCCACTTGCTGGCGTCGGTCGCTTCGATGATGATCGAAACGTTCTCCTCTTTCATGCGGAGCAGGTGGCGGGGAAGCTGAAGCTGCAGCGCCACCCGTTTCTGCGGTTCCATAAAGGTTTCGGAAGCGAGATCGATCTCCTGCGTCGGCGTCTTCAGCACGGCGCGGAAAGTTTTGATGCCGCTGGCATCCTCGATAGTGAGCGGCAGCGGGGTCTTGAGGTTCCAAAACCCGTTGTTCTCCAGCGTCACCTTCGGCAAATCGCGCTCCAGGAACGGCGCGTTGTAGAGGTAGATGCCTCCTCCGACCAGCGCGGCCAGTCCCAAAGTCATTACCAGGCTTCCATACTTTCTTTTGCGTCTCACTCCACGTCCTTTTCGAAAATTTCCGTCTCTTCCGTGCGATTTTCACGGTCTTTAATAGGGGGATTCTAACGTACCTGGGTAAATGGGGCTGCGGGGATGCCGCCGCCTCTTCCCAAAACGGCATTATAGAACAATTAGCTAAAGGCGGGGTTAGCCGGACGGGACGCAGCGGCCCCGCCGGATCGGCTAGAAGAAGTAGTTGAATTCGAGGCGGTATTCGTTATAGGAGGCGTCGGTTTTGCCCGTGTTGCCCGGATCGTAATCGACGGTGGCGAGGCGGATCTTCATCTCCAGGTCTTTACTCAGCCCCTTGATGATATCGACGTGCAGAATATCGCTGTCGGCCTGTACCTTGCTTTTACGGTCGTCGAAATCTTGGATCGCGTAGCGGGCGGAAACTTTAAAGTCCTTGACCACTCCCGCCTTGCCGAAGTCATAATCGACCTGGAGCATCTCCGATTCCGTATTCGCATACCAGTTATACTGGGCCATGGCACGGGTATATCCCCCCGTCGGGAAACCGCGCCACGGCGTGACCAGATCGGCGTCGTCGCTGATTTTCGAATATCCCAGGCGCACCAGTAGCGGACCGTTTTTCACGTCTACCCTGGCGGCGATCATGGAACCGTCGAGACTGTTCGGATCCGTGTAACCCGTCGTGTCGCCGCCGAGGTTGGCGACGTCATTGAGGGTACCGAGCTCGTCCATCTGTTTCATGTAGCGCACACCGGGTGTGAGCGACCAGCCCGCTCCCACGGGAATCTTGTAGTGCCCTTCCAGGGTCAGGTTACCCAGAACGTCCGGAACCAGCGCGTAGCTCACCGACACTTTAAGATTCGGCACCGACGTATTGGTCACGCCGGCGATGATCAGTTCGTTGTTCGTACCGACCAGTTGCGGGGTCAGGCTTTTGTTCACGGCGCTGTCGTCATTTTCGTCCCAACTGCTGTAGGCAATCACATCGTGGGCATCGGTGTGATCCCGAAGCTTCTGCGCCGTAAAGTAGGCGAGCTGAACTTTCGTGTCCGGAATGTCCCGCGTCGTGACACTGACCCCGTCAAAAGTGTTGGGAATCATCTTCGTGTCGTTCGAGGCGGTAAAGACCGATTCGAAGAGCTGACGGCCCGCCACGACGGTGGTTTTGGAAATATCATACTGCAGGTACGCCTGCCCCAGAACCGTCATGCCGTAGTGGCCGTCATAGGTACCGCCGTTTTTGATGTCGTTACGGCTGAAGGTATCTTTGCCGGACTTGACCAATCCAACGTCGATCTTGTCTTCCCGGAAGAACTCCGGATTCTGGGATGTATAGAGTCCCACCGTCGCACTCACCCCGGCCCAGGCGGCAGTTTTATAGACGAGACTGCCGCCGATGCCCATGGCGCGGTTGTCGATGTGCGTGGCATCTTCATGATCATAGTCGTAGTAGAAAGTGTTCATTCTCAAACGGCCGTAAAGCATCCCCTCGGAAAACATCTCCTTGAAACTCTCGGCGCTGCCCGGAGTTTTCAGATACTCCAGCGTCATGTTCCCGTTAAGTTTTACTTTTTCGGTGCTCAATGCGTACAACGACCCCGTCGCGAGGCAGAGCGCCGCGGCAGCTACGGATACTTTTCTGATATCCATGGTATTCCTTTCTATCGGCCCCCGTTGCGGCAATCACCGCCGGGGTACCGTTCATTCATTTAATATAGCACAACACTCCGGAGAAGGTCAATAACTCCACTGCCTAATTAACGTCCCCGCCGGTTCATTTTGTAGACGTAGGCAAGGACTTCGGCGACGGCGGAGAAGAGGCGTTCGGGGATCATGCGGTCGACTTCGACCTCTTTGTAGAGCGATCGAGCCAGCGGCGGGTTCTGAACGATGTGGATGTTGTGCTCCCGGGCGATCTTCTTGATCTGCAGGGCAACGTTGTCTTTCCCCTTGGCGACGACGATGGGGGCGATGTTCTTCTGATCGTCGTAGCGGATCGCCACGGCGTAGTGGGTCGGGTTGGTGATGACGACATCCGCCTCGGGGACCGCGGCCATCATCCGCTTGCGTGAAGCCTGCATCTGGATCTGACGGATCTTCGCCTTGACGTGGGGGTCCCCTTCCATGTTTTTGTGCTCGTCCTTGACCTCCTGCTTGCTCATCTTCAGTTTGTCAAAGTACTGCTTGCGCTTGATGATCAGGTCCGCCAGGGCGAAGATGGCCAGTACCAACAGCATCACCAGCGCCATGATGAGGGCTTTGCCGCCGACCCACTCCAGCTGATCGCCGAAACCGAAGAGGGCGACAGTGGGGAGTTCGCGGATGAACATGCCGAAGAAGATGAATCCCACCCCCATCGCCGTGAGGGACTTGAGGGTCATCAACATCCCCTCAAGCACCTTTTTGAGGGAGAAGACGTTGGCCAGGCCCTTGATGGGGTTGAGTTTGTTCAGGTCGGGGGTCAGCGGTTTCGTGGTGAAGAGAAAACCGATGACGGAGACGTTGCTGAGCACCCCTACCAGACCGACGAAGAGCGCCAACGGCAGGGCGATGATGAGGAACTCCCGGAAGGTGACGAGGGCGATGTTGATGAGCAGTTCCCGGTCGAGGGGAGTCCCCTGCAGGGAGAAGTAGTAGTAGATAAGCCGTTCGGTCCGTTCCGCCATGAAGACGAAGAGCATCAGAAAACCGAAGAGCGCCCCGGTCAGGGTCAGGATGGAGACCGCGTCCTGGCTCTTGGGGACGTTCCCCTCCTTCCGCGCATCCTCGATCTTCTTGGAGGTGGGTTCTTCGGTCTTCTCCATATCGTCAGCCACGGATGACCTCCAAAATCAGAAAAAATACCATCCAAGCCGATACAAATGTTCCTGGGTATCTACCGGACGATCTCACAACCGATCAATCCATCTTCATACTGATATCGATCCAGTTGGCCTGATGGATCAAGCTGCCCGAACTGATGGCGTCGACCCCGGTCTTCGCGTAGCTTTCGACGGTCTCCAGCGAGATATTGCCGCTGGCTTCAAGCAGGACACCCGGGTGGTTGGCGTCGCGGTAGGCCACGACCTCGGCGAGCTGTTCGGGGGTCATGTTGTCGCACATGACGATGTCCGCCCCGACGGCCATAAAGGTTTTCGCCTGATCGAAGCGCTCCGCCTCGATCTCGATCTTCGTGGTGAAGGGGATCTGCCGGCGCGCCTCGGCCATGTAGGCGTCGAGGTCGGGGATGGTCCGCAGATGGGTGTCCTTGAGCATCAGGGAGTCGTCCAGGCCCATGCGGTGGTTGACCGCCCCGCCCTGCCGCGTGGCGTACTTCTCGAAAACCCGCAGCATCGGCCGGGTCTTGCGGGTGTCGAGGAGCTTCGTGCCGTAGGGGGCGACGACCTCCGCGAAACGGCGGGTGAGGGTCGCGATGGAGCTGGCGTGCAGCACCATGTTGAGCAGGGTACGTTCGCAGCGCAGCAGGGTGTGCGAATCCCCTTCCAGCCGGGCGATGACGTCCCCCGTTGCAAAACGGTCGCCGTCTTCAAAGCCCCAGGTGAGGGTAAACCCTTCCAGCTCCGCCAGTGCGTCGGCGTAGGGAACTCCCGCCAGCACCCCGTCGCTCTTGGCGATGATGCGTGCCGAAGCGGGGACCGCCGCCGACACCTGGGCGTAGAGGTCGCCCCGTCCCACATCCTCGGCCAATGCTGCCTTGACAAACCTCTCCACCACGATCATCCCCACAGTATTAATATTTCCGAATTGTAACATACCGTCGGATACATCCAGGGTATTTTCAAGTTTTATACACAGCCACCTGCTCCATTAATTGCTGCGTCATCTGGTTCAGATGTTCAGCAGCGGCGGCTATCTCTTCCACACTACGTGCATTGGATGAAGAGAGCGTGTTAATTTCCTTTATCTTCCCAATAATTTTATCAGTCGTATTGGAATTTTCTTGAATATCCGTCGATAGTTTTTTTACTGCATCAACCGTTTTACTCAAAGCGTCTACAGCTGTGCTCGTATGATCATTGACCACCGTAGAGGAGGTGGATAGAATTTCTATTTCCTGTGCATTATGATTCACCTGTTCGCTGATGTCATTAATTGATTGTACGATAACATTTACCGTCGCATTAGTTTCAACCAAGCTTTTCTGGGTCCGTTCTGCCAATTTTCGCACTTCATCCGCGACAACGGCAAAACCTCGGCCGTGTTCACCGGCTCGTGCAGCTTCAATAGCAGCATTGAGTGCTAACAAGTTGGTCTGATCCGCAATGTCAGCTATAACATCCAGCACCTGTTTCACCTGTATTGCTTCCTGCGATAAGGCATTGAGACGTTCATTGATTTCTGCTTCCCTTACCACCGTTGCGCCAAGCTGCTGTATTGTCTCCAATAATGCGGCTTGCGCCTCTTGAAGGTTATCCTTTGCTGCACAAGCTTTCTCGCTCACCGTTTGTGCTTCCATAGCTGATTCGAACATCATCTCTTTCATCTGATCCGATTCAGCCGTCGTCTGCGCCACAATATTTGCCTGTTCTTCTGCTGCACGACCAATTGAAAGTGTGGTCGTCGACAACTCTGCCGATATTGATGAATTCTCATGTGCCGATATGCCGATTTTCCCGAATGAATCCCGCAACACTGCTACAAGCTCATTCAATTTTCGTGCTACTTGTGCGAGTTCATCATCCCCTGCAATTTGTTCCATAACAGTAAAATCTCGCTTTTTTGCAACCCTCTCCATTATTTCATCGAGTATTGAAATCGATTTGACAATCGAACGAGCAATCCAAAAAAATGCACTGATCATTATTAACATGATCATAATGACGGTAACATGAGTCAGTGCTGCATGCTCGTCCAGAGTCGCCAAGTTTCGTTTTGTCATTTCGGCAATCAGTTCATGTACGTTTTTTACAATTTTTCCATAAATCGCAATCGATTCGTCGGTGAGTTGTATCAGTTCTTTTGATGGAACTTCAGCATATCCCGTTTCGCTCCAATTATTCGCGATCAGATTGATTCGCCGTACATTGTGGGCCTGCCATTCTCGATGATCGGTTATAATTTTTTTAATTTTTTCCTGGTTAACTGTTGAACGCGTAATCGCCAACAAAGATTCTAAAGCTCCCTCAAGAAGTAAATTGCTTTCCGAATATTGGTCGACAAATTCTTCGCGTCCTAGCAGTTGATATGCTCTTATCTCCATAACGATTCCATTGGTATGAGCCTTTATGTCACCCAATAGCAAAAGGCGCTCAGCTGCCTGATGCGCATGCACATTATTCGAAAAAGAGAGATAACCCAGAAAAGAAAATCCGATTAAGCTCAATGTAGCCAAAAACTTCAATTTGGAACCAATAGTCCGCAGAAAGATCATAATATTCCTTGTTTTTTCGTCAGTTTAATATCTTCACTGCCACATTCAAGCCACATTCAAGCCACAAGGATATGACCTTTTCATGACCGACTTTACCTCCTAGCGCGGTTAAAAAAAAGGTATTGGTTAGCGTAATGTACAATTGCTCAACCAGTACCCAGGAGTAGATGAAAATGACCAACAACATTCTTCTGTTAAAAAACAAGAGCATTCTGTTTGTAGAAGACGACACTATTGCACGTAATCAGATTACAGATATTTTGAGGATGTTGTTTAAACGTCTCCATGTCGCCGTGGATGGCGAAGAGGCACTGCGCATTTACGAAGAAGAGTCACCGGACATTCTTCTCACCGACATCAAAATGCCCAAACGTGATGGT
Organism: Sulfurimonadaceae bacterium; assembly: GCA_050292215.1. Lineage (GTDB taxonomy): Bacteria > Campylobacterota > Campylobacteria > Campylobacterales > Sulfurimonadaceae > SZUA-415. The sequence goes on along the minus strand of JBNKLF010000002.1, from coordinate 98,948 downwards.
ATTTCTCTGATCCGATACATTCGCAAAGAAGACTATAACCTTCCTATCGTTCTAATGACCAGTTTTACAGAACGCGATCTCCTGATTGATGCCGCAAACCTTTCGATCGACGGCTACCTTGTCAAGCCGGTTGATCTTAAAACGCTTACCTCTGCACTTACCAGAGCCTCGCAACGTGTGCGACAGTCCGATGGACTTATCGAATTGGATAAAGGTCTCTACTATAACTCGGCAACAAAAATTCTCTATCGAAATGGACAGCCGATTGAGCTGGGCTTCAAAGAGCATGAGTTACTAAAACTGTTCTTGAACCAACGGAACCGCACTGTGACGCGTGAAGAGATATCCCAAGCACTATGGCCCCTAGATCCCATCTGCGGGTCAGCAATTAAGAACATCGTTATGCGACTTCGTAAAAAGCTCGAATCAGACATCATTGTTTCCGTTCGCGGCATCGGTTACTATATCTGCATCTTTAACGATTCAATATGAATCTTGAAACACTGAATAGTGTTTTAGGCTCTCCGCTTATTACACTCACCAGCCTCGTAATGTGGGGAGTCAGTACCTTGTATGCCTTACACTTGCGCAGAAACAATCGAAACCTGACCAAAGAATGCAATAGAGTTTTCAAGTTGCATGAGACCACTGCACAAATTCGCTTTCTAATATCACGCAATGCTTCCATGGGTGAGTTAATCGCCGATATTGCGCACCAATGGAAACAACCCCTCCATGCCATTGCCGCCATTCACTCCAACCTCGAAGCTTCCATCCAACTTCAGGGAAACATATCGAAAGAGAAACTTCTCGATGCCCTCGAAACGAGTTTCAAACTGATCCGCCACCTGGGAGAGACCATCGACACCTTTTACGGTTTTTTGGCACAGCGACGCAGCAGCTGCAAGGAGTTCCGACTCTCCGAAGTCTTTGAAACCATTCGGAAACTGACCGGGTACGCCCTGGACAACAGCCGCATCGAATTGCATTTTTCCTCACCGTCCGACCCCGTTATCCTCGGAGATGCCAACGAACTGGTCCATGCACTACTCAATATCGTGCTTAACGCCAAGGAAGCGCTTGAGAACCATGGTACCACCCCCCCCGCTATAGAGATACTGGTTCGCGCAAACGATGACACGTCATGCACTATCACCGTCCGCGACAATGCCGGCGGCATCGGGATCGATCCGGTCGAGTCGATTTTCGACCGCTATATTACTTCGAAACCCGGAGGCTCCGGGTTGGGGCTCTTTATGAGCCGCGAGATTATCATTGGCCGCTTCGGAGGAGATATCCGTGCCGAAAACTGCGTTCGGGGCGCCTGCTTCACCATCAGGCTTCCCTATGCTGGCTACGTAGAAGATGTACTCTCCCGGGACGAACAGACGGCCAAAGAGCGTATTCACCGGCTGACCGACCGCATTCTTGAACTCGAAACGACAAAAAACGACCTGACCAAGTGGGCGGATATCTTCCGGCATGCCCACTGGGGGATCGCGATCCATTTGGGAAGCAGCAATGCTTTCGAGCTGACCAACCCGGCGTTTGACGCCCTCTATGGCTATACCCCTGAAGAGTTGCGCCGCCTGAGAGTTCCCGATCTTTTCAGCGAAGCGTCCCTTCCGCAACTCCAGGATATCCAGCACACAGCCTTTACGCAGGGCTACGGCGTCTTCGAAACAGTGCACCGGCGCAAAAACGGCTCCACGTTCCCCGTATCGATCGAACTAATCGTGATCAAAAACGACGAGGGGGAGATACTCTATCATATCGCCAACATTTGGGACCTCACCGAAAAACACGATGCCCTCGAGATGCTCCGGCTCCAGAACTTCGCCCTCGAGCATATCGGCGAAGCCGTCTTTCTGGCGAACGCAACAGGACACTTCTATTATGTCAATGAAGCTGCCTGCGCCTCTTTGGGGTACAGCCGCGACGAACTGCTCGGCATGAAAGTAGGCGACGTCGACCCCGACTGGCCTTCGGAAAAATGGGGAGACTTCTGGGACGCACTCGAAGCTTCCGCCTCCATAACCCTGGAAGTACGCCACCGGCGCAAAGACGGCTCGATTTTTCCCGTCGAAGTCAGCGCCAACTATTTCGCCTACAAAGGTCAGGGCTACAATCTCGGCATCGCCCGCGACATCTCCGAGCGCAAGCGTCTCGAAGCCGAGAAAGAGAACCGCCGCATCCGGGCCATCACCGAAAACTCCCCCGATATCATCGTACGATTCGATCTCGAGGGACGCCGCACTTACGTCAACCCCAAAGCCGCGACACTGTTCAATACGGAAAAATCGCATTTTCTCGGGAAAACGCTCTCGGGCACAACGCCCGTGATCGACAAAGCCTCATTTGAAACGCATCTGCTCGAAGTCATTCGGACCGAAACAGAGCGCTCTTTCGAAACGGCATACCGAACCGCTTCTGGAGAGACGGGATGGGCCCACGTACGCATGGTCCCCGAAATCGACGACAAAGACTCAATCGCCAGCGTTCTCTCCATCGGTCGCGACATTACCGAACGCAAACAGATGGAGCGGATCCTGGAAGCGAACCGGCACGCCCTGGCCGAGGCCCAGAAACTCTCGCTCATCGGCAGCTGGAGCATGGATATGCAAAGCGGGGAACTCGTCTGGTCCGAGGAGTACTACCGCATCCTGGAGGTTGGATCGGAGCTCGAAGAAAACTACATCGAAACTTTTATGGAACGGGTCCATCCCGAAGACAGAAACTTCATCACGGAACGATTCCGCCATTGGCAGAGCACCCTAGAACCCTATGAGACCGAACACCGGCTTTTAATGCCCGACGGCCGGGTAAAATACGTGCTGCAGCGGAGCGAAACCCGTTACGACAGCGAAAGCCGCCCTCTCTTTAGCGTGGGAACGATCCAGGATATTACGGAACGCATACAGATGGAGAAGTCCATCCGGACTCTCAACGCGACCCTGGAAGCGCGCGTTGAGGAGCGTACCGCCCAGCTGGCGGTCAAAGAGCGGGAGTTCCGGACCCTGGCGGAAAACATGCCCGACTTTCTCGCCCGCTACGACCGGCAATGCCGCCGCATCTACATGAACCCGGCACTCGAAAAGCATTTTGGCATCTCTTCCGAAATGTTACTGGGAACCACTCCCGACGGGAGTCCGCTTCTTGACATCTCTCAGGGATACCAGAAAAAAATCCGCCATGTACTGCAAACCGGAGAGACGACGGACCTGGAAGTACACGACGATAATGAGAGCGGCACACGGTGGTGGAATATCATCTTCACTCCGGAACTGAATGAGAGCGGAGAAGTAGCGGCCGTACTCTCTATCGGTCATGACATTACGACCATCAAACAGGCGCACATCGAATTGCGGGAACGGGAGGAGAAGTTCTACAGCGTTTTCAGGCTTAGTCCAGCGGCGGTCTCCGTCAGTTCACTTGAGCGGGGGGGCTACCTGGAGGTGAACGACAGTTTCCTCGCGCACACCGGCTATACCCGCGACGAGGTAGTGGGACGCAGCAGCGCGGAGCTGAACATCTTCGTCAACCCAGATGAGCGGGCAGAACTGTTCCGCCAAGTTACGGAAAACGGATTTGTGTCGGGCCTGGAGTACGACTTTCGGGCCAAGGACGGCAGCATCGGTCATGCAGTCGCCTACGGCGCGGTCATCACCATGGACGGTGAAAGATGCCTTCTGGCCCACAGCTACGACAACTCCGCGCAAAAGCAGGTCCAAACCCTCCAGCGAGAGCGCCTGAAACTGGAAGAACGCCTCTCCAAAATCGCTGCGGCCGCACCCGGGGTCAATTACATCTTCGAACAGCGTCCCAATGGGGAGATGGCCTTTACCTATGCGGCCCCGGGCATCGAAGCGCTCTTCGGCATCGCCCAAGACTCCTTCCTTCAGGATATGAAAACCGCCACTAAGCATTGCCATCCGGAAGACCATACAGGGATCGGCGAGAGTATCATGCGCTCGGCAGCGGAGCTCTCACCGTGGCGACAGGAGTTCCGCATAGTGCACCCGAAACGGGGCGAACGCTGGATCGAAGGGCAGTCCACGCCGGAGATGCGAATCGACGGCACCATCGTCTGGTATGGTTTTTTTCATGACGTCACCGAACGCAAAAACGCAGAACGGACGCTCTACGAGAGCGAGGAAAAATTCCGGGCTATCGTCGAAAATTCCCCGGACGTCATCGCCCGCTATGACCTGGACGGGCGCCGGACCTATGTCAATCCGAAGATGTGCGAACTCCTGGGCAAACCGATGGAAGCGATCCTCGGCACGACACCCGACGACTTCTCGCCGCTTCCCTCAAGTGCGCATTTTCAAGAACGTTTCCGCCAGGTGATCACCGAAAAAAGAGAGCTCGTCCTCGAAAGCGCCTACCGACTTCCCAACGGAGGGGAAGGCTGGGGAGAACAGCGTCTCGCCCCAGAATGTGACGCTGTCGGAAACGTGACCGGCGTCATGGTCATCGGACGCGATGTCTCCGAACGAAAAAGGGCCGAAGAAACCATGCGGGAATTGAACGTTGCTCTTAAACAGGAGGTCGAGGAGCGTACTTGCGCACTGCACGAAGCTCTGGCCTTTAGTGAAAACGTCATCCACACCATTCCCGATCTGCTTTTCGAAGTCGACAAAGCCGGCACCTACCTGAACGTTTGGGCGAGAGACGAAAAGCTGCTGACGATTCAAGAAGAGACATTAATCGGGAAGACATTATGGGATGTCCTCCCTCGGGATGCGGCAAGCATAACTTTCCGGGCGCTGCAGCAAGCAGAGCGAAATACAACTTCTTTAGGTAATATCTACAGACTGAAGCTTCCGAGCGGCATACATCAATTTGAGCTCTCTGTCTCCCAAAAAACGGAAGAACGCTTTCTTCTCTTTTCTTGGGATATTACCAAACGGAACGGTTCGTAAAACCGTTCCGCCGGTTTTCCTACTCAAGTTTAAACCCTCACACGTCCTCTTTCATTATACTTCGCTACTTCATAGACAAGTCATATCATAAACATGCATAAGGATAGATGACATGACTGGAACATGACCGTCCACGCGCTAGAATTTTCGTCAATACACTCTAAGTCAGGGCAAGACACATAATGAATGGATAGATATAGACACATCTTCGAACATGCACCGATCGGTTTTGCTGTTTGCAACGCAAGAACCAGAGAATTAGACATGATCAACCCAGCCTTCGCACGTATTCATGGATATGAACCCCACGAACTAGAAGGTTCACAGCCAGGTAGAGTGTTCTCTCCACATTGCATGTTTCAACGCTCAAACTCCACATGCGAAACTCAGACTTGCTGTTTTACGAAAGACACTTCGTTTGAAACCATCCATATGCGCAAAGACGGTTCTCCCGTGCCGGTATTTATCCACATTGCCGTCATCAAAAACGACCATGCAACGATTAAATATCGCATCATCAATCTCATTGACATTAGCAAGCGGAAAAAAGCCGAAAATGAACTCATTCAAACCGCGCATCGCCTTTCATCTCTTTTCAATACGATTCCAGACATGATCTGGATGAAAGATCCCGAAGGAGTTTACTTAACCTGCAACCATGCCTTCGAAGATTTTATGGGAGCTCCGTCAGGTGAAATTATTGGGAAAAAAGACCATGACTTCGTTGAAAACGAACTGGCTGATTTCTTCGAAAAACATGACCGTGAAGCCATAAAAAAGGGCGGTATCAGCATCAATGAAGAAGAGATCGTTTATCGGTCCAGCGGTCAACAGGGAACGGTATTGACCCGTAGATCTCCGGTCTATTCTCCCAATAATCAGCTTCTGGGCGTTTTGGGAATCGCAAGAGACATAACGGACAAGAAACGTACCGAACATGAGATCCAACAGCTGCTGCGAAATGACACACTGACCGGCCTTCCAAACCGCATGTTCGCGCTAAAGCGTGCCAGGCACATTCTGAATTACTGTGAGCAAACCGGTTCCAAAGCTGCCATGCTACTCATTGATCTGGACAATTTCAAAGCAATCAATAAAATATTTGGACACGCAATTGGCGATGCAACGCTTAAAATATGCGCCATAAAACTTAAAGAACTCCTCCGCTTCACAGATACACTTTGCCGCCTTGGAAGCGATGAGTTTTTGATGATCCTGCCCGACAGTTCGGAATATCAGATTGACTGGCTAATCCATAAAATATTTGCCGTATTCGATGCTCCACTTCACATCGAACAACATCTTCTATCTGTTGCGCTCTCAATTGGTGCCGCGATATATCCGGTGCATGGAAGCTCTTTCGAAATACTGCTTCAAAAGTCGTATATCGCGCTTAACCATGCGAAAGACGATGGCCCTGGCGCCTTCAGACTATTCGACGAGCAGATGAACCGCAATACGAATAATCATTTCGATCTCATTAACCATCTGAAACTTGCACTCAAAAAACAGCAGTTTCTACTTCATTACCAACCTCAAGTCGATTTGAGAACAAACCGAATCACAGGTTTTGAAGTACTAATACGATGGCGTCATCCCCACGACGGCATGATCACTCCTGCACAATTCATCCCTGTTGCTGAAAAAAGTGGATTGATCGTTCCTATAGGAGAATGGATCATTAATGAAGCATGTCGACAAGGTGCGCTCTGGCATCAAGAAGGCATTCAGGCCACCATTGCTGTAAACATTTCATCCATCCAATTCAAACGCGGCAACCTGGAAGAAAGCATCAAAAATGCATTACATACTTCTGGATTCAATCCTGCGTTTTTCGAACTCGAACTCACCGAGTCAGTCATGATGCATGACACCGAAAAGACCCTGCAAACAGTCGCCAATCTCAAAGCACTGGGCATCTGCCTGTCAATCGACGACTTTGGTACAGGTTACTCCAGCCTCGCTTATCTAAAACGCTTCGATGTTGACAAACTTAAAATCGATCAATCTTTCGTTCGAAATATTTTATCCAATCAAGAAGATGCCATAATTGTCAGAACGATCATACAGATGGCTGAGAACCTCAATTTAAAAACGATTGCAGAAGGTGTTGAAACAGCTGATGTTCTTAAACTTCTTCGCGAATATGGCTGTACGGAAGTGCAGGGGTACCATTTAGCAAAACCAATGGACAGCAAGGCATCTACAACGTTTTTCCATGCATTTCACAAGAACAACGAAATCGCGCCAATACCCACAGTATGACGGAAGTAATCGATATAAATCTCTCACCTTCTCAAGGTATGCAGTAAAACTATAAGTTCTGTAATCACAACAGCATATGGCTTATATTCGAAAAAGTAGTGAACCGAATTTACTCGAAAATGCCGCAATCATAGCGCCAGCATCCGGTCGAGGGCGATTTTGGCCCACTTGCGGGTCTCTTCGTCGACGAAAATCTCGTTGACGGGTTCGCCGTCCTCGATGGATTTGAGGGTACGGTAGAGGTCTTCGAGGGTCGTCTCGTTCATGGTGGGGCACTCCGGTTTCGTCGATGAGAGGACGTAGGTGTTTTTCGGGCGGAGCCGGTTGACGAGGTTGAACTCGGTCCCCACGGCGACCTTCTGATCTTCGGGAAGCTCGGCGATGTAGCGGATGAGCTGCGAAGTGGAGCCGATGAAGTCCGCCTCGGCGCAGACCGCGGGATCGCACTCGGGGTGAACCGCGATCTTGATGCCCGGGTACTTGCGGCGGTAGAAGCGGATGTCCTCGACGCTGAAGAGCTGGTGCACCGAGCAGAAGCCGTCGTAGCAGATGATGTCCGCATCGGCCAGATCGTCATCGATGCCGATGACGGCGGATTTGAGCCCCATCATGTTGGCGATGTTCTGTCCCAGGCAGCGGTCGGGAACGAAGAGGATCTTTTTCCCCTCTTTAAGCGCCGTCTCGATGATCATCTTCGCGTTGGAACTGGTACAGACCATGCCGCCCATCTGCCCGACTTTGGCTTTGACGTCGGCGTTGGAGTTGATGTAGGTAATGGGGAGAATGTTCTCTTTCGCAATGCCCGCCTTCTCCATCGTCGCGACCGAATCGTCGAAGTAGCTGCCGTCGATCATCCGCGCCATGGCGCAGCAGGCGATTTTCGGCATCAGCACCCGTTTCTCCGGGCTCATAATCTTGACGCTCTGCCCCATGAAACCGACCCCGCAGAAGACGACATACTCCGCGTCGTCGGCCATGGTACGCTTCGCCAGTTCCAGCGAGTCCCCGGTGATGTCCCCCATCTCAAACACCTCGTCGCGCTGGTAGAAGTGGGCGACGACCGTGACACTGAGTCGGCTTTTGAGGTCGTTGATCTTCCTGATGAGTGTTTCGGTGGTATCGTTCAACCACGGCTCCTTACTTGCATTGGGTTTTGTTATGAAGCCGCATCCTGAGGGCTTCTTTTTGTTATGGGGCCATTATATCGCACTTTCTCCCCGCAGGCCCACGGCCCGAACGCAAACCGCCCCGCGGGGTTACGACGGTACACACCCGGCGGCAGGCTTTCGGGTAGCTTTAGATTCTTGTAACGGGAAATAGAGTACTATTATCCATTATTTTCCGCTTTCGGGCGGCATTCAAAGGTACCCATGAACTTTATCGCGGATCTGCTGAGCCATACCAACGGTCAGCTCTATCTCGCCGCTTACCTCGTCGGCGGCATCCCCTTCGGACTCCTTCTGGCCCGTTTCTTCGCCGGCGTCAACGTCAAGGAGTCCGGTTCGAAGAGCATCGGCGCCACCAACGTTCTGCGCGTGGTGAAGGAGCAGAACCCCGCCCTTGCCAAAAAGCTCGGGGCTGCCACCCTGGCGCTGGATGCCCTCAAGGGGGTCCTCGTACTGCTGGTCGCCAAACTTCTCGGCGTTCCCGAAGCGGTCCAGTGGGCCGTGGCCGTACTCGCCGTCGTGGGCCACTGTTTCAGCCCCTACCTCTGGTTCGAGGGGGGCAAAGGGATCGCCACGGGCATGGGCGTCATGCTGGTGATGCTCCCGGTGGAGACCGCCATCGCCCTGGCGGTCTGGTTCCTGGGCGCCAAAACCATCCGCATCTCCTCGCTCTCCTCCATGCTGGGACTGCTGGCCCTGGTCGTCGCCAGCTTCATGCTGCATGCGGAGATGCCCCACGCCCCCGTCGTCATCATCGCCTTCATCCTCTTCTACAAACACATTCCCAACTTCGTCCGGCTCTTCAAAGGCGAAGAGAAGCGGGTCGTATGATCATCCGCATCGAGGCCCTCCGCTTCGATGCGGTGATCGGGATTCTTGATTTTGAACGTCATGCACCGCAATCGGTTCGGGTCGACGCCGAAATCGTCTACGATTACGAAACCGACCGCTTCATCGACTACGCCGCCGTCGCAGAATGCATCAAAACGACGGTAACGGAGGGGCGTTTCGGCCTCATCGAGACGGCGCTTGAAACCCTTCAAAACCGCCTGAAAACGGACTTTCCGACCATCAAAACCCTCACCCTTTCACTCAGCAAACCCGACATTCTCCCCGACTGCACCGTCACCCTCTCCGAACACTACAATTTTTAAACCAACTTGAATGTTTTTTTAAAAATTTTTGAATATAACTTTAAATTTTCCTAAAATCGTGTTATAATCCCGCCACAAATTTTTAACCGAGGAACGTGAATGCGTATTCTTATTATTGAAGATGAAGTCACGCTGAACAAGACACTGGCCGAGGGCCTCAAAGAGTTCGGCTACCAGAGCGATGTCGTCGAAACTCTCAAAGACGGCGAATACTACCTCGACATCCGTAACTACGATCTTATTTTGACCGACTGGATGCTGCCTGACGGCAACAGCATCGATATCATCCCCGATATCAAATCCAACACGCCCAAGACCGTAGTCGTTGTCCTCTCCGCCCGTGACGACAACGAAAGCGAAGTCGAAGCGCTCCGCGCCGGTGCCGATGACTACATTCGCAAACCGTTCGATTTCGACGTTCTGGTCGCCCGCATCGAGGCGCGCCTGCGCTTCGGCGGCAGCAACATCATCGAGATCGAGGACCTGACGATCAACCCCGAAGAAGAGAAGATCATCTACAAAGAGAAAGAGATCGAGCTCAAGGGCAAACCTTTCGAGGTTCTGACGCACCTGGCGCGCCACCGCGACCAGATCGTCTCCAAAGAGCAGCTGCTTGACGCCATCTGGGAAGAGCCCGAGCTCGTTACCCCGAACGTCATCGAGGTCGCGATCAACCAGATCCGCCAGAAAATGGACAAACCGCTGAACATTACGACGATCGAAACCGTACGTCGCCGCGGATACCGTTTTTGCTTTCCCAAAGAAGTATAAGAACCCAGTTTCTCATCCAGCTCATCGTCGCATCCGCGGCGCTGCTGCTGATCTTCTCCTCCTTCCTCTACCTTTACATCCAGGAATCCATCTACGACGAAAAACGGACCGAGCTGCTCAAGCTGGCCAAAAACGTCTGTGCCTTTGAATCGCTTTTCGGCAACGAACCGACGGGAACCGACACCCTGCTTGAAGTCTCCATCGAGATGATCGGCGCCGCCGAAGCCGCCAAGCTCGACACCTTTTTCGAAACCCGGGAGCAAGATCACGTCTACCTGGTCCTGATCCACCCCTTTACCAGTGACGCGGGGCGTTTCCTGAAGATCAGCCGCGACATCACCCCGACCAAACGGCTTCTGGACAAGATCCTCAACTCGATCTTCATCATCAACGCCATCGGCTTTCTCGTCATCATCATCTACGCCATCGGCCTCTCCAAGATGCTCATCTCCCCGGTCATGACCCTGAGCCGGCGTCTTGCGAACATGAACGAACACCTGATGCGTCCCGTCAAGGTAGACGAGCTCCCCGACGAGTTCATGCCCCTGGGCGAAACCCTCAACCATCTCATAGGACGGATTCAGACTTTCGTCAAGTACCAGAAGGAGCTCTTCATCGGGGCGGCCCATGAACTCAAAACCCCCCTGGCGGTCATGAAGCTCAAGAACCAGGTCACCCTGATCAAAAAGCGCTCCCCGGAGGAGTACATCGAAGCGATCAAGACGACCAACGCCAGTATCAACGAGATGAACAAGATCGTCGCCGACATCCTCAACATCGGCCGCCAGGAGGGAGCGCAGCTGGAACTTCCGGCGGAGACGGACGTCATCGATCTGCTCCGCCGAAAAGGCGAAGACTTCATGCTGCTGGCCCAGAGCGAGAAGAAGCATCTCGTCGTCGATCTCCACCCCCCGCTCTTCATCGCCACCCTGCAGACCAGTCTGCTGAACCAGATCGTCCAGAACTTCCTGCAAAACGCCCTCAAATTCACCCCGGAAGGGAAAACGGTCACCTTCAAAAGCTCCCTCACCACAGCGGGGCTGCTGATCGAGGTGATCGACGAGGGGTGCGGCATCGACGAGAGCGTCGATCTCTTCGCCCCCTTTAAACGGCAGGGCAACAAGAGCGGCGCGGGGCTGGGCCTCTTCCTTGCCAAAAGCGCCGCCGACGCACTGGGAGCGGAGATCCGCATCGCCAACCGAAACGACGGAGCGGAGGGCACGGTCGCTTCCCTCCATCTCAACGCCCGTCTCTACTGTCCCCTGCCCCCGAAATAGTTTCGGCACCCGGTCGTTTTCGCCGTCTCTTCTCCCCGTATCGGGAAAAATTATCTTTTACCTCTTTCCGAGCCTCCCGAATGCGCCACTTCCGATCACCCGTTTATGGGGCTTTCAAGCCTTAAAACTAATGCAAGGTTTGTTCTGCTATAAATCGGAACCCTTAGCGGGCATCTCTAAAAACTTCATTCCCGGCATCGCGACCGGGTCCTGTCGTGGACTGTTTAGAGCTGCCCCTCAAACCATTTGACAGGACTAGGTTATCTATGCCACTTTTGATCAATGATGAATGTATCGCGTGCGACGCATGTCGCGAAGAGTGCCCTACGGGAGCCATCGAAGAGGGAGACCCGATCTACTACATCGAACCCGACCGCTGTACCGAATGTGTCGGAATCTATGACGAACCCGCATGTATTGCCGTCTGTCCCGTCGACTGCATCGAACTCGACAAAGATAACGTCGAGACGATGGCCGAACTTCTATTTAAGCATAAGCAGCTGATGGAAGAAGAGTAATCGTGGCCAAACGCACCGCCATCATCGACATCGGGTCGAACTCGGTGCGGATGGTGCTTTTCGAGCGGACCAGCCGCTTTGCGTTTCATCTGCTCCACGAAGTCAAGAGCCGCGTTCGCATCAGCGAGGCGGCTTACGAGAATGGCGGCAATCTCCAAGAAGCCGCCATGGAGCGCGCCATCCGTGCGCTTCGCGACTTTAGCGCCATTTCCGACGCCTACGGCGTCCGCAAAACCCTCTGCGTCGCCACCTCCGCGGTTCGCGACGCGCCCAACCGCACAGCGTTCATCAAACGGGTCCGCCGGGAACTCGGCATCAACGTCAAGGTGATCGACGGCACCCGGGAAGCCTACCTCGGAGGCATCGCCTGCGCCAATCTTCTCCCCCCGGGTGACGCCGTAACCATCGACATCGGGGGAGGTTCCACCGAACTCGCCCTCATCCGCGACGGCGGGGTCGCCGAGACCCACTCCCTCGATCTGGGCACCGTACGCCTCAAAGAGCTCTATTTCGACCGCGGCGACCGTGCCGGCGCCGTTGCCTGCATCGACCGCGCCCTTGAAGCACTCCCCAAGTGTGACTGCGGGCACGCCTTCGGCATCGGGGGGACCTTCCGGGCCCTGGCCCGTTCCCTTCTCAAGAAGAGCCGCCATCCGTTACGTAAGATGCACGGCTACCGCATCGACGGTGAAAAGATGCGCCGCTACCTCGACGCGGTCCTCGAAGCGCCGGACAACGCCTCTTTAAAAAAGCTCGGTATCAAGAAAGAGCGTTACGACGTCATCCGTCCCGGGGCGCTCATCCTGCTGCGCATCCTGCGGCACCTGGAAATTTCCGAGCTGACCGCCAGCGGCGTCGGGGTGCGCGAGGGACTCTACCTCGCCGACCTGCTGCGCAACAGCGGCGACCGGTTTCCCGAGCACTACAACCCCTCCATGCGCTGCCTGATCGACCGTTACGACGTCGCGCCGAAACAGTCGCAGCATCTTGCCGCTACGGCAAAAAAGCTCTTCGACCTGATGCAGGGTCCTTTGGGCATCCCGGAACGTTACCGGCTTGAGACCGGCATCGCCGCGCGGCTTTGCAAGATCGGGACCGCCCTGCACTACTACTCCCACCACCAACACAGCTACTACCTGGCGCAGACCGCCCTGGAGTACGGCTACACCCATGAACAGATCATGCTCATCGCCACCCTGGTACGCTTCCAGAAGCGCAAGCGCCCCGCCAGAGAGCACCTCGAGGATTATGAATCCCTACTGCCGGATACACGGACCCTTGAATATCTCAGCTTCATTCTCTCTCTCGCCGACGCCCTGCTGAGCCACTTTCCCGCCCGAAACGACCTCAGCTTCGACTTTGACGGCACCTGCATCGGCATCACTTCCGCCTCGCCGCTCTACCTCCCCAAAGAGGCAGTGGCAACACTTCAGCGTCCCAAAGGGATCAGCGTCACTTTCCGATAGTTTTCATAGATACGTTATGTTGAGAAACGCGCCCGGGAAATCTCCGGGCACATGGCCGAAAGCTGCGCTGCTAGAAGCGCTGGCCGATAGTGAATTCGAAGGCGGTGGTGTCGTCACCCAGTTCGTCGTTGAAGGGCTCGGCGAAGATGAGCTGCACCGGTCCAACCGGAGAGAACCACTCGACGCCGACACCGAAGCTGCCCCGTTTGAACTCGTCAAGAGAGTCCTCCCCGATCATCCCCCAGTCGATGAAAGTCGCCAGACGCATCTTGGCGCTGGGCAGCAACGGGAAGCTCATCTCGAGGCTGTTGGAGAAGGTCATGTCCCCGCCGATGCGCTGCCCGGCACTGTTGGTCGGCGAAATGGAGTAGCTCTCGTAACCGCGAACGCTGCCGATGCCACCCATGAAGAAACGCTCGGCGTAGGGGACATAACCCTGATCTTCCAGATAGAAAAAGCGGGCTTTGTAACGCCAGATCCAGTCCAGACCGATAAGAGGTTCGAGCCCCTGGTAGATGCTGAAACTGGTGCGGCTCTTGATAAACTCCGCATCGCCCCCGAGACCGGCGAACTCCACGCTCTGGTTGGCGATAATCCCTTCGCGGGGCAGGTAGTAGTCGTCGGTACTGTCGTATCCGAGGCTGATCGTGGCCGAGCTCTTCGAATAGTCCTCGAAGAAGATCAGCTGCTCGATCGCGACGGAAGAAGTGTCGACGTTGGAGTAGACGTTCTTGGCGTAACCGTACCCGACATAGGCCGAAAGGTGACGGGAGAGCCGGTGACCGAAGCCAAACCGGACGCTGTCGCTGTCCACGGTGTAATCGTCGTACTCGATACTGCTGGTGGAGAGTCCGACGTTCCCGCTGAAGTCACTGTCGTTCAGGCGCGGGTTGGAAAGGTTCAAGCCGTAGTTGTGGGTCTTCTCGGAGCGTTCGAGGCTGATGCTGGTGTTGATGCCGGAGCCCCAGATGTTGATATCGCTGACGGAGATGTTAAACAAAATCCCGCCGTAGCTGCCGTAGCCGCCGCCGATCTGGATGTTTCCGGTCGGCGCTTCCTTGATCTTGACGATCAGGTCCATCGTCCGTTCATCGATCCGCTTCTCTTCGATGGTGTTGCTTTCAAAGTAGCCCGTACGCCCAAGCGCATTGCGGGAGTCTTTCAGGTCGGTGACGTTGTAAAGATCCCCCGGCCCGAGGTAGAGTTCCCGGCGGATGATGCGGTCGAGGGTACGGGTGTTGCCGGAGATGATGACGTTGCGGATGCGCACTTTCTCTCCGGGAACGACGCGATAGACGACGTCGACCGTATGATCCTCTTTGTTCTTTTTGTAATCGGGTTTGATATCGACGTAGGCGTAGCCAAGGTCCGCCACAAGATCTTTGATGCGTTCGATGTCCTCACGGAAGGTCTTGATGTTGAAGGTCTCGCCCTTTTTCAGCTTGATGGCGTTGTAAAGGGTCGCGGCGGGAGTGACCTCCTCGCTCTGGGCGATGGTAATCTCCTTGACGCTGTAGACCTCGCCCTCGACGACGTTGTAGCTCATCTGGGAGGTGTAGTTGTCGAAGTCGACCCGGACCAGGGGGCGGTCGACCCGGGCGTCGAGGTAGCCGTACTGCATGTAGTAGTCCCGGATACGGAGCGGGTCGTACTCGAGCTGGTCGATCTGCATCTTGCCGTCGTTGCGTCCGAAGAACCACCCCATGAACTGGTGCTCTTTATTGGCGATGGTCCCGTCGAGGTCGGAGGGGTCGAAGGCTTTCATACCGTCGAAATCAAGCTGTTCGATCGTAATGGTTTCACCCTCGCGCACAATGAAGGTCAGCGCGATACTGCCGTTGGAGAGGTACTCGACCTCCGTCTCGACGACGGAGTCGATTTTGCCCTCTTTCTGGAGCGCCTCGATGATGCGTTTCTTCGCTTTCTCAATCCGCTTCTCGTCGTAGAGCGAGCCTTTTTTGATCATCAGCAGGCTGTCAAGGTCGTCGTCCTCCCCGGTCTTCCACCCCTGGGTGTCGATGCGGGAGATGACCGGCTTCTCGACGAGGTGAAAGGTCACGACCCCGTCGGCCTCGGTCACCACGATGTCTTTGAAGTACCCCTGTTTGAACAGCTTCTTGACGGCGTCGCTGATCCGATCTTCGCTGAGTGTATCCCCGGGTTTGACGGGAAGCATCTGCCGTGCGACGGCGTCGGACATGTGAACCATCCCCTCGAACCGTATCTCTCGGATCGTTGTCGCCGAAGCGGCACTCGTCATCATGATAAACAGTGGGGCCAGAAAGCGTATGTTCATACAGGTACATCCAGACGGGGAACCTCCCCGCCGCGACTGCCTCCGGAAGGGGGTTCCTTGAAAATAAAGCCCTATTCTATCAGCCTAAGGTTTAATCTTCTGTAAATGGGCGGCAACTTCCCCGCAAAGCCTCCGCCAAACCCCGCCTTACGCTCCCATATGCCCAATTTTTTCTCGCTTTTTCGGTGCAATCTCCCCACCCCTTGGTATAATAGCGCCAACCATCCAAAGGAGCGTCATGAAAATCGGTATCGTCGGTCTGGGACTGATGGGGGGATCGCTGGCACTGAGCCTCAAGCATCTCCCCTTCGTCTCGGCCATCGTCGGCAGCGACCACAACCCCGAACACCGCCGCATCGCGCTGGAGCGCGGACTGGTGGAGGAGATCGTCGAGTTCGACGCCATCAAGGCGTGCGACGTCATCTTCCTCGCCATCCCGGTCGACGGCGTAATCGCGGCGCTTTCACAGCTGACCGATGTCGACGCGACGACCACCATCATCGACCTGGGGAGTACCAAGGAGGTGATCGTCAAAGCCGTGCCTCCCGCCATCCGCAACAACTTCGTCGCGGCCCACCCGATGACCGGTACCGAAAACTTCGGTCCCAATGCGGCCATCGAGGGGCTCTACCGCGACAATGTCGTGGTACTGTGCGACCTCGAAGAGAGCGGCAGCCTGCAGCAGGAGACCGCCGTGCGGCTCTTTTCCGGACTGCACATGCAGCTGCACTACATGCACGCCCACGAGCACGACCGGCACGCGGCGTTCATCAGCCACATGCCCCACGTCATCTCCTACTCCATCGCCAACGCGGTCCTCTCACAGGAGGACAAGCACAACATCCTCGCCCTCGCGGCGGGCGGTTTCCGCTCCATGAGCCGCCTGGCGAAGAGCTCTCCGAACATGTGGGAAGACATCTTCCGCCAGAACTGCGACAACGTCCTCAAGGCGGTTGAGCTTTTCGAGGTCGAACTGCAGCACTTCAAAAAAGCGATCAAGAACGGCGAATGGGACGAAGTCCACCGCCGCATGAAAGACGCCAACAAGCTTCACGACATCCTCTAGGGGCAGAACGCCGCCTTGCAGGTCTCTACCGGCGCAGCCGCTTCAACAGTTTCCGCAACGCCTTTTCATCCACGGCCTCGCCCTCTCCGCCGTAGAGACTCGTTTCCAGCCGTGTGATCATCTCGGCCGCTTCGGGGTCGTCGCGGTGGAGCAGCAGCTCCATCAGCACGGCCTTGCGGTCTTTGGCGCGGAGGCGCTCCTCCTTGCGGCGGCGGAGCAGTCCCCAGGGGAGCATGGCCAGCCCCGCCCCGGCGGCCAGGCCGACAAGCAGCCCCGCTCCGAAAGGTACGCCCCAGACGGCGGTAGCGCCCATCTGCGCCAGCGCGTCCTGCTCCGCTTCGGGTTCGGCCCGCGCGATCTTCAGTTCCATCTTCTCTTCCGGCGCGGCGTTGCGCACGCGGATCTCGACAGGCGCGCTTCGGAGGGTCTTGACGGTTTCCGTTTCGGTATCGAAGTAGCGCAGTGAAAGGGCGGGCACCGTAAATCCCCGCTCCGCGACACAGGCGAGTTTCTGACTCCAGCTCCCTTTGTACGCCCCCTGTTCGAGGTAGTCCTTGAACTGCGGCGACTCCTCGAAAACGGAGACCCCGGGAATCTTCGGTGCGAGGGAGCCGATGTCCTCGAAATTGCCGCTGCCGCCAACCTTCAGGGTGAGGTTGACCGCTTCGTTGGCATCGATCTCTTGTTTGTCCGCCTCCACGCTCAGCCCGTCGAAATGTCCGACAAGGGAGACGCCATCAGGCAGGGGGAGCGCTTCGACGGAGGCGCTTCCCGAGAAGTAGCTGCGCCACCGGAGCTGCGACACCAGCTGCCCCCAGCTGTTGCGGGAGGTCACCCGGCCCGCGATGCGGATCTGGGCCGGTTCGATGTCGAGCTTCCCGGCTTTTTGCGCCGCAAGCACATAGGTGACCTTGACGACGGAGTACTCCCCCTCCTCGAAAGTACGCCCCTGCACCTGCTCCTTCACCCAGAAGTTCTTGAACTTCGGCGGTTCGAATTTCGAATCGAGCATCTGGGCGTCCCGGCGCTGTTTGAAGGTGACGGTCACCTTGAAGGGTTCGCCCACGCGGACCCGGGGCTTCTCGCTCGTCATCTCCAGCTTGAAGGGGGAGTCCTTGGTGATCTGCATCGGGACGACCTTGATGTCGATCGCTTCGGTCCGCTCCTGTTTGCCGTCGACGGTCAGGGTGATGGGCGCGATGCGGCAATCTTTGAGGGGTTCGAAGACGTAGGCGAAGAGGGTCTCCTTGGTAAAACTGCTTCCCTCCATCCGCATGTTCGTCTTTTCGGAGGTCGAGAAGACTTTCGAACCGCAGAGTTCGATGATGGAGGGCTTTTCGATCTCCTGACCGCTCACCTTGAGGGTGTAGGTGACGCTGTCGCCCATCACGACCCGGTTCTCGTCCACGGATGCGGTGACGCCTCCGTAAAGCGCCGATGCCAGAACTATGCAGAACCCGATGATCTTACCAGGGCTTTTCATTCGCTTCCTCGCTTTCTTCCGATGATGTTTCCCCGCCGATGCGGTAGACGTGGCTGACGGGGCGTTCGCTCAGGTGCTGAAGCCATTTCTGGGCCTCCAGGTCGCTCATACTCGAGGCCTTCTCCTGAGTCGGCGCCCCTTCCGCCGCCGCGGCCGCTTCGGTGCCGCCGGGCTTCTCCCCCGGCTTCGAGCGGACGCTTTCGGGGGCTTGGGGCGTGCCCGCTTTTGCGGATGCCTCCTGCGCTTCGCGCTCTCCCGCCTGTGACGGGGAGGGTTCGGAACCGCTTTTTTTGGTGCCTGCATCCCGAGGGCCGCTATTCGCGTCCTTTTGCTGCCCCTCATCCTGTCGGGATGGCGACTCCTGCCCCTGGCCGTTTTGCTGCTGCGAAGCGCCGTTTGAACCGTTTTTCTGCCCCTTTTGACCCTGCGATCCCGGTTTGGAATCCTGCGGCTGCTCCCCGGACTGCTGCGGGGACTCCTTCTTCTTCCGCTTTTTGATCGCCGCTTCGACCTGCTCCCGGTTGGCTCGCACGTCGGGGTCCTCTTTGAGGGCCAGGGATTTATCGTAGGCCTCCAGTGCCTTTTCGAGGCTCGCGTCGTCCCCCTGGCGGGCGTAGCTGTTCCCCAGGTTGTAAAGCGCCGAAGCCTGGAGGTCCGCGTCGGTAGTCTGCACCTTCCGGTAGGCCCGGGCGGCCGCCCCGTAGTCGCCGGCCTTGTAGCGGCTGTTCCCCAGGTCGTAGTAGGCCTCCGGAGAGGGGTGGGCCTTCGCATAGGCTTCGAAGGCCTCGCTGCTTTGCTCATACGCCTCCGCCGCGTAGTGCTCCTTCGCCGCGTCGAGCAGCCGGAAGTCCAGCAGTCCCGCCCGGGCCTGCGGCGCACCCAGCAGCAGCGCCGCGAAGAGCAGCGAAAGGGGGAGATGAACGCTTTCGCGGCGGCTCATGGAACTCGTCGCCAGCAGCAGCAGAATCATCCCCACCCCGAGGGGGTAGTAGAAGAGCTGGATGTAGCGGGTGATCTCCTCCTCTTTGAGGGTACGTTTCCGGGTCTTGGCGGTCATCTCGGCAAACATGGTGCGGATGTCTTCCCCCGAGGCGACCGACTCGATGTAGACCCCGCCCGTCTGCGTCGCCAGGGAGGCGACGGCTTCGTTGAGGGTGGTAACGACGATGCTGCCGTCGTGTTTGACGAAGCCCCCCTCGCTGCTTTTGATGGGGGCGCCCTTTCCGGTGCCGATGCCGAGAACGAAGACCTTGATCCCCTCGGAACGGGCCAGGGCGATCTCCTCGTCAAAGTCTCTTCCGTCCCCGCCGTCGGTCAGGATGAGCAGGTACTTCTCCTCGTTCTCGGCGAGCATGCTCCCCGCCGAGCGCAGCAGCTGCACGAAATCGGTCCCCTTCTCGGTGATGAAGGCGGGGCGAAGCTGACGCACCAGGAAGTCGACGGCGCGGTGGTCGAAGCTCAGCGGCGCCACCAGGTAGGAAGCCCGGGCGAAGGCGATGACCCCAAGGCGCTCCTGGGGAGAGAGGGCCAGCAGGTCGAGAATCTTCTGCTTGCCCCGCTCCAGCCGCGAGGGATAGACGTCCTCGGCGCGCATGGAGTCGGAGATGTCCAGGGCGATCATGATGTCCGCGCTCTTGGCCTGCACCTTCACCTTCCCCTCCTCCACGACCGGCTGGGAGAGGGCGACGATGAAGCAGAGGAACATCAGGAAGAAGAGAAGGTTTCTCGACTTCAGGCTCATCCGCTTGGAACGCACCGTGAGGCGTTCGTAGACCTCCTCCGAGAAGAACTCGGAGATCCCTTCCCGCTGGGTCAGCAGGAAGTAAAAGAGCAGCAGCAGCGGCGGGATCATCAGGTAGAGAAACTCGGGATGCAAAAAGGTCATGCCCACCCCCGTTTGTTGCGCAGGTAGACGTAGAGAAGCAGGCTCAGCAGCGCGACGAAGAGCGGGTAGAGGTAGTAGTAGCGCTTGTAGCTGTAGCTGTTGGTCTCGATCTCCGACTTTTCGAGGGTGTCGATGGCGTCGTAGACCTGCTGCAGCTCCTCCGCCGTCCGGGCCGCGTAGCCCCTGCCTCCGGTCTCCTTGGCCATATGCTCGAGCAGCGGGCCGTTGTACTCCCCGGGGTTGCCGATGCCGATGGTGTAGACCCGAACCCCCTCTTTTTTCGCCAGTTCCAGGGCCGTGTCGAGGGAGACCTCGCTTCGGGCGGTGTTGAAGCCGTCGGTCAGCAAAATGGCGATGCGGCTCTTCGCCTGGGCGCCGTGGAGCAGGTTGACCGACTGGGCCAGCGCTTCGTAGAGCGCCGTCGCCTTGCCCGCCATCCCGATGGAGAGCTGCTCGACCACCTTCGCCAGGATGTTGCGGTCGTAGGTCAGGGGCGTCGCCACAAAGGAGTAGTCGCCGAAGACGACGATGCCGAGGTTGTCGCTGGTGCGGCGGGAGATGAAGTCGCCGACGATGGCCTGCACCGCTTCGAAACGGTTGCGTTCGGGGTGGTCGGGGTCGAACTTCTGGGCCCGCATGGAGAAGCTGGTGTCCAGCACCAGGGCGATGTCGTACCCCTTTTCCGGCTTCACCTGAAGGGGGGTGTCTTTCACCGGGGACATGACGGCGAAGACCAGCATCGTGATCCCCAGCCACTTGAGGAAGAGCAGCAGCCGGGAGACCGAGGCGGTCGTACCGGAAAAACGGCGGGTATGGGGAAAGTAGAGCGACGGCAGCCGCATCTTGCAAAGCGTCTCGCAGGCAAGATAGACGAACCAGACGAAGAGAAGTTTCGGGAACTCGAAATAGAGCCCCGCGAACATCAGGTTGAGCCCTTCAAACATCGATCATCCCGAGATAGATGGCGTAGTAGGAGCGGGTCTCGTCGTCGATGGGGTCGACCGCTTTGCGATACTTGTAGGGGGCGAGGCGATCCACCAGCGCGTCATAGGCTTCCCGGCAGCGGGTCGAGTCGTCGGCAAAGGGGAAGCCCGCTTTCGTGATGGTGTACGCGGCGCGTTTGGGATCGCTGAAGTCGACCGCTTCAAGAGCCCGGAAGGCGTCGAGCCGCGCACTCGCCTCCCGGCGGCGGCGCCAGAGACGCCACAGCAACACCGCCGTCCCCACCAGCAGGACCGTCGCCGTCGCAACGACGGCGACGAAGAGGGTAAAGGAGTAGTCGGTGATCTCGACCAGGGGTTTGATGTCGTGCAGCGGGATGTCCGGGGCAGTGGGAAGCTGGGGGGCCGCTCTCATCGCTGTCCTTCGAAGAGACGGCGCAGCTGGACGCTGGGGACGTCGTCGGTGTAGATCTTGATGAAGCGGATCTGGTCTTTGCGGAACCGCTCGTAGAGCTCCCGGTCGTGGGCATGCACCCGGGCGCGGTAGCCCGCGACGCTTTTGGCGTTGTAGTCCCCTTCCAGGGTGGTGCCCGTCTCCGGGTCGACCAGGGAGGCGAAGCCCATCTCCGGCGGGGACTCTTCCAGACGGTCGCGGACGATCACCGCCACCACTTCATGTTTCTTCGCCAGCAGACGGAAGTCGGGAATCTCGAAGAAATCCCCCATCACGATGATGAGGGAGCGGCGGCGCAGCCGTTTGTAGAGGGTGTCGGCCATCGCTTTGTAGTCGGCCGGCTTGTTGAGGGGATCGAACTCCAGAATGTCGCCGACGTTCTTCTGCACGGCGAACATCTTCTTCGTCGGTTTTGAGTGGGCGTACATGGTGTCGGCGAAGATGTAGGAGCTGAGCAGGTCGCCGTTGTGCAGCACCGAGAAGCTGATGAGCGCCGCCAGTTCGGCGATGAGCTCCTGTTTGAACTTCTTCGTCCCGAAGTGGACGCTGCCGTTGAGCATGCTCGCGGTGACGACGTTGAGTTCGCGCTCCTCACGGAAGATCTTGATGTAGGGGGTGCGCATCTTCGCCGTGACGATCCAGTCGATGTGGCGGATGTCGTCGCCGGGCATGTATTCGCGCAGCTCGATGAAGTCGTACCCCTCCCCGTGAAAGATGGAGGGGTTGTTGCCGACCATTTCGCTGAAAACCTGCCGACGTGCGCGTACGAGGATGTTACGCAGTTTGCCCATGCCGTTCCTCTCTGCTCCGATTCATTGCGCGTCTCGTTCCTGCCGTCCGTTTACGGGATCGGCACCGCCTCGAGCACTTTTTCGATGATGGCGTCGGTGGTGATCCCCTCCGCTTCCGCCTCGTAGGTCAGAACGATGCGGTGGCGCATCAGATCCTTGGCGATGTAGGCGACGTCGACGGGGGTGACGAAATCCTTGCCCCGAAGGAAGGCCATCGCCTTGACCGCTTTGAACATGTCGATGCTGACCCGGGGGCTGGCACCGAACTGGATCTGTTCGGAAAGTTCGGAGAGGCCGTAGGCTTTCGGATCGCGGGTGGCGCTGACCAGCTCGATGATGTACTGCTCCACCTCCTCGTCGATATGGACGGCACGCACCTCCGCTTTGAGGGCTTCGAGGGCTTCGGCATCCACCGCCGCCTCGACGCTGCCCGCGCTGCGGTTGGCGATGCGGCGGGCGATCTCCAGCTCCTCTTCGCGGGTGTTGTAGCCGACCTGGAGTTTGAGCATGAAGCGGTCGAGCTGGGCTTCGGGGAGCTGGTAGACCCCCTCTTGTTCCACCGGGTTCTGGGTCGCCATGACGAAGAAGGGAGGCTCGAGGCGAAAGCTTTCGTCGCCGATGGTCACCTGCCGCTCCTGCATCACCTCCAGCAGCGCCGACTGCACCTTCGCCGGGGCGCGGTTGATCTCGTCGGCGAGAAGCAGGTTCGTGAAGATGGGCCCCTTCTTGATCTTGAAGTCGTTGTTCTGCGGATCGTAAATCTCCGCCCCCAGAATGTCGCTGGGGAGAAGGTCCGGGGTGAACTGGACCCGTTTGAAGCCCAGGCCCAGACTCTGGGAGAGGGCCTTGACGGTCGTCGTTTTCGCCAGACCGGGAATCCCCTCGATCAGGATGTGCCCCTCGCAGAGCAGGCCGATGAGCAGGCCGTCGATCATCTTTTCGTGACCGACGACGACTTTGGCGATCTCAGACTTTATCGCTTCGATTTTTTCTGACATGTGCTACCTTCCTTCGAATCGAACGTATTATAGTTTCGCGCGGTTAATATTCAGTTAATTCAGGGCCTTCCGGGCCGCTTTTTTTCCTTCGGCGAGTCCCATCCCCCCCGAATCGAGCTTTTCGATGAGGGGTGCGAAGCGCGCGGCGTCGTGCAGCGTCAGCACGACCGCCAGCTGACGCGGCGTTTTCGCCGAAGCGATGCGGGCCTGCAGGCCCGTCTCTTCCGCTTCCCCGACGGGGCGCAGCCGGACCCAGAGACCGGCGACGAGCCCGGCGAGGAAGGTCAGCGGGTAGTAGAGGTAGGACCACTCCCACCGCCACGGCTCCGCCGCGTCCGCTTCGGGGAGCGGTTCGAACGCTTCGGGGGGTGCCACCCGAACCTTGCGGGCCTCGGAAACGAGGGTGCGCGGCGCGCCCGCGGCGCTGTCGAAATACTCCAGCCGCAGCGGGGGGATGGTAAAGTCCCTCTCGCCGACCAGCGCGAACCGCTGGGTCCAGCTCCCCCGCAGCCCTTTATCCCCCCGTTCGAAACGCTGCTCCGGAGGTTCGGAAAAGACCTCCACCCCGGGGATGTCGAGGGTGAAAGGGACGAGGCGGTCCGGGTTCCCCTCCCCCTGCACCGTCACGCTCATCTGCACCGGTTCGAAGGCTTTCACCTCCGTCGCGCCGACCGTCGTCTGCATGGTGAAACGGCCCGTCAGCAGCAGCGGGTTGGACCGTACTGTCAGGCTCAGGGGCGGCGTCCGCATGGGGGTGTCGGTAAAGTCCAGATCCTCGACGTTGTCCCGGCCGATCACCGTGTTTTCGATGGAGGCCCGGGTTGTTTTGCGCATCAGCAGGGGGAACTCCAGCATTAACGCTCCCTCCCCTTTCGGGAACACCAGGAAGCGGAAGGTGTTGACCCGGCGTCCCGCCTCGACGCGTTCGCGCTCCCCGAGCAGCTCCATCCGGTAGCGTTCCGTCTCGCGGGGCGGGTTGAAGTCGATCATGTAGAGCGCCCCCGCATCGGCGAACCGGCAGCGGTAGGTCACCGCCACCCCTTCATGTTCGTAAAGTACCGACTTTTCCGCCGTGACGCTCCACTCGTAGGGCGCCGCGCAGAGCAGCGTTCCCAGCAGCAGCAGCAGCCAGAGCATCACTCCCCTACCAGGGTTTCGTTTCATGCACACTCCTTTGATTGATCCGTTCATACTGGCGCGAGCTCATCACCCCCTGCGGGCGGGAGAAGCCCAGACGGGGGTCCGTTTCACTCGGTTTCGCCGCCGCGTCCGAACCGCCCTCGGCCGCGGCGTCGACCTCCATATTGCTGCTCCCGCCGGACTTTTTCTTCTCTCCCGACTCGGACTCCCCGTCGCTTCGGCCCTGTTGGTCACGCGCTTTCCCCTCCTCTTTTCCGGTGCTCATCCGGTCCTGGGACTCGGCCCGCTCCAGGGCGTAGAGGTTCTCCAGGGCCGCGTCGTCGCGCCGGTACCCCAGGGAGCGGCGCAGGGCCGCCTTGGCCGGTTCAAACTGCTGCAGCCGGATGTAGCAGTCGGCGATGTTGAACCAGAGGTCGGCGGCGAAACCGGCCGAATCGGGCCGGATGCTCCGGTAGAGCTCCAGGGCCTTGCCGTAGTTCCCGGCCCGGTAGTGGCTGTTGGCGGCGTTGTACCGGGCCCCGGGGTCGTCGACCGCGGCAAAGTGGCGGGCCGCGGCCTCGTACTCCCCGCCGCGGTAGGCGGAGACCCCCCGATTGATTTCGTACGCATCGAATACCCCCGCCCGTCCCGACACCCCGGCCAGCAGCACCGCGGCGGCCAGCAGCCTGCCGATCCGGCGCCGCAGGGTCGTCATGGCGACGGTAAATGCCAGCAGGGCCGCTCCGACAAAGTAGTAGAAGAGCTCCCGATAGCGAAGAAGCGTCCGTTTTTCCCGCTGCTGCTGCCGGGCCTGACTCTCCAGCAGCGAGGCCACGGCGGCGGCATCGGCCGATTCGAGAAACGCGCCCCCCGTCGCGTCGCTGAGGGAGCGAACGGCGTCATTGCGAGAGGTGACGACGATGTTCCCCCCATCATCTTTGAGCACCCCGCCGCGTTCCTCCTCCAGGGTTGAACCCCGTCGCGTCGCCAGCATGACGACGTTGACCCGGAGCCCCGCTTCTTTGGCATAAGCTGCTTCCTCCGAGTAGTTGAGCCCGTCACCCCCGTCGGTCAGCAGCAATACGACGGGGTGTTCGGCACGGGACATCCGGCGTGCCAGTTTCAACACGTCGCGGTAGTCGGTCCCCCGGGTCAGAATGAGCCGGGGGTCGAGGGCGCCGAAGAGGTGCAGCAGTAACTCCCCGTCGGAAGTCAGCGGGGAGAGGACGACGGCAGAGGTGGTGAAACCGATCACCCCGTACCGGTCGCCGCGGTTTTGGCGGACCAGCGTCTCCAGCAGCTTCCCTGCCGCTTCGAGACGGGTCGGCTTCAGGTCGGAGGCCTGCATGGAGCGCGAGAGATCGATGGCCACGATGACGTCGCTACCGACGCTCTCCACCTCCACCGGAGCTTTGGGGAGGACCGGGCGGCATGCAGCGGCCACAAGCAGCAGCGCCGCAAGCAGCAGCCAGCGGCGGCGGGAGTCGAAAGGCTCGCCTCTGCGCAGACGCCACAGCAGCAGCGCCGCCAGCGGGAGCAGCAGCCAGAGCCATCCGGGGGTGAGCCAGCTCATCGCCGCCTCCCGATGAAGTAAAGCAGCAGCCCAAAGCCCCCCAGCAGCGGCAGCCAGTAGTAGAACGCTTTTTTGAGGTAGTCGCGGCTACGGATCTCGGAACGCTCCAGGGTGTCGATGGCGGCATAGACGGTTTCGAGCTCCTGCTTGCTGCGGGCGGTAAAGCTTTGCGCCCCGCTTTCGGCGGCGATGCGTTCGAGCAGGGAGCGGTCGTAATCCCCCTTCTCGCCGATGCCCACGGTGTAGATTTTTACCCCCTTCTCTTTCGCGATGGCCACCGCCGCTTCCGGGGAGACGCTGCCGCTGTTGTGTTCGCCGTCGGTGAGCAGGATGATGATCTTCGAGGCGGCGCTTCCCGACTCCAGTGCCCGCAGCGCCATGGCGATCCCCTCCCCGATGGCGGTGTTCTGCCCCGCCATGCCGACGGAGAGATAGCCGATCATCTCGGAGACGATCTCCTTCTCGTAGGTGAGGGGGGAGGCGATAAAGGCAAAATCGCCGAAAAGCACCACCCCGGCGTTATCCTCAAGGCGCTGCATGATAAAGCTCTGCACCAGCTCCTGAACGATCTCGAAACGGCTGCGACGGCTGCCCGATTCGAACCCCGAGGCATTCATGGAGCCGCTGCCGTCAATGGCGAGGACGATGTCGATGCCGTGGCGGTTGAGGGGATCGAGGCGGTCCACGACGACGGGGGAAGCGAGGGCAATGCAAAGCAGCACGAGGGTAAGCACGCGCAGCAGCCACTCCAGTTTCGGCCACCCCCCCCGCAGCCGGAAGAGGCCCAGGTGGACAAAGTAGCGCGGCAGCGCCCGCTCCCGGCATCGGTAGAGGCAGAGCATCAGCGGGATCAGCAACAGTATAGCCAGGGGATATTCGAAGCTCAGCCAGGACATGGCATATTCTAGCTCCGGACGCATAAAAAACGTGTAAAGCTGTCAGCTTTTCCCGTTCCGCCAAAGCCCGTTGTAAATTTCGCAACTTTTTTGCCAAAAGTGTTGACAAACAGGACGGGTTTGTCTATAATTCCCGTCCACAAACAAAGCGACCCTGAAAGATCGCCGTTTGCGTGCTTTGACACGTCTCGTTAGCTCAGTTGGTAGAGCATCTGACTTTTAATCAGGTGGTCGCTGGTTCGAATCCAGCACGGGACACCATTAACATTCAGAAGTGGCCCCATCATCTAATGGTTAGGATTGCGGGTTTTCATTCCGTCCATAGGGGTTCGAATCCCCTTGGGGTCACCACTTCTCCCCCATACAAACATTCAGAAACTTTTTCCGCGCAAAAATACCCAATTCTGAACCTTTATGCTATTCTAAGAGAATCCCTCTACAATGTGTCCAACTGTCCCTGGGATCATTAAAACCGCACGGTTTTGAAGGATCATTCCGCCAAAGGATCTTCGTGGAACGCACCTATACCGTTCTTGTCGTGGACGACACACCGGATAACATCAACCTTCTCTACAATGTCCTGAACAAATCCTACCGGGTCAAGGCGGCTCCCAATGGGAAGAAAGCCCTTGAAATTCTCAGGCAGGACCGCCAAATCGACATGGTGCTGCTGGACATCATGATGCCCGAAATGGACGGCTACGAAGTGTGCAAAATTCTTAAAAACGACCCCCTGACGGCAAAGATCCCCGTCATCTTCGTCACGGCGCTGAGCGAACACGGCAACGAGGAGCGGGGCCTCGCCCTGGGGGCCGTCGACTACATCACCAAACCGATCAACCCCGCCATTACCCTCGCCCGGGTCCGAACCCACCTGGCTCTTTACGATCAGAACCGCGAACTCGAACACAAGATCGCGGAGCGGACGCGGGAACTGAGAGAAACCCGCCTCTCGATCATCCGGCAGCTGGGACGGGCGGCAGAGTTCAAGGACAACGAAACGGGACTGCACGTCGTCCGGATGAGCCACTACGCCCGGCTCATCGCCGAGTCCATGCTGGGAGAGGCGACGGAGTGGACCGACCTGGTTTTTCAGACCGCGGCCATGCACGACGTCGGAAAAATCGGAATTCCAGACGGCATTCTTCTAAAACCGGGCAAACTCGACGCGGACGAATGGAAGCTGATGCAGAAGCACCCCCAGTTCGGTGCGGAGATTATCGGCGAACACCCCTCGGAACTGCTTCGCATGGCCCGGGAGATCGCGTTAACCCACCACGAGAAATGGGACGGTTCGGGCTACCCGACGGGACTTTCCGGTGACGCCATCCCCCTAAGCGGCAGGATCGCCGCCGTCGCCGACGTCTTCGACGCGCTGACCTCCGTCCGCCCCTACAAAAAGGCCTGGAGTACCGAAGATGCCCTTGCCCGACTCGACGCGGGGAGCGGTAAGGATTTCGATCCCGCGGTCGTCGACCATTTCCACAGGGTGCTCGAGCATGTCCTTTACTACAAAGAACGTTTCGCCGATGCCGTGAGTGTCACCGACATCACTGTTGGAGATGAGAGCAGCCGATGAATCAGCAAGAGAAGAAAACCCTGCTCATCGTCGACGACATCGTCGAAAATATCGAAATTCTGCACCACCTGTTCAAAGAGAGTTACCGCATCCAGGCGGCCCGCAGCGGCGAAAAAGCCCTGCAGATCGTTAGAAAGGGGCCGATTCCGGACCTGATACTCCTGGACATCATGATGCCGGGGATGGACGGCTACGAGGTAATCGAACGGTTGAAACAAGATCCGCAGACGGCGCACATTCCCGTCATTTTCGTCACCGCGCTCGGTGAGACGTTCGACCAGACCCGGGCCTTTGCCCTGGGTGCGGCGGACTACATCGTCAAACCGGTCACCCCGGAGATCGTCATCGCCAGGGTTGCGACGCACATCGCGCTGCACGACAAGCAGCAGTACCTCAAGGCCCGCATCCGTGAGGAGGTGCTGAAGCGCATCGAACAGGAGCAAATGCTGCTGCGCCAGTCCCGCCTGGCGGCTATGGGGGAGATGATGAGCGTGATCACCCATCAGTGGAGCCAGCCGCTGAGCGTCATCGGTGCCGTCAGCGCAATGCTCCAGGTCTCGGCACAGCTCGGTACGCTGGACAAAGAGGAAGTACTAAAAGAGCTGAAAACCGTCGACCGCAACCTGGCGTTCATGTCGCAGACAATGGTGGACTTCAAAGCCTTCTTCAAACCGGGGGGCGATCCCAGGCCGTTTAGGGTGGCCGATGAAATACGAAGCGTCGTTTCGATGCTGGACCCGCTTTTGAAAAAACACGCCATCGCCATTGAACTTGACATCGGAAACGATGTTACGGGAGTCGGCATCGCCAATGAGTTCAAGCAGGTCATCTTGAACCTTATCAGCAATGCCAAAGACGCGATGGAGGAGCGCCGCGCCGAAACGGCGTTCGAACCCGCCATCCGCATCTCCGCCCGGCGGGAAGAGCAGTTCAGCATCGTCACCGTCGCCGATAACGGGGGCGGCATCCCCGAAGATGCCATTGAGCGGATCTTCGAAAACTCTTATACGACGAAAGCCGAACACGGCAGCGGCATCGGGCTGGCCATGAGCCGCATGATCATCGAGGAGCGGATGCACGGAAGCATCCGGGCCGCGAACCTCGGTGAGGGTGCCTGCTTCACCCTCGAATTTCCTTCGGTTCACGGCAATCAAAAGGCCTGAACGCTCACCTGCCCGGTTTCAGCCATTTCTCCAGGGTTTCGAACAGCGTATCGGGAACGATCGGTTTGGCAACGTGGTCATTCATGCCGCTCTCGAGCGCCCGTGCCACATCTTCATCCATCACGCTGGCAGTCAGCGCGATGATAGGAAGCGTATTGAAATGTTTCTTTTCGCGCAAAATACGCGTTGCTTCGTATCCGTCCATCACCGGCATGTGGCAGTCCATCAAAACCGCATCGAACATGCCGTCCCCTACCATCTCAACCGCTTCACGTCCGTTTTCGGCCATCGTTACCGAGACATTCACGCCTTCAAGAAGCTCCCGAATGACCTCCTGATTCAATTCGTTGTCCTCGACCACCAGAATCCGCTTGCCTTCCAGCAAGGCGTATAAGGGTGTAACGGGCGCGTCCGCTTCCGCACTATCAGGATTCGGCTGATCCGCCCGGAGTGCCCGAACCGTAAAATAGAAAGTACTCCCTTTCCCCGCTTTACTCTCCAGCCAGATCGTTCCTCCCATCAACTCAACCAGTTTTTTACTGATCACCAGTCCCAGGCCCGTCCCGCCGAAGCGCCGGGTGGCGGAGCCGTCGACCTGGCTGAAGGCCCGGAAGAGTTTCCCCTGGTCCGCCTCGGAGATTCCGATCCCCTCGTCCTCGACAGCGAACTCGAGAACGATACCTTCGGCCCCTTCGCCGACAAGCCGGGCCCGGAGGGTGACGGTGCCTCCCGGCTCGCTGAATTTCACCGCATTGTTCCCGATATTTGCCAGAACCTGTCCCAGGCGCAGCGGATCGGCGATCAGCCACCCGGGGATGGCACGGTCGATGATCACCCGGGTCTTGAGTTCCTTCGCCGCCGCCTGGGTTTTAATAAGCGAAAGCGTACTCGAAATCAGCTCTTTAAATGCGAACGGCGCTTCATGCAGTTCCAGTTTCCCCGATTCGATCTTTGAGACGTCGAGGATGTCGTTGATGATTCCCAGAAGATTTTTCGCCGCCGTGTTGGCTTTGTGAATGTAGTTGTGCTGTTTTTCGTCGAGACCGCTTTCCAGCGCCAGGTACGTCATCCCGATGACCGCGTTCATCGGGGTGCGGATCTCATGACTCATATTGGCGAGAAACTCGCTTTTAACCTTGGCCGACTGCTCCGCAGCGGCCTTGGCAAGGCTCAGGTCGCGGGTCCGCGCTTCAACCCTGCGTTCGAGGTCCTCTTTCATGCGGATGAGATCGCTTTCACGCTCCTCCTTGACACGTTCATACCACTGAAGCGTCCCGGTAATGAAGATAATGGACATCAGAATGATCACCGTGTCTTCAGCCGAAAAGTGAAACAGTTCCGGGAAAAGAAGCGAAAGCACCGTGAAAAGGGCGGCGGTGGCAATGCTCCAGATCAACCCTTCCCGCCGCCCAAACCAGAAATAGAACATCAAAAAACCGATGAGCAGCCAGTTCTCCCGTGTTTCATTGACGGTAACGGTGTGCATGGAGAAAAAAGTGATCATCAGGAAACAGGCCAGGACAAGACGGCCGATGACATTGAAATATCTTCGGGAGCGGCGCAGGAAGAGATAACTGCCGACGAGTATCAGCATGAAGAGCAGGTCCAGTATTCCCTGCACCCAGTTCATCTGTTCAAACCGTATGATACTCATACCGATGAGCACGACCGTTCCGATGCTCATCAGGATGACCAGTGTCTTGATTTTGTAGGCTTCCAGGGCCTCCTCTTTGCGATAGTCGTGCCCGGCCGTCAGGAAGTTGTCGAAAAATCGCACTTTGCGCTCCGCGTTATTGCTCTGCATCTTTGAGTTCCTGAAGCAGTTTTTTCCCGATCTCGAGCGCCCTATCGTTGTCAAACTCCTCCACCGCGTGCCCCAGAGAACGAATCGATGCCTGGTACCGGTTCATACCCGGCAGGCTGCGGATCTCCTGAATGATGTCCAGCGCCCGGGCGTCGTAGTCCCCAATCAGGTGCACGATCTCTGCGAACAGCCTGAGGGCTTCCGCCCGATCAAACAGTTGTTCCCCGCCGCTTTTCGGTGCTTCCGCACCAACGGATTCAAGGGCGTTCAACAACGGCCCGAGGATCGCGGCAACATGCTGAAACAGTCTCTGCAGTTCGGAGCGTTCGGCGCCTCTTTTGCAGGCTTCGGTCAGTGCAGCGGCTGCTTCGTAAAGTTCCGTGGCCCCGATGCTACCGGCAACTCCCTTGAGGGTGTGGGCGGCGCGCTCCGCACCCTGCATATCCCCCGAAGAGAGGGCTTCCGAAAAAATCTTCTCGAAGTCGTTTCCCCGGCTCTCCCGGAACTTTCGCAGCAGCCGGAGGTAAAGGGCGGGGTTGTGCTGGGTCGTTACCATCCCCTGCTCCGTGTCGAGGCCGGGGACTTCCGGAAGCGCTTCGTCGGCCGCGTCGGCTGCCGGTACGGCACGGACGGGTTCCGCCGCTTTCGAAGGGGTAATCCATTTGGCCATGATGGTAAAGAGTTCGGAGGGGCGGATCGGTTTGTTGATCTGGTCGTTCATTCCCGCCGCAATGGCGCGGTCTTGATCATCCGTCATCGCGTTGGCGGTAAGGGCAAGGATGGGCAAATTGCGGTAGCGCTCCTGCCGGCGAATCCGTTTCGTCGCTTCATACCCGTCCATCACCGGCATCTGACAATCCATCAGCACCCCGTCGAAGGCTCCTCTTTCAAGCTGTTCCAGGGCCTCTTCGCCGTTGGTCGCCAGGGTCACCCGGACCCCCGCGTTTTCAAGCAGATCGATGGCCAGCTCCTGGTTCACGTCGTTATCTTCGACAAGCAGCACCCGGGCGCCGCGGAGTTTCATGACGGCATCGCCGTTATTGGCGATATGCCGGACCCGTTTATGCGGCTCTGTTTTTGCATCGGAGAAGCGTTCAACAATCAGGTTGACCAGTGACGACATACAAACGGGCTTATCGAGAACGCCATAGACATTCAGCCCTTCGAACGCCGCCCGGGCCTCGGTCGTGCTGTGGCGCGTCATGACGATCACCTCGGGCTGCCGGGCAAGTCCATGATTTTCACGGATCCTGCGCACCAGAAACACCCCGTCTTCTCCCGCCATCTTCCAGTCGGTAATGATCAGGTCGAAAGGTTTCTCAGCCCCTTCCACCGCTGCCAGCGCCTCATGACTGTCGGATGCCGCGGTGATATTGAATCCTCCCTTTTGAAGAATCTTTTCGAACATACTGCGGCTCGTCTCGTGCCCATCCACGATGAGTATGCGAAGTTTGCCCGCCAACGACGGATCAGGCCGGAACGCTTCGGCTTTCGGGTCGATTTCAAAGGGAATGGTGACATGGAACGTACTCCCTTCTCCCGGAGCGCTCTCCACCCGGATTTCGCCCTCCATCATGTCGACCAGCCGTTTGCAGATGACCAGGCCAAGCCCGGTCCCGCCGTAGGTGCGGGTGGTCGAAGTGTCCGCCTGCACGAACGCACGGAAAAGTTTTGCCTGCTGCGCTTCGCTCATACCGATGCCGTTGTCCTCCACGGAGAAGTGCAACAGCGCCCGGGCGTTCTGGCGCTGCTGCACTTCAACACGCAAAATGACCTCGCCTGTCTCTTTGTCGGTAAACTTGATCGCGTTACTGACAAGGTTCAGCAGCACCTGGCGGAGCCGCAGCGGATCGCCGATAAGACGGGGGGGAACCTCATTCTCCACCCAGTAGGTCAGGTTGACGTTGCCCTCCTTGAGCATAAAGGAGACGGAATCGTTCAGATCTTCCAGTACGTCGTCGAAGCTGAACGGAACGTATTCGACCTCCAGCTTGCCCGACTCGATCTTCGACATGTCCAGAATGTCGTTGATGATCCCCAGCAGCAGCTCCGATGAGCGGTAGATCTTCTGCACGTAGTTGCGCTGGCGGCTGTCGAGGTCCGTATCGAGCACCAGGTGGCTCATCCCGATGATGGCGTTCATGGGGGTGCGGATCTCGTGGCTCATATTTGCCAGAAAGTCCGACTTCGCCCGGGCGGCCTCCTCAGCCGCTTCCTTGGCCCGAAGCACTTCGATCTCCGCCAGCTTCATCTCGGTAATGTCCTGGATGATACCCTTTGCGACCACCGACCTGCCGTCGGCGTCACGCTGAATCTCTCCCTGTTCATGAACGTATTTAGTCCGTCCGTCCGGCATCTGAAGCCGATGGTCGATCTGATAGGTCTCCCCGCTTTTCACCGCTTCGGCGAACGCCGTTTCGACACTCCGGCGATCCTCGGGATGCACGACGTTCAGAAACGCTTCGTAAGTACCGACGAAGCCCTCGGGTGCGAGTTCGACGATGGAGAACACCTCATCGGTCCAGTGCAACCGGTTATGCGCCAGATCCAGCTCCCAGCTCCCCACTTTCGCCATTTTCTGCGCTTCGACCAGGTCCGCCTTGGTCCGCTCCAGTTTCAAGCTGGCGTTGACCTTCGACGAAATATCTTCCAAAATCCCGTCGATCGTCAGGCAGCGGCCGTTGCGGTCCCGGATGGCGTAATTGGTAACATGGACGGTCCGGTACTCGCCACTTGGATGTGTAAAGCCCATCTTCATTTGCTGGCCGTCCACTTTCCCTTCGAGGATATCCCTGACCGCGGAGAAACCGCGCTGCTGACTCTCCGCGTCCCATCTCACAAGATCGTTCCATGGATGTCCCAGACTCTCTTCGATGGTGACGCCGAAGATATTTTTCATTGCTTCGCTGACATAAAGCAGCTCCCCCGTCTGCGGCACATAGGAGTAGATCAGGTAGTCGCTGCCGACGTTGTCGACGAAACGGCGGTATTTCTGGGTAAGCATCTCGTACTCGGTAACATCCTCGATCAGCCCTTCGATTTTGACACAGGCCCCGTTTTCATCCCGCACGGCATACTTGGTGTGCCGGCATATCTTGTGATCGCCCCGGGCGTTGGTAAAGCTGTTGAAGGTGTGTATGATCTCTTTTTCCCCGTCAATCAGCATTTTCATACGCTGATTCGACCGTTCCAAACTCTCTTCGTCCCATGCGACGATTTTCTCCCAGGGCCGGTTCATGGCGGTTTCTTGGGTCACGCCGAAAATCTCCGTACACGCCTCGCTGATGTAGAGCAGGGTATCGCTATTGATATCCCGGGAGTAGATGATGAAGGTCTTTCCGAAGTTATCGATAAAGCGCTGGTAGTTCTCTTCCATCACCGTCAGGGCCTGGGTCCGTTCCTTGACCTCTCCTTCCAGATAGGTTTTGCTTTGCAGCAGCTCCGTTTCATACGCCTTTCTGCGGGTGATGTCCGTGACATTGACCAGAATGCGCTGGCCGTCGGGCATCAGAGCCATGCTCATGTTGAGGGTCGCAACGGTACCGTCTTTGCGCAGGCAGCTCTTTTCCAAGTCGTTGTAATATCCCTCTCGAAGCAGCTTTTCCATGGCGGCCGCGACCCTCACCAGTTCGCCGGAAGGGGTCAATTCCCTGCAGGTTTTGGTCAGCAGCTCTTCTTCGCTGTAGCCGGAGATTGCCGAGAATGCTTCGTTGACCTTCAGGAAACGGGTCTCGAGGTCGATGATCACAATGCCGTCCCTTGCGACCCGGAAAATTGCGTCGAGCTCTTCATTGGAACGTTTCAACACCTCTGCAGCTTGCTCGATGGCGGTAATGTCATGGTAGATCCCGATCATTCCGACCACTTCGTTCCGGGTGTTCTTCAAGGGTACCTTGGAGGTTTCGACGCGTATCTCCTGCTCCGGCCCCTGCGTCTGCTTTTCAATGATATGCTCTTTGGAACGTCCCGAATCCATGACCGCTTGGTCGTCCGCACGGTAAAGCTCGGCCTGTTCCTTCCAGACCATGGCGAAGTCATCTTTTCCGATGATCTGCGACTCCCGTTCCAGCCCGGCATCCTTCAGAAACAGCCGGTTTGCCCCCAGATAACGCCCTTCAGTGTCTTTCCAGAAGACCCGAATGGGAATGGAGTTGATGATGGTCTCCAGGAGGATCTGTTCACTTCGAATCTTCTCCTCCTGCCGCTTGCGCCCGGAGATGTTGCGCAGCAGGGAAAAGAAGCGGCCACCTTCGATGTCGGCATAACTAATGGAGACTTCCAGATCAATCAGCGACCCGTCGCTGCAGCGGTGCTGCGTCTCAAAAAGGTCATGTCCGCCTTCCAGCAGCTTCGCAATTCTGGCATCGACCGCTTCACCGTCGTCATTCACATCGAAATCAAGGACACTGCGGCCGACGACTTCTTCCCTTCTATAGCCGGTGCTCGCGCAATAGGCGTCATTGGTTTCAAGGATGATGCCCTGCAGATCGGTCAGCCAGTAACCGTCATGCATGGTGTTCAGAAGTGCGTTGAACCGTTCCTGTTCAGCCTGCAGCCTTCCCTGCGCATCGTCCTGTCGCATTCGTTACCTCCCTCTTCTCAATCCGGCCATGACCGTCCCGATCCGACTTGAACTTTTCCCTCTCTTTTCAGCTAATCGACAAAATAGCGGTTCTCTTCCCGGCCAGCACACTCAATCATGCTCAATATTAACATTAGTGGACCTAATAAAAAGATTATGTTTCGAGGTTACAAACCCTGTTTTTGCCGCTGCTATGTTGGTAAAGGATTGTACACTCAGAAGGGGTGTGAGGCGGATGATTCGCTCAAGGAGGTCGCTACTCCCACTCCTTGAACTTCTCTGCGGTGTGTTTGTCTTTCTTGTAGCGGCGGCGGTTCATCGACTTCTCGATCTGGTTCGCAGCGTAGAGGATCTCCTCCTTGACACTCTCGATCTCCGTGTCGGATTCGCGGTAATCGACGATCTTGCGCACCAGTGCTTCGAGATCGGCGTACTCCCCCTTGTAAAGCGGTGCCGCCTCGGTCCGTTCAAGGTACTTGCGGTTGTTGTCGACTTTTTTGTCGAACCCTTCCCGGGTCGGTTCTTCCGCTTTGAAGAGGTAGTTGACGATGCTGCTGCTGAAACGCTCCAGCACGCGGATGTACCGGAGGCGTTTGGTATCTTCGATTTTTTTGGCGGAACTCTTGGCCATCATGCTCCTCTCGGCCCGGTTACAGGGGATTGTTAACTATGAGATCGTACAATTATAGCCGCAACCCATCAAGCAACAGGTTAATCATGCGCTCTATACTGGCTCTTCTGCTTCTCTTTACCGCTTCTTCGCTGCTGGCCGACCTCAAACAGCAGTACATCGATGCCGCACTGGTCGACTCCGGCACCCCCATCGTCGACATCCGCACCCCCGGGGAGTGGCAAAACACCGGCCTGGTCAAAGGTGCCATCCCCATCATGTTCTTCAACGAACAAGGCGGCTACGACGTCGAGGGGTTCCTTAAAGCGCTCAACGCCAAAGTCGACACGAAAAAGCCCTTCGCCCTCATCTGCAACAGCGGCAACCGCACCCGTATCGTCTCGAACTTCCTTTCCCAGAAACTCGGCTACGACGTCATCGATCTGCAAGGCGGCATTCTCTACGCCATCGGCAAGAAAATTCCCTTCGTCCCCTACAAACCGGAGAAGTAATGCCGACCTGGCTCCGCTTTCTCTGGATTCTCGTCACCCGCGTCATTCTGGTATTCGGGGTCATCTTCCTGATTGTCTACGGGCTCTGGGCCTTCCTCTACTGGCTGCTGATCGCCTAGACGAAAATTTCCGCTACTTCTTCAAAAAGGCGAGCAGATCGAGGTACTCCTCCTCGATCGTCTTGAGGCTCTCGAGCATCTTCATCTCGTCGGCTCCGGGGTGCTCTGCCAGGTATTCGCGGCGCCACTCGATGTTGTTCTGCAGCTCTTTAAGCCCCGTGGCAAGGTACTCGGTCATCTCGTCGATCTCCTTGCCGGCAATGACTCCCTGGGTCTCCGCCTTGTAGAAAAGCAGCGCATACCCGCCCATCTCGTTGGAGAAGCGGAAGTCCGCCGCGATGTTTTTGATGATGGTTTTGATGCGTTCGCTCTTGATGATCCGTTTTGCCATGACATCCCGTTTTTCGCATATTGTAGCGAAATGCGGGCTTGGTATGTCTTTTGCTTTGAAACGGCATACTGCCATCGGGAGGTCCGAAAGCCATGGAACTGATCCATTCGCTGCGTCTGAAGACCAAACTGGTGATCCTCTTTCTCCTCATCGGTATGGGGGTCACCCTCGCCGGCATCGTGGGCTACGTCAACATCTCCTCGATGAAACGCAACCTCGACGCCCTCTACTTCGGATCGTTCACCCCGGTCAACGAACTCAACGAGCTGCGCCACGCCTACACTAACGGCGTCGAGACGACGGTTTACCGCCTGGTCGACGGTTCGCTGAGTCCTTTCGAAGCCTCCGCGGTACTCTCCGCCAACCTCGACAAGGTTCAGATGCTCTGGAAAAATTATGCGTCGCATTACAAAAACGCCAAGGAGATGGAGTACGTCGAGTACGCCACCGGGGCCCTGAAACGGGCCAACCACCACATCTCCCGGGTCATCGACGTCTGCCACCAGGGGATCAACGTCAAACGCCTCTCCGCGGAGAGCACCACCCGGGTCATCGACGAGGTCAACCGTGTCGTGGACCGGCTGCTGCAGTATGAAAAGGATGTCGCCTACCTGCAGCGCCGCCAGCTGCTGGTGACCTACGACAACACCCTGACCCAGCTGATCATCATTATGGGCATCATTGCCGGCGCCGTGCTCTGGGTCGCCTACGCCATTTTCAACAGCATCCAGCGCCAGCAGCGCGACCTGGAGGTCACCACGGAGAACCTCAAAGCCGCCAACAGCCGGCTGGAGAGCGCCTCCTACACCGACAGCCTCACCGGGCTGCACAACCGCCGCTACTTCAACATGGTTTACGACCGCGAACTCAAGCGGGCCAAGCGCTCCGGCAGCTACATCACCTTCATGATGCTCGACATCGACCACTTCAAACAGTACAACGACACCTACGGACACATCGAAGGGGATCATGCGCTCAAAAGGGTGGGAGAAACCCTGCGCGAAACGCTGCAGCGTCCCGGGGACTTCATCTTCAGGCTGGGGGGCGAGGAGTTTGCCGTGCTGCTGACGGACAACACACCCGATCACGCCAAAAAAGTGGCGGAGAAGGTGCGCGGCGCCATCGAGGCGATGGCGATCCCCCATGCGGGCAACGACGCTTCGGAGTATCTGACGGTCTCCATCGGGGTGACCGCCCTGGTGCCGTCAGCGGAGATGGACGAGAACGTCATCCTCTCCATGGCCGACGCCAACCTTTACGAAGCGAAGGAGGAGGGGCGCAACGGTTTCGTCGTTACCGTCGAGACTTTAAAGCAAATCCTTCGGCGTCCAAGAGCGGGCGCAGCTTAGCCTCCACGTCTCCTTGGAACTCCATCCACCCCTCTTTGAAGGTGCCGCCGCACCCCAGCTGCTTCTTCAAGCGCGCCAGCACGGAAGCGGCATCGGTCGCTTCGAGTTGAAAAGGCCCGACAAGGGTGACGGTTTTCCCCCGCCGCTTCTCTTTTTTGAAGACCAGGCGGTGTTTCGACGGTTCCAGGATCTCCGGCGTCACCGTCTCTTTCGCCGTTTCGACCTCCTGCCATCCCGCTTCGAAGCGGGCGCCGATCTCCAGGTCGAGCCGGGTGCCCCTAGCCACGCACCACCTTTTTGACCAGGCAGCTCATTCCCGCTTTGCCGTAATCGCCTCGGACCACATCGGACATGACCGGGTTCTTGCAATGCTCTTCCGCGTCGTAAAGGACGATGATCACTTCATCCCCTTCTTCGAGAAAATGGGTCTCCCCGAAGAGGGTATAGCGGGTCGCCCCGATGCTGATGACCGCATGCTTCGGGTAGCCGCAGGCCTTGACGTATTCGAGCAGCGGTTCGAGGGGGCCCTGATCTTTTTGTGTATTGATCTGCTTTTTCATCCACTCCAGCAGCCGGTCGTAGAAGTAGCTGTAACCGGTGATCGCGACATCTTCGCCGTACCGCATCAGCGTCCCGCCCCGGCGCAGAAAACTGCAGATGTGCCAGCGGTCCATGATGCCCCCCGGTTCGAAACGGTCGATGGGGATGAGCTGACGGCTGAGCCCCTTCGACGAAGCACCCCAGTTCTTCTTCTCGGAGATCTTTTTCGCCCCCTCTTTACGGATGGAGCAGTCGTTGTAGGCGGCGAAGTGGGTGGGACGGATGGCGCGGACCATTCCGTTCTCGTACTCCAGGTCGCAAAGGAGCGCGACCTCCGGCTCCGCCTGAACGTTGGCCTCTTCCACGGGAAGCACGATGGTCGAATCGCAAAGCGGGTAAACCCCCAGCTGCCCGTCATTGCCAGGAAGGTAGAAGGGGAACATCCCCTTGGGACCGTTTTCATCCTCCGTCTCGACGGATGCGAAATCCGCCATCTCTCCGGCTTGTTCAAGGTGCAGCGCGAAGTTGCCCGCGATCCCGAAACCGATGTGTTCTCTGAATGCTTCCATGGATGCGTCTCTCCTGCGTTAGCGTGCTGCAGGCGGCCTCCGGCGGCCGCCGTCTTCTCGTGTGAGCGCCGCGTTCACGCAGCGCATTTCCCCCGTTTTGGGCTTAGAGCTTGCCTTCGTTCTTCGCTTCGGCGAACTCTTCATAGCTGCCTTTGAAGTCGGTGTAGCTGCCGTCGCTGTGCAGTTCGATGACGCGGCCGGCGAAGGCGTCAAGCAGTTCCCGGTCGTGGGAGACACAGATGACGTTGCCCTCGAAGTTGTAAAGCGCCTCGCCCAGGGCGACGATGGCCTCGAGGTCGAGGTGGTTGTTGGGTTCGTCGAGGACCAGGAAGTTGCCCCCCTCGAGCATCATTTTGGAGAGCATCATGCGGTGCTTCTCGCCCCCGGAGATGTTCGCCGCGGACTTCTCCTGCTGTTCGCCGTTGAAGAGCATCCGCCCCAGGCAGTTGCGGATTTCGGAGATGTCGCGTTTGGGGTCGAAAGCGCGGAGCCAGTCATAGAGCGAATCGCTGCTTTTGATGCGGTCGGTGGTGTTTTGCGGAAAGTAGGTCGGCTCGATGGTCGCGCCCCACTTCACCTCGCCGGAAGTCGGTTTGATCTCCTCCATGATGATGTTGCACAGGGTCGTTTTGCCCACGCCGTTGGAACCGATGAGGGCGATCTTTTCCCCCGGTTCGATGTGAAGGGTCATGTTCTGCAGGACCGGGCCTTCGCCGTAGTCGTGGGAGACGTCGACGAGGTCGAGGGCCTCGTCGCCCATCTGGCGTTTCGCCTTGAAGACAATGCTGGGATCGCGGCGGCTGGAGGGCTTGATATCTTCGATGCTGAGCTTTTCAAGCTGCTTCTGACGCGACGTCGCCTGTTTCGCCTTGGAGGCGTTGGCGGAGAAGCGGCGGATGAAGCTCTCCAACTGCTCTTTCTCCTTGAGCTTCTTGTCGCGCTCCATCTCCGCCTGTTTGGCCATGACGTTGGCCGCGATGTACCAGTCGTCGTAAGTCCCGGTGAACTCGCGGATCTTCTGGAAGTCGACGTCGAGGATGTGGGTCACGACGGCGTTGAGGAAGTGGCGGTCGTGGGAGATGACCACCATGGTCCCCTCGTGGCGCTGCAGCTCGTTTTCGAGCCAGGAGATCGTTTCGATGTCGAGGTTGTTGGTGGGTTCGTCGAGGAAGAGGACGTCGGGTTTGGGGAAGAGCACCTGGGCGAGCAGGACCTTGAACTTATCCGCCGTCGGCAGGGTCGACATCAGGTCCTGGTGGCAGTCGGCGGGGATGCCGACGTTTTCGAGCACCTTGGTGACGTTGACGTCGTATTCGTAGGTCGGGTCCTCCTCGACGCAGATCACCTCCAGTTCCGCGAGGCGGTTGTTGACCGCGTCGTCTTCGAAGTCGCCGTTGGTGTAGAGCTCTTCCTTCTCCTTGATGGCGTCGTAGAGGCGCTTGT
Source organism: Sulfurimonadaceae bacterium (assembly GCA_050292215.1). Lineage (GTDB taxonomy): Bacteria > Campylobacterota > Campylobacteria > Campylobacterales > Sulfurimonadaceae > SZUA-415. The sequence continues at coordinate 57,303 of JBNKLF010000002.1, read as the reverse complement.
TGCCGTAGAGCACCGCATCGGCGATGGTGAACTCCTCGAAGGCATACTGGTTCTGTCCGAGTACGCCGACTTTGAGGCCCGGTTCGATGGAGATCTCCCCCTCGAACTCCTTGATCTCGCCGCTGAGAATTTTCAAAAAGGTCGTTTTGCCCGCACCGTTGGCGCCGATGAGGCCGTAGCGTTTGTGGCGGTCGAGTTTGAGGTTGATTTCGCTGAACAACACGCGGCTGCCGTAGCGCATCGTAAGATTTGTCACTTGTACCATGGTAATCGTCTCTTTAAGTAATATTATTTGAGCTTATAACACTCGCTTTTAAGTGAAGCGATTATAGCGAAGAGTCGATTTACAGAGGATTAACCCGGCCGCAGCACTGCTTGTATTTTCTGCCGCTGCCGCAGGGACAGCGGTCGTTGCGGCCGATTTTCGCATCGTAGAGGATGCCGTCGACGTAGTACCATCTGCCCCCGCGCCGTTCGAAGCGGCTCTTCTCGTGCAGCACCGCAACCGCTCCCGACACCCGGTAGCATGCCTTGAACTCCACCGTGGCCCGATCGCCGGATGCAACCGAGTCGACGATCTCCAGCCCCAGCCACTCCACGGCGGCGGCATCGGCGGCGATCGCCGCCGCATCCGCGTCTGCGCGATGCTCTTCGGCCAGGGTGTCGACCAGGTAGCGTCCCTGCCCCGCGGCAAAGGCGCTGTAACGCGACTTCATCAGCTCCAGCGCCGTCTCCGCCGGGCGTTCGCCCCGGTGCAGCGCACCGCAGCACGCTGCGTACGCCTTTTCGGAACCGCAGGGGCAGGTCACTCGCCGTACTCTTTGACGACCGCCAGGACCAGAAAGGGTTCATCCTCGAGGATGCGCAGCGAGACACCGTAGCGGCGCGACAGACGTTCGCGCTGGGACTCCACCAGCGTCGCGAGGTTGATCTTGTAGTAGTCGTAGTTCGCATCGGAACTCTTCTGCATGTTGTACTTGTAGATCTCCTCCTGGGAGGGGGCATAATGGACCATCTTCTTCACGGTTGCGCTCCTTCTTTGATGAGCCGTTGCGTCTCGACGGCAATCTCCAGTTCCTCGTTGGTGGGGACGACGAAAGTCTGCACCCGGGCGTACTTCGCGTGGATGGGACGGATCTGCGTCCCGGTGCTTTCGCGGTTGCGCTCGGGGTCGACGGCGATCCCGAAGATCTCCTCGAGCCCCTTGCAGACCGAGGCGCGGACATGGGGCGAGTGTTCCCCGATCCCCCCGGTAAAGACCAGGGCGTCGACCCGCCCCAGCACCGTGGCGTAGGCCCCGATGTATTTGCGCGCCCGGTAGTCGAAGACCTCGAAGGCGCGGCGCGCATCTTCGTCCCCCGCTTCCATCCGTTCGATCACCTCGCGCATGTCGTTGGTGCCGCACAGCCCCTTGAGACCGCTCTCCTTGTTGACCAGCCGCTCAAGCGCTTCGGCGCTCATTCCCCGTTCGCGGTGGAGGTAGAGGAGAATCTCCGGGTCGAGGTCCCCGCAGCGCGTCCCCATGACCAGCCCCTCCAACGGGGTCATCCCCATGGAGGTGTCGAGGCTTTTCCCCTGACGGATGGCGCAGACGCTCGAACCGTTGCCCAGGTGCAGGGTGATCATGTTGAGGGTCTCGAGGGGACGCCCCATATACTCCGCCGCCGCCTTGGCCACGTAGTGATGCGACGTTCCGTGGAACCCGTAACGGCGAATCCCCTCCTCCTCGTAAAGCCGTTTGGGGAGGGCATAGAGGTAGGCTTCGGGCAGCAGGGTCTGGTGAAACGCCGTGTCGAAGACCGCCACCTGGGGCACATGGGGTGCGAGCGCCATGGCGACGCGGATCCCCTCCAGGTTGGCCGGGTTATGCAGCGGGGCGAAGGAGGAGAGTGCATCGATGGTTGCCATCACCTCCGCGTCGACACGGGCCGGTTCCCGGAACGCCTCGCCGCCGTGAACGACCCGATGGCCGATGCCGTCGAGGGTATCGAAATCCGTCACGCTTCCGGTACGCTGCAGCAGTTCCCGGATGATCTGCAGTCCGGCGGCATGGTCGGGAATGTGCTGTTCGACGTTCTCTACCCGTCCCTGTGCCTCGATGCGGGCGTGGCCTTGCCCTTCGCCGATCTTTTCGACCAGCCCCGAAGCGATGACGCTGCGTCCGCGCATCTCGACGAGCTGGAACTTGACGGAGGAGCTGCCGGAGTTGAGGACCAGGATTTTCACGACTCGCCTCCGGCCTGGATGGCGGTGATGGCGACGGTGTTGACGATGTCGGCGACGCTGCATCCCCGGCTCAGGTCGTTGACCGGTTTTTTCAGCCCCTGCAGCACCGGTCCGACGGCGACGGCCCCGGAGGAGCGCTGCACCGCCTTGTAGGTGTTGTTGCCGGTGTTGAGATCGGGGAAGATGAAGATGGTCGCCTGCCCCGCCACGGAACTTTCCGGAAGTTTCTGCATCGCTACTTCCGGGTCGATCGCCGCGTCGTATTGGATGGGGCCTTCGACCGGAAGATCCGGACGGGCCTCACGGACCAGCCGGGTCGCTTCGCGCACCTTCTCCACCTCCTCGCCGCTCCCGGAGCTGCCGGTGGAGTAAGAGAGCATCGCCACCCGAGGTTCGATGCCGAAACCGGCCGCCGTGTCCGCGGAGGAGACGGCGATCTCGGCGAGCTGCCGGGCATCGGGTTCCTGGTTGACCGCACAGTCGCCGTAGACCAGCACCCGGGTCTGCATGCACATAAAGAAGACGCTGGAGACGATGGAGATCCCCGGCCGCGTCTTGATGATCTGCAGCGCGGGGCGCACCGTGTCCGCCGTCGTATGCATCGCCCCCGAGACCATCCCGTCCGCATCGCCGGCATGGACCATCATCGTCGCGAAATAGGTGCTGTGACTCATGGCGTCCGCCGCCGCGTCCCGCGTCAGCCCCTTCGCCTTGCGCATCTCGTAGAAAAGCTCCGTATAGCGCTCCTGCATCGCCTTGTCGCAGGGACAGATGATCTCCACCCCGTCAAGTTCGAGTCCCAGCATGGCCCCCTTGTGTCGCACCTTCTCCGGCTCCCCCAGAAGCACGACGTCGACGACGTCCCGGCGGGTCAGGATCTCCGCCGCGCGAAGCACCCGCTCGTCGCTGCTTTCGGGGAGTACGATCCGTTTGCGAAGCTTCCGGGCCCGTTCGAAGAGTTCGTACTCGAACATGGCGGGCGTCACGACGGAGGAGCCCCCGGTCTCGATCTTCGCCTCGATGGCGGCGATGTCGACATGGGCGTTGAAAAGCCCCATCGCCAAGGCGATCTTCCGGTCGCTGTGGGGGCGGATGCGCGAGGGGACGTCCCGCACCCGCATCGCCGTCGTGTAGGTGTCGCTTTCGACGCCGAGAATGGGGACCGGGATGTTTTTGAACCCCTCGAGCATGGCGGTGATGCTCGCTTCGGGAATGATGCCGCCGGTGAGGAGGATGCCGGAGATTTTCGGGTAGCGGCTGGAGTAGAGCGTTCCCAGCGAACCGATGAGGATGTCGGCCCGGTCGCCGGGAACGATCACCAGATCCCCCTCCTCGATGTGCGAAAGAAAATGCTCCAGGTTCATCGCGGCGATCTTGCTCTGACGCACCACCCGCTTCAGGTCCGCCGCTTCACCGAAATGGTGAACGGCACCCAGGGCCTCCATCACCTCGCCGACGGTGGGGCGGTCGAGTTCGGCCACCTCGGGCAGGTAGAAGTGGGGCACCCCGTTGAGATCGTCGCCGCTGACCGCCCCGGCCAGTGCCTCCATCAGCCCCTCGTCCAGGCGGTTGACAAAGGTGGCGAAATGGTTGCCGCAGCTGTTGCCGACGCACTCGGACTCGATGCGGATCTCCTCGCGCAGCTCCTCGATGCTCTTCTCCCGGCCGTTGATGATGCTAACGTAGGGGGTGCCGAGGTTGGTGGCGATCTCGAGGTTGATGTCGAAATCAAGCGTCGCGGAGAAGCTGTAGCGGTTGAGTCCCTCGCAGAGTACGAAGTCATACTCCCGCTGCAGCGCCTTGAACTTGCGGATGAGCCCCGCGTAGAGTTCTCCGCTCTGGTGGTTGGAGAGCATCATCTCCACTTCGGAGACCCGGTAGCCGTAGGTCTGGGCGTACTCCATCTCCAGGCCGAAATGTTCCAGCACGAAGTCGATGTCCCCGTCCCGCGCCTCCCCGTCTTCGATGACGGGACGGAAGAAGGCGACCCGGCCGATCCGGCTGTGAAGAAATTCCATCACTCCGACGGTCACGAAGAGGGTTCCGGCCTGGGGTTCGAGAGATGCGATATAGAGACTCTGTGTTTTCATGCATCTATTGTATAGCATTCCGAGTCGGAAGGCAACAAAAAGTGGCCAAAACGTTTCGCGTTAAAAGCGGACAATCGAAAATGCGGTGTGACGCGATACGGGAAATTCTGCGGTTTGAAGGGGGATGCAAGGGTTTCAAAAGGGGAAAAGCGCAAGAAATAAAAAATTTTCTCTAACAATTTTTCATCGATTTAAACTTTTATGCTACAATGATCGATGAACACAGAATCCCAAGATAAATGGAGTATTATCGTGACTCAGATCTATGTGGGTAATATCCCCTACAGCAAATCGGAACAAGACCTCGGCGAACTCTTCTCCCAGTACGGGAAAGTGACTTCGGTAAAATTTATCAACGATCGCGAAACCGGCCGCTTCCGCGGATTCGGATTTGTAGAGATGCCTTCGGACGACGAAGCCAACCAGGCGATTGAAAAACTCGAGAACAGCAGTTACGACGGTCGGACCCTGCGCGTCAACGTCGCACGTCCGAAACAGCCGCGTCCGCCCCGCGATACCTGGTAATCCGCGACGGCCCGGCCCGTCTCTCCCCTGTTCTCCGGCAGCCCCTTCAGCGAAGCCCCGCCGCGAACGGAACCCATCGTCACGTCCTGACGTCTCCCTTCAGCGCGGGCTTGCCAAGGGCCCTTAACCGGAAATCATCTTCGACACGATCCCCTTCTGGTCGCGGTTGTCCGCGAGAAACACCCCTGCGATGTGCAATACGACGAAGGCAACGACACCCCAGGCCGCGGCTTCATGCAGCTCCTTGACGTCATGGGCACGCTCCTTACCGATGCCGATGTCGGCGGCAAAGTAGATAACGATGCCGCTAACGGCCATAAAGGCGAGCAACGCATAAAGCACTTTATAACCGCGGTAGACCCACGCCATGTGAACCGTTTCCGGCGCATACCCGAACCCCTCTTTGAGAATCATGACCAGCCGCCACGCCACCAGGGCGGCAAAGACGAACCCGAGGATGATGTGCCACTCCCACATCGGGGCGCGCACCGCTTTCGCCAGGGCGGCGGCCTGCTCGGACGTGACCTCGATGCCGAACCCGGCGAGCTTGGCCGAAAGAATCTCGGCGTTGGCCCGCCAGCTCAGAAAGGTCTTTCGCAGAAAAAAGGTCCCCAGCAGTCCCAATACGGTCAGGGCGTGCAGCCAGTGCCACACCCGCAGTTGCAGCGCATAGGTTTTCATCGTCTCTCCTTCTCTTCTAATTCGTTAGTCTCGGCCAATTTTAACATAGCCTCGGATACAATGCCGGCATGACCTATCAACTGACCAGCGAGTACATCGAACTCTACAAACTCATCAAACTCCTCGACCTTGTCGACAGCGGCGGCGAGGCGAAACAGCTCATCGAGCACGGCTACGTCTTCCGCAACGGTGAGGTCGAGACCCGCAAGCGGGCGAAGATTCGGGCGGGGGAGATCATCACCATCGGCGAAGAGGTGACCATCGAGGTCACGGCGTGAAGACCGTCGCCGCGCTTTTGATGGCCGCGTCGCTGCTCTGGAGCGGGGAGCTCTACCTCGTCGACGGCGGAACGAAAACCGCCCTGGCCCGCGTCACTGCTCCCGACTTTGACACAGAAGCGCGCACTGGCCTTCCCCATGTACAAAGAAGCGATGCGACGATTACCCTCCGGTACGAGGGGGATGGCTACAACCACCGCCACCTCAACGTCCGTTTGAGCAGCTTCGACGCCCGTCCCGTCCATACGGTACTGACCGAGTACTCCGAAACTCTCGCCCCCGGCGTCCACCGCATCACCTTCGACGGCTACCGCGTCACCGAGGCCTGCACGCTCGAAGCCTACTACCGCGGAGAGTGGCACGTCATCGTGCTCGACCCCCTAGAGCAGTAGCGCCCCGACCCATCCCATCAGGCCGCCGAAGACGCCGCCCCAGACCACCAGCCACCCCAGGTGTTCGCGAATGAGCTGCTGCACCATCTCCTTCACCGTTTTGGGCGTCATCTCCGCCAGCCGGGCGTCGATGAGCCCCTCGATGGAGACGATCATGTCGTCACTGAGGGAGGAGGAAGCGAGGCTCTGCTGAAGCTGTGCGTTGAACGCGTCGGTTTCGACGATGGTCAAAACGGCCCGTTTCATCTTCTTCGTAAAGGGTTCACGCAGCCCCTCCAGCGCCCGTTCGCCGCCGAACATCCCGAGCATTCCGCCGAAAGAGGACTCCATCACCGTCTTGGTCAGGGCGTCGTAGGCCGGGGAGAAATCGGTGGCTTCGATCACCGGAGCGAGGTCGAGTTTCTGCTCCTCCGAGGCGAAGAAGGCGTCGAGCTGTTCCCGGGTGAAAAACTGCGCCATCATCAGCGAACGGATCGCACTGCGGAAGGCGTCGAAACGCGCTTCGATCACTCCCGAGCCGTAGAGCAGCGGCACCCGTTCGAAGAGCATATGGATCGCCAGCACGTTGGTCACCGCTCCGGAAAGGGCAAAAAGCCCTGTCAGCAGGGCGATCTTGGCCGCCGTACCCTCCAGAAAAAACGAGAGGGCGACGACCCCCGCCGCCGCACCGTTGGTCATTACGCTTTTGGAAACTTTCATCCTGACTCCATCTGTCGAAGTTTAATGGTGAAATTATACTAAAGGCGCTACATTGGCACCATAAAAGGAGTCCCATGAGCACACCCCTGCCGCAACTGCTGGCGACGGAAGCCGCCGAAACGATTCTCGCCGCCCTGGGCAGCGCCCTGGAACGCAGCGGCGAATCCCCCCTCTGGGCGGAGAAACTCCCTCCCCTCGCCCGGGCCCAGCTCTCGGTGCTGATTCCCCTGCGCGACCGGGGCCTGCTCTTTGACCCCGAGGGGGTACCGCAGGAGCGGCTGAGCCCCGAACTCTGGCTGCGCTGGTGCGACCTGATGTCGCTCCGGCATCTGGCCTTCACCCTGGCCCGGAGCAACCGTTCAGGACGCCTGGAAGGCACCCGCCATGCTGCCCAGGAAGCGGAACGCTACCTGAAACTGGATCTTGAACCCCTGGAAGCCTATCTTGCGGGCTACCGCGTCGATCTCCGCAACGAATACGCAGACTTCCCGGTCGTCCACTACAATTTCCACACCGGCCTGAACGGAGTTCTGAAAGGACTTCTGGCCTGAGTGCGGGAGGAATTTATCGCAATCTGCCCCTTTTGAGAGGGGTACCAACCACTTTTCGCTAAAATAATCCCAAATATTGCCCCCGCATCACGAGGCAGGACGACATGAACAAACAGCACACCATCACCTCCATCAAAAAAGCCAAAGGCGTGACGCCGCTGACGATGATCACCGCCTACGACGCGCTCTTTGCGCGCCTCTTCGAACCGATTGCGGACATCCTGCTCGTCGGCGACAGCCTCAACATGAGCTTCGCCGGCAGAGACGACACCCTCAGCGCCTCCCTGGAGCAGATGATCTACCACACCCGGGCGGTCTGCACCGGTGCCCCCGGGAGTTTCGTCATCTGCGACATGCCCTTCGGAAGCGATACCGACCGCAACCGCGCCCTCGACAACGCCATCCGCATCTTCAAGGAGACCGGCGCCGACGCGGTGAAGCTCGAGGGAGGCAGCGACAAGGCGGAGATCATCGCCCACCTCTGCGCCAACGGCATCGCGGTCTGCGGGCACATCGGCCTGCTGCCCCAGTCGGTTCGCTCCGAAGGGGGCTACAAGGTCAAAGGCAGAGACGAGGCCCAGGCGGCACAGCTTATCGAGGATGCCAAAGCCGTCGAGGCGGCGGGTGCCTTCTGTCTGGTTATCGAGGGGGTGAAGGCCGAAGCGGCAACGGCAGTGGCCGAAGCGGTCGCCATCCCCGTCATCGGCATCGGTGCGGGCAATGGGGTCGACGGACAGGTGCTGGTCTTTTCGGACATGCTCGGCCTCTTCGAACCCTTCACCCCGAAATTCGTCAAGAAATACCTCGACGGCGCCGCCCTGGTGAAAGCGGCGGTGCAAAGCTACAAGGATGAAGTGCAAAACCGCAGCTTCCCGGATGAAAGGTACACCTACTGATGGAACGGCTCGTAGAGATCGAACGCTTCGAGAGCGAAGAGGCAACCGAAACCTCCCTGCGCCCCGAGGGGTGGAACGACTACATCGGCCAGGAGCAGATCAAGAAGAACCTTGGCGTCTTCATCGAGGCGAGCCGGAAGCGGGGCGAGTGCCTTGACCACACCCTCTTTTTCGGCCCTCCGGGACTCGGAAAGACGACGCTGGCCCTCATCATCGCCAACGAGATGCAGGCCAACATCAAAGTCACCGCCGCCCCCATGATCGAAAAGAGCGGTGACCTCGCCGCCATATTGACCAACCTTGAGGAGGGGGACATCCTCTTCATCGACGAGATCCACCGCCTCTCCCCGGCGGTGGAGGAGATTCTCTACCCCTCCATGGAAGATTTCCGCCTCGACATCATCATCGGCAGCGGACCGGCGGCCCAGACCGTGAAGATCGACCTGCCCCGCTTCACCCTCATCGGGGCAACCACCCGGGCGGGAATGCTCTCAAACCCCCTACGCGACCGTTTCGGCATGAACTTCCGCATGAACTTCTACAATGCCGAGGAGCTCGCCCGCATCATCGTCCAGGCGGCGCAGAAGCTGGGCAAACCCGTCGCACACGATGCGGCGCTGGAGATCGCCCGGCGCAGCCGGGGCACCCCGCGGATCGCCCTGCGGCTGCTGCGTCGGGTCAGGGACTTCGCCGACGTCGCCGACGAGACACAGATCCACATCGAGCGGACCCGTTACGCCCTCGACCAGCTCGGCATCAACGCCAACGGCTTTGACGAGATGGACCTGCGGCTGCTGAAACTCCTGGTCGACGCCAAGGGGCGCGCGATGGGTCTGAGTTCCATCGCCGCGGCCCTGAGCGAGGACGAGGGGACCGTGGAAGACGTCCTCGAACCCTACCTCCTCGCCAACGGCTTCCTCGAACGCACCGCCCGCGGCCGCGTGGCGACCCCCCGGACCTACGACGTTCTGAAGTTCAAACACCCCGCCTCCGAGTCGAGCCTCTTCGAATGAAGCCCCAGCACTTTTCCGCCCTGCTCTTCCTGGCGGCGCTCTACTGGATGTACCAGCTTTATCAGCCCTTTCTGCTCAGCATCACCATCGCCACGCTGCTGGCGATGTCGACGGCCAATATCCAGCACCGGCTCGAACTGCTGACCCGCTCCCCCCTGGCTGCGGCCCTGCTCTCGACCCTGCTGCTGGCCCTGCTCCTCTTCGCCCCGCTGGGCTACTTCCTGGGGGCGCTGACCATCAAGCTCAACAGCATCGAGCCCGAACAACTCACCGCTTTTTTCAACAGCGTCGGCCACTGGATCGAAAACGCCCCGAAAATCATGACCCCCATCGCCCCGCAGCTCGAACAGTGGTTCAACGAGCTCAACCTCAACACCCTCGCTTCCAAGGCCCTCTCCATGGCCGGGACCGTCGGCAGCTACAGCGCCTCCTTTCTCAAAAGCGCCCTGCTGATCATCGTCTTCTACTTCTTCGCCCAATACCACGGACGGGCGATCCTCACCTTCGTTCGCAAGATCGTGCAGCTGCCGCAGCAGGATACCGCGGTGCTGGGCTTCGAACTCACCTCCGTGATGGGCGTCGTCTTCTACTCCATCATCACCACCGCCATGTTCGAAGGGGCCCTCTTCGGCATTGCCGTCGCTTTCATGGGATACAACGGCCTGCTATTCGGCATCATGTACGGCTTCGCTTCCCTCATTCCCATCGTCGGCGGGGCATTGATGTGGGTCCCTTTCATGCTCTTCGAGTTCTACCGGGGGCACACGGGGGGCGCCATCTTCATCGCGCTCTACTCCGTCATCGTCATCTCCGTCTTCGCCGACACCTTCGTCAAGCCCCTCATCATCAAGCAGATCAACCTGCGGATCGTCAAATCCGAAGCGAAGATGAACGAGCTGCTCATCTTCTTCGCCATCATCGCAGGACTCAGCACTTTCGGCTTCTGGGGAATGATCCTCGGACCGGCCATCACCGCCTTCTTCATGTCCCTGATCCGTCTGATCGAACGGCATCAGACCATCTACGCCGAACCCGATTCAAAATCCTCCGATTAAGCGGATTTTGAACGTTTGATGTTATGATTGTGATCAACTGAACGGTCGCTTTTTATGTCGAACACCCGCAGGGTTTTCGTCCATGACATACCGTGAATCAAGCCGATGGGATATGCCTCCATGCCGTTAACCGCTCCCCATACCACCGCCTACGACAGGGAAGACGAACTCAAACTGCGGACAGGGCTTCTCAAGCACGCTTTTTACGCCCTCAAGCTTGGGATGCTGGCGACCGTCATCGGTGCTGCGGCACTCACCTACGGCGTCTGGGAACACGTCGACAACTTTCTCGTCACACTCTGGTTCGGTCTCATCGTGCTGGTAAGCGGCTGGCGTTTCCTTATCGCCCACGGCTATGAACGCCATCCCGACCGCCACAGCGTCGGGGGCTGGGAACTCCGTTTCATGATCGGCATCGCAATGGGGGGAAGCATTTACGGCTGGGGTTCCTACCTGCTCTACGTTCCCGGTAATTTTCAGTCCCAGGCAATGCTGATCATCATTCTCGCGGGCATGGCCGCCGGTGCGATGAATACCCTGGCGTCGATGCTCAACGCCCTGCGGCTCTACCTGGTACTGCTCCTTACCCCCATTGCCGCACGCATGATGATCGAGGGGGGCGCCGACCACTATTTCGTCGCCACGATGGTCCTGATGTTCCTGGTAATGCTGCTTGTCATCGCCCAGAACTACTATGACGACCTGGTTAAAACCCTCAAGTCCGGCATTTTGTTCGAAAAGGCGCAGCGCCAGCTCAACCTGAGCGAAGAGCGCTTCGGGACCATCTTCCATGAAGCCCCGATCGGCATCTTTCTCTACGACACGCATCTGAAGATCATCGAATCCAACGAGGCCTTCGGAAAGATTCTCCATGCTCCCGTCGAGCAGCTCATCGGCCTCGATATGAAAACCCTGCCCGACAAACGGGTCCTGCCCGCCATCGAAGCGGTCCTTGAACGCCGCAGCGGCTACTACGAAGGGGCCTACTCCTCGAAGCTCTCCGGCGCCCAGATCTACGTCGGCCTGCGCTCTTCGCCGCTGCTCGATTCCGATCGCAAACTGGTGGGGGGCATCGGCATCGTTTCGGACATCACCGAGCATATGATCGCCCAGGAGAAGATCCGCCACCAGGCCTATTACGATACCCTGACCAACATTCCTAACCGCTCCTTCCTGATGGACCATCTCAAGCAAGGTGTGCTGCGCTTCAAACGCCACCACACCGTCGCCGCCGTCCTCTTCCTCGACCTCGATCAGTTCAAAAAAATCAACGACTCTCTCGGCCACTCCATCGGCGACGAACTTCTGAAGGAGACGGCGATTCGGCTCGGGGCCACCATCCGCGAGGAGGACGTCGTCTCCCGTCTCGGCGGCGACGAGTTCGTCATCCTCCTCCCCGACCTCGGCTACACCGCGACCTACGCCGCCGCCAACGCGGAGATGATCGCCGACAAGGTTCACAAGGCCCTCGAGGCCCCCTTCGTCATCCAGGGACACCGCCTTAACGTCTCCACCAGCATCGGCATCGCCATGACCGACGTAGAGAACAGCGACCCCGAAAACCTGCTCAAACATGCCGACATGGCGATGTACCTGGCCAAGAAAGAAGGACGGGGCAAAACCAGTTTCTACCAGGAGGAGATGGACCGCTGGGTCAAGGAGCGACTGCAGCTGGAAAACGACCTGCGCCACGCCCTGGACGAAGAGCGTCTCGAGCTCTACTACCAGCCGGTCGTCGCCTTTGAAGACAACCGCATCGTCGGTGCCGAAGCGCTGCTGCGCTGGAACCACAGCGAACGGGGCTTTATCAGCCCCGAGGAGATCATCTCCCTCGCCGAAGAGACCGGTCTCATCGAATCCCTGGGAGCCTGGGTCCTCGACACCGCCTGCCGCCAGCTCAAAAACTGGCGCGACACCCTGCCCCAGATGGCGCGGTTCGAGCAGATCGCCGTCAACGTCAGCACCCTCCAGTTCAAACAGCACGGCTACGCCCAGCAGGTGATCGACACCATCACCTCCCACGGGGTCTCCCCCTCCGACATCGTTCTGGAACTGACCGAATCGGTCATCGTCGACCAGATCGACGAAACAGCCAAGAAGATCGAGCGGCTCCGCCAGTTCGGCATCGGGGTCGCCATCGACGACTTCGGGACGGGGTACGCGTCACTCTACTACCTCAAGAAGCTCCCCTTTACGACCCTGAAAATCGACCGCTCCTTCACCCTGGATCTGCAAGAGGATGCCGATGACGCCATGCTGATCGAGACCATCACCGCCATCGCCCGCAAGTTCAACTACCAGGTCATCGCCGAGGGGGTGGAAACCCCCGAACAGTACCGCTTTCTGCAGCGCCAGTCCTGCCAGATGTTCCAGGGCTACCTCTGCAGCCCTCCGCTACCCGCGGAGCAGTTCATCGAACACTTCCTCGAACACCCGGAGGGGTGCCCGGATTTCAGCGGGTAGCACGGAACCTGCGAATGTAAAGCGTCACCGCCACGGCGGTCACGACCATCAGCGAACTGAGCAGCTGCCCCATCGTCAGCCAGCCGCAACAGAGGTAGCCGACCTGAACGTCCGGTTCGCGCCAGAACTCGGCGACGAAACGGGCCATGCCGTAGGCGAATCCGTAAAGCAGAATGAGCTCCCCCTCGAAATGTTTGTAACGGCGGTAGAGGTAAATGACCGCAAAGACGACGGCGCCTTCCAGAAAGGCTTCATAGAGCTGGGAGGGGTGGCGCAGCGTCTCGTAGACGTAGATCCCCCAGGGCATCTCCGTCGTCCGGCCGATGAGTTCCTGGTTCAGAAAGTTTCCGATACGCCCGAAGATGTACCCCACCGGGACCGCCACGGCGACGATATCCATCAGGCGTCCGAAGGGGAGGCCCCGTCGCCGGTGGAAGAGGTACGACGCGATGAAGAAGCCGATGACCGCCCCGTGGTAGCTCATTCCCCGAATCCCCACGAACTGGCCGTCGACGAAGGGGTTAAACATCTGCCACGGGTGGCTCAGGTAGTAGAGGGTGTGGGTATCGTAGAAGAGGATGTACCCCAGCCGCGCCCCGAGGATCACCCCGATCTCGATGTAGATGAAGTAGTCGTCGAGCTGATCTTTCGTAATCCCCACCCCGTCCTTGCGGACGATCCACTTGGCCGCCCAGAGCGCCGTCAGCAGCGCCAGGACGTACATCATCCCGTACCAGTGCACCGGGATGGAGAAGAGGTGAAAGGCCACCGGGTCGAAATGTTCGTAGATATGGTTCCAATAGCTCATAGACGTTCCATCGCGTAAGGTTCCGAAAGTATAACGCATTAAAGCTGCCCGGGGTTACAGGCGCCGCATCCTCCGGGCGAAGAGCAGCACGCTGACACCCAGCAGCGCACCGACGAAGGCGAGCAGCACCAGAGCCGGGCGGTAGAGAAATTCCAGCCCGATCCCTTTGAGCAGCACTCCGCGGATGATCTCCAGGTAGAAGGTAAGCGGGAAGAGATCCCCCAGGTAGTAGAAGAGGTCCGGCATCGCTTCCCGGGGAAACATGAAACCGCTGAGCAAGATGGTCGGAAGGATCAGAAAGAAGGAGAGCTGCACCGCCTGCAGCTGGTTTTTCGCCACGGTGGAGATAAAAATCCCCAAACTCAGCGACGCCAGAATGAAGAGGGTCGTCAACAGGTAGAGCAGCCCCACGCTCCCCATCACCGGGATGTCGAAAACCGCCAGCCCCAGAAGCAGCGCCAGGGTGATCTGCACGTACCCGATCAGCACGTAGGGAATGATCTTCCCGACCATCAGTTCAAAGGGGCGCAAGGGAGTGACAAGGAGCTGTTCGAGGGTGCCGAATTCCTTCTCACGGACGATGGAGACCGAGGTGATCATCACCATGGTCATCGTAAGGATGACCCCCAGGATCCCCGGCACCATGTAGTGGGCGCTGATGAAATCCGGATTGTAAAGCGGCTGAATGTAGAGGCGGAATGCGGCGGCGTTCCCGTTGCGCGCCTCCTGCAGCGCATCGTTGTAGCCCAGTGCGATCAGCTGGGCCGTGGTGATGGCCGAAGAAGCGGACATGGAGTCGCTGGCATCGACGATCATCTCCACCTTCGCATCCTCCGCATCGGCAATGCGCTTCGCGTAGTCCGGCGGAAAGAGGAACCCCGCGCGTATCTCGGAGCGTTCGATCATCTCCCGGATCGTTTCCGGGGAGTCGACGTAGGCGACGATGTCGAAGTAGCCGCTCGCTTCGAAGCGCTGCATCAGCGCACTGCTGGACATGGAGCGGGACATGTCGTAAACGGCGGTGGGGAGGTGTTTGACCTCCGTGTTGATGGCGAAACCGAAAATGAGCAGCTGGATGATGGGAATGCCGACCATGATGCCGAAGGTGAGCCGGTCCCGACGCATCTGGATGAACTCCTTGTAAAGAAGCGCTTTAAGACGCTGCCACATCGCTGCCCTCCGTCAGGTAGACGAACAGATCTTCCAGGGTCGGTTCGACGTCGCGCACCGCGTAGTCCGAAAGGGCGGCGCCGTCCCCGTCTTCGAGATGGATGCGGATCTCGTTGCCGTAGAGATAACTGTCGGGATACCGCACTCTGAGCCGCTCCGCCAAAGCGACGACGTCGTCGGCAACGACGGCGACGACGCGGCCCGGCAGGGACGCCTTCAGCTCCCGGGGGGAACCGGTGCGAATCAGCCTGCCGCTGCTGAGAAACCCCACTTCGTCACAATGTTCCGCCTCGTTCATGGCGTGGGTGCTGGCGACGACCGTCACCCCCTCGGCAGCCAGTTCGTAGACCACCTCCCAGAAGAGGCGCCCCGAAACCGGGTCGACCCCGCTGGTCGGTTCGTCCAAAAAGAGCAGTTCGGGACGATGCATCATCGCCGCGCAGAGCGCCACCCGCTGACGCCATCCCCCCGAGAGGTTTCCGACCAGTTCATTTTCGAACCCCTGCAGCCGTGTCCGTTCGATTACCTCTTCCATGCGCCGCAGGCGCTCCGCACCTTCGAGACCGTACATCCCGGCATAAAACTTCAGATTTTCGAAACAGCTCAGTTCATTGTAGAGGGAGAAGCGCTGGGACATGTAGCCGATGCGGCTGCGCAGGGCGACGGAGTAGCGGTGGACCGGGCTTCCCATCAGGAAAATTTCGCCGCCGCTGGGTTCGAGCAGGCCGCTGAGCATCCGCAGCGTCGTCGTTTTCCCGCAGCCGTTGGGTCCCAGGAAACCGTAGATGATCCCCGGTTTTATCTGCAGGTCGAGTCCGTCGACGGCGCGTTTGTCGCCGTAGCGTTTGGCCAGCCCCCGGGTCTCAACGGCGAAGGAAGACATCGGCGATCATCCCCGGCTTCAGCAGGTGCCGGCTATTGTCCAGCCGCACCTCGACCCGGAAGTAGAGGTCGCTGCGCTGCTCCTTGCGCAGATTCATCCGGGGGGCGAAGGAGGCTTCCTCGGCGATCTCCCCGATGTTCCCCTTCACGCTTCCCACGGCATCGACGTCGAAACGGACCGTCACCTCCTGACCCGTCGCGATCTCTCCGTAGGAGGCTTCGGGCACGTAGATGACCACCCAGCAATCCTCAGGGTCGGCGACGGTGACGACGCTCTGCCCCGCCCGAACGTATTCGCCCGGTTCGAAGTTGCGGGTCAGGACCCTGCCGGAAACCGGGGCGCGTAGGCGATGTTTTTCCAGACGCACCTCCAGAAGCTCGACGCTCTTCTTCAGGGCCGCGATCTGCATCTCCTGGGCAGAAACTGTCTCCTCCTTGCTGCCTGCCTCAAGCAGCTCCCGGTCCGCTTTTGCCGCCCCGAGGGCTTCTTTGGCCTGTTTGAACTCCGTCTCCCGCTGCCGATAGCTCTGGTCCGTCGCCACCCCCTTTTCGTAGAGCTTGCGGCTCCGTTCGAATTCGTCCGACGCGTTTTGCAGCAGGGCGGCGGCGGCTTTTTCCCTGGCCCGGGCCGCGGTCAGTGCCTCGGGCCGGGGGGTGTTGAGGAGGTTCTGAAGATCGGCCCGCGCCTTCTTGAGTTCGTAGCGCGCCCGCTCCAGTGCGATGGCGAGTTCACGTCCGTCGAGACGGGCGACCTCCCCTCCCTTTTCGACCGCGTCGCCGACATCCACCGCGACCGCTTCGAGGGTTCCGGGCTCCTCAAAGGCCAGCCGCACCTCCCGGACTTCGACTATGCCGCTGAGCACCCCCTCTTCGGAACGGCTGCATCCCGCCATCAACAGTGCCGCCAACCCCCATACCAAAGCACGTTTCATCACCCGCTGACTCCTTTGATCTCCCATTCTAGCACATTATGCCGTCTTGATGACGATATCTTCGAGGGAGTTGGCGCAGACCTGGAACCGTTTGCCCACCTCCTTAAGCTGGCCGAGAAGCTCCCGGTGGACGAACATCGCGTTCATGTCGTTGCTGCGAGAGAGGGTCACCATCTGGCCGACGTACGCCTCGACGAGGCGTTCGTAGCCGTCCCTGACGCGCTGGGCGTCGGCCGCCACTTCGCGGGCTTTGGCACCCCCGAGCTTGCCGAACCCTTCCAGCAGGGCGTCGGCGCAGGACTGCAGTTCGAGAAAGAGCGCCCTGCTCTCTTCCCGGGGCAACGGCGTACCGTACGCCCGGGCTTCGAGCACGAAATGGCGGATGCTGACGGCGATCCAGTCGAGCTGGGTGATCACCCGGTAGATGGATTCGCGGTCCACCGGGGTGATGAAGGCGTCGAGCAGCCCGTTCATGTTGGCGTCCTTCGTCTCCCCCGCCCGGTGTTCGTCATCGAGAATCGTCTGGCACGCCCCGGCGTCGCCCCCGACGAAACAGGCATGCAGATCGTCGACGATCCGTTTGACCCCCAGCGCCTGCTCCTTCATCCCCCCGAAGAAATCGACCTCTTTGGGCAGTACGTATTTTCTGAACAGCGACATGAACATTCTCATCCTCCCAGTAGTGTGACAAGCAGCCAGGCGTAAAAGGCGCCGAGCAGCATCGATGCGGGGACGTTCATGAACCATCCCGCGACGATGCCCGCCGCCGTTCGCCACCGGACGTGGGCGGGCTTCTCGGCCGCCCCGTTTCCAAGCAGGGTGGCGGTCACCACCTGCGTCGTCGACGTCGGTGCACCCAGCGCCGTCGCCACGGTGTTGACCAGGGCGGAGCCGATCTGGTTCGCCACCGCGTGCACCACCCGGATGCGGTAGATGCCGAACCCCATGGTTTTGATGATGTTCCAACCGCCGAACATCGTCCCGGCGGTGATGGCGGTCGTGCAGAGCAGCACCGCCCAGAGGGGAATGACGAACTGCTCGCTGTATCCCCCGGCCAGCAGCATCATGCCGATGACCGCCATCCCCTTCTGGGCGTCGTTCGCCCCGTGGGAGAAGCCCAGCCAGGCGATGCTGACGTACTGCGAAGCGACGAAAAGAGCCCGCACCCGGGCCGTCGCCCGGCGAAAGAGCCGCAGGATCAGTTTCATAATGAAGTAGCCCGCGATAAAACCGAAAACGGGAGAGAGAAAGAGTCCGGCCACGACCTTGACGACCCCTTCGAAACGCCCCTGCAGAAGTGCTTCTGCCCCCCAGTGGATGGCGTCGTTCCCCAGTAACCCCAGGCCTGCCCCCACCAATCCTCCGGCCAGGGAGTTCGACGAAGAGGAGGGGTACCCGAGCTTCCAGGTCAGGAGGTTGTAGGTGATCGCCGCCATGAGCGCCCCGGCGACGATGCTCTGCGCCCGCAGCGCCCCGACGCCGCTGAGTTCAACGAAGGTACCGACCGTATCGGCGACGGCAAGGCCCGCGAGAAACGGGCCAAGGAAGGTAAATACCAGGACGATCCCGATCGCCGTTTCGCTCCGCATCGCCCGGGAGGCGATGGCCGTGGCGACCATGTCGGCGGCGTCGTGAAAGCCGTTGGTGAAGTTGAACAGCGTGACCGCGAGGATGGTCACGGCCGTCATCCAAAAGAGCGCATCATCCATACTCTATGCCGCCTTGCGGTGAATTTCTAGAAAACGATCGCCTCTTTTTTACCGGTCAGGGGCATGCAGCCCGTCGCCGTCAGGTAGATGTCCTCTTTTTTCAGGTGAAAAAAGGCGTCATCCTCGATGCGAATGAGTTCGGCGTTTTTCTGGGAGATGACCCGGTAGGAGAACTCCGCTTCGCGGCAGAGCAGCCGGTGATCTTTGGACTCCTGGAAAAAGGTGATGGCGTGCTGTTCGCTGGCGATCAGCCAGGTGGTAAGAAAAAGGCAGAAGAAGAGCAGTCGGCGCATCGCGGCTCCTTTATGGCTTGATGTTCCTATGGTACCACAGAAGCTGCAAAAAAGTGATTCAGATTGTAATGACCTTCCAGTCG
Source organism: Sulfurimonadaceae bacterium (assembly GCA_050292215.1). Lineage (GTDB taxonomy): Bacteria > Campylobacterota > Campylobacteria > Campylobacterales > Sulfurimonadaceae > SZUA-415. The sequence continues at coordinate 38,557 of JBNKLF010000002.1, read as the reverse complement.
TTTTGCAGGGCGTGGGTGAGCAGCTCCCCGGTGTGGGTCGGCTCCACCCCCAGGTTGCGCAGGGTGTCGGTCACCCCGTAGTCGTCGGTGCAGACGACGCAGGTGGAGGCTTTGACCCCGGTGTCCAGGACGGTTTTGAGCATGGCCTGCAGCTCGGCGTTCTCCGCCAGCAGCTTCGACGAGGGGCCCCAGACCATCAGGTGGGCTTCGTCCCAGTACCCCCGGGGAAGGATCACGCTGCCGTAGAGCAGCACCAGTTTTTTCGCCACCTCGGGGTCGGCGCTGCTCCAGAGGATGAGGAGTTTATTGGTTGCCATCGTCGAGGGCCTCCGCGATCAGTTCGATGGGGTTTTTGAAGACGGTCTCGAGCTCCGCCTCGTGCATCGCGTTGTTGAGCTGCATCCGGCAGGCCGAGCACTCCGCGGCGACCACCGTCGCCCCGGTGTTGCGGATCATCGCCGCCTTGGGCTTGCCCGCCGCCTGGGCGAAGTGGAACTTCTCGGTCTGCATCGTCACCCCGCCGAAACCGCAGCACTGGTTGGGGTCGCTCATCTCGGTGATGGTGTAGTTCTGGCCGATGAGTGTGCGGGGTTCCTTGTAGACGCCCTGCATCTTTCTCGCGTGACAGGGGTCGTGGTAGGTGACCAGGGCCTCTTTTTTACCCTTGGAAGCGAGCAGATGCTCCAGGTGGGTGTGGTGCTGCAGCCACTCGGTGGCGAGGAAGATCTTGGGCTTGAGCTTCAGGGCCCGCGCTTTCCACTCGGGCTGGTCGTGGAAGAAGTGCTCGTAGTCGATGCGGATCATCGCCGAACAGGTCGACTCGGGGATGATGATCGCCTCCACCTCGTCGATGAACTGCTCGAAGTATTCGATGTTCGCCTTGGCGAGGTAGTCGACGGTATCGAAGTCGCCGGTGAAGTACGCCGGCGCCCCGCAGCACTTCTGATCTTTTGCCAGGAAAGCGTCGATCTCCAGGTGCTTGAGGATGGTGAGCAGCCCCTCGCCGATGCCGGGGTAGTTGTAGTTCCCCAGACAGCCGATGAAGATCGCCACCTTGCGCTTGCCGCCGTTGTCGATCATCTCCTCTTTGTGGGCATTGAGAAAGGAGGTCTTGGTCAAAGAGGGGAGCAGACGGCCGGACTTGATGATGGGCATCTTGAAGCGCGGGGTCATGGAGTCGATCTCCCCGCGGATCTTGAAGCCGCAGCTCTGGAAGACGTAGCCCATCTTGAAGGCGAGATCCATGAGCCAGCGGTGGCGAAGCAGCAGGAAGAAGGCCTTCTTGAACCAGGCGATGCCGTACTTGTCGGCGATGTCGGCACGCACCTGCTCGATGACCATGTCGGTGGGCAGGGATTTGGGGCAGACGTCGACGCAGTTGGTACAGAGGAAGCAGCTCTCGAAGATATCCTTGGCGTTCTTGTCAAGCTCCAGCTGGCCCCGCTGGTAGGCGCCGAGCAGGTCGATGAAGCCCCGGGGGCTGGTCACCTCGTCGGCGTTGACGTTGTGGATGGTACAGACCGGGATGCACTTGCCGCACTTGACGCAGGCGTCGGAGGTCTCGGTGAAGTTGAAGATGTCGTCGGTTCGGACTCGGCTCATGGGTTACACCGTTTTGGAGAAGGTTTTCTTGTTGGCCGCATGCTTGGCCATGTAGGCGTCGAAGGGCATGGAGATGTTGCGGATCAGCAGGGTGCCCGTCGGGGTACACTCGATCTTCGTCGCATCCATGTGCAGCAGCTCCTCGTCGGCGAAGGGTTTGAGCGCCGCCACGGCGTCGGCGAAGTAGTCGGCGAAGGTGATGCCGAAGCGCGCTTCGAAACGGGGGATGTCGAGCTTGAAGTTACTCATCAGCTCCATGATGACGTACTGGCGGATTTTGTCGTCCTCGTTAAGCATCACACCCCGCTCGAAGGGGAGCTTTCCGGCGTCGATGGCCGCCTCGTAGGCCGCCATCTCCTTGAAGTTCTGGGCGTAGTAGTCCCCCTCGCCCTCGCCGATGGAGGTGAGTCCCACCCCGATCAGGTCCGCACCGCCTTTTGTGGTGTAGCCCTGGAAGTTGCGGTGCAGCTCCCCCTTCTCGATCGCCTTGAAGAGCTCATCGCCGGGTTTGGCGAAATGGTCCATGCCGATCATTTTATAGCCGTTGGAGGTGAGAAAATCGATGGTGGTCTGCATGATCTGCAGCTTCTCGTCGGGGCGCGGCAGGGTCGTCTCGTCGATCTTTCGCATCGTCTTTTTCATCCACGGCACGTGGGCGTAGTTGAAAACGGCGAAACGGTCGGGATCAAGGGAGAGGGATATCTCCAGGGTCTTTTTGAAGGTTTCAAGCGACTGGAAGGGCAGGCCGTAAATCAGGTCGACGTTGACGCTGTGCATGCCGTATTTGCGGGCCAGGTCCATCGCCGCCTTGGTGACGTCGTAGGGCTGCACCCGGTGCACCGCGACCTGTACCTTCTCGTCGAAGTCCTGGATGCCGAAGCTGACCCGGTTGAAGCCCCCCTCGTGGAGCACCTTCATCTGGGGTTCGTCGATGTGGCGCGGGTCGATCTCGCAGCTCACCTCGGCTTCGGGGGAGAAGTTGGGAAAGCGTTCCCGGATGGCGGCGATGATCTCGCGCAGCTGCTCGGCGCTGAAGAAGGTGGGGGTGCCGCCGCCGAAATGGAGCTGGTTCACGGTGCGCGACGTGTCGAGGTGGCGTGCGAGGAGTTCCATCTCCCGTTTGAGGTAGTCGATATAGCGGACTTTTTTCTCCTCTTTGGAGGTGAAGACGACGTTACAGCCGCAGAAGTAGCAGGCGTTGCGGCAAAACGGCAGGTGGAAGTAGAGTGACAACGGCCGCGACGCATCCTGAGTTTCGAGCTTTTCAATATAGCGCTCGTAGGCGAAGGCGTCGCTGAATTCCAGGGCCGTCGGATAGCTGGTATAACGCGGTCCGGGCTTGGAGTATTTGATAAATTTGGTGAAATCCAACATCGTCGTTTGCTTCCCCTGCTTGAATGAAGGGCGGTATGCCGCCCCTTGATATCGCGGATTATGGCGAAGATGTGTTGAAAAAGGCATAAAAAATCCGCGAAGTCGCCCATCTCTCATGTTACCGAATGAAATGTTTGTGCAATTTCTCATCAAAAACTTATCACAAACCCTTGGGAATGTGATAAAATTATTGGTAACTTTTATAATATAAACTAATTTTCATGCTATCGAGGCCGCATTCATGTCCAAAACCAAAATTCTGATCGTCGAGGATGACGAAGTCACAGCGATGAACCTGAAGCTCTCCCTGGAGAAGCACGGTTACGAAATCGTCTCCATCGCGGACAGCCTGATCCAGGCCCGGAACAAGATCAAGATCTACGCCCCCAACATCATCCTGATCGACATCAGTCTGCAGGAGAGCGACGACGGCATCGAGCTCGCCTCCTACATCCGTAAAAAACACCGCCTGCCCTTTATTTTTCTCACCGCCTACACCGATAACGAGATCATTCAAAAAGCGAAAATCACCCAGCCTTACGGCTACATCGTCAAACCCTTCGATCCCGACGGGCTCAACGCCACCATCCAGATGGCGCTCTACAAGTACGAGCAGGAGAAAAAACAGGACGAGCAGCCGGCCAAACCCTACAACAGCCGCCTGAATCTCGAAGAGCTGCTCTATAAAAAACGCGACGGGGAGCGGCCTATCGTCCCCTTCGGCAACGGGTACCATCTCGACATCAGCGCCTGCGAGACTTTCTTCGAGGGTAAGAAAATCAAACTGACCAAGAAAGAGAACGCGTTCATCCGCCTGCTCGTCGCCCAACTCGGACTGGTCGTCACCTTCAAACAGGCGATGGAGTACGTCTGGGAAGAGCACGGTGCCAGCGAAAACAGCGTCCGCACCCTGGTCTGGCGGCTGCGCAACAAACTTCCGACGCAGATCATCAAAAACGCTTCGGGCGTCGGCTACTACATCGAGGAGTAGCCCCCTCGAATCTAGGGGAGCCGCACCTTCCCCAACTCCTGCTGCAGTCTCTCGAAGAGCCCCCCGTAATCCGCATCATCCCGACGTTCCGACGCCGCGTCCTCAAGGGTTTTCGCCAGCCGCTGCACCTCTTCAAGGCGGAAGTTGGCGCTTGAGCCCTTAATGCTGTGGGCGAGTTTGGCCATTGCCGCGTAGTCGTTTTCGGAAATCGCGCGTTTGAGCTCGGGCATCAGTTTGCCCACCTTTTTCATAAAGACCTCCAGCAGCATGAGAATCTCGTTGGTTTCGAGCATCAGCTCCTTGCGCAGTTTCTGCATATCCAGACCCATGACCTCATCGCCTCCGGGGAGAGGCGCTTCCTCCGCTGCAATCTCCCGGGATTCGTCCTCCTCGAGAAAACGGTCGAAGACCTGTTCGATCTCCCGAAGCATCACCGGCTTGCCGACGAACGCGGCGTACCCCGCTTTGAGGCCCTGCTCCTTCACCCCTTTGACGACGTTCGCCGTAATGGCCACGATGGGAGCTTCCGCCCCGCCCTGCTCTTCTTCGAGCTTCCGTATCTGTTCCATCGCTTCACGCCCGTTCATCCGCGGCATCTGTTCGTCCATCAGCACCAGGTCGAAACGGCCGCGGCGGTACGCATCAAACGCTTCGACGCCATCCTCCGCCATCTCGTAGCTGACGCCGTAACGCTCCAGGATGATCTTCATCAGCTCCCGGTTGGCGGCATTGTCTTCGGCGACCAGCAGGTGGCCTTTGAAGCGGCGCTGGCTTCCCGATGCTTCCGCATCCGCATCGAGGTCGAAGAACCCCAGCGCGCTCCCCATCGTATTGTAGAGTTTGGAACAGTAGATGGGAAAGTAGAGGGGGGTCACGTTCTCGACGTCGCCGTAGGCGTCGTTGATCTGTTCCATAATCGCCACGGCAGGGGTTTTTGATGCCGTAATACGTTGCCGCGTCGCATCGTCGATGTCGCTGTCGACGAAGAAGAGCAGATCGCAGCATGAGGACTCCATATCCCTGACACTGACCACATCGAACCCGAAAACCTCCCAGTAGCGCTCCATCAGCGCAACGATCTCGGGACGGCGGCGTTTGCTCTGCAAAAGTCCCAGTTTCAGGTTTCGGAAACGCTCGGTGTCGAACCCCTCGACCCGGGTCGTGGTTCCCGTCTCGACGGGAAGCACCAGGGTAAAGGAACTCCCCCGGCCCGGCTCCGACTCCAGTTCGATCGCCCCGCCCATGTGTTCCGCCAGTTTCTTGCAGATGGCGAGGCCCAGACCGGTCCCCCCGGAGATGCGCGTTTCGCGGTTCTGCCCCTGGGAGAAAGCGTCGAAGATCCGTTCCCGATCCTCTTCGGCGATCCCGATGCCGTCATCTTGCACCAGCACCCGCAGCGCCCCCTCCTCAATCTGCACCAGGACGTCGATGCACCCCTCGGGAGGCGTGAACTTGATGGCATTGGAGAGGAGGTTGGAGACGATCTGTTTCATCCGCAGACCGTCGGCGACCAGCTCGTAGGGGATCTCCGGGTCGACGAAACTGAAGATGGTGATCTGCTTCTCGTTAGCGCTCGGGGCGAAAAGTTCGAGGACGTGGCTCAGTTCTTCGTGGATGTTGAAGGGCTTGTGCTCGATCATGAACTCCCCGCTGCGCAGTTTGGAGAAGTCGAGAATGTCGTTGATGATGGAGAGAAGGTTCTCCCCGCTGCTGTAGATGATGTCGAGGTAGTGCTGATGCTTGGGGATGTGGTCCTCGTCCTTGAGCAGGGAAACGAACCCCAGAATCGCGTTGAGGGGGGTGCGGATTTCGTGGGACATGCTTGAAAGAAAGTACTCTTTGGCCTGTCCCGCCAGCTCCGCCTCCTCCCGCGCCTCGACCAGCCGGGTCACCTCGTACCCGATCCCGATATACTCGGTGATCTCCCGAACCGGGTCGTGAATGGGAAGAATGGTCAGGTCCATGTAGTAGGCGTCGCCGTTCTTTTTGAGGTTCTTCATGGTGCCGCGGTAGATGTTCTGTGCACGGATGGTTCCCCAGAGCTCGCTGAAAAACTCCGTCGGCGTGTCGGGGTGGCGGACGATGTTGTGCTTGCGCCCGATCAGCTCCTCGCGGCTGTAGCCGCAGATGTCGATAAAGCGGTCGTTGACGTAGGTGATGGTCCCGTTCTCGTCGGTCTTGGAGACGATGCTGCTCTCGTCGATGGCGTTCTTGTACTCTTCGAGCAGTTTGACGTTTTTTGCCAGCTCCAGCTCTTTTTCGTAGAGCCGTCCCGAATACATCTTGAGTACCCCGGCGAAATTGCGGTCGAAGACGTGGGTAATGTCGGGAAAGATGCGGACCGACTCCGCATCGACGCCGCAGAGGTAGTTGAGCATCGCCTTGCGAAAGTGGCTGCAGATGATGTAGAGCTCGTCGGAGGTGACGTCGCTGTCCTTGAGGTACTCCAGGAAGGTCCCCATCACCGGGCAGTCCCCCATCGCCGTCACCCCGCCGATCACCCCGACGAAGTAGCGGAACACCTCGTGGGCGTAATACCGGGAGAAGGTCTCCGTATCGATGCCGTGGGAGACCAGCACCGTCTCGACTTCCGGGTCGTGCACCCAGCTGCGCAAAATCTCGCTCTCCCCGATGACGATCGCCTCCAGTCCCCGGTAGAGATGGGGGTTTTCCGACTGCAGTTTCAGCACGCTGCCGCTGTCGAACAGTACGTTGCAACTCGGGTATTCCGTCATTTCGTTCCCTCCCTCAGGCAGACGCCGCGTCTCTGTTTTCTGCCGAGATCATAACATATTCCAATACGCTAAAACCGGGGAATGTCACCGCACCAGGATCTTCTCGACGATTTCGTAGACGTTTTTCGAAAGCCCTTCGACGGCGAGTATCCGCTCGAGTTCGCGTCTCATGGCGTTTCGGTTATCGGGGTGCATGCGGCGGTAGAGTTTGAACGCCCCCGCCAGTCCCGAAGCGATCTGGGGATTCAGCGCATCGAGTTCGATGATTTTGTCCGCGACGAAGCGGTAGCCGCTCCCTCCGCGTTCGTGAAAATGCAGGTGGTTCCGGGCAAAGGTGCCGATGAGCGAACGCACCAGGTTGGGAACCCGGATGTCGAAACAGGGGTCCTCCTGAAGCGCCATCACCCGCTGCAGGCACCCTTCCCGCTCGGAACCGGCGCAGATGGCGAAGTATTTGTTCATCACCAGCGTATCGTGGCGGTAGCGTTCGTAGAAGTCTTTGAGCGCCATGTGGGAGGCGTGGGGGAGATGATGCTCCATCTGTACCAGGGCGGCCTGCCGGTCGGTCATCGTCGCCGAATCGGCATACTGGGCCATACACAGCGGCGCGAACCGTTCCGGGTCCCCGCCTCCCATCAGCAGATCCAGAAGGGTGTTCTTCAGGGCCCGCGCCCCCATCCGTTCGGCGTCGATGGTGGCGTCGGCGGGGTCGTGCCACCGCTCGTAGAGCTCCGCCATGGCGCGGCCGTGACGCGCGGTCAACGCCCGTTTCAGCGTCTTCTGCGCCGATGCGATCGCCTCGACGTCGATCACCTCTCGGGTGAGCATCAGCGTCGCCATGCCCGGCAGTTCCAGCAGCTGCGACTTGAACATGGCGTCGATACCCTCATCTTCGAGCAAATGGCCGTACGCCTCGACGTAGGCCTCGTCGACGCCGCCGCCTTGCATCAGCCGCTGCAGGGTCGCCACGGCGAATTCCTGCGCCGCCTCGTAGCGGTTGAAGCCGTCGCTCTCGTGCATCATCAAAAACGGCAGGTCCGCCGTGTCGTGGCGCAGCTTGATGGGGGCGGTGAAGTTACGGTTGAGCGATACCCGGGGCATGGCGTCGATCCCCTCGAAGACGAAGCGTTCGCGTTCGTCGCGGATCAGCAGCAGCCCACGCTCCAGCAGCTCGGCGTCCGCCCCGGCGCAGCGCAGGGGGATCTCTCCGCCTTCGGAGTCAAAGAGCGCGACGCCCAGGGGGAAGAGGTAGGGAAGCTGAGACGCTCCCGATACGCTCGCAGGCACCACCTGCACCAGTTCGAGGGTGAAGGTTTTCGCTTCAGGGTCGAAACACTCCTCGACGTACAGCTCCGGGGTGCGCTCCTGGCGGTACCAGCGCGTGAACTGTTCCAGGTCGATGCCGCCCCCCTCGCTCATGGCCCAGAGGAAATCCTCGGTCCGCACCGCCTGACCGTCGAAGGTCTCGAAATAGAGGTCCGTCGCCTTGCGGTAGCGCTCGGGCCCCAGCAGGGTGTGGATCATGCGGATCACCTCCGCCCCCTTCTCGTAGACGGTGGCGGTATAGAAGTTGTTGATCTCGATGTAGTGGTCGGGTTTGATGGGGTGGGCCGTCGGTCCCGCATCCTCGACAAATTGGCGTTCGCGCAGGGCGCGCACGTCGCTGATGCGCTGCACCGTGGCCGAGTTCATGTCCGCGCTGAAGCACTGGTCGCGGAAGACGGTGAGCCCCTCTTTGAGGGTGAGCTGGAACCAGTCGCGGCAGGTGATGCGGTTGCCGGTCCAGTTGTGGAAATACTCGTGGGCGATGACGCTCTCGATCCCCAGGAAGTTGGCGTCGGTGGCGCTGTCCTCGTCGGCGAGGACGTAGTGGGAGTTGAAGATGTTCAGACCCTTGTTCTCCATCGCCCCCATGTTGAAGCTGTCGACGGCGACGATATTGTAGACCTCCAGGTCGTATTCGCGGCCGTAGACCTCCTCGTCCCAGCGCATGGAGGCTTTGAGCGAACGCATGGCGTGATGGCACTTCGACTCGTTGCCCGGGTCGCAGTAGATGTTGAGTGCCACGGGGTTGCCCGACGCGGTGCTAAAGCGGTCGGAGACGATTCCCAGCTCCCCGGCTACCAGGGCGAAAAGGTAGGTCGGCTTCGGGAAGGGGTCTTCCCAGAGCGCCCAGTGACGTCCGTGTCCCGCCTCGCCGCTGCCCCGGGGGTTGCCGTTGGAGAGCAGGACGGGGTAACGGCTCTTGTCCGCGACGATCTTCGTCGTAAAGCGGCACATGTTGTCGGGACGGTCGAGGAAGTAGGTGATGCGGCGGAACCCCTCGGGCTCGTTCTGGGTGCAGAGGATCGTCCCGGAGCGGTAGAGTCCCTCCAGCGCGGTGTTCTCGTCGGGGTAGATCGTGGTCACGACCGTCAGCTCGCACCGCTGCGGCAGCACCGCGATCGTCAGGGTCGTCTCGTCGAGTTCGTAATCCTCTTCGTGGATCAGCTCCCGGCCGTCGCAGTAGAGCGCTTCGAGCTGCAGCAGCTCGCCGTCGAGCACCAGCGGCTCGTGCCGGAGGGACTCCAGCCGCATCGTGTTGTGCACCACGGTTTTTTCGTCATAGATGTCGAACTCCAGAGCGCAATCGGTAATGCGGTAGGGGGCCGGGCGGTAATCTTTGAGGTAAATGGTGGCGGGGTTTTGCATCGTATCGTCTCAATCAAATGGTATGAACGACATTATACCCCGTCCCGGGGAGGGCCGGCGTCAGCGCCGGGTGAAAATCGGGTCTCCCCCCGTCGCAACCAACCGGTACGCTTCCCCGACCCGCAGGAACCGGAGACGGCTCACTCCCTTGCGCAGCTGCCGTTCGGCCTTTTTCGCACTTAAAAACGACGCTTCCCACCGCACCGTCAGGTAGTAGCCGCCGTCGCTGTCGGGAACGACCGCGTCGATCCAGTACTCCAGGGAGAGCGCCCGGCGGTTCACAAAGCTGCGGTGAATCGCATCGGCGAAGCTGCTGTACGAGCCGTCGAAGTCCGCTTCGGAGACATAAACCATAAACGCTTTCTCGTCCTGGACGCGGTAGGCGTCGGCCATCTTGGCGAAGACCGCCCGGACCGCCTCTTCCGGGTAAGCCTCCCCACGGGGCGAAAGGATGCTGCAGCCGGTCAATACCAGCAGCAGGAGTATCGGGATTATCGTTCGCATCATAGCTCCTTCTCGACGTGCAGGACGCGGCTCTCTCTCATATTGCCCGAGGCATCATAGAGCCGGACCTTGTAAAAATAGGACGTATCCTTCCGGGCGCGGCTGTCGACGTAACGCGACCCCGTCAGGGAACCGGAGATGTTGAAGTAGCGCAGGTCGTTCCCGCTGCTTCGGTAGACTTCGAACCCGGCGCACTCCGCTCCGGGGCAGTCGAAACTCACCACGATCCCTTCGCCGGTACGTTCCGCGCGCAGGGCTTCAGGATCGGCAAGGCGGTTGTCGATGCCCCGGGCGGCGACGGTGTCGCTGTAGATGGATTCATTCCCTGCGGCGTCGACGGCGGTCACCGCGTAAAGCAGCGGGCCCGCCGCTTCGCTGTCGGTGAAACGGTGCGCTTCAAGCGGCGCTTCGTTCAGCCGTACGAACTTCCCGTCCGCTTTTTTGCGGTAGAGGTTGAAGTGGGAAACGTCCTCTTCGCCGCCGCCGCGCCACAGCAGTTCGACCCGGCCCGGAAGGGAACGCGCTTCCGTGAAGACCGGGGCCTTCGGCGGCGTCACGTCGGGAAGGCGGACCTTCACGATGTTCGAAGGAGCGCTCTCGTTGAAATGCGCGTCCACCGAGGTGACCCGGTAGTAGTAGTCGAAACGGCTGAGGGTCTCGGGAAGGTCATGAACGTAGCGGGGTTCCGCCGTCGCATTGCGCTCGACGAGGCTCCACTCGGAAGCGTCGGGGTCCATCGCCGTGTAGACGCGGTAGCGCGCCCCCGCTTCCGCGACTTTGTTCCACTCCAGCAGCACCCGGCCCGGCTCGCTGCTGCCCCGAAGCCCCTCGGGCATCGGCGGCGGCGTCGCGTCCCGGCTCGAAGCGAGCTTTTTAAGCCCCGGTTTCGAGCTGCCGTGCATGTTGGTCGCCGTCACATAGTAGTAGTAGTTCCGGCCGCTCTCGAACTCCCGGTCGAACCAGACCGTTTCGTCGAGCGGTTCGGCATTGCGCTTCGTGTAGTTGCCGTAATAGGTATCGGCGCGGTAGACGTCGTAGGTCAGTGCGCCGCTTACGGCCTTCCAGCGCAGGGTGATCCGTTTGTCGGTGGCCTTGATGAACAGCCCCGTCACCGCGGCGGGTTTCGGGTCAACCCCTTTGCGTCCGGCGGTCACCGTCGCGGAAGGGAGGCTTTCGGCACCGAACATATCCAGTGCGACCACGTAGTATTCGGCGGATTCCCCCGCTTTGAGCGTCGTGTCGCGGTAGAGGGTCTCACTGCTTTGCGCATACTGCGGGCTGACGAATTTCGGCTTCTCCGTCATGAGGGAAAAGGCCGTTTCAGAGCTTTTTTTGCGGTAGACGCGGTAGAAACCGCCCCGCGTTCCGACGGCCCAGTCCAGTCCCGCCGCCCCGTCGCCGTCGCTGGGCTGCACCCAGAGAATGGTCCGTATCGGCAGCGGCTTTTTCGGGTCAAGCCGCAGCGCGGCATCGGCGATCACCCGCCCTCCGCGCAGCTGTTCGACCCGGTAGGAGAGGGTGTCGCCCCCCCTGGCGGAAGCGTCGCGGTAGAAGAGCCCGAGGTTTTCGGAAAAGGGTTCGTCGGTCATCATCCGCAGGAGCCGGAAGGCGTGGGTCTGCGCTGCCATGGAGCGGACCCGGATGCGTTCGTCGGGGGTTTTGGCCCCTTCCATGGGCTGGATCATGTAGATCGTATCTTCCGAGTAGCCCCGGGAGAGCAGCGTCTCGTAAGGGAGGGGGCGCAGCGTCGCCTGCAGCTGCTCTTGTTCCCCGGGACGGGTGCGGTAGAGCCGGTAGGTGTCGGCCCCGGAGTAATCATCGGGCACCCACTTGAGGGCCACGGCGCCCGCCTCGGGCCGGGCGAAAAGTTCCAGCCCGGCGCTCCACGCCGCAGCGCCGAGAAGCACCAGCATCAGTGCGGTTTTCATTACGGTTTTCAAAAGCCACCTCCCAGGTTCATACGTTCACCGATTCCGCCGCCGACGAATCCGCCGCCGGGCATGCCGCCGTCAAGGCCGGTAGGCCCCATGTCGGGACCGAAGTCCCCCGGTCCCGTCGGACCGCCGCTGCCGGGACGCATCCCGGCGCCGTCAAGGATGTTCCCGGCATTTTGCATCGCCTCGTTCCGCGCCGCTTCCGCGCCGGAGGTGTCATAGGGTTCCCCCTCCTCGATGCGCATCGCGATGGTGGCCATCTGCGGTTCGCCGGCTTCGATGCGCCTGTCGTCGTCGGGATCGGCGTAGTAGGCGATCTCGGCGCTGTCAAGGCGCACCAGATCATCCCCGAACTCCGCGGAGCCCGAGTCGATGTCCGTCCGCTCGACGCTCTGGTACACGGGCCGACAGTAGCCGGGAACGGCCGGGGCCTCTTCGCAACCCGTCTGCAGGGTCCAGCGGGTCGTAATGCGGTAATTGATCCCGGCCGTACCGGCACCGATGGCCTGAAGACCGGGGTCGAAATCGGTCATGATCTGGTTCCGGTGCGCCTCGTTGCGCGACAGGGTAAAGACCGGGTGCAGCTGATCCTGCATCGCTTCGAACCGGCGCAGGTTCTCGCCGGAGGCGCGGTTGTAGACGACTTTGAAGGTAGCGTAGTGTACCACACTGTCGCCGTTGGCGGTGTCCTTCACCACGATCTTGTAGCGGTTGTTGGTAAAGTAGGTGTAGGTCTCGTGCTCGCGCTGTACGACCTGCCCCACCACGCCCAGTTCCTGGGGCCGCAGCACGCCCGTACGGATATATCCGGGCACGGCCGCCGCGGCCGTATCGCCGGAGGGAAGCGGGTCCGCCAGGGAGGCGGCGCCGTCGACCCGGTAGCCGTTGAAGGGGTTCAGGTACTCCCCGTCCGAGTTCTGGAAGGTCTCGCGGATCTCCCCGGCGCTGTTCTGGCAGTAGTGGTAGGCGCGCATCGCTTCCACCGGTTCGAAGCGCGACTGCAGCTGGGCGGCATTGAAGCTGAAACGTCCCGCGATGGGGGCATTCTCGCTGTTAAGCACCTCGATGGCGAAGTTGGTGACCATGGTGTTGTTCACCCCGCCTTCAAGGGAGCCGAGCCGCTCGCGGTTGTAGGTGATCGTGACCGGTTCCCACTCCCCGACCTCCCGGCCGCTGCCCGGGGTGACTTCCTGGACGATCTCGCCGAAATCGAGCCCGTAGGTGGTCCGGGTCGTGAAGCGTTTGGTGAAGGTTTCCGTCCCCGTATCGACGCTCTCGCCTCCTACCGTGGCCTCCCCGCTGACGCGGATGGTGCCGCTGAACTCATAGGTCGTGTTGGCATCCAGAGGACGGGTCGGAACGAAGCGTCTGCCGACCCCGTCTTCGAGATCGACGGCGCGGAGCCCGACGGTATGGCCCGCCGTATCGTGCAGTCCGCCGCTCACTTCGACCTCCAGTCCCCGGGGGACGGAAGAGAACATCGTGTAGACGTCCATTTCCGGCACGATGGAGACCCCCGTATCCGCATAGGGTTCCACATGGTCGAGCCACTGGGGCTGATCGCCCTCGGCGGCGTCCCCGCGGCCGCTGCCGTAGATGTAGCCCGAGAAGCCGACGCTGATGTCGTAAATGTGCACGCGGGTCTTGGCGTAGATGTAGTCAGGATCGGGCATCGCTACTTCGAGATCGACCGTGGCGCCGAGGTCGAGACAGGCCCCGTAACACGCCTCGACGTCAAGTCCCGCGCCGACGCGGGCCTTCATCCAGAAGGGGTTGTAGCGTACCAGGGCGTCGGCCCGGGCGTAGGCGTCGATGATGAGTTTCGGGTTCGGCCCCCACCAGTCTTTCTCCCAGTGCTTGTTGATGCGGTACTCCATCCCCATGGCGAGCTGCCGGGTATCGATCATGAAGTAGCCCGCCGTCGTAAATCCGAAGACGCTCAGCTCGATGGGCCCGAGCTCCTCGGTGACGTTGAAGCCCCGGGCGAACTCGCTGTTGGTCCCGATGTAGATATGCTTCTCCGCATCTTCGAAGAGGACATGGAAGGGCCCGGTGACGCCGACCCCCTCGTAAGCGACGACGGCACCCCCGCTGATCTCGAAAGAGGCGGGAGAGGTGCCGATGGCCACCGTGCCATGGATCCTTCGGTCTGTGGGTTTGGAGGAGAGCGAACTGAGGATGTAGGTATCTCCCGTGATCGTCACCTGCCCGGAGGTGCCGATGTGCATGTCCACGTCGCCGTGCCAGGTAAAGCCGCTGTCCGCGGTGCCGATGGTCGTCCCCAGCATAAAGACCTTGCTCCCCTCGCTGGGAACGAAGTCCTCGGCTTCCGCGTCGTAGCTCATGTTGTCTGCCATGCCTCCGCCGATGGCGTAGATGCTCAGCGGCCCGAAGTTGATCCCCGCACCCCCGAGCCCCGCCTTCGCCTGTCCCATCCAGTAGCGGTAGCTTCCGGTGCACTCGGCGTCGCGGCACTTCTTGCCGATGTAGAAGCTGCCCGAAGCGTTTATGGTGTCGACGATGGTCAGCTGGGCATCGCCGTAGAAGTAGTTGCCGTAGACCGCGTCGCCGCTGCCCCACTTCAGCATGCCCGAAGCGTAGAAGCCGGGCTGCTCCACCTCGATGCCGATCTGGTCGACCTCGAATCTGCCGTCGGAATAGAGGTAAACCCCGGCGTCGGCGCTGACGACCTCAAGGGAGAGCCCCCCGACGGCATGGAGGTAGAAGGCGTTGCTGTCGAAACCGACCCCGAGCTGGCGCAGGTTGACCCCGATGCCCCCCAGAGAAGCGTTGCCGCCCCTAATTTCTACCAGAGCCCCGGCATTGTCGACGCTAAGGCCCGAAGCGGCGATTTTCAGGCCGCTGAACTCCAGCCGCGCCGTACTGTTGAAGAGGCTGTAAGCCGGGCTGACGGTCCCGTCGAGGGAGATGCTGAACGCCTCCGGAGAGGGATTGACGTCGACGCCGCTGAAGTTGAAGGAGGCAAAATTTTCGATGGTCATATCGTCCAGGTCGGCGTCGATGGAGAAGGCGCCGATACCGTCGCTGTCGATCGCCGCGTCCAGCCCGATGGCCAGGGCGTTGCCGGGTTTGAGGAAATCGCCGTTGGCGTAGTCGATGCCGATGTTCCCGGCGATGACGTCGCCGAAATCGATCCCCAGCGCGGTGATGGCGAGCCCGTCGATGCTTCCGACGGGAATGGTCGTTCCCTCGGCCAGCGCGATGCCGCCGGAGAGGCCGGAAGCGTCGACGGTGAAATCGTGCAGTTCCAGGGCGATCGTGTCCCACCCCTTGTAGCCGAAGCTTCCCGAAAGGCCGATGGCGATCGCGTCGAGGTCATCCAGCCCCAGGGTGCCGGAGAGGCCGCTGAACTCGAAATCGCCGTTGAGGGTCCGGGTGCCCTCCAGCGTCCAGCGCAGCGCTCCCGCGCTGTATCCCAGTCCGGCGATCACCTCGTCGCCGTCGAAGACGGGACTCAGGTCCAGGTCGCCGTCGAAGGCGGCCAGGGCGATGGGGGTCTCCGCCGCCGTGTCGATCCGCACCGTGGCGCTGCGCATGGTGAGGCTCGCCTTGCCCCCCAGCAGACCGATGCTGCCCCGCTCGGCGCTCCAGGTCGCCGTCACGTTGCCGCTGAAACCGGCGCTGCCGACGGTCAGGTTATCGGCGGTGATGGTGTCGATTCCGATCTGCGAAAGGATGGTGGCCCGCACTTCCGGCTCTCCGCCGAAGGTGACCGTGTAGTTCTCACCGACACGCTGCACCGTCCCCGACACATTGCGCAGCACCACCGAGTTGGCATCATCGTGTTTGTAGGTGAAGACCTGTTCCGTGGAGAAGCGGTAGGCGTGCGCTTCGCCGTCGTACTGCAGTGCGATGGGCTCGATGCCGCCGTCGGCGAGTTTGCCGAAGTAAAGGGTCCCCTCCGCCCGGTCGATGCCCGTGCCGCCGTCCCCGGCGTAGCCGTCGATGTTGTAGAGTTCGATGCGGACGTCGTCGTTTTCCCCCTCGCCCAGTTCGAGGATGGTGAACTCCGTACCCACGCCGCTGAAGCTGAGTTCTCCCCAGTCCACGCCGCTTCGGGAGATGGAGGCGCGTTGGAGTTCCACTTCCCCCAGCGTTCCCGCTTCGAAGACGTAGCCGCTGAAATCCGCCGCGGCCCCGAAGATGGCGACGGGGTCCGCCAGGTCGCGCAGGTCGAGGATGCCCCCGATGCGCGAGACCGTCACCGTACCGTTTTCGTTGCTGAGCAGGTTGTGGTTGCCTTCGACGCCCCAGGCGTAGATCCCCGCTTCCGAACCGGGAATGACGCGAAGCGTCCCGGCGTAGGCCTGCAGATCCCCGTCAAAGAGGCTCAGCCCGATCCGCGTACCGTCGAGCATCTGGCCGAAGTCCAGGGAGGCATCGAGCCCCGTCAGGGCGACACGCACCCCGCTGCGGTCCATCGCCAGGTGCATCCGCGCCGGCTGCGTCTCGTCGAAATCGACCCGGACCTGCTTTTCGGCGTAAATGGTCATGTCACGCAGCGTCGCCGCGAAATCGGCGCTGAACCCCTCTTTCGAGAGGGTGGCGTTCTCCAGGGAGACCGCGTCGGCGATCGTCGCACTGTAGCCGCTCAGATCGGCGCTGGCACGCAGGGAGACGACCGGACTGCGAAGGTCTCCCAGGTCGACGCTGCCGGCCAGTTCTCCCAGCAGAATCTCCGTGCCGCCGATCTTTTTGGCCCCGTCGACTCCCCAGCCGTAGAGGGTTCCCTCCTGTTTCTCCAGCCATGCAGTCGCACCGCTGAGCACGTCGCCGAAATCAAGGGACGCCCGGACGTCCGCGACCCCGACCCGCACGCCGCCGCTGCCGACGGCGATGCGGAATTTCGGCGGCTGATCTTTATCGAAGAGCAGGCGGACGTTGCGGTCCGCCCAGATGTCGATGCGCTCCATCTCGGTCACCAGGGTCCCCTCGAAACCGCTTTTGGAGATGCGGGCATCTTCCACTCCCGCCCGGGTGATCAGGTTGAAGGGGCCGCCGTAGCGGCTCAGGTCCGCCATCGCGTTCAGGGTGATGCCCGGGTTGGAGATGTCCGCCAGGTCGAGGCTGCCCCCCAGGCCGCTGAGCATGACACCGCTTCCGGCGAGGTCATGCGCTCCCGTCAGGCTCCAGGCGACGGTGCCCTCGGCAACGTTTCGGATCTCCGCCTTCGCATCGGCGAGAAGGGTGCCGAAATCGAGTTCGGCATTGATGCTTCCGATTGAGAAACCGACCCCGTCGCCGCTGAGGCTGAGACCCAGGGAAAGAGGCTTTTTGAAATTCAGCGCCACGCCCTTCTCGCTCCAGATCGGCAGCGACGCCACATCGGCGCGCAGCGTCGCGCTGAAGCCCTCCCGGGAGATGGTGCCGTTTCGCAGGGATGCGGAGCGGATGGTCGAAGCGATGCCCCCGTAACCGCTCAGGTCCGCCGTGGCATTGAAAACGACCCGGGGTGCGTTCAGGTCGGAAAGGTCCAGTTCGCCCCCAAGGTCCGAGAGCACGGCCTGGGATGCCGACACCAGCCGTTTCGATCCCGAAATGCTCCATGCGTACGCGGCGGAAGCGCCCTCCTCCGCACCGCTGCGAAGGGCTTCGAGTTCGGCCACGGCACCCTCCATCAGGTCGCCGAAACGCAGTGCCATCGCGCCGCCTTCGACCCCGAGGTCGAGGCCGCTGCTTTTGAGCGCGACGTTCAGGCGGGGGGCCTCCGTAAACTCCAGCGCCACGTCGTGTCCGGCACCGCCCCGGGCCAGGATGGTAATGGGCTCGATCCCCGATCCCCCTTCAATGAACCCGGTAAACCCGGACGCATCGAGGGTCGCTCCGAAGGAGGCCCCGTTGAATGCGGCGAGCAGGGGACTCTCATACGCCGAGAGGTCGGCCGTTCCCGCCAGAGTGAGGCTTCGGGCCTCGAGGTTGAACGAAGCGCTGAGCCCCGAGAGGCCGAGGTTGCTTCCGAGCAGATAGATGGCCGGCGCATCGGCGAAGGAGAGGCGATACCCCCCGGTCGCATCCGCCGCATCCGACACAACGGCGGTGACGGAGGAGACGGCACCCGAAGCCGCGCTGCGCGCACGCTGCAGTACGTCGCCGAAATCAACCGAAGCCTGCAGGGAACCGAAGGCGAATGCGGGGCCCTCCGCCCCGACCGAAACACGCACAGAAGGCGTCCCGTCAATGCTCAGACGCACGTCGCGTCCCGGACCGCCGCGATCGAGCAGGGTCACCGGTTCCAGGCCGCCGTCGGCACGCATGCTTCCGACAAAACCGGAGGGATCGACCGTCGCCTCGAACAAGGCGCCGTCAAATGCCTGCAGCAGCGCATTGTCGCCGTACCCCTCCAGGTCCGCCGAACCGGAGATGGCAACGCGGCGCGCATCAAGATCGAGGGTCACGTTGAGCCCTTCGACCGCCAGGGGGCTGCCGAGAAGGCGTACTTTGGCGGGCATCTCCACGCTCAGTGCCGAGGCCCCGGTTCCCAGGGCGTCGGCCGCACTGCCCAGCGACGCCACGACCGATGCCGCTTCGCCCTGCGCCTCCTGCAGCAAGTCGCCGAAAGAGAGCGACGCGTCGACGGAGGCGACGGAGAGTTCGGGCATCGCACCGCCCGTGCCGACGGCCACGTGCAGCGAGACCGGGGTCGCGGGGTTGAACACCACCCGGACGTCGCGATCGTCGCCGCCGCGATCGAGCAGCGTGATCGGTGCGATTCCGGCGGCACGCAGCGTCGCGTCGAATCCGGCCGGAGATGCGGAGGCGTCGATGGTAACCTCCGAAGCCATCCGGGCGATGGGGTGGTCGTAACCGCTCAGATCGACCGTTCCGGCAAAGGCGAGAGCGGGTGCGGAGAGATTGGTGATGTCGACGGCAACCGCCATTCCGGAGGGGAGCCGGATGCCGGTGCCGAAGAGGTAGGCGTCGCCCTCCAGGGAGAGGTTCAAGACCCCCTCTGCGCTCTGCCGCAGGTCGGCACTCAGGGCGTTGGCGGCGGAAAGCGCCGCGCTTTGGCTGCGCTGGAGCAGATCGCCGAAGTCGATGGAAGCGTCGAGTTCGGGGAGATCGAAACGGGGGGTGGATGCTTCGTTATCCATGGCGATGGTAAAGGCCGCCGCCCCCTCGAAGAGCACCCGGACGTCATGCCCTTCGCCGCCGCGTTCCAGCAGCACCAGGGGAGAGAGGGCGTTTTCCGCACTCACCGTGGCGCTGAAACCTTCGGGCGAGACCGTCGCGGCGATGCGGGCGCCGTCGAGGCGGGAGGCGACGGGGTTGTCGTAACCGGAAAGGTCGACGCTGCCCGTGAAGCCCAGGGAGGGGTGCGACAGGTCGGAGAGGTCCAGGGAGAACTCGGCCCCGGGCGGGAGTGCGATGCCGACGCCGAGGAGTCTTGCTTCGGCACCCAGACGGGCCGTGTAGGCTCCCGCTTCCGATGCCGACGCACCAAGGGCCATCGTCACCGAATCACGTCCTCCCGCCGCATCGGTCAGCAGGGTTCCCAGCCGCAGCTCCCCGCTGAACCCGGAGACGCTGACCCCAGGAGCGCCGTCATAGGCGATGCGGACGCTTCCCGAAGAGAGGGCGACCGTCACATCCTGTTCGTCCCAGATGTTGAGCGCGTGCGCTCCGACGGGGAGCACCCATTCGAAACCGTCCGAACGCAACCGGCTTTCCGCCGGGAGGGGAAGGGCCGCCGTGCCTTCAAACACCCCTTTGAAGTCGACGCTCCCCTCGATGCGGCCGTTGGCCGCGACGGCGTCGATGACGATTTTGGTGACGTCGACGTCGGCAAGGTCCGTCGTCATGCGCAGGGGGGTGTCGCAGGTGACGCTCCCCGCGGTCACGGCGCCCTCGGAGACGGTCAGCCCCTCGAAACGGACCGGGAGCGATTGGGGGAGACCGAACTGCGCAAAGTAGTCGACGACGATGCGTCCGCCCCCGCTGAGACGGCCGCCGGAACGCAGCGCGTCCGCGTCGGGAATCAGTTCGAAACCGGCGATGCGGTAGTGCTCCGAAACCGCCGAATCGGCGTCAGTGCGGACCACCCGAAGACTCAGTTCGTAGGTTCTCCCCGTTTCGGGGCGAAACGCGAACTCCCAGTCGCGATGACCGTCGGCCCGCTGCCAGGTTGCGCCGCCGTCGAGGGAGACCTCCACGCCGAGTTCTTCCACGGTAAGGGCGTCGGCTTCACGCTCCATCAGCCCCCGAATGACGACGAATCCGTTTTTCAGGTCTTCGGGGTAGAACTCGATCTGGCGCTGGGCGAAGCTTTCAAAGGCCCGCCCGTTGAGCGTCACCTCGTCGAGGTACCCAAGGTCACTGCCTTCGTAGTAGGCATGCAGCGGCGAAAAGAAACACCCCAGGAGCATCAGGCTCCCAAGCATTCTAAAGAGGGTCATCGCGACTCCTTAACAATCATTTTTGAGGCAGTGCCGGGAGCGTTTTCCCGACGGGTATTACGGAGTGCAGGTGCAGCACTCCCCCGGTCCGAAACCGGAATGTCAAAGGTTCGGTACGCGCCTCTTTCGACGCAACCTTCCGAAAGCGGAATTTCAGAGCTTCGGTACGTGCCTGTTTCGAGGCGACCTTCCGAAACCGGAACGTCAGCGGTGCGGTTGTGACACGCAGCGGTGTGATCCCGCTGAACCGGAACCTCAACGGTGACGTCGTCGCCTGCAAAGAAGCGACCGGTCTGAACCGGAACGTCAGCGGGGCAGTCGTCGCTTCCTTGGTGACCGGCGTGCGGAAACGCACCGCCAGCCCATCGGTCGTGACAACCTTTTGCGTGAATCCGTGAAACGCGACAGCCATGGGCTCCGTGGTAACGACCCGGGGGGCAAACCCCCGGAACTTCACCGTCAAAGCCGGTGTCATCACGACCTTCGGTTCAAACCCGCGGAACGTGACGCCCATTGCATCCGTCGTAACGATTTTTGGTCGGAACCCGCGAAACGATACGGCCATGGACGGTGTCGTCACGATGCGCTGACGAAACCCCCGAAAGTGGACGTAGAGCGGCCCGGTCTGCACCATCTTCGCAGCGGTGTCGGCGCGGCGGGTCACCCGCAGGGCGAAGTCATACTCCCTCCCCGTCTCCGGACAAAACGACCAGCGCCACTCCCCGTGTCCCTGCGCCGCCGTCCAGGTGGCGCCCCCGTCCACGGAGATCTCGACGCCGAGTTCCGAGACCGGGGTCGCGTCATCCTCACTCTCCAGAAGCCCCGTCACGACGATCTCGCCGTTTTGAAGATCTTCGGCGTAGAACGTGATATCGCGCCGGTCCAGGGAGTCGAACGCCCGGTCGTTGATGCGGATCTCGTCGACGTAGCCCGCATCTTCCGACCCCTGCAGCCGCAGGATGAGCAGGCCGCTCAGCAGCAGCGCGCGAAGCGCAAAATGTCCGTTACTGGACCGTGCCACGGGCCTCCCCCTGAACCGACTCGACGAAATCGCTCTGCGTATACCCCTCCTGCGAACCGTTCGGTTCGGGGTGGAAACGAAGCACCGCGATCGCCGAATCGCTCCCTTTCTTATGCCCCAGCATATCGACGCGGCAGACGTAGAAATCGACCTTCATCGCTTTCGCCTGGGAGAGCTGCTCCTCGCTGAACTCGGCGGTGTACACGTACTGCCCGCTGTCGATGGCGCGGTCATGGCTGGCCAGCGGAGTGCCGTTTTCGTCATACAGGATGCAGTAGATCATGTAGCGGAAATCGTTGTAGGTATATCCGGAGGCTTCAAGCTCCAGGCCCCCGGGAATCGGGTCGAGCGAGAGGGGAATCCTCAGGACCAGATTGCCGCTGTACGATACCTGCGGCACATACTGTTTTGCCGCCGCAACGGCTCCCTTGTCGGCCAGCGTCGGCACCGCCGGCGTCATGTCGGCCGCCTGCGCGCTCCAGAGTCCGCCTGCAAGCAGCAGGCCCGTCATCATCTTTTTCATTCTCTCTCCCTTCATGATCTTATTCAAACGTTCCGCCCGAATAGCTCTCTTCATCATCGCTGACAATCATCGCCCGGCTCTGTTCAGAGAGATTGGGCAGTGTGACCATGGCAAGGCCGTGGCCAAGATAGACCTTGCACTTGTAGGAGACGACCCTCCCGAGCTGCACGTCCGTCAGATCGTCAAAGAGAACGGTCTGGCTGGTGGCCGTATGGGAGAGCGCGATGTAACGGTTGGCGACGTTGCGGCGGTCATCGCTGAAGAGCGTACAGGCCAGCACGTAATTGGCGATCTCGACGCCGGACTCGGCGGTCATGCCGCTGGGGATGGGGTCGAGTTCCAGGGGCACCGTCAATGTGACTGTCGATGCGGCGATCTGCATCCCCCCGGCTGCGGGAGCCGCGTACTCTTCCGCCGCGGCCATGCCGGAAAAGCAGGCCAGGGATGCGGCGATCAGCAAAAGTGTTTTCATTTCCTCTCCTTGTGATTAAAAGCGGAAGGCGTAGGAGATACGCGCTTCATCCTCGATGACCGACTCGGCGGAACCGCCGCCGTCGCTGTCGCGGCGCTGCAGATTGATCTTCAGCACGTGCGATCCGTCGCCGAAGGGGCGGTACTGGCCGATGAGCTGGTAGAGCTCGTAGCTGGTGTCCGCACTCAGGTCGCGGTCGGTATTGGTCGAGGTGAGCAGCAGGTCCAGCATAAAGTTGCGGCCGTAGTCCCACCCGGCGTCGACGGTACCGCCGAAACGTTTCTGGTCGTCGGTCCGGACGTCGTAGAAGCTGTAGTCGGCCCGGGCACCCGCCCGGAAGTTGTGGTCTTCGCTGTAGCGTTTTTTCCACCCCAGTTGGGCCCGCACCGTGTGCAGGGTGTTACTCGCCGAGGGATCGTCGTCGTTCTCCAGGTCCGTGTAGTCGTAGGTGGCGCCGTAGCGCCAGCCGCTTTCGAGCCGGTTGCTGACGTCGATGCCGACGTTGGTCTGGAAGGTATCGTCACCCCGGCCCTTCATCCGTTTGCGCTGAAGCCGCAGACCGATGTTGCCGCGCTGCATAAACTCCGGACGGTAGTCCAGGGCGAGCAGACCGTCGTAGATCTTCTGCGTCTCGCCGAGGGCGCCGTCGAGGTTGTCCCGGGAATATTTGAGGGAGATACGTGCGCGAAGCTCTCGGCTGGCGTTCCAGACCGTCGTGTTTTCCAGGCGTTCGCGATCTTCCGTCGAGGAGCCGACCAGGGAGTCAAACCCGTTCTCGTAGCGTTCGTAGCCGAAGTTGCTGCTGAGTTCGCGCGTGGGACGGGTCATGACGTCGACCCGCCCGGCGTAGCGCTCCCTTCGGCGGTTGTCGGCCCCTTTGACCGAGGTCCAGGCCAGGTCGCCCCGGCTCTTGACGTAGCGGTTGAAGCGCCAGTCCCAGGCGATGCCCGCGGTCATCGCCTCGGAGGCGTTCACGTCCAGCGCGATCTCCGTGCTCCCCTCCCGGTCGTTGGCCGCGGAGACCGAGAAACTGACCCGCTGCGCGGTGGCGTGCTGGTAGCGGATCTCCCCGGCGACGACGTCGGTGTGGGTCGTTTCATGTTCGAACAGGTCTTTCCAGCTTGCCGACTGTACCCCGGCGATCACGGAGTAGCGCACACTGCCCTGCTCCTCGAACTGCGACGTGTAAGTGGCCGTCGCCCCGCGAAGGGCCCCGTTGAAGACCAGGGTGCTGTAGGTCTGCGCCACGTCCCCGGCGGCCAGGTCCCAGGCGCTGTCGGCGTAGTAGGCCCGCAGCGAGGTCACCTCGGCATGATCCGTCGAAACCCGGTCGTCGTCCGTCGCCCGGCCGCTGAAGGAGAGGCCGGCATTGCCTTCGCCCAGACGCCCCTCGCTGCGCAGTCCCAGCTCCTGCCGGAAGGTCGTACCGTCCGAAACCGTCGTCTCACCACCCCCTTTGACGTTGTGATAGAGCATGACGCTCTCCGACTGGCCGTGCAGCTCCCACTGGGGCTCGGCTTCGGGCTGTGCCGCGGCGGCCGGCTGACCGGGGGGCGCGGAGAGTTCCACCGCAAAGCCCGGAACGGCGGCCATGCCGCAAAGAAGGGTTGTGATAATCCTGCGTTTCATCATCACCATCCTCACGGCAGCGGCATGGCGCCGAGTTTGACCGTGATGTCGTTGTTCGTCTCATCGGACTCCTCGATCATGTCGTCCGGGTCGACGTTGACCCCAACAGAGGCGTAGCAGTCCGCGGTCGTGCTGATGTGCGCCGTCTCCCCGGCTTCGAGATCGCCGAAGTAGGTCCCGGAAGTGCTGCCGTTGATCAGGTACTCGATCCGGCCGGAGGTGGTGGCTCCCGCGCCGATGTTGGCGATGTCAAAGGTTACGGGCATCGCCCCGCCCCCGCCGCTGGGACAGAGAATGTTCTCGACCGTCAGGTCCGGCAGGCTGTTCGTTGATGCCGGTTCCGCCTCCTGCCCCGGGATTTTCGGGACCTCTTCGCGCCACTCGGCGACGCTGTCGGCCCAGAGGTGGTTCCCCGCCACTTCGATCAGGTAGTATTTGCCCTCGATCTCGTCGAAGAGAAAGCGCGAATACCCCCGCTGGACATAGCGCTGCGCCGTCTTGAGGTTTTCGTAGCGCTTCTCCCATTTGACGTAGACGAAGCGTTTGACCCCCTTGGGCACGATTCGTTCGAACCAGTAGTCGACCTGAAGGATGTCGTAGTAGCGGAAATCCTGGTAGATGCCGTCGCTGAAGGTGACATAATCTTGCAAAAACCGGTCTTCGCTGACCCGTTCAAAAAAACCCCGGGCGTCTTCATCCTGGTAGGCGTTGATCAGCTCCCGGAATACCTGCTTGACCGCTTCGTCGCGGCTCTTCTCCAGTACCTCGATGGTACGGTCGTAACTACTGTCGGCCTGCAGCGTCAGCGTCAGCAGCCCCAGTACCAGCAACGTCAATAATCGCTTCATCTTTTATCGCTCCTCGATGATTTGCACTGTTTCCTTCGGCATATCCGGCAACCGGTATCATGCGGTTCCGAAAAGCGGTAAAAAACAATCTTGAACAAATCGTACTGGAGCGGCGTTGCAAAACCGTTGCAACTCAGGGGGTTTTGAGACGGTATCCGATGCCGGGATGGGTTTCGATGAAGCGGTGTTTCAATTTGGAACGCAGACGGCTCACCAGCGCCCGCCTTCTGCTTTCGTTGGGTTCGCGGTCCGGCCAGATGACCGACTCGACGGTATAGATGTCGACCACCCGGTTCCGCGCTTCGACCAGCAGGGCCAGCAGCTCGTTCTCCCGCTTCGTCAGCGGAACCGCCGTGTGACAGCAGTCAAGCTGCCTGCGGTCGGGATCGTAGGTGAACTCGTGATCGAGAACGATCAATGCCGCCGCTTCGGCAGAAACCACGGCTTCGGCCAGGGCGATCTTCATCGCCGCCTGGAGTTCGGGACGGTTGACCGGTTTCGACAGGTAGGCCGAGGGGCCCGTCGCCACCGCCCGTTCGATGTAGTCCGCATCGGTAAAGGCCGTCAGGTAGATGACCCGCACCGCGGGAAGCGTCTCGCGGATCGCCGCCACCGTTTCAATGCCGTCGCGCTCCCCTTTGAGGGTAATGTCCATCAGAATCAGATCCGGGCGATGCTGCCGCGCCATCTCCTGCGCCCGCCGGGAGTCGGCGGCCGTGGCGGCCACCCGGTATCCCAGCTGCCGGATAAATGCCGCGATCTCCATGGCGACGATACTCTCGTCTTCGACGATCAGCACGGAGGGTTCATGCATAGTCGAACCGAATGTCATAGGTCGTACCTCCTTCCAGCGTTTTGTGCAGCTCGCCCCCGAGCTGCTCCGTCACCAGGGCACTCACCAGCGTCAGCCCCAGCGACCGCTCCGAAATGGCGCTCTCGTCGTACCCGCCGCCGTTGTCTCCGAGGCGCAGATGCATTCTGCCGTCGCTGCCGCGCTCGAGCAGAATGGAGATGGTATCGCCGGAGCCGGCGTATTTGATGGCGTTGGAGACCAGTTCGTTGACGATGAGCCCGATGTAAACCGCTTCGCGCAGGGCCATCCTGACTACCGCATCGATATGAAAAACGATCTGCCGATCGCTGAGGGAAGCGGAAATGTCCCGGCAGAGCCGCCGGATGTATTCACCCATCTCCACGGTCTCGTCCATCTCCTGCCGGTAGAGCAGTTCATGGCTTTTGGCGATGGAACCGATGCGGTTCTCCAGTTCCACAAACGCGTTGCGAAGCCGTTCATCCTCTTCCCGGTCGCGCTGCAGACGTATGATGGAGAGCATGATCTGCAGGTTGTTCTTGATGCGGTGGTGGATCTCCTGAAGGAGGATCTCCTTTTCGCGGTTGGCCCGCTCCAGGGCCTTGTGGGACTGTTCGATGGCGACGTTGTAGAAGATCCCGAAAGCGATGACGAAGAGCGAGGCGATGAGATAGGCCGACATCGTCTTGGCATCGTGCAAGATGGGGTGGACTCCGTAATGGTTGTAGCCGTAGAAGAGCAACGCGATCAGGATCAGGTAAAAGAGCGACATGTTTAAAAAAATCTCGCGGGGCGGCATCAGGATGAACGCGACGATGGGAAGCAGCAGGGTGAACATGACGCTCATGTCGAACCCGCTGTGCACGACGAAGATGAAGACCAGGACCGTCGCCGTCCAGAAGATCGCGCGGGCGGCGGCGGTGCGGTTGCGTGTCTTGAGAAAACGGGCGAAGAAGAGGGTGCCGATCCCGACAAAGAGTGCGTCCAGCGATGCGTGTACCGGGTTGTCGACCAGCCAGTCAATGATACAGGCGATGGAGGTGATGATAATGAAGCTGAGATAGAACCCCACCAGGAAGAGTTCTTTGTAGTGAAACTGTCTGATCCAACCATTCATGCTTTAACATTGTATCACATACCGAAACGACTCTGTCTCCAAATCGACACTGGTCGGTGATACTAAGGATACTCAGGAAGAAGGGAACCGGATATCGTACGCCGCGCCGCCGCTGAGGGTTTTGCGCATTTCGCCCCCCAGCTGGTCACGCACCAGCGTCTCCACCAGGTTGAGTCCCAGGGTCCCCCGCGCGATCGTGCTTTCGTCATACCCCGCGCCGTTGTCGCTGACGGCCAGCCGCATCACTCCCCCCTCAAGGGCTTCGAAGGTGATGGCGATCCTGTCGCAGCCCTCGGCGTATTTGATGGCGTTGGAGACCAGTTCGTTGATGATGATCCCCACATAAACCGCTTCGCGCAGCGCCATGCGCATGCCGGTCTCGACGGTAAACGCGATCGGTCTCTCGCTCAGGGAGCGTTCGATCCCGGAACAGAGCCCGGTGATGTACTCGTGCATGTCGATCGTCTCGCCGACGTCGCTGCTGCAGAGAAACTCATGGGATTTGGCGATGGAATCGATCCGGTTCTCAAGCTTGGTGAACGAGGCGCGGACCGCTTCGTCCTCCTGCCGGTCGCGCTGCAAACGGATGATGGAGAGGATGATCTGAAGGTTGTTCTTCACCCGGTGGTGCAGCTCTTTGAAAAGGGTCCGCTTCTGCGACAGGGCCGTCTCCAGCTCCTGCGTCCGCAGCGCCACCTCTTCCCGGACCGCCGCCTCGCGTCCGGAGAGCTCTTCAACCAGCTGCCGGTCGAGCGCGTGCTTCTCCTCCTGAACGATGTTGATCCGGTCGGCGAAGGCCAGCATCAGCATCATCGCTTCGACGACGGTGGTCCAAAGCAGCAGTTCCGGGAAACGGTGCATCACCGACACGATACCGAGGGCGTCGAGAATCATCAGCAGGTAGCCGACCAGCAGCACCACCCAACCCGAGATGAAGAACCGGGCCTGGCGGTTCCCCCGGGAGTAGATGTAGATGCCGACGCCCATGTTGAAGAGGACAAATCCCAATCCCGTGAAGACAATCGCTTCGGGCCAGTAGCACCAGGGAGTACCGAAAAGCGGCATCGCCAGAAGCGAGAGGATGGCGAAGTAGCCATAGGCCCGGTGAATGCGCGGAAACCGCTCGGTTTTCAGGAAGGCCCGGGCATACAGTACCGCCATGACGATCATCATCGCGACTTTCGGCACGACGATCAGGTTGTCGACCGCCGTAAACGCCCTCGGCGCCAGCCAGGGAAGCAGACCGACGTAGGTAAGCTGCTGGAACAGAAGCGTAAAGAGGTAAAGCCCGTAGTAGAGATAGCTCCGGTCCCGGCTGAAACGGTAGAGCATCAGGCTGTAGAACATCAGCGCCAGGATCATCCCCGCCAGCATCACGACCTGAAGGCGCGTCTGCGCATCGCCGTGTTCGAAGGCCGCGGGCGTATCCATGTAGACACCGAACTTGATGGTCGTCGTCCGGTTGCGTACTTTGATGTAGCAGAGCCGTTCGCTGCCGGCGGGGAGGGTCACGGAGAATGCCGGGGTCAGGTATCCCGACAATGGCCTGCCGTGGAACAGCATCCCCCCGAAGCGGGGCTTTTGCAGGCTCCCGTCGTAGAAAAGGACCGTTTCGAGCAGCGGATTGTCGACCTCGATGATCCGCTCGACCGGTGCCGACCCGTCGTTGCGCAGCCTGAAACGGACCCATACGGCGGTGTCGTATTCAAACCCCCGGTTGACCCGTTCCCGGCCGGCAGGCAAAAAGACGGCATCTGCCGCAACCGCTTCGGCCGGCAACCCCTCCCTGTCGAAGAAGAGTTCGCTGTACGGCAACAGGGCCCGTCTCCCCTCCCCCTCCGCAGCAACGGGTTCCAGGGCCGATGCGCAGGAGAGAAGCAGCAGAAAAAGCCAGAGTGAGCGATGCAGCATATGGAAGTTCACCCCTCGTTTCATCGGCCCGCGCTTTGCAACCGGCACCGTTTCGTGACGTTATTTTACTCAAAATGCGAACCGATTCCGTGAAACTCCGGGTGTCGCTCCGGCAACATCGGGATTTCAGGTCATGGACGCGCTTGCAAAAAAACTGTATACTAACCCCATACGACTCTGCATCGCGCTCAAAAGGAGTGACCATGTCCGAAACCATCAACCTGGCGCGCCAGCCCATCTTCAATGCCGACGACGACATCTTCGGCTACGAACTTTTCTACCGCAACGACGCGGGCAACAGCCGAGCCGAAAACGGCCGGTTCGCCACCTCGACGGTACTGGTCAACCTTCTCAACCAGATCGGGAGGCAGCGCTGCGTCGGGGACGCCAAGGCCTTCGTCAACATCGATTCGGGAATCCTGCTGACGGACATTCTCGCCACCCTTCCCAAAGAGCTTTTCGTCTTCGAGATCGGCTCGGACATGGTCATCACCCATCGGGAGATCGACGCCGTGGCCGAACTGCATGCCAAGGGGTACGCATTCGCCCTGGACAACGTCTCGCTCTCCAAAGAGTACCACAAGAGTTTCTCCCCCCTCTTCCCCTACGTCACCTACGCCAAGTTCGACACCATGATGACCGACGTCGAACGGATCGGCTCGCAGGTGGCGCGTTTCGCCCAGTTTCGGCTCATCGCCCAGAAGATCGAATTCAGCGAGATGTTCGAGACCTACCGGGCACTGGGATTCGAGTTCTTCCAGGGGAACTTCTTCGCCCAGCCGGTGCTGCTGCAGCAGCCCGGGCTCTCCCCCAAACACCTCGGGGTCATCCGCATCTACAACATGCTCCAAAACGGCGACACCCCCGAACGGGTCGCCGAAGAGCTGCAGCGCCACAACGAACTCTCCATGCAGCTGCTGCAGTTCGTCGGCTCGACCTCCATGGGACAGGCAGGTTCCAGCGCCTCCATCCGCGACGTCATCGAGCGGCTGGGGGAACAGCGGCTGCAGCTGTGGCTGCTGCTCATCATCTACTCCAAATCGGGCATGTACATCTCCCACGGCAAGAGCGCCTTCTCCCTCAGGATCCAGCGCCGCATCGACATCATGCTCGCCCTGATGCCCCGCGTCGGCATGCAGGAGAGCGAAAGCCTGGTCGAGCAGATCCGTTTCATGGCCTTCCTCTCCCTCATCGAAGAGACCTTCGGCATGCCGCTGGCGACCATCCTGGAGGGTGTGGAAGTCGACGAGCCCATCGAAGCGGCACTGCTGAACCGTTTCGGGGAACTGGGCCATCTGCTGGGGCTGGCCGAGGCCGTCGAGGCTTCCAACATCGCGAAGATCCGCGCCTATCTCAAACACTACGGGCTCGCCATCGATGCCGTCGACGACGTCCTCACCCGCTTCCAGCAGGAGTAATCCCCGTCTCTTCGTGGCGATCCCCGTCGTGATGGAGGGGTACCCCGAAATTCGGGAGCGGTTCGGTCCCTTTCTCGAAGGGCGCTGGACCGATACGGAACAGCTGCACCTCACCCTCGCCTTCCTCGACCGCCGTTTCGACGCCGACACGGCGATGCGGCGGCTTGACCGCATCGCTTTGCGTTTCGAGCCCGTGACGCTGTCGCGCCTGGGCTATTTTCCCCGCAACCGCATTTTTCATGCGATCGCCGAACATCCTTCGCTCCGGGCCCTTGCCGTTGACCTCGTATCCGCTTTCGATCTGCCCCGTGCCGACATCGTACCCCATGTCACCCTGATGCGTGTCAAAGCACTGCATGACGCCGACCGTTTTCAAGCACTTCTTGAACGCTACGAGACGCACGCTCTCGGCGCACTGCTGCCGGAGTGCCGCCTCTACGAAAGTACGCTGCACCGAGACGGTGCCCGCCATACCGTTTTGAAAAGCTGGCCGAGAATCCTGTAGAACCGCCTTCACGTTTTCCTCTTTCCCCGCGTCTGCAGCGGATGGGGCAAAGCATTGGGCCGTGTCAAGGTTCAGTCATTTTTTATCTTATTCTTATGATAATACTCTATAATCGTCTCTTTAAGAGCATGTCAAGTCCAGCCGCTTCATCGCCCCTACGGCACCATGGACCGGTCCGAAGGTTTTCCGATCAGTACGACACACGATTCCCCGCACCGGCCCAATACGCTTCTTGAATGCCTTGTCATTCTCAGCAAGCTGCACCACCGTCCCCACAGCGCCGAATCGCTGATCGCCGACCTCCCGACCGAGCCTGGACGCGCCACGCCGAAGCTCTTCAGCCTCGACGAAAAGGCCTCCAAGTCGCTCTTTACCCGGACCGCGCGGCGGGCCGGGTTCGACTCGCGCCTTGTGCGCTACCGTCTGAAGGAGATCTCGCCGCTTCTGCTGCCGGTCATCCTGATGCTCAACAACGAGGAGGCGTGCATCCTCACCGAACTCGACGCCGCCATGACCCGCGCCAAGATCATCCTGCCCGAAGTGGGCGAAGGGGCCCGCTGGATCGATCTAGAGGATCTCGAAGCGGAGTATCTGGGATACGCCTTTTTGCTGCAGCCGCTGCACCACTACACCGACGTGCGCAAAAAGGTGCTCAAACATGAGGAGAAGCACTGGTTCTGGGACACCCTCCGGTACTCCAAAACCATCTACGCCGACGTCGTCGTCGCCTCCTTCCTCATCAACCTCTTCATTCTCGCCAGCCCTCTCTTCACCATGAACGTCTACGACCGCGTCGTTCCCAACAACGCCGTCGACACGATGTGGGTGCTGGCGATCGGCGTCATCGTCGTCTACTGTTTCGACCTGCTGCTCAAACTCCTGCGGGCCTACTTCCTCGAAAATGCCGCCAAGAAGAGCGACATCATCATGTCCTCGCTCCTCTTCGAGCAGGTGATGAACCTGAAGATGGCGGTGCGCCCCCGCTCCGTGGGCTCCTTCGCCAACAACCTCAAGGATTTCGAGTCCATCCGCTCGTTCTTCACCTCCTCGACCCTCTCGGCGCTCATCGACCTCCCTTTTACCCTGATCTTCCTGCTGGTGGTCTACATCATCGGCGGCTGGCTGGTCTGGGTGCCGCTGACGGGGGCCGGGATCATCCTGCTCTACAGTTTCGTCGTCGAGAAACCGCTGCGCCAGAGCGTCGAAAGCACCTACGAGGCGGCGGCGCACAAAAATGCCATCCTCATCGAGAGCCTGACGGCCATCGAGACCATCAAGGCCCTGGGCCTGGGCGGCCACGCCCAGTGGAAATGGGAGGAGTCCACCGGCGACATCGCCAACAAAGGGCTCCGCTCCCGCATCCTCTCAAACTCCATCACCAGCTTCGTCAACTTCATGGTGCAGCTCAACACCGTCGCCCTCATCATCGGCGGGGTCTACGCCATCCAGGAGCGCGACCTCAGCATGGGGGGGCTCATCGCCGTCGTCATGCTCGGTTCGCGCATGCTCGCCCCCATGGGCCAGGTCGCCTCGCTCATCGCCAACTACGAACATACCAAAACCGCCTACAAGGTGCTTGACGACCTGATGGAGCTTCCCGTCGAACGCAAGGACGGCAAAAAGTTCCTTCAGCGCCCGACCCTCGAAGGGAGCATCGAATTCAAAAACGTCACCTTCTCCTACCCCGGCAGCGAAAAACCGGCCCTCGACGACGTCAGTTTCCGCATCGCGCCCGGGGAGAAAGTCGGCATCATCGGCACCAACGGTTCGGGGAAATCGACCGTCGAGAAACTGCTGCTCGGGCTCTACGCCCCCGACAGCGGCTCCATTCTCATCGACGGGATCGACATCAACCAGATCGACCCCGCCGACCTGCGCCGGAACATCAGTTACGTCCCCCAGGAGATCCTGCTTTTCGAGGGGACCGTCAAGGACAACATCACCGCCCGCAAGCCCGACGCGACCGACGAAGAGGTGATCCGGGCCGCCGCTATGGGCGGCGTCACCCACTTCGTCAATACCCACCCCCTGGGCTTCGACATGCCGGTCCAGGAGCGCGGTGAAGGGCTCTCCGGCGGCCAGCGGCAGGCCATCGGCGTCGCCCGCGCCTTCATCAGCATCGCGCCCGTCATCCTGATGGACGAACCGAGCAACGCCATGGACAGCAGCAACGAAGCGCGCCTCATCGCCGCACTCGGCGCACTGCCCCCGGAGTCGACGATGATCATGGTCTCCCACAAGCAGCCCCTGCTCAACCTCACCCAGCGGCTCATCCTGCTTGATAACGGCCGGCTGCTGCTCGACGACCGCCGCGAAACGGTCATCGGAAAGCTTCGCGGCGGAAAGGAGACGGCATGAGTCTGAAGGAGAAACTCCACGACGTCGCCTTCGAAAGCGGGCCCTTCGCTTCCCAGAAGATCCGCGCCAATGACGACCTCAACTTCATGAGCAGCATCAGCGCCGCCCTGCTCCTGCGCAGTCCCGTCAAAGCGCGCCTGATTCTCTGGATCAGCTTCGTCATCATCATCTGGCTGCTGCTGTGGGCGTACTTCGCCAAGATCGACAACCTGACCCGGGGTACGGGGAAAGTGATCCCCTCCAACCAGCTGCAGATCGTTCAGAACCTCGAAGGGGGCATCGTCTCGGAGATTCTCGTCAAAGAGGGCGACAGCGTCAAGAAGGGCGACATCCTCGTCAAGATCGACGACACCGGCCTGATGAGCAGCTTCGACGAGAACCGGCTGCGCTACGACGAGCTGCTTGCCAAAAGCATCCGCCTCCAGGCGGAGGCCTACGACGAGTCCTTCCGGGTCGACGCCGAGACGCGCCGTGAACTCCCCGAACTCATCGCCTACGAGGAGAGCCTCTACAACAGCAACAAAAAGCAGCTGCAGAGCAACCTCAGCATCCACGAACAGCGCATTACCCAGAAACGCAGCGAGCAGGAAGAGAACCGCATGAAGATCAAGCAGCTCGGACGCAACTACGAGCTGATCCAGAAAGAACTCGCTATCAGCGAACCCCTGGTCAAAAGCGGCGTCGTCAGCGAAGTCGAACACCTCAAGCTCCAGCGCCAGGCCAGCGACATCGAGAGCGAACTCAAGTCCGCAGAGCTGCTCGAACCGCGGCTCGAATCGATGATCGAAGAGGCGATCAGCAAACGCGAGGAGATCATGCTCGATTTCCGCAACCGGGCCAAGGAACAGCTCAACGAGGTGAGAGCGGAGATGTCGCGTCTGGAGAAGGTCAACGTCGCCCGCAAGGACAAAGTCGAGCGGACCCTGGTCCGCTCCCCCGTCACCGGAACGGTCAAGCAGTTCCACGTCAACACCGTCGGCGGCGTCGTCAAACCGGGGATGGACATCGTCGAGATCGTCCCGACCCAGGACACCCTGATCGTCGAGGCGAAGATCCGGCCCGCGGACATCGCCTTCCTCGTTCCCGGACAAAAAGCGATCGTCAAGTTCTCCGCCTACGACTTCTCCATCTACGGCTCCCTGGAGGGGGAGCTCACCCACATCAGCGCCGACACCATCATCGACGACGTCGACAAACAGAGTTACTACCTCGTTCGCGTCAAGACCCGCAACAGCTACCTGGGAGATGAAACAAACAAACTCTTCATCAAGGTCGGCATGACCGCCGACGTGGATATCGTCACGGGCAAAAAGACCGTACTCGACTACATCCTTAAACCGATCCTGAGGGCGAAGGAAAACGCCCTGAGCGAGCGCTGAGTATGAAAAAAGTGATCCTCCTGAGCAACCAGCCCGCCCTGATCCGCTACTGGATCGACTCGCTGCCGGGAGGGTACATCGCCGAGAGCGTCACATCCGAAACGGAGCTGAGGGCACACCTCTCCGGGATCAAAAGTCCGCTGCTGATGGTCGATGAGAGCTCGGTGACGTCGATGCCCGAACTCTTCACCCAGCTCGACCGGCGACCCGGGGCTCGGCTGCTGCTCTTCCACCACCAGCCCGACCCGCACCACGCAGTGCAGTACCTCTCCCGCGTCTACGGGTATGAAAACAGCTACCTCTCGCGAAGCGCCCTGTCGGGGATGCTCAGCGCCGTCGAAAACGGCAATAACTGGCTCTTCCCCGCCCTTTCGCACTACCTCATCCGGCAGATCGTCCCCGAGGGGAGCGTCTTCGCACCGAAACCGCCCGCCTTCCTCGAAACCCTGACGAAAAAAGAGCGCATCGTCGCCGAACACATCGCCAGGGGACTGAGCAACGCGGAAATCTCCGAAACGGAGCAGATCGCCCTCTCCACCGTCAAGGGGCATATCGCGAAGATTTTCGAGAAAGCGGACGTGAAGGACCGGCTGTCGCTGGTTTTGAAGATGCAGCAGAGTTAGAAAAAGTGCCGGGACGCCTCTTCGACCAGTTGCGCTTTGAGGCTTGCATCCTGCGTGACGATCAAATAGCGCCCGCTTTCCGGTTCATAGGCAATATAAAGTGATTCCATCTGCCCCGACGTCAAAGGTGAGCTTCCCGTCAGGTATTCAAGAAACGTGCGACTTTCATCATCCAGTGCCGCGCCATTCCCCGCAATAAAAAAAGGACTGTAAAATTTCAGGGCTCCCCCCTCCAGTGCGACCCTGATCATCGTCACGCACCCAAGGCGGTGCAGTGTTTCGAGATCCTCCGCCACAACGCCGTAGCGCGTCTGAATGAAGGTATAGAGGGTTGCCGCATCCACTCCGGAAAGCTCAAGCAGCCGGGTTAAGAGCCGGAGATATTCCGGTAAAGGCGTATTGGCAACCGAAAGGTACACCGTTTTCCCCTCAACGGTGTCGAGCACCACCTGATCGAAATCGGGGCGATAGCCCAGCAAATCACTCAACTGCGTTTCATAGGAGGCCCCCATTCCGGGATAGGCGTAGGGAACATACTGTTTGCGGACCCCATCGGCGTCATATTTGAGCAACGCACGCAGATCGGCTGCGAAACTGTAGCATTTCACCTCCCCGGTTCGGGGATTGTACGTCACGTTCAAAAGACGCCGGACATCCACCGGAACGGTAAAGTCCCGGGTCAGCCAACTGATCGCGGAGGGGTTATGGTACATCAAAACCCGTTAGTGGTAGTAGACATCGATCTGATCGGAGACTTTCAACACCGCGTCCACACCCCCTTCGCTGCCGAAGAGCGTGTAGCTGACATAGCCGTCCGCCGCATTGATCTGAACGCTGCTGTTGAGCGCCGGGTTCCATTCGCTCTCCAGGGTCACACTGTCGCCTGCCTGACCGTCGATCACCAGAGTGTGCTCGCTGTCGGTCATGGTGACGACGTCGGAGACGGAGAGGTGTTCCAGGCTGTAGTCGCCGCCGTGCAGTTCAACCTGCTCGATGCTCTGCATATTGGCTGCAACGGCATCGCTGATATCCAGCGGCACGCTGTCGTCGCCCATGACGTGGAAGACGTCGAAACTCTCTTCACTTCCGATGACGCCCGTACCTCCGACCGCAACGCGGCTGAAGCTGTCGGCCGTGATGCTGCTGAGCGCCGTCACCGTCTCGCCGCCGGTCGTCGCGGAGACCGTGACATCCAGTTCAAACGGCGTATCCACGGGCATTCCCTCGATGTTCAGACCCGAAAGTTCCGCCTGGGTCAGCGTCCAGACCGCCGGGTCCCCCGCACTGACGCCGGCACTGAGCGACGCGCCGTCCGGAAGACCGGAAACGGTGACGGCGATATCGGCGCCGGAAGGCATATTCTCGAACGTGGGCGCAATCTCCAGCGGCATTGTCACACTGCTGCTGAGGGGGTTCCCCAGGGCATCGAAGCTCTGCTGGTAGACAACGGTACCGTCCGTAGAGCCCCAGACCGCAATGAATCCGCCATCCTCCGTCGCCATCAGCTCCGGCATCTGCTGATGCCACACGGTCAGCGTATTGAGATGGATCTCGCCGCCGATCCGGTTGCCCGCGGCATCAAAGATTTGGGCGTAGACTCCCCAGTAGGGGTCGGTATAGGCCCCGCCGTTATTCCCGTCGTCATAGCCCTCCCAGGCAATGACGATATTTCCGTCCGTGAGCTGGGTCACAGCCGGATTCTGCTGGTTGTTATCCGTCACGGTGTTGACGTGGAACGTCGCTCCGACCGTGCCGTCCGCCGCAACGATTTTTGCAAAAATGCCGTAAGCTTCGTCACCGGCATCATTCGAGGAGTGCCAGGTGACTACGTAACTGCCGTCGGCAAGCAGTTCCGTCGACAGCTCCCGGACATTGCTTCCCATAAGCCCTAGGTTGAGCGTTGACACCACGTTGCCTGCGGCGTCATAGGTCACGGCAACGCCGTTTTGCGTCTGATCCACCGAGACGATGACCAGGGTAGCACCCTGTGCGAACATATCGAAATAGGTCACATTGGTTCCGTTGCCCAGGGCCGCCGTCTCGCCCCCGAGTTCATCTCCGTCGGCAGTGTAGTGCTGGACGAGGATCGTGTTGCTGATGGTCGTTTCGTTGTGGCGGTAGTAGTCGTAATGGAGCATCGCGACGGCAAAACTGCCGTCATCGAATACCGTCACTTCGGGGTTCAGATATTCGTCCCGATCGGTCGTGCTGCTGCTCCAACGGCCGCCGTCGGAGTAATAGTAGTCCGCGGCCGTGTTGTTGACGCGAAGGTCCGTCGCGAACAGCGGCGCATCGTCCGATCCGAAAATATTCATGTAGACGTTCGAGACGTATGCAGTGTTGCCGCCGGAAGAGTCATATTGCTGCGACTCCCACGCCACAATGAACTTGCCGTCACCGAGCGCTTCGATCGACGCATCCCACTGGCTATAGGAGGTCGTGGTATTGATGTGAATCTCATCCCCCGCTTTCTCTCCGAAGGCGCTGAAACGTTGGGCGAAGAGGCCGTAGTTCGCATCGCCGTCCTTGTTTAAAGCGTACCACAAAACGACGTAGGAGCCATCATCGTCGACCTGAACGACCTGCGGGTAATACAGGCCGTCCCCGAGGCCGTTGACCATCAGCTCCGTACTCGGTTCCGGGGTTGCCGTTCCCAGTGCCGTCTCGACCGCGACACCCGGTACCATTGCCACCGTGGCGCTCTTCTCGTCGGTGGCCCCCAGGATGTCAGTGACGCGGATGCCGAGGGTGTAGCTTGCGGGGTTGCCGTCTTCAACGCTCAGCAGCGCGGCGTCTCTGACGGTGATGACACCGTTGGCGTCGATGGCGAAGCGGGCGTTCAGGGCATCGGTTTCGGCCGCATCGCCGCCGAAGATGCTATAGGTCAGTATATCCCCGTTGTCCACGTCGCCGGCCGTCACGATGCCGACCGTGTCGCCGACGGCGTAACCGCCGTCGAGTTCGAAGGCCGCCGCTTCGGCACCAAATACCGGCGCGTCGTTAGTCCCTTCGACCGTGAGGGTGACGGTTTTCGTTGCGCTCTCGGCCCCGTGCGCGTCGATCGCCTTGTAGGTGAAGCTGACCGTCGTCGTCTCGCCCGCCGCCAATTCCTGGAAGTCGCTTCCGGGATCGAAGGTGAACTGGTTGCCGCTGACCGTGACACTGCCCGCCGCCGGGGCGGTCACGATGCTGTAAAGCAGGTTTGCCGCCGTATTGTCGCTGTCGACGTCATCAGCATCGAAGATTCCCGTCAGGGTTCCGGTGGCTGCCGGAACGCCCTCGGTCGCCACCGCCGTTGCGGGGTCGACGATCACGTCCCGGGCCACCGGGGCGTCATTGGTCCCTTCAACAGTCAGCGTAACAGTTTTGACATCGCTGTCGACTCCGTGCGCGTCGGTTGCCTTGTAGGTGAAACTCACCGTCGTTGTCTCGCCCGCCGCCAGTGCCTGGAAGTCGCTGCCGGGGTCGAAGGTAAACTGGCTGCCGCTGACGGTGACGCTGCCCGCCGCCGGGGCGGTGACGACACTGTAGACCAGATCCGAAGCGTCATTGTCGCCATCGGCGTCGTCGCCGTCGAAAGCGGCCGTCAATGTGCCGGCGGCCGCAGGAACCCCCTCGATGGCTACGGCCGCTGCCGGGTCGACGGTGACGTCCTGGACAACCGGGGCGTCGTTGGTTCCGGTCACCGTCAGTGTCA
>JBNKLF010000001.1:174920-199205 GCA_050292215.1 Sulfurimonadaceae bacterium | reverse complement strand
AAAGCGCCGTTGATCGCGGCAACGCCGACCGCCATCAGCAGCAGTGCGGCGATGCGCTCGATCACCGTTTTGTATTCGGGCAGTTTCGCCAGCGTCTCTTTGGCCACCCGGTTCAGGAAGAGGCCGAAAAAGAGCCACGATGCGGCGACCGCTCCCAGGCCGAAGAAAATCCCCATCGCCAGGGCGTCTGCGGTATTGGCGCTCCCCGCGGCCAGAGCGACGAGACTGAGCAGGGGCACGCAGGGGTTCAGCGCCATGGCAACGCCGATGCCGAAGGCGCCGTAAAGACCGGGTGAAGGGCGTTTGCATGACACCGCGCAGCCTTGGCCGGGAGCGAAACTGCGATAGAGAATCGCCCCGCCCGCCGCAAGGGTCATGATGCCGAGCAGGGTTTGGGAGAGCGTGGCGTCGTCGAGCACGGCTTTGACGCCTGCGGCGGCGAAAGAAGCGGCCGCGGCAATCAGCGTGTAGCTCAGTATGCGGCCCATGCTGAACGAGGTCACGACCGGCAACGCGCCGCGCACGCCGCCGGTGTGGGTCAGCAGCAACGGGCTGAGAAAGGGCATGCAGCTGAACATGCAGGCGGTCGAACCGTAAGAGAGACCGATAAGAAAAAGCGTCAGGTACTCCATACCGTTCCCGTGCCGGCTTACGCCGTAAAATTATGGGGCATTATTACTTCAATCTGTTAATTTTGTGTTAAGTGAGGCTGGAAACACGCCGCCAGGGGCAAAATTTCGGGAAAACAGAGGAGCTTCAGATCACCGTTGCCGAGTCGGCAGCGGGCGTCTCCGGGTAGAGGGCGCCGAAGTGCTCCAGGTGGATGAGAAAGAGCCGCGCATCGAACTCCAGTTCGTGATAGCGGGGCTCCATGTGTTCGCAGAGGCGGTAGAAGGCACGGTCGTGGGCTTTCTCCTTCAGATGGGCGAGTTCATGGACCACGATCATCCGCAGCAGCGCTTCGGGGGCGCGCCGGAAAACGCCGGCGATGCGGATCTCGCTGCGGGTTCTGATCTTCCCGCCCTGAACGCGGCGGGCGTAGGTGTGCAGTCCCAGCGCCTGGTTGACGCTGCGGATTTTTCCGTCATAAAGCACTTTGGCAAGGGGCGGCGCATGGCGCATCGATTCGCACCGGATCGCATCGGCGTAGGCAAAGAGAAGGCGGTCGCTGGTACAGGCGTGGGGTTCGGGGTATTTCTTTTGCAGATAAGCGCCGAGCTGCTCCGTTTCGACCAGGCGGCGGACCGCTTCGACGGTTCCGGATGCGTAACCGGCGACGTAATCGAGTGCTTTCATGACGCCATTGTACTGCGTAGCGGGTAAAAGCCCCCTGTAACCCCCCTCTGGCTATAATCCAAATAAAAAGGGGCGCCATGTTCCACCTGCTCATGCAACGCCTCGAACGCCACCGCCGCAGGCGCAACCGCCTCCTCGCACTCCTGTTCCTCCTTGCCGCAGCCTTCACCGCCTACCTCTTCCTGGGCGTCGAGGACGCCGAGCCCGGCACCCCTTACACAGTTCCTGCAGGATGGAAAAGCGGCTATTTCGAAACGTCCCTTTACCAAGGAGGCGTCTTCGTCGTCGAAGCGGGACCCACCGACGCCCCCGCCGTCATCCTCGTCCACGGCCTGGGGCAGAACGCCTCCGGGGACTGGCTGAAGGTGATTCCCGCCCTCGAAGATCGCTACCGGGTCATCGCCCTCGACCTTCCGGGGTTCGGCCGTTCCGCAGGGTGCAAAGGAGCCTTCACCCCCACCGCCTACGCCCGGCTGCTGCATGAGATCCGCCAACGCTACGGCAGCGACGATACCGCCCTCGTCGGCCACTCCATGGGAGGCGCCGTGGCGCTTCGCTACGCCGCCGAACACCCCGAAGCGCTCTCGAAACTGCTGCTCGTCGACGTCGCGGGCATTCTGGAACGCACCGCCTACGTCAAACAGATCGCCGACATCCCGCCCCTTCCCGAGGCCGCGCCACCGCTTCTGGAACGGGCCGCGGCGACCCTGGAGAACCTCTCCGGCGCCCTCATCGAGTGGTTCAACCTCGCCCCCGACCCCCTGGATCTCGTTCGAACCCTCAACGCCCACTTTCAGCGCAACCGCCTCAACGGGTCGCAGATCACGATCGCCATGGAGCTGCTCGACGAAGACTTCTCCTCCGCCATCGGCCGCCTCTCCCTGCGTACCTACCTTTTCTGGGGGGACAAAGACCGCATCGCCCCCATGCGTACCGCGCAGCTCCTCGCATCGCGGCTCAAAAACGCCACCCTCATCACCTTTCCCGGCGTCGGCCACGTTCCCATGAGCGCCGACGGCGATGCCTTCAACGCCGCCCTGCTCGACGCCCTTCGCGGCATGCCCCCCTACCGCCCCGCGACGCCGGTTTCCGGTGAAAAACGGCCGCTGCTGCTTTGCAGAGGCGAAATCGGCACGACCCACGGCGGGCGCTACGCAACCGTGATCGTGGAAGACTCCAAAGCGGTGCGTTTTACCGCGCTGGAGGCCGACCGCGTCGTCGTCCGCCGCTCCACCGTCTCCTTCGAAAACCTGGAGGTGCACGGGGAAGGGACCGCCCTCGACGCGGAGCGTTCGGTGGTGATGATCACCGGCGCCCGGCTGCAAGGCGCACTCGCCCTGCACGCTTCGTCCAGCCGCATCGACATGGCCGGGGTCTCCCTGACCGGCAGCGACGCCGCGCTCCGCGTCACGAAGAAGGCGCGCCTCATCTTCTCGGTCAGCGACCTGCACGGGCCGGAATACGACGGTGACGTTCACGGGGATTTCCGCCTCAAACACGGCGGCGTATTTGTCCCCGAGCCCTGAGTCTGGGACGCTTTTCGCTATACTCTCGGTATCGTGAACTCTCAAGGAGGCGGCATGCCCTATGAACTCGACCGGCGCCTGGTGATCGGCGTCGCATCCAGCGCCATGTTCGATCTGACCGAGTCCGACGCCGTCTACCGGGAAAAGGGCGAAGCCGCCTACCGCGACCACCAGGAACAACATCGCGACAAGGTGCTGGACAAAGGGGTCGCATTCGGTTTCATCAAGCGCCTTCTCTCCCTCAACGACCTCGACGCCGACCCCCTCGTCGAAGTGGTGCTGCTCTCGCGCAACGACCCGGAAACCGGGCTGCGGGTCATGAACTCCATCCGCCACTACGGCCTGGAGATGACCCGGGCGATTTTTCTGCAGGGACGCTCCCCCTACGCCTACATTCCCGCGCTTAACATCGCCCTCTTCCTCTCGGCCAACGCACCCGACGTCCGCGAAGCCATCGCTGCGGGCTACCCCGCGGGGCTGGTGATCGACTCCGTGGCCCACGATGACGAAAACGACCCGGAGCTGCGTATCGCCTTCGACTTCGACGGCGTCATCATCGACGACGAGGCGGAGAGCGTCTTTCGCAACAGTGGAGAAGGGGTCGAGGCGTTTCACCGCCACGAACAGCAGCATGTGCTCACGCCCCACAATCCCGGTCCGCTGGCGGAGTTTCTCAAACGCGTCGCCGTCATTCAGAAAATCGAGGAAACAAAGCGCAACGCGTCGAAGGATTATGTCAGCCGTCTGCGGGTCTCCATCGTCACCGCCCGCAACGCGCCTTCGCACGAGCGGGTCGTCAACACCCTCAAAAGCTGGGGCATCATGGTCAACGAGGCGTTTTTCCTGGGAGGCATCGAGAAAAGCAAGGTTTTAGGGGTGCTGAAACCGCACATCTTTTTCGACGACCAGATGGGGCACCTGGAGCGGGCGTCGGGCGTCACGCCCTCGGTTCACATCCCCTTCGGCGTCGCCAACGAGACGGAAAAGTAGCTTCAGCCCTTCTCGCCGGGAAGGGCGTCGCGGTAGGCCCGGAGCCTGCCGACGGCAAAGGTGAGCGCGGCGAAGACCGCCATCGTCGTCACCATGCAGCCGAGCATCTGCCGCAGCATCGGCCAGCCGCTGGCAGCAAAACTGTAGACGGCGAAGATCCAGAAGAGGACTTCCCCCGTCACCAGGAGCCGGATGGCCCACTCGACCAGCAGCACCCGCGTGCGCATCTGCACCGGCTACTCGCAGT
This sequence comes from Sulfurimonadaceae bacterium, assembly GCA_050292215.1. Taxonomy (GTDB): domain Bacteria; phylum Campylobacterota; class Campylobacteria; order Campylobacterales; family Sulfurimonadaceae; genus SZUA-415. The sequence goes on along the minus strand of JBNKLF010000001.1, from coordinate 195,146 downwards.
AGTCGGCCAGGAGGCCGGCTTTGAGCTGGGCGTAGCTCTCTTCGCCGACCAGCCGTTTGACGATCTGAAGAGCGAAACAGAGCGCCGTCCCCGGCCCTCGCGAGGTCATGACGTTGCCGTCGGTCACCACCTGGGCTTTGTCTCCCTGGAATCCCTCCGCGCGGATCTGCTCCTCGACGGAGGGGTAGCAGGTGTAGTTGGGTTTGAGCACCCCCGCGGTATGGAGGGCGAAGGGGGCGGCGCAGAGCGCGCCGATCATCTTCCCTTCGGCGTCCATCGCCTTGAGCAGGGACTGGATGTGGGCGTCTTCGGCCAGTACGTTGGTACCGCCCCACCCCCCCGGCAGGACGATCATGTCCATATCGTCCGCGGAGAGTTCGGAAGCCGCGCCGTCGCAGCAGAGCGTGATGCCGTTGGCGCCGGTCACTTCGCGCTCGCCCTTGACCGAGGCGACCCGCACCTCGATGCCCGCGCGGCGCATCACGTCGATGAGGGCCACCGCTTCAAGTTCTTCAAACCCTGTCCCCAGCGGGACCATTACCTTTGGCATCTTCACTCCTTGTTTCGGGATATCGTCAGGGGATAGTTTATCGGCCCGACTCTATGCGTTTCATTAAATCGTCGAACTTCGCCTCCCGGCGCTGCAGCGGCTGGCGCCTTCCGTTCGCATCGAGGGCAAAGGTTCCCGCCGCGTTGAAGCAGTACTGGGGCTGCAGGTCGCTGCGGCGTGCCAGCGGGAGGATGCGGAAACTGAGGTTGTCCAGGATCAGCGGAGAGGCTTCCGGTTTCGGATAGTAGGCCAGCACCATGTGATACCCGCCGCTGTAGAGGTCGCGGACCACGCTGAGGCAGAGGGATTCGGGGGCGAACCCCAGGGCCATCAGGACGAAATACTTCGTGATGGCGTACTCTTCGCAATCTCCGTACCCCGCGGCCAGAAACTCTTTGGGAGTCGACCAGTAGTCCTCCCGGCGGTTCACGACGCTGTCGTACTCCGGAAGGTAGCCGTTGACGTAGGTATTGACTTCGACGAGACGGCGCTGGGGTTTGAGGTTTCGGAAGCGCTCGAGCTGGGCGGAAAAATCCTCGATACGGTGCCTGACGGCACTGCCGAGGCGTTTCTCGACGCGCTGCAGCTCTTCGGGGGTGAAGGTTACGACCGAACGGGCGTCATAAGCCTGCAGCAGCGAACCGACAAGAAGCAAAAAGGGGAATATGAAGCGCATGGGCGGCCCTTGCGGGTTGAAGATGCCCGGCAAAACCGGGCCGGGGGTCGGTTACTTTACCTTCTCGACGTATTCGCCTTCGACGGTGTTGACCTTGATGGTATCCCCTTCGAGGATGTGGTAGGGAACCTGAACGACGGCACCGGTTTCGAGGGTGGCCGGTTTCTTGGAACCGCTGGAGGTGTCGCCCTTGAAGTTCGGCGGCGTCTCGGTGACGACCAGTTCCATCGTCTCGGGGGCGTCGACGGAGATGGCGTTGCCGTTGTGGAAGATCACGTCGACGTTGGTACCGTCTTTGAGCCACTTCATCGCGTCGTCGCACTGCTCGTAGGAGAGGCCCAGCTGGTCGTAGGTGTCGGTATCCATGAACTGCAGCATGTCGCCGTCGTCGTAGAGGTACTGCATCGTTTTGTGGACCATATTCGGCACTTCGAACTTGTCGCCGGCGTGTACCGTCTTCTCGATTACCTTGCCGTTAAGGAAACTCTTCACCTTCATCCGTACGAACGCCGCGCCTTTACCGGGCTTGACGTGCTGGAACTCGATCACTTTGTAGGGAACACCCGCGATTTCGAGGCGGACGCTCTTTTTGATGTCGCCCATTCCGATGGTTGCCATAGATCATACCTTCATTGCATATTTTCGGTGCAATTCTACCCGATTTTTCTCCGTTTGCCAACGGGGGCCTCGCCCCTATGCCAGCCAGAAAGCGCCCAGTGCCGCCAGCAGGGCGGTTCCGAAGAGGTAGGCCCCCGTATTGCCGATGATGTGCCCGGTCTGACAGCTGGTGCAGGATTTGTAGCGGCGCGTCTCGTACTGGGCGTAGACGAAATAGGCGACGATGAGCCCAAGAAGCACCCAGGTGGCGGTAAAGAACCACTCCCGAAGCGCCGCGCCGTCGGTAAAGAAACCCGCGGCGAGCAGGCCGATCTCCACCAAAAAGAGTCCCTTGATGCCCCGGGTCAGGTAGTCGCGGTAGAAGACCGTGGGACAGGTCGATTCGGGCATCGGGGCGTTGAGGACGCGGGCGATGCGTTTGCGGTCATCTTCGTCGAGTTTGTCGAGGATGGAGCCCCCGAAAGTAAAGTCGATCTTCCGCTGCAGCAGGGCCGAAAAGGGTCCGGAAGCCTGGAGGTGATGCTGGGCCCCGTGGCGGTCCTGGTAGATCAGTTTGATCGTGTCGTAGCGCCGCACCCGTTCCCTCAGCCCCGGAAGGTAGCAGGTCGACTCCTCCGAGTCGCGCCACCCTTGGGTGTTGATGATGCGGGGGTTGACCAGCTCGAGCAGGCCGCCCGCCTCGTCGCGGATCAGCAGTACGGCAAAGGGGACGCCGATCTGCGTCGCGGTGATCCCCTCCATGGCGTTGGCTTCGAGGGTATCGCGAAGGTCATCGAAGAGTCCGGCCAGGTCGTCGTCGAATTTCCGGACGTCGGCCCCGAGCATGCGGACGCGTTCGTCGGGGTAGATCACTAGTTCTTTTTGCATAAACAAACCTTGGAATTCGGGACACTGCCAAAGCCGTCCAGACGTCTTTGGAACTGTCCCGGAGAAAAATGGGGAGGCCCCGGAAACCGGGGCCGCGGGGTTAGTGGCTTTTACGGACCACGACGATCATCTTCAGGTTGATGATGACGAAGCGGATGAACTGGTAGATCTTGCAGGTCCGCATAAACTTGACCATGCGTGTCGGAACCATCGTCGTAAAACTCGGCTCGTAAGGCTTGATGTTCTTTTCAAATTCACTCATACTCTCTCCTTTGTCTTATTCGGGAATCAGCGTCCAGCCCGGGTTGAGCTTCGCTTTGTAGATAAACATGTGGTGCAGGATGTGCTTGATCCAGTGACCCGCCAGACCGATCTCGCCGAAGGTGTAGTCGAGATCGCGCCCGATGCCCGGGTACTTCTCGAAGTCGGGAACGACCGGGTAGACGGTCAGGGCTGCCGCCGTACCGTCGAAAAGACCTTTACCCGCACTGGCGACACAGGCCGCGCCCATCTCCGCCATGGAGGCTTCGTGCAGATGCGCGTTCTCCCCTTTGAGGATCAGGTCGCAGACGGTGTGCGCCACGGTTTTGCCGATGATGCCCGAAGGCATCCCCGTACGCGGAGGCGTCGGGTTGATCGGCGTCCCGTTGGGAGAGCTCATCGGTTTGGAGATGAGATGCGGCGGCGCGAAGGCGATGCCCACGGCAAACATGTTCTTGTAGGTCGGGTTCTGATAGGTCTTGGGCCAGTCGGAAGCTTTCCAGTTTTCGTAGGCGCCCGCGTTGTAGTTGGCGTCGACTTTCATAAAGCCGTTGGGGGCGAATACCGTCGCGGTAATATCCTCGCCCGCCTTGTCGTAGGCTTTGAGGCCCACACCCGCGAAGGGCGGGATCAGCATCGAAAAGTCGAAGCTCTCTTCACCGGTGCTGCCGTCGAGAAGTTCGTAGTGGGCTTTGCCCGGCTCGACCTTGCTGACGTGCGCCCCGATGATCCAGTCGACGCCCCGCTCGGCGTAGAGGGACTCCGCGAAGAGACGGGAGCTGGCTGCGTAGCCGCCGCGCTTCATGTGCAGACCGCCGATGCCGAAGTCACCCAGGAAGGACTCGTTGGAGATCCATTTGATGTCCGCCAGGTCACGTACGCCCGCTTTGCGCAGCTCGTGTTCGATGTTGAAGATGTATTCGAATGCCGCGCCCTGACAGGTACACATGCCGTGGCCGGTGCCGATGAGGAACTTCTGACGCTCCCCTTTTTTCATCTTCTCGACACACTTCTCAAGCTCTTCGGCCGCGTGAACGGCGTGTCCCGCCGTACAGACGGAGACGGTGTAGCCGTTGTCGGGCCCAAGGCCCTCGGTGGCGGCGAAGTTGAGTTTCGGTCCCGTCGCGTTGATCAGGTAATCGTAGGCGACCTTGTCGGTCTGTCCCTCTTTGCCCGGTCCCGTGTACTCGATCGTGACGTAGGGAACGCCCTCGTCTTCTCCCCCTTCGGGGTGGATCGAAACGGCTTTCGCCTGCTTGTAGGTGATTCCCGCCCGGGCGTAGACCGGGGCGAGATCGAAGGTCACCTCCTCCTTGCTCATCTGGCCGACACCGACCCAGATGTTAGAAGGGATCCAGTTCCACTGGGAGTTCGGGGTCACGACCACAACTTCGTGGTTCTTGCCCAGCCATTTTGCAGCGAATGTCGCCGCCGTGTGTCCGGAAACACCACCACCCAAAACTACTAATTTTGCCATTTATCGCTCCTTGCACTGCCGGTACGCCGGTTTCGGGGCCTATCCGTTAAAACGGCCGAAACCGCCGTCCGTTGTCGGCAGCGCATTAAAATTTGATGACGAAAACCGCTTCTTGACAATCTCTTCCTCTTGCTCTTGACGGACAAAGACGGAAAATATACATTAATGTAAGAAAAAATTGTTTTCACGTCACACGCCCCCATTCTATCACAAGAAAAATCCCTCTCTAATATAAATTTTTATAAAGTTATAAAAATCACATATAAATTTTAAATTATAGTTTTTTTTTATATTCATTATTACTGGTTTTGGCTCCTTGTTCCGCACCTGGGCCGACATGGGCTCCGGCCCATCCACATGGCGATTTCAGGGTTTTTCCGGCGCATGTCACGTCCCGATACACCACGATTTTGCCGATTCGGATCATGCACCCGGCGATTTGACGTTTTCAAAATATTTTTTGTTATAATCACGATTCATTTTATTAATAAAGTTTGATCCATCGACGCATTCCCGCCGTTTCGTCTTTAAACGTCCGGAATCATTTTTTCAGAACCTAAAATATCGGAGAACACATGATGAAAACCGCTTTGGCAATCATTTCTGCCACCGTTGTCCTGGCGGCCGCCGATCCGGCCGCCCAAACTCCGCTGACTCTCGACGACGCACTGAGCATCGTCAGAAGCGAAAATCTTGAGATCAAAGCCGCAGACTACGACCTGCAGTCGGCATCCGAAGATGAGTCCATCGCCCTGGGCTACCGCCTGGGTTCCCTGGACTTTACCCAGGATGCCATCCGTTCCGACGACGCAGGGAACGTTTTCGGCTTCAAACTGACCTCCCGCGAAGCAGACTTCGGGGACTTCGGCTTCAAGGACTTCCTGGACTGGATGTCCGGCGGCATGGTCGGGGACCCCCTTGTCCTCACCCCCGACGATCTCAACTACCCCAAGTCCCGCAGCTTCTTCCAGAGCAAGCTCTCCTACCAGGTCCCCCTCTACACCGGCGGCAAACTGAGCGCCTACGGCAAGATTTCGGAAATGATGACCCGCATGAAAGGGCTGGACAAAGCCGCGGTCATCGACGAAAAACTCTACCAGACCCGCAAAGCCTTCTATGACCTTGCGCTGCTGAAATCCTCTTCCAAACACTTCCTCACGATTCTCGACAACGTCAAGACCCTTGAACACATGACCGCGACGATGATCGACGAGGGGTATGCCAAACAGACCGACCTGCTCGAGGTCCAGGCCCGCCGCGCGAACGTTGAACGGATGCTCAACGAGATCCATGCCAACGAAACGCTGCTCTACCACTTCCTCAGCTTTCTGCTCAACCGCAGCGTCACCGCCATCGTCACCCCGTCCGAAGACGTACCGATGAGCACGCACACCGGCGAGCAGGTGCTCGAACGCAACCTCGACCTCAAAAAAGCAGAGACCGGTCTCGAAATCCGCAAAGAGATGCTCGACGCCTCCTACGCAGGATACCTGCCCCAGGTCGGCGCATTCGGCGAAATCGCCACGGCGGACAACACCTTCCTCGACGACGCGGAGGACCACAAAGCCTACACCGTCGGGGCACGCCTGACCTGGAACCTCTTCAACGGCGGCGTCACCTCCGCCGAGGTGGAGAAGGCGAAGATCGCCGAGATGAAGATGCGCACCCAGCTCGCCCTCGCCCGCAAGGGGATCGCACTGAAACTCCACCAGATCATGACGGAGATCCAGCGCTACGATTTCGAGATCGCCAGCCTCAACAAGGAGCTCGAACTCGCCAGCACCATCTACGAGAGCTACGCGGCGCGTTACCGCGAACAGCTCTCCTCGATGAGCGACGTCATCATCAAGCAGTCCGAACAGATCGAGAAGATCCTCGCCCTGCTGATGGCCAAAAACAAACGCAATGAACGGGTCTTCGCCCTGCAGAAACTCGCCAACGGAGAAGCATTATGATGAAAAAGATTCTACTGACCGCCGTCCTCGCGACGGCTTCCCTTCTGGCCGAGGGGATGACCCTCTCGGGCACCGTCATCTCCGACAACCAGAAGATGATCACCAGCCGCTACATGGGCTTCGTCACCCAGGTCAACGCCTCCGAAGGCGAACAGGTCAAACGCGGCCAGCTGCTCTACACCATCGACTCCAAAGAAGTCGACGCAGCAAAAACCCGGGTGGAGCTGGGAATCTCCCAGGCGCAGCTCGCCCTGCAGATGAACCAGAACCAGCTCAACAACGTCCGCCTCAACCTCGCCCGCCACAAGCGGCTGCTGGAGAAGAACATGGTCTCCCAGTACGAAGTGGAGAACCTGGAACTGGCGGCGCAGAACCTCGAAGATATGGTCGTCATCAGCAAGAAGCAGGTCGAGCAGGCCAACGCCCAGCTCAAAGAGGTGGAGAACCAGTACAAATACCTCCGTATCGAAGCACCCAACGACGGCGTCATCGTCGCCAAAAACATCAAAGTCGGCGAGATGGCGATGCCGGGGATGCCCGCTTTCGTCCTCTCCGACCTTGACGACCTGAAGATCACCGTCGAAGTGGCCGAACGGGACCTCGGACGGGTTCCCTACGGGAAAAAAGTGCGCGTGGAAGTCCCCTCCGTGGGCCTCACCGGGGTCGGTACCGTCAGCGCCATCATCCCCAGTTCCAACCCGATGACCCATACTTTTGCCATCAAGGTCTCCTTTGACCGCAATCACATGACGATCTACCCGGGCATGTACGCGACCGTTACCGTCGAGTAGGACCGGAGCATGCAGTATCAACCCAAAGATATCGCCGGCAGACTCGCCCGCACCTTCTTGCACAACCCGCTGACGATGGTGCTCGGCATCTCCTTGCTGCTCATCGGCTACCTCGCCCTGGTCATCACCCCCCGGGAAGAGGACCCCCAGATGGAGGTGAGCGGCGGAGCCATCATCGTCGCCATGCCCGGGGCTACGCCCAAAGAGATCGAAAACGTCATCATCAAACCCCTTGAACGGCGCATCCGCGAGATCAAGGGGGTCGAACACATCTACGGCGTCGCCGGCGAAAACGTCGGCATCGTCAACGTCCAGTACTACATCGGCGAAGACCGCGAGGAGTCCAACCTCAAACTCTACGATAAGGTGATGCAGAACATGGACCTGCTGCCGAAAACGGCGATGCAGCCCCTGGTCAAGCCTTTCGACATCGACATCGACGTTCCCATCATCTCCGTCGCCTTCTACCTCGACGGAAACAGCACCCTGAACCAGACCGACCTTTTCCGGAAAGTCCGGGACATCCAGTACGATCTCAACCGCATCGAAAACGTTGCCAAAACGGAGATCAAGGGGGCCAAGAAGGAGCAGTACAACATCCTTGTCGACCTGAACAAACTGACGGGCTACCACCTCTCCCTCGGGCAGATCGTCCAGGCCCTCGAATCTCTCGCCGTCAGCGTCCCGAACGTCAAAAGCCGGACCGACGACGGCCGCATGGTCGTCTTCGGCGTCAACAACGCCATCGAGTCGATCGAGGATGTCCGCAACGTCATCGTCGCCCAGTACATGGGCTCCGCCATCTACCTGCGGGACATCGCCGACGTCGAGATCGGCTACGACTTCCAGAACGTCGCCAAGGCGCAGATCATGACCCGCAACGCCGAGGGCGTTTTCGCCCCCATCCGGGACCAGATCACCCTCACCGTCGCCAAGCTCAAGGGGACCAATGCCGTCTTCATCGCCGAGGACATCGAGGAGCATCTCGCCGCCATCAGACCGGAACTGGAAAAAGCGGGCATCGGCTTCACCGTCACCCGCGACTACGGGGAGCGGGCGAACGAAGCGGTCAACGAGCTGGTCTTCCACCTGATGATCTCCATCGTCATCATCGCGATCCTGCTGGTCTTCGTCCTGGGATGGAAAGAGTCGCTCATCGTCACTTTCACCGTCCCGGCCATCCTGGCGGTCACCCTCTTCATCGCCTACATGACGGACCAGACCATCAACCGGATCACCCTCTTTGCCTTCCTGCTGAGCCTGGGGCTCCTGGTGGATGCGGCGATCATCGTGATCGAGAACATTCACCGTCACCTCCATGCCCACGACGCCGTCGACAAGGATATGGATGAGATCATGGTCGAGGCGACCGACGAAATCGGCGCGCCGACCAACATCGCCACGGTGGCGATCATTCTTACCATGGTACCGATGGCTTTCGTCGGCCAGATGATGGGACAGTTCATGAAACCCATCCCGGCCAACGTCCCCGTCGCCCTCTTCGCGTCGCTCGTCGTCGCCTACATCTTTACGCCGTTCCTGGCGCGCAAAATGTTGAAAAAGCCGCACATGCACCATCACCAGCACCATTCCCACAAAGAGACACCCTCCACAGGAGGTGACCAGTGAAACGGTTTGAAACCTTCCTGCTCGGAGTCCTGAACGACCCAAAAAAACAGCGCATCACCCTTCTGGCAACGCTGCTGGCGTTCATCCTTTCGGTGATGATGCTGCCGACACAGATCGTTCTGGCCAAAATGCTTCCGGGCAAAAGCGCCAACACCTTCTCCATCTATGTCGACACGCCGGTGGGGAGCTCCATCGAACAGACCGAAGCGGTCACCAACTGCGTCGCGGGCGTGCTCAGCGCGGAGAAAGAGGTCGCCGACCTCGAAGTGTTCCTCGGCATGGGCTCTCCCCTGGACTACGCCGGACTGGTCAAGGGTTCCGCCTTTAAAAACAGCGAACACGAAGCGGAGGTGGTGGTCAACCTGACGGACAAACACGGCCGCGACGAAGCCTCTTTCGAGATGGTTCAGCGCCTCCGCCCTGTTCTCAACTCCCGCTGTGCGACCCAGCCCGCCGGTACCGTCATCAAGCTGATCGAGCAGCCCGCCGGGCCTCCGACCCTGGCTTCCGTCGTCGTGGAGCTTTACGGCACCGACAACGAGGGGCTGCGCCGCCTCTCCGGAGAGATCGCGGGCATTCTGGCCAAGACGGAAGGACTGGTCGACGTCGACACCATGCTCGACGAGCGCTACCGCACTTTCGAACTGGTCCCCAACGAGGAGAAGATCATCAAATCCGGTCTCTCCGTCGCCCAGGTCAACCAGATCCTCTACCTTGCGTTCGAGGGGATGGGGGCCGCCATCAAGAACAGTGAAAACCTGCAGGACCAGATCCCGCTTTTCGTCACGCTGAGCAAAGCGACCAAGTCCCTGCACCGTTTTGACGCAGAGGCGCTGCGCAACAAGCTCTCCGCACTCAAACTGATGAACAGCCGCGGCATGCTGGTCCCTATGACCGAGGTGGTCACCATTCGCGAAACCCTCTCCAACCCGACGCTGATGACGAAAAACCTGCGCCGTTACGTCAACATCATCGCCGAGACGGACATGGTCTCCCAGGTTTACCCCCTGCTCGACGCACGGGAGATGATCAAAGAGCAGCTCTCCGACCGTTACGACGTCGAAGGGAGCAACCTCTTCAATTTCCGGCTCACCGACCGCCAGAGCGGTGCCGTCTACGACCTGGTTTGGGACGGCGAAATGAAAGTCACCCTGGACACTTTCGCCGACCTTGGAAGCGCCTTTATCGCGGCGCTGGTGCTGATCTTCCTGCTGATGGTCATCTACTACAAGAGCTTCGTTCTCAGCGGCATCGTACTGCTGGGAAGCTTCCTCTCCATCATCGGCGTCATCGTCGGCCACTGGTGCGTCGACCTCTTCACGACCCACACCTTCTTCCTGACGGCGACGTCGCTTATCGGCTTTATCGCCCTGATGGGGATCAGCTCGCGCAACTCGCTGCTGCTCATCGACTTCACCAAGTCGCTGATGGGCGAGAAGGGGATGGAGAAGGGCCAGGCCATCGCCATCGCCACGGCAACCCGCGCCAAACCCATCTTCCTGACGGCGGCAGCCATCATGCTCGCTTCCACCCTGCTCGCCTCCGACCCCGTCTTCGGCGGTCTGGGCGTCGCGCTCATCTTCGGGACCCTGGCGGCGGTCGTCGTCTCGCTGCTTTTCATCCCGGTACTGCTCTTCAAATCCGATCTGCAGCGCCATTTCCGCGAAGGGGAGTAACCTCCCCCTTCCAGAAGCACGTCACGCTCCCGCAGCCGATTCGTTAACATTTCGTTTGCAAAAGCGACAAAATAGCAACAAAAAGGCACTTTTTCCCGTATCACCCATTGCACCGTGTCCGAAAACCGTGTATAATCTACCCACTTTACTTATGGTTATAAAGGTGCCAAACCGATGCGACGTCTCCTCTTTTTCACACTTCCCCTCTTTCTGACTCCCGGTATCGGTGCCGCGACCCTCTCCGAAGCGGTCCGCACCACCCTCGAAACCAACCCCGCCATGCAGCAGCGCATCAGCGACTACCGCAGCACGCTGTACGATCTCGACAAAGCCAAAGCGGGGTACAAACCGACCGTCGAGCTCTCCGGTGCCATCGGGCCGGAACACACCGATAAAAAAGAGCCGAAACCCGAGGTCGAAGAGGAGCTCACCCGTCGCGAGGCCTCTCTCACCGTCACCGAGAACCTCTTCAACGGCTTCAACACCCTCTACGACGTCAGGGAGCAGGAGGCGCGGGTCGAAGCGGCACGCTACTACGCCCTGCAGTATGCCAACGCCTTGAGTCTCGACACGACCGAGAAGTACCTCTCCGTACTGCACCAGAAAAACCTGCTCGACCTCGAACGCGAAAACGTCAAAACCCATGAACGCATCTATTCCATGACCAAAGAGAAGCTGACGGCGGGCATCGGGCGCCGCTCCGATCTCGAACAGACCCAGGCGCGCACGGCGCTCGCCTACTCCAACTACATCGCACAGGTCAACAACTACCAGGACACCATCGTCAACTTCGAACGCCTCTACGGCGCCCCGCTCCCGGCGGAATCCCTGGAAACCCCCGATGCAAACGGCCTCCCCGCCGACACCCTCGAGCGCGTCGAAGCGCTGGCGCTGGAACAAAATCCCACCCTGCGCATCGAAACGGCCAACGTGGCCAGCCAGGAGGCGAAAAAAGGGAAAGAGCAGAGCGGCTACTACCCTCGCGTCGACGCGGAGCTCTCCGCCGACTACAAAAACAACATCGACGGCGATACCAACGACGACCGCGCCTACCGCGCGATGCTGCGACTCTACTACAACCTCTACAACGGCGGCCGGGACGAAGCCACGCGCCTGCAGAACCTGCAGCGCATCACCTCCCAGCAGCTGAGCCTGAGCGAGCAGGAGCGTGCCGTCGTCGAAAAGCTGAAGCTCGCCTGGCTCTCCTACCAGTACTTCAGCCACCGCATCCGCTGCCTGGAACTGCATGCGGAACTCTCCAAGAAGACCGCAGGGTCCTACTCCGAGGAGTACCACCTGGGGCGCCGCAGCCTGCTTGATCTGCTCAACGTCGAACTGGAGTACAACGACGCGCTCAAAAGCCTGGCCGATGCCCGCTACGAACACACCCTGGCCTACTACCGCATTCTCGACGCGGCAGGCCTCATCACCCACCGCCTCGTTCCCGGCCTCTACGACACCCTCGATCTCGAACGTCCCGATGCGGTGACCTACACCCCCGACCTCCAGGTCCGTCCCTTCCGGTACGGCGAGAGCGGCGACATCGACATTTCCGAAACCTGCAAAGAGGCCTTCGTTCCTCTCAAACAGACCCTTTTCGACCCTGACGCGGAGACCGTTCCCGCTACGGCGACGGCAACCACTCCCTTGCCCGGGGTTCCTTCCGACGCTACCCCCGCCATCATCATCGACGAGACCGGTGACGGCGCACCGGTCATCCAGATTTCCAACGTCCACTTCGCCTACAACTCCGCCGAGCTGACCGACTACAGCCGGCAGAACATGGCACCCGTCGTCGAAAAGATGCGGAGTGAGCCGGAGATCATCGTTGAAGTTCACGGCCATACCGACAACACCGGTTCCCATGAGTACAACCAGTACCTCTCCGAAGCCCGCGCCCTCTCCGTCAAATCCGCCCTGGTCGAAGAGGGGATCGCCGAAACGCGCATCTTCACCTTCGGCCACAGTTTCGACCAGCCCGTCGCCGACAACAGTACCCGGGAGGGACGTCGCATGAACCGCCGCATCGAGTTCATCCTCAAACGCCCAGAGGGCCTCAGTGAATAACCCCCACCGAACCGACCCGCTGCTCGAATGCCTGGTCATCTTCACAAAACTCCATCATGACCCCTACAGCGCCGAAGCGCTGACCGCCGGTCTGCCCCTTGAAGACGGTGCGTCCACACCCGAACTTTTCTCCCTCGAGCACTCCAAGTCCAACTTCTCCCGTGCCGCCAAACGGGCGGGATTGACATCGCGCCTGGTGCGCCGGGAGCTTGGCGACATCCACGCCATGGTCCTGCCCTGCATCCTGGTGCTGCACGCCAAGGGCGCCTGCATCCTCGAAGAGATCGACCGTGCCGGCGGACGGGCGAAGGTCATTCATCCGGAAGTTCCCGACGGGGAGACCTGGATGGAACTTGACGAGCTCGACGAACACTACCTCGGCTTCGCCTTCTTCCTGAAAAAGGAGCGCAACTACGCCCGGTCGCGGCAGCAGCTGGTCAAAAGCCATGAACGCCACTGGTTCTGGGGCACCTTGCTCCACTCCCGTTCCATCTACCGCGACGTCCTGCTGGCGTCGGTGCTGATCAACCTCTTTGTCATCGCCGCACCGCTCTTTACCATGAACGTCTACGACCGGGTCGTTCCCAACAACGCCACGGAGACCATGTGGGTCCTGGCGACGGGCATCGTCGTCGTCTACCTTTTCGACATGCTGCTGAAGTTTCTCCGAACCTATTTTCTCGAAGTCGCGGGCAAAAAGAGCGACATCATCATGTCCTCGATCCTCTTCGAACAGGTGATGAACCTCAAAATGGCCTACCGTCCAAAATCGGTCGGCTCCTTCGCCAGCAACCTGCGCGAATTCGAAAGCATCCGCAACTTCATCACCTCCACCACCGTCGCGACCCTCATCGACCTCCCCTTCGTCGTCATTTTCCTGGTCGTCACCTACTACATTGGCGGGGCCATCGTCGCCGTTCCGCTCTTTGTCATGGCGATGATTCTCATCTACGGACTCTCCGTGCGCAAACCCCTTAAAGAGAGCGTCGAGAGCACCTACGAGGCGACTGCCGCGAAAAACGCCGTCCTGATCGAGAGCCTCAACAACCTCGAAGCGATCAAAACCATGGGCGCCAGCGGACACGCCCAGTACCACTGGGAGGAGACGACGGGGGACATCGCGGAGAAGAGCCTCAAGTCCCGCGTCCTCTCCAGTTCCATCGGCACCGTTACCTCCTTCCTGGTGCAGTTCAACACCGTCGCCGTCCTCATTGTCGGGGTCTATATGATCCAGGAGATGGAATTGACCATGGGCGGGTTGATCGCATCGGTCATCCTGACGTCGCGGGCCATCTCGCCCATGGGACAGGTCGCGTCGCTGCTTTCGAACTACGAACAGACAAAAACCGCCCTGGAGAACCTCGACAACATCATGAACCTTCCCGTCGAACGTCCCGAGGGGAAACGGTTCATCCACCGCTCAAACCTGGAGGGGAAAATCACTTTTAAAGAGGTGACCTTCACCTACCCCGACGAGAGCAAATCGACGCTGAACGGCGTCAGTTTCACCATCAACCCCGGGGAGCGGGTCGGCATCATCGGCCGCATCGGTTCGGGAAAATCGACCATCGAAAAGCTGATGATGAACGTCTATCAGCCCGACGGGGGCTCCATCCTCATCGACGACATCGACATCTCCCAGATCGACCCGGCGGACCTGCGCAAACAGGTCGCCTACGTCCCGCAGGACGTCACCCTCTTCCGCGGCACCCTGCGGGATAACATCGTTTACAAAAAGCCCAACGCCACGGACGAGCAGATCCTTCGCGCCTCCGCCGTCGGCTTGGTCGACCAGTTCGTCAACCAGCACCCCATGGGCTACGACATGTCCGTGGGCGAACAGGGGTACGGACTCTCCGGCGGACAGAAGCAGAGCGTCACCATCGCCCGGGCGTTCATCGACGACGTCCCCGTCATCCTGCTCGATGAACCGAGCAATTCCATGGACAACTCCACCGAACAGCTTCTGATCAACCGCCTCCGTTCGGCGGTTCAGGGGAAAACGACCATCATCGTCACCCATAAAACTGCCATGATGGCCCTGGTGGACCGTCTGATTCTCATCGACGACGGCAGGGTCGTGATGGACGGACCGAAGCAGAACGTCCTTGCAGCCCTTCAGAAAAAGGGTGACGCATGATCAACCGGGATAAAAAGCACCACACCAACGAAGACCTCGCCTACATGGAGTCCCTCAGCGCCGCGGTACTTGAGAAGACGCCGGCCCGTTCGCGCATGATCCTCTGGATCGCCCTGGGCGTCATCTTCTGGCTGCTGGTCTGGGCCAGTTTCGCCGAGGTCGACGAACTCGCCCGCGGCATCGGGAAAGTCATCCCCTCCAAACAGGTGCAGATCGTCCAGAACCTCGAAGGGGGGATCGTCTCGGAGATCCTGGTCGACGAAGGAGAGATGGTCGAAAAGGGCCAGATCCTCGTCAGGATCGACGACACCAGCTTCTCCAGCTCCTACGAGGAGAACCGGCTGCGCTACCTGGAGCTCAAAGCCAAGTCGATCCGTCTCGAAGCGGAAGCCAGCGGGAAGCCCTTCAAAGTCGACGACAAAACTAAGGCGGAGATGACGGGGCTGATTCTGCAGGAGCAGAGCCTCTACTACACCAACCAGAAGCAGCTCGCCAGGAAGATCAACATCCTCAAGGAGCAGGTCTCCCAGCGGGAAAACGAACTCAAAGAGGCCCAGGCAAAAGAGCAGCAGCTCGAACGCAGCTACAAACTGATCGCCAAAGAGGTGGAGATCACTAAACCCCTGGTGGAGAGCGGCCTGGTCTCCCAGGTGGAGTACCTGCAGCTCTCCCGCCAGGCGTCGTCCATGAAAGGAGAACTCGACGCCGTCAGCCTCTCCATTCCCCGCATCCGCTCCACCATCAACGAGGCAAAGGACAAAATCGAGGAGAGCCGGTTGGAGTTTCAGCACCAGGCCAAAGAAGAGCTGAACAAGGTCTCCGCGGAGATGTCCCGCATCCTCGAATCAGGCCAGGCCCTCGAAGACCGGGTCAAACGCACACTGGTCCGCTCTCCGGTCAAAGGGGTCGTCAAGCAGCTCCTCGTCAATACCGTCAACGGGGTCATCCAGCCGGGTATGGACATCGTCGAGATCGTGCCGATACAGGACACCCTGCTCATCGAGACGAAGATCAAACCCTCGGACATCGCCTATCTCTACCCGGGCCAGAAGGCGATCGTCAAGTTCACCGCCTACGATTTCGCCATCTACGGGGGACTGACGGGCAAGGTGACCTACATCAGTTCCGACACCATCGTCGACGAAGAGGGGAACAACTACTACCTGGTCCGCATCAAAACCGACAGTAATCATCTCGACCGCAACGGGGAGCAATACGAGATTCTCGTCGGCATGGTCGCCAACGTCGATATCGTCACCGGCAAGAAGACCGTCATGGACTACATCCTCAAACCGATACTCAAAGCCAAACAGGGTGCATTGAGGGAACGATGATTCAGGTCTTCAGCGGCACTTCCCTGCTTTCCGAACGCCTGCGTTCACTCGGTTTCAACATCACCCCGTGTGACGATACGGCGAGCCTGAATGCCGGGGAAATCGTGATGTGCGATCCCGACACCGTCCGCGAACTTCTTGATGCCGACAGCGGCCTGCAGCTTTTCGTACTCAGCACTTCTCCCTCCTACGAAGAGGGTGCCGCACTGCTGCCCCTGGGGATTCGCGGCTACGGCAACCTCTACATGCACGGCGATCATCTCCATCAGGCGCTCGACGTCATCGCCAGCGGCAATGTCTGGCTCTACCCGGAGTTCATGTTCGCCCTCATCCGCTCCGCAACCGCCGCCGCGCCGAACACCCATGCCGAACTGCTGGAAAAGCTGACCGAACGCGAACGCGATACCGCCCTGCTGGTCAAAGAGGGAATGAGCAACAAGGAGATCGCCGCACGCCTGGGAATCACCGAACGCACCGTCAAGCAGCATATCAGCCACATCTTCGAAAAACTGGGAGTCGGCGACCGCCTCTCGCTTGCAATGCTGCTGCAGTAAAACTCTCGATATTTATGAAAACCGGGCGGATGCCCGATAGCGATATAGATGGGATCTCTCCGGAAGGAGAGAGATACGCTTATGAGGGATCGACCTGGATATTCTGGTCGATATGGAGTGTCAGGGAGTGGCTGGAGTCCGTGTACACGTCGTAGACGTGACCGTTCATCTCCATGGTCTCGTTGCTGCCGTCCGCGGCGGTTTTGTGGACCAGGGTGGCGTCGATGGTGACCCGGTCGCCCGCCCCGCCGTCGATGAAAAGTTCGTGGTCGGCGTCGGTCATGTCCAGGACGTCCTGGGCGTTCAGGTTGAGCAGCTGATGGTCCCCCGTGACCGAAAGGTCGATTTTCTCGATGTTGGCGATGTTGTCCACACCGGAGAAATCGAGGTCCGCATCCGTCGCGAGGGTGATCGTATCGAAACCGTCCCCGGCGTCGAGGGCCGTACCGTCATAGACGTGCTGCTGCGCATTCTGGATGTTGACTTCGAGCAGCACCGTACCGCTGAGCAGGTCGCCGTCGTTGTCGGTGATGGTCGCTTCGATCACCTCGGTGTAGTCGGTGGTATCGTTGGCCAGGTAGCGGAACGCCCCCGTCTCGAAATTGATCTCGAAATCGCCGTGGGTACCGCTGACCGTCTGGGTGACGTTGTCCGGATCGTAGTCGACGCTGTTGGCGCCGATGGTGACGGATGCGATATGGCCGCCGTCGGCACCGAAATCGATCATGGCGTTGCCGTAAGCATCTTCCGTCAGGCTGCCCTCGGTAAAGAGTCCGACCGTCTGGGAGACCGCGTCGGAGAGCTGGGAGATGCTGCTGATGTTGACCGCATCGGGAGAGACGTCGTTTTCGCCGTTATCCGCCACCGTCGCGATGTCGGTCATGACGCTGCTGGTGTTGACACTGTAGGTGAAGAGCTTGTCGATGGTGCCGGAGTTGACGAACTGGGTCCACTCGTCGGCGACGTAACTGTCGAAGAGCGCCTCGTTATAGTTGGCATCCCCGTCACCGAAGAAGTAGACGACGTTCTGCGTCGCTTCCGGAACGTCCGCACCCGCACCGTAGGAGTCGTTGACGACGGAGTAGAGTCCCTGGTAGATGTCCGTCGAGCCGCCGCTGGTCAGCGTCACGCCCGATGTGGAATCAATCCACCCCGTATTGGTCGCGGAACCGGCGAAGAACTGCACGATGTTGATGTTGACCCCGCCCAGTGCGGAGTACTGGCTGACCAGTGCGTTGATCGCATCCATACTGAGATTCAGGTCGTTGCTGTCCATGCTGCCCGAACCGTCGACGATGACCGTCAGGTTCGTGATCACCGGCTCGACGACCAGGTCAATGATCTGCGGCGAGGCCGTCGGCGCATCGTCGTGGATGGTGACATCGAGCGTCGCATTGTAATCGACGCCGTCCGTATTTTGTACGGTGTAGGTGAAGCTGTCAACCACAGTATCAGTTGGGGTGCTCACTACGGCATCAGGCACGACGATCGTAAAATTATCGATAAAGGCCGTCTCGTTGTATTGACTTGCATTATTATCCAGTTGCACAGTCACGCGGCCGTTATTATCCAGCGTTACATCCAACGTAACCGTTGCGTCATCATAAGCGGAGGTTGCCGTCACGGTACCACCGGTTGCAGTCATCGTAAACTGGTCGCTGCCCTCCTCCCATCTATTATTGTAAACGTCGAGATTCAGAGTAATTGTAACCGTTTGGTTGGCATGTTCCGAACCGAGATCAAACGTTTTACTGGCACTTTCACCACCATCAAGACGCATAGTGCCGTTGTCATACGTCCCCTGACCCGACCAGGTAGCGACTTCCGTGCTCGAGCCGTACGTTTCAAGAACCGTATACCCGGTTCCTGCAACCGTTGTTTGATTCACATGGTCTACAGCATTCAAAAGTGTATAGGTATAATCTCCGGTCGCCGTATCGACAACCAGCGCATTGCCTTCGGCCGTCGTGACGGTAATTTGACCCGCAACGCTAGTATCGGTCGTACCTCCGGCGATGACGACATTAGTCAGCGTAGCGCCGTTGGGCAGTACATCGTCGCTCAAAAGATTGCCGGTCACGATTTCACCCGTACTGGCACTGTCCGTTCCTTCGGGCATCGCGGCTTCGTAAACATCCGCAGTATTGTCTGCGAGTACCGGAACCGTACTGTCGAGCACCGTCACCTGCAGCGTCGTCTGAACCGATGCGGTCTCACCCGTCGCATCCTCCGTACTGGTTGCTTCGAGCAGCAGCGTATAGGTTGTATCGGCGTCCACACCGGGAACGTTGATCGTGAGGGTGTCGCCGTTCCAGCCCGTAATATTCACGGAACCACTGCCGTCTGCGGGAGCCGTGTAACTGTTGGTACCGTCGGTCACCGTACTGCCCGCCGGAATATCCGACAGCACCAGATTCAGGCTTTCGGAACCGTCGGTATCGACCAGCGCGCTTTCAACGGCCGAGAGCTTGATATCCGTACCTTCCACACCGGTATTGATTTCGACCGGATAGACACCGCCGTCGGTTCCCACTTCGGGACCGGAGACAAATGCGGAGTGCTGCCCTTCGGCAATCTCAACTGCCCCGATGTCGGGATAGATCAGGAAGTTGTCCGTATTGAACGCCGTCTCCACACCGTCAAGCACGGCATTGACGGAGAGGTCGCCCGGACCGTTATGATTGTAAATGTACATCTCGAAGGTGTAGTAACCGCTGACCGGGGCGACGAAATCCCCATAGGTCTCAACGGTTGTTCCCGCACCCCCGCCGGTACTGTTGAAGGTACCGACAAGGCTCGTATCATAATCACCCCAGGCATCTCCGGTCGTCCGGATCAGCGTCTGGCCGCCGACTTCGATGAGCAGGGCATCGTCGTTGTAACCGTTAAAGGAGAGGGTCGACCCCGCCTCGAGGTAGATAACCCCGGTTGTGACCTGGATGCTGTCGGCATCTACGTTGTCGACGTCGTTGCCGCCGTCACGGTAAGGCTGGGTGACGAGCGTGGAGACCCCGCCGCCGAGACCGTCGCTGATCGTTTCGAGCTGATCGCTTGCCAGCAGCGCGCCTCCGAGACCGATAGCACTGTAGACGGTCTGCGTCATGCCGACCGCCGTGGGAACCGTGACCTGATCGAGCAGGTCCGAGCCGTCCGAAGCCGTTGCACTGTTGAGCGTCAATGTCGGGGCATCGACGACCGGAAGGACATCCACGCTCATCGTAGCCGACGCCGCGCTCCAGGCACTGCCGTCACTGACGCTGAATTCGAAGGATGCGTAGTCAGCCTGCTGGTCACCCGTACCCGTGCCGCCGTATGCGTCGCTTCCGGATTCATCGGCGTCGGGCATAAAGAGCAGTTCCCCATTCCCTATCTGGGCCGCGGTCACGACGGTACCGGCTACCGTGATGGCCGAGCCGTCAAGGTAAAGCGTACCGTCCAGCGGCAGGGTGTCGATACGAATCGCTTCGACACTGTCTCCTGCGTCGACATCCGTCGCACCGAAATCGCCCAGGGTAAAGAGGTAGCTTGTATCTTCGTTTGTAACGATGCTGGAGGCATTCGCGACCGGTGCATCGTTGACCGCACCCACGGTCACCGTCACTGTCGCGGTATCGGTACCACCGTTACCATC
>JBNKLF010000001.1:0-174822 GCA_050292215.1 Sulfurimonadaceae bacterium | reverse complement strand
CCGCGGACCGCAATCGTCACTGGCGTATCTTCATCCGTGCTCGCGGTGTCCGCATTCGCGACCGGTGCATCGTTGACCGCACCCACGGTCACCGTCACTGTCGCGGTATCGGTACCACCGTTACCATCATCAATGGTGTACGTGAACGTATCGGTGCCGCTCCAGTTCGCATTCGGCGTATAGACCGGGTTGCCTGTCACGGGATCGATCGACACGCTGCCGTTCGTACCCTGCGTGACCGCCGTCACTGTCAACGGATCGTTTTCAGGATCGGTGTCATTGCCGCGGACCGCAATCGTCACTGGCGTATCTTCATCCGTGCTCGCGGTGTCCGCATTCGCGACCGGTGCATCGTTGACCGGCGTGACGGTAACGGAAACCGTCGCGCTGTCCGTCGAACCGTTGGCATCGGTAATGGTGTAGGTGAAACTGTCGTCGCCGTAGAAGTTTTCGTCGGGTGTGTAGGTGAAGGTACCGTCGGGATTCATCACAAGAGTGCCGGAAGCGGGACCGTCGCCGGGAGCGACGCTGTAGACGTTTCCGCCGTCGCTGCTGGGCGTATCGTTGCCGCTGACATCGCCGCTGTAAGGGGTGTCTTCAGCCATCGAAATGACGTCCGCGACGGCATCGGGTACGCCGTCGGACAGAGGCGGAACAACCTCTGCAGCGGCAGGTGCGGGTACCGACTCAGCCAGGTCCGCCAGATCCTGCGTCGTCACAGCGCCATCCGTCGGAAGCCCCTCCGCGTAGCTGTAGCCGCGGTTGTCGATATGGTCGGTCGTACCGTCGCCGAGCATGGCCGAACCGCCCGCTGTTTCATCGCCGCCGGCCGCGGTCTCGTCCAGCGCCGTCAGGTCCCCCGTCGCGGCAATCGCCTGCTGCAGCGCCTGGACCTCCGCTTCCGTCTCGTCCCGGGCAAGCTCGCTCTCGTAGACCGTCGCATCGAGAAAGACGTTCTGGTTCGGTCCGATGCGCAGGACGTTGCCGTTATCGAGCACGATAACGACGACCCCGTTGTCACCGGTGACGATCCGGTCGTTCATAAAGACCGACATATGCGATGCAAGCGCACCGTTTTCGCCGTTGGCGTGTGTGACGTTGACCTGACCCGTTTGCTGTGATACGTAACCGACGATTGCAGACATAATAATCCCTTGTGTGGCGATTTTATCCCTATATACTAACGCAACGGCGGGGGAATGTATATTGTACTTTGGTACTAGGTGTCAGAAGCTCGAAAATTCGGGAGTTACGAGAGGGGTAACGGCTGCCGCGCGAGGCGACTGCCGTTATAATGTAATCAAATAGTCTCTAGATGCGTGCGTAATCGACGCCGATGCAGGCTTCGAGGGCGCCGAGCTCTTTAAGGGTCGCGTCGTTGACCGGGGAGTCGACGATGATGACCGCCAACGCTTCGCCCTTGTTGTTGCGGCCGAGGCGGAAATCGGCGATGTTGACGTTGTGGCCGGCGAGGATGGTGCCCACCTGACCGATAACGCCCGGAACGTCGGTATTTCGGAAGATGATCATGCTGCCCTTGGGCGCAACGTCGAGGTCAAATCCGTTGATATCGACGATGCGCTGTACCTCGTCGTTGAACATCGTCGCGCTGATGGTCACGACGTTCTTCTGGGTCGTCAGCTTGACGGTGATCAGGTTTTTGTAGGCGCTGGAGCTGGGACACTCCTCCGTCTCGACCTTGATGCCGCGCTGTTCGGCGATGAAGTCGGCGTTAACGTAGTTGACGGTATCTCCCGTCGTCTCCTTGATGGCACCAACGGTGACGAAAGTCGCCAGGGAACCGAGGTACTCGGCAATATCGCCCTGGCCACTGACCTTGATGGAGACGATGGGCGCCTTGTTGATCTGGGAAGCGAGGAAGCCGATCTTCTGGCCCATCTGGAGGAAGGGTTTGACAAAACCGGGGATCTTCGTCTCATCGATCGGCAGGTTCAATGCGTGGGGGAAGGCGATCCCTTTGGCCGCTTCAATGGCCTGCTGGGCGGCCTGGGTACCGATGTTGTACTGGGATTCGAAGGTGTTCGCACCCAGGTGGGGACTGACGGTGACGTTGTCAAGGTCGAGCAGCGGATGGTCCGTTGCCGGTTCCTTGTTGAAGACGTCGATACCGGCGAAGCGGATCTTGCCGGATTTGAGGCCGTCGAACAGGGCCTGCTCATCGTAAAGACCGCCGCGGGCACAGTTGATGAGTACGACGCCGTCTTTCATGCGGGCAATCTCCTCCGCACCGATCATCCCGATGGTTTCCTGGTTTTTCGGCGTATGGATGGTGATGATGTCGCATTTGAGAATCTCTTCGAAATCCTCGGTGTAGGCGATGCCCAGGTTCGTCGCTTTGGAAGCGCTGATGTAGGGGTCGTAGGCGACGACGTCCATCTCGAAGGCTTTGGAGCGGATACCGACGCGGCTGCCGATGTTGCCGAAACCGATAATGCCCAGTTTTTTGCCTTTGAGTTCGTAGCCGTACCACTTCTCGCGCTTCCAGACACGCTGGTTTTTGAGGTGGTCGTGGGAGTACGGGAACATCCGCATACAGGAGAGCATGTGGGCCATGGTCAGTTCGACGGCGGCGATGGTGTTGGCCGTCGGCACGTTCATGACGATGATGCCCTCTTTGGAACACCCTTCGATGTCGACGTTATCGACGCCGACGCCGGCGCGTACGATGGCTTTGAGGTTCTTGGCGGCGGCGATGAAGGTGTCGTCAACGTCGGTGGAGCTGCGGGTAATGGCGACGTCGGCGTCCGCCAGGACCTCCATCAGCTCGGTTTTCTTGTCAAGGTCCGCGGCGAAAACGTAATTGACGTTCTCGTCATCCTGAAGCATCTTCAGACCGGCTTCGTGAATGTGGTCACATACTACTATTTTATATTTTTCCATCGTTGATCCTCTTTGTATGGCAGGTAGGATGCCGTTATTTGATAGTTATTAAGGGTGTCGATCAGGGCTTCCAGCCGTTGCTGGTCTTTGGAGTAGATCAGCAGCTCGGCCCCCTCTTTTTCCGTTTTCAGCGAATAGCGCAGATCACGGCGTTTCAGCTCCTGTTTGAGGCAGAAGAGCTGATAGGGGTCATGGAGTTTGGCGGAAAGTCGATAGATTTTCTCGTTGACTAGTTTCTGGTTGAGATCGACATCGATGTAGATCTCGTTGACGGGGTAGAAATACCCCTGGCGTTCGCTCTGTGCAAAAGCGTCCAGCCAGCGGGGCTGCTCGGAAGCGGCCCGGGATGTGCGATCGCTGTTGAGCGATACCGGCGCGACGGCGGGGAGCGGGTCGGTCCGGTTCACCCGAATCATGAAGATCGCGATATATACGGCTACCCCCAGCGTAATGACCGGGGCAAGCCAATGCACATAGCGCTGCATTTTACTTCAGCTGATCCTTGATCAGGTCGCCGAGGCTGTGGGATTCGCTGTCGTTGAACTCTTCGAGGATCGCTTTGTCTTTGATGCGCTCGAGTTTTCTGACGGAGAGGCGGATGCGGTCGCGCTGGGTATCGATGACGGCGATGGCCGCTTCGATCTCCTGGCCCGCTTCAAGCTCTTCGGCTTTGAGCGGAGCGAGGTCCTCGTTGCGGATCAGCGCGTCGACGCCGTCTTCGATGGAGACGAAGACGCCGAAGTCTTTAATGTCGCGGATGGTGCCCTTGACGATGTCGTTCACGTTGCGGGATGCCGCGAATTTCTCGACCGGGCTCTCCTGGAGCACTTTGCGGTTGAGGGAGATCTTCTGATCGTCCGCGTTGATCTTCGCGATCTTCACTTCCACTTCGTCGCCGACTTTGAGGAAGTCTTTACACTTGACGTTTTTCTCCCAGGAAGCATCCTGGTTGTGCAGCAGGCCTTCAACGCCCGCGATTTTGACGAATGCACCGAAATCGGTAAGGGAAGTCACGGTTCCGGTAACAACGTCGCCTTCGGAGAAGGTGTTCGTAAACTCGTCGAACGGCTTGGGAAGCAGGCGTTTCAGAGAGACGCGCAGTTTATGGGTGTCGGAATTGATCTCGATCACCTCGACGTCGATCTCCTGACCGACGGTGAGGTAGTCTTTGGGGTTTTTGATGTTTTTGTCCCAGGTGATCTCCGAGATGTGAAGGAACCCTTCGATGTCGTTGCCGAGGTCAACGAACGCGCCGTAGGGTTCGATGTTGCTGACGGTGACGGTGATGGTATCGCCTTCGTCCAGTTCGCTCTCGACCTCTTTCCACGGATCGGGCTGTACCGCTTTGATGGAGAGGGAGAGGTGACGTTTGTCTTTGTCGTAGGCAATCGCTTTAACGTTGACGGTGTCGCCCTCTTTGTAGAGCTTCGCCGGGTTGACCGGACCTTTGTAGCTGATCTCGTTGTAGTGAACGAGGCCGTCTACGCCGCCCACGTCGACGAACATGCCGTAGCTGGTGATCTTCTTGATCGTACCTTCGACGACGGTGCCCTCTTCCATCAGCGCATCGATGATCTCTTTTTTCTTCTTGCGCTCTTCGTTGAAGAGCTTGCGGCGGGAAACGACGATGGAGTTGTCCGCTTCGTCGACTTTAATCACCTGGGCTTTGACTTTGCGGCCGACGACCTGGTCGGAGTCTTTGAACGCCGCCAGAGAACGGGGCAGGAAGAAACTGACGTCGTCCGCTTCCACCACGTAGCCGCCACGGTTCTTCTTGGTGATTGTACCTTCGATGATGAGCTCTTCGAAGTCCTCTTTGTGCGCCTTGATGAACTCAAGAGTCTTCTCCTGCTCAAGCACTTTCTTGTAGGAGATTTTCGGACGTTCGTTGTAGTGCCCGGTTACCATCACGGTAATTTTGTCGCCTGCGGCGAACTGCAGCGCACCGTTCTCGTCACGAATCTCGTCGAGATTCAAAATCCCCTCAAGCTTCTCCCCTACACTTACCAGCGCCCGATTGTCGTCTTCCTGGATCTCTACGATTTCACCCTCGGTGATGCGTGTGGATTCCTGCTCTTTGAACGAGGCCTCCAGCATCTCGGCGAAATTTTCTTCTTCAAATGCTTCGTTATCGAAAGCCATACCTATTCCCTTATAACTGAAAATTGTCGTGATTATATCTAAAAAAAGCTTCGACGAGTATGATGAAATGGGTCTGGAGGGGTTCCGGCCGCCGAAAAAAGGGCGGAAAAAGGCCGAAATTTCTCTATTTGCTGATCCGGGAAATGTGATCGACAACCTGCTGGATGATCCAGTCCGGGGTGGAAGCGCCAGCACTGACACCGCAAAAGTTCTTCCCTTCGAACCATGCCGCATCGAGATCGTCGACGCATTCGATGTGGTGACTGTCGGGACAGTAGGTCGAGGCGATGGAGTGGAGCTGCTTGGTGTTGGAGGAGTTTTTACCGCCGATGATGATCATCACGTCCGCTTCCATGGCCAGTTTTTTCACGGCATCCTGGTTCTCGAAGGTGGCGTTGCAGATGGTGTTGAAGACCCGCAGCTCTTTGCACCGGGTCACCAGGGCCGCAGCGATCTTTCCGAACTCCTCCACCTTCCGCGTCGTCTGGGCCACCAGCGCCACCCGGTCCTTCAGGCTCAGCGCATCCAGCTCTTCCACGCCGAGAATGACGTGAGCACTGTTCTGCGCATAGCTCTTGACCCCTTTGATCTCCGGGTGGTTCTCGTCGCCGAAGATGACGATGTCGTACCCCTCCGCACTCATCTCCTCGCAGATGCGCTGGGGCTTGGTCACGTAGGGGCAGGTGGCGTCGATGACGTTGACGTTACGCTGACGCAGTTCGGAGAGCTCGTTTTTCGGAATGCCGTGGGTGCGGATGACCGCCGTGTCGCCGGAGCCGAAGTCATCGAGATGCTCGGAGAGCGCGACATTGTAGTCGTTTTTGAGCCGGTCGATCTCTTTGGAGTTGTGGATCAGCGGCCCGTAGGTAGCCGAATTGGTATTCTCCTCGGCAATCTTGATGGCGCGTTTGACGCCGAAACAGAATCCGTAACTCTCGGCAAGCTGAATCTTCATGGGACCCCTCCGGAGGCTATTGCGAGACCTCGACGGCCGTGATCCGGCCCAGAAGGTCAAAGAAGTTGGGGAAGGAGGTGTTGATGCACTCGGTATCGTCAACCTCCATGCCGCAGCGCAGCCCCGCGACGATGAAACTCATCGCGATGCGGTGGTCGCCGTAGCTGTCGACTTTCGCCGCTTTGAGCGCTCCCCCGGTGACGGCATAACCGTCCTCGAACTCCTCGACTTCGATGCCGCATTTTCGGAGGTTGGTCACCACCGTGGCGATGCGGTCGCTCTCCTTGACCCGCAGCTCCTCCGCGTTGGCGACCCGGCTGGTTCCCTCGGCGCAGGCCATGGCGATGGAGAGGGCCGGCAGTTCGTCGATTAACCAGGAGATGTTCTCATCGACCGTCACGGCCCGCAGCGGGGCATGGGTGACGGTAATGGTGCCGATGGGTTCGTAGAGGTCTTCTTGAAGATCGTAGGAGATCTTCGCGCCCATGCGTTCGAGTGCTTTGAAGGCCTCGATGCGCGTCGGGTTAAACGTCACCCCTTCAAGCACCGCCGTGGCACCGGGGGTGATCGCCGCGGCGACGGCGAAGAAAAAAGCGCTGGAGGGGTCGGCGGGGACCCGGATCTGCAGCGGTTTGAGCAGCCCTTTCATCGGTGCGACGGTGGTTTTGAGCCCTTCGACGGAGATCTCCGCGCCCATCCCCTTGAGCATCCGCTCCGTGTGGTCGCGGCTGAGTTCCGGCTCGGTGTAAGTGCAGACCCCGTCGGCGCTGAGCGCGGCGAGGATCATCGCGCTTTTGACCTGGGCGGAGGCGATGGCGCTTTCGTAGTCAAAGGCTTTGAGGTGCCCCCCGCGAATGCTCAGCGGGGCGAGATCGCCGTTGTTGCGGCCGTCGAGTTTCGCCCCAATGTCCCGGAGCGGTCCCGTCACCCGTTTCATCGGGCGGCGCAGCAGATACGCGTCTCCGGTCAGCACAAAGTGGCCGTCCGCGGAAGCGAGCAGACCGCAGAAGAGACGCATCCCCGTCCCGGAGTTGCCGCAGTCGAGGATCTCCGGCGTCTCCTTGATGCCGTTGGAACGGATGCGGATCGTCGTTCCGTCGTCTTCCACCGCCGCGCCGAGATGGCCGACGATTTTGAGCGTGTTCATGGTGTCTTCGCCGCGCAGGAAGTTGGTGATGACGCTCTCCCCTTCGGCCAGGGTGGCGAACATCGCCGAACGGTGGGAGATGGATTTGTCGGGGGCGATGGCGTCGCTGCGGAAGGCGAAGGCCGTTGCCGGCGCGATGCGTACCCGGCTCATCGCAGTGCCAGTCCCAGTTCGTTTTCAAGAGCGGAGAGGATGCCGCCCATCGCGGAGGTGATATCCTCCTCTTCGAGGGTCTTCTCCGACGACTGCAGCACGAACCGGAGGGTCAGGCTGACGCTCTCGCCGAGCGCTTCGTCGTGGTAGCGGTCCACGGGGTAGAAGCGAAGTACCTCGGCGTGGCGGTTCGCTTCGATGACCGCGGCGATGTCCGCATAGGCCATCGCTTTGGGAGCCACGACGCTCAGGTCGCGGTAAGAGGCCTGGAACTTGGAGAACGGTACCGCCTGCTGAAGTCCGTAAGGAAGGCGGTCGAAATCGCATTCGCAGAGGAACGTCGCCCCCAGGTCGAACTGCTCCTCGATCTCCGGGTGGACCCGGAAGAGCTCGCCGACGCGTTCGCCCTCCATGAGAATCGCGGCACACTGGAAGGGGTGCGCCAGGAAATGGTCCGGCGTCAGGGGCTGCAGGGAGAAGTCCCCGATGACGTCGGCGACGTGACGGACGAAGCCTTCGAACTGCATCGGTGCGGGCTTGCCCGCGTTGCTCAGGGCTTCGGGCGCGCCGTCACCGGAATAGAGCATCGCCAGACGCGGGAACTCGTTCCGCGTGCCGTCGAAGACATTGCCGATCTCGAAAAGCGGAATGCGGCTGCGTCCCACCTTGGCGTTCTGGCTCGCCGCATTGAGCAGCCCCATCATCAGGGTCGGACGCAGGGTGTCGAGGGTGTTGACGATGGGATTGAGCAGTTCCAGGGAGCGGTCGACGCAGACAAAACCGTAGCGTTCGAGCTGCTCGCGCTCGTTGAAGACGAAGTGGACGCTCTCGAAATAGCCGCTCTGGGCCGCACGGTGGCGGTAGGTACGCCGCTTGCGATAGGCGCCGTAATCGTCCTCGATACGGTTGGCTTCGGCAAAGACAAAGGGCTTGGAGGGGATGTTGTCGATGCCCACCAGGCGAACGATCTCCTCGACGATGTCCTGCTTGTTCGCGATGTCATGACGGTAACGGGGCACCCCGATGACGAAACTGTCGTTTTTGGACTTCTCAATGTTGAAGCCGAGGTTCTTCAGAATCTGGGAGATGGTGGTCTTGTCCACTTCCGCCCCGATGTAGGCGGCGATCTCGTCCATCGTGATGCTGACGACACGGTTCTCGTAGTCGTCGCAAAGTTCGACGCTGCCGCCGAAGATCGCGGAATCCGAGAAGCTTTCGATCAGGCTCAACCCATAGCTCAGGCCGACGTCGAGCTGCGGCTCGCTGCCCCGGGACGTGCGGTAGAAGAGCGGTCCGTTCTCGATTTTCGATTCGGCCATTTTCCGGGAGATCACCTCCGGCGGGATGTAGCTCGCCTCGATCAGAACCGTTCCCTCGCCGTAGGTCACCCGGGAAGCTTCCTCCTGGCGAATGCCGAGAATCGAGGCTTTTTCCCGACCGTAAACGGCCGCGTAGCCCTGTTCGTCGAGCTTGACCTGCACCTTCGCCTTGCTGGAGCCCTCTTCGGCGAAGCTGCCGAAGTGGTATCCGCGGAGAATGACGCCGGTACTGTGGGTGGCGTAGAGCAGCATCGACTCGATACAGGTCGGACGCTCCTCCTCCACCTGGGCCAGACGCAGCTCCATCAGCAGCGGCAGGGAGACGTTTTTCATGTCGATGGCGCGGTAGCGGAGGTTGACGTCGCTGACGTCGGTGTGGCTCAGCTGCAGAATGCGGCCGATGCCCACGCGGTGCTCCCCTTCGTCGTTGTAGGCGTGGACCTTGAGCGGACGGTTGAATGCCGCGGAGAGATCGCGGGCGATGCCGCGGATGCTCAGACAGTCGCCCCGGTTGGCCGTCAGCTCGATCTCGATGAGATCGTCGTTGAAGAAGGGGTTCTCGCCGAGCGGGTTCCCCGGCGTCAGGTCGCCGATGCTCGCGTCAAGTTCCATGATCCCGTCGTTGAGTTTGGGCAGTCCCAGCTCCGTGGAGGAGCAGATCATCCCTTCGCTGTCGACCCCGCGAAGTTTGACCGGTTTGATCTTCAGGCCGCCGGGCATCTCCGCCCCCACGGTCGCCGTGGCGACGTAAAGTCCCTGACGGACGTTGGCCGCGCCGCAGACGATCTGGCGGACGCTGGTGCCGATGTCGACTTGACAGACGCTCAGTTTGTCGGCGTCGGGATGGCGGTCGCACTCCACGACGTGCCCCAGGACAATCTTCTCCGGAACGCGGAACGATTCGACACGATCGACCTCCAGGCCGATGGCGTTGAAGGTCTTGCAGAGTTGTTCGGTGGTGATGCCTTCGAGGTCGATCCACTCGTTCAGCCAGCTTCTTGTGACGATCATTTAAACTGCTCCAACAATCTGATATCTCCTTCGAACAGCGAACGCAGGTCGCCGATGCGGTGAATCAGCATCGCGAAGCGTTCGACCCCCAGGCCGAAGGCGTAGCCGCTGACGTCCTTGTAGCCGACCGCTTCGAAAACGTTGGGATCGACGATGCCGCACCCCAGAACTTCCAGCCAGCCGGTCTTCGAACAGACCCGGCAGCCGTCGCCGCCGCAGAAAATGCAGCTGATGTCGACTTCGGCGGAAGGCTCCGTGAAGGGGAAGAAGCTCGGGCGGAACCGGACTTCGACCTCCCCGAACATGTATTTCAGGAAGTCCTCGAGAATGAACTTGAGGTTGGCGAAGGAGACCTTGCCCTCCCCGTCGACCAGCAGTCCCTCGACCTGGTGGAACATCGGGGTGTGGGTCAGGTCGTAGTCGCGACGGAACACGGCGCCCGGAGCGATCATGCGGATGGGGGGTTTATGGCTCATCATGGTGCGGATCTGTACCGGGGAGGTGTGGGTGCGCAGCAGCATCTCGTCTTTGAAGTAGAAGGTGTCCTGCATGTCGCGGGCCGGGTGGTATTTGGGGAGGTTCAGGGCTTCGAAGTTGTGGAAGTCGTCCTCGACCATCGGGCCGGTTTTGACGGAGAAGTTCATGGCGACGAAGTAGTCGACAATGCGGTCCATCGTCTCCATTACCGGGTGGAGCGCCCCCCGCGTCGACGTCGCGGAGTAAAGGGAGACGTCGATCGCCTCCGCTTTCATGGCTTCCTGGAGTTCCAGGGTCTGAAGCGCCGTTTTCCGCTCGGTGAAGAGCGCCGTCAGACGCCCCTTGTGAATGTTCAGCTCTTTCGCGATCGCCGCCTTCTGGTCGTTCGGCGCCGTTTTCATCTTCTCGAATTCGGCGGTCAGAACACCCTTCTTGCCGAATACAGCGATACGAATCTCTTCGAGCTTGTCGACCGTCTCGGCGGTCTCTATCGCAGTGTACCACTCTTGCAAATACCATCTCCCGTCCGGCAGCTTCCGGGCCTTTTCCCCGGCCCGGCTGCCGTCTAAGTTGTCGCGTATTGTATCGCATCTCGTTTATAAAGAGCTTGAATCCCGGCATTAGCATCCGCAAAAGCCCGTAGCATCGATGTTGGCGGCCGTTTCGAAAACTGAACCGAAACGGCATCGCGAACATCAAAAGCGGAAATGCACCCCTCCCTATGCTACAATGCGGCAAAACAGCCACAGGAACGGAATCATGTGTATTTTCTGCAAAATCATCAATAACGAAATTCCCTCGAACAAGGTCGCCGAAAACGACGATTTTCTGGCCTTTCACGACATCAACCCCAAAGCCCCGGTACACATCCTCATCATCCCGAAAACCCATGTCGACAGCTTCCATGAGCTCGACGGCGGAATGATGGCGAAGATGACTCCCTTCATCCAGGAGATCGCCGAGAAGACCGGGGTGGCGAAAAGCGGCTACCGCGTCATCACCAACATCGGTGAAAACGGCGGCCAGGAGGTCAAACACCTCCACTGGCACCTCCTCGGCGGCGCGAAACTGGCATGGGGACACTTTGCCGACGCCGACGCCAAAGACTTTTTCTAACACTTCCGCGGCCCTTCCCGGCACATGATGCCGGGCCCTAGGGCACCCTCGTCTTCCCGCTCCCCTCACCCCCCATCAACGTCCGGCTCCCCCGTTTTTCTGCGCAAACGCCATTTGTAGAGTTCGTGGGAGAGAAACAGCAGCACCGGAAACGGCAGGAGGATCCAGAGATCTCCGGGCGGAATCGGGGCGGTGTTGAAGACCTTCTGCGCCGGTTCAAAGGCCAGCAGCATCCAGATCCAGAGCAGTTCCGCCGCCATGGCGAAGAGCAGCAGCGGGTTGTTGAACCAGCCGACGCTCCACGCCGAAAACTCCCAGCTGCGCATCGTCCAGACGTTAAAAAGCTGGCAGGTGACCGCACCGAGCAGCGTCATCGTCATCGCCTGGCGCTGCAGCAGGTCGTTACCGAGGTCCACCGTACCGTAGCTCCATCCGTGCATCAGCAAAAAGCCGATAAAAGCGCTCATGGCCGCGGTCGCTTCGATAATGCCGAGAAAGAAATAGCCCCGCTTGAAGACCTCCCAGTCCAGAATTTTCTCCTTCTGTCCCACCGGCGGACGCTTCATGATGTTCGCCTCCGGTTTTTCGCTCCCCAGCGCCAGGCCCGGCAGCATGTCCGATCCCAGGTCGATGGAGAGGATCTGGATCACCGACAGCGGCAGCGGGATCTTCAGGAAGAACTGCAGAATGTAGGGCACGATCTCCGGGACGTTGGAGGAGAGGATGTAGGTGACGAATTTCTTGATGTTGAAGTAGACGGTACGTCCCTCCTCGATGGCGGATACGATGGAGGTGAACCGGTCGTCGAGGAGGATCATGTCGGCCGCCTCCTTGGCGACTTCCGTCCCCCCCAGACCCATGGCGATGCCGATGTCCGCCTTTTTCAGCGCCGGGGCGTCGTTGACCCCGTCGCCGGTCATGGCGACCACTTCCCCGTTGTTCTGCAGCGCCGTGGTGATTTTGAGCTTCTGATTGCTCGCCATGCGGGCGAAGAGAACGTCGCGCTCCCGCAGCAACTCCTGCAGGGCCTCCTCTCCCATCGTCTCGAGTTCGCTGCCGGTGAGCACCCGGTCGTAATGCAGACCGATGCGCCCGGCCACCGCCTCGGCGGTATGGGGGTTGTCCCCGGTAATCATCATGGTCCGGATGCCTGCGGCCTTGCAGCGCTGCAGCGCCTCTTCCACCTCCGGGCGCGGCAGGTCCATGATGGCTACCAGCCCCAGGAACATCAGCCCCGACTCCTCCCCGCCCTCCCCGCGCGCGACGGCCAGCACCCGGTAGGCGCGCCGTTCGAACTCGAGGGAACGGGCGGTGAAACGCTCCAGCGCCGCCGCGTCCATGTCGCGTGCCCGGCCGTCGGCGTCACGGTAGTAGGCGCAGCGCTCCAGCACCACCTCCACGGCCCCCTTGACGTAGAGCACCTCCCCCGCCGTTTCCCGGACCCGGGTCGACATCATTTTCCGTTCGGCGGTAAAGGGGTTTTCCGCAATCTTTTCCGCGCTGTCGTCCGTCACGCCCGCCTTGCGGGCGGCGGCGACGATGGCCAGTTCGGTGGGGTCGCCCCTGAGGGTCTCGCCATCGATGGAAGCGCGGCTGTTGAGCCACCCGGCCCGAAGCAGCTCCCGCAGCCGCGCCTCCGTCGTGGCGTTGGAGCTTTCGGGGGTGACGCTCCCCGTAGCAAAATACCCTTCCCCGCCGATGGAAGCGCCCTCGCCCCCCGCCAGAAAGAGCTCTTTGAGGGTCATCTCGTTGCGCGTCAGCGTCCCGGTCTTGTCGGTGCAGATCACCGTGGCGCTGCCGAGGGTCTGCACCGAATCGAGATTCTTTATCAGCGCGTTGCGCCGCGCCATGCGCTGACTCGCCATGGAAAGCGCCAGGGTGATCGTCGGCAGCATCCCCTCGGGAACGTTGGCGACGATCAGCGAAAGGGCGAAAATGGAGGCGAGCAGCACCCCTTTTCCGGAAAAAAGCCCCAGGAAGAAGAAGACGATTCCCATCGCCACCGCGATCACCGTAAGAATGCGGGTGATGCGGATGATCTCCTTTTGCATGGGGGTGAGGCTCTTTTGGACGTTCTTGGTCAGGCTGGCGATCTTCCCGAACTCCGTCGCCTGCCCCGTAGCGCTCACCACCGCCCGGCCGCTGCCCGAAACCACCGTGGTCCCGGCGAAGACCATATCCCGGCGCTCAAGGGAACGCTTGGCTTCCTGCGGCGCCGCATCGCGGCGGGAGGGGGTCGACTCCCCGTTAAGGGCGGAGAGGTTGATGTAGAGCGACGTCGCTTCCAGCAGTACGGCGTCGGCGGCGACTTTGTCCCCCTCCTCGAGAAGGATCACGTCGCCGGGCACCAGCTCCCGAGAGTCAATGCGCGTCTGCGCAGCGTCGCGCAGGACGTTGACAAGGGTCGGCATCAGCCGCAGCAGCGCCTCCATCGCCTTGTCCGCCTTGTACTCCTGCCAGAAACTGAAGGTGGCGTTGATGACGACGGCGCAGGCGATGGCGATGCCGAGAATGTCGCTCCCCTCCCCGGGGGCGTAGCGGTCGGCGACGAAGGAGAGCAGCGCCGCCACTTCCAGGAGCACCGCGAAGAACTGCGTATACTGCCGCAGGTAGGCGGCAAGATAGTTCTTGCGCTCCGCTTCTTGCAAGGTGTTGGGTCCGAACTCCTGGAGCCGCTGCGCCGCTTCCCGGGCGTTCAGCCCCTCTGCGCGGCTGCGGTAGCGGCGGTAGAGTGCGCGCGCATCACGCATTGTCGTCCCCTTTCGGATAGAGGGCGATCACGTTGACGCTGCTGCCGCGCATCAGCTGCTCCAGCGGCGTCCGGCTCGAGAAAAAGCCGCTCCTGCCGAGACGGCGTCCCCCCACGACGAGCAGGTCGTACTCCGCCCGGACACTGTGGTGCAGTACCTGGTCGACCTCGCAGGAGGCGATGGCGTGCCGAAGGCGCAGTTTCACTCCCATCAGCTCCGCGAGACGCCGGTAGTGCGAGAGCCTGCCATCGAGCCGTTCCAGATGTTCGCGGGTCTCCACGAAGCCCATGGAAGCGCGTTTCGCCGGGGAAAATTCCGAAACGCTGTAGATCTCGCCTTCGGCGTCGAACGCCCGGGCCATGGCACTGAAAAAGGCGAATTTCTTGACGGAGAGACGGGCGTCTTTGATGGCAATGCCGATGCGCTCAACGCGGTTGACCCCCGCCAGATCCGCGATGCGGACCACCGCCACGTCACAGGGAAGCGGCCTGCGGGTCAGGTAGTCGCTGAACGAGCTGCTGAAGAGCCGCTTTTTCGCCCGGGTCGTGCAGAAGAGCGCATCGACGCGGTTCTCCCGGACATAGGCGATCAGCGGCGCCACCCCCCTGCCGCTGGCGACAATGCGTTGGCAGGCCACCCCCGATCCCCCGGCCAGGGTTTCGATGCTCTCCATGCTGCTTTCGACCTCTTCAAAGGGGTCCGCATCGTTCCGGACGTGAAAAAGCCCGAGTTCCAAACCGTAAAGGCGGCAGTAGCGGATGGCGTAGATGGCGGAGGCTTCGGAAGTGATGGAACCGTTGAGTGCGAGGATGACCTTCATCGTCCGCTCCTTGACCGGTCGGGGTTATCCTGCCATTATACAGGGCGGAACGCTCAGAAAGTTTAGAGCTGGAAGTTAGTTGCGACGCGTATGCAACGAGATGCTGCGGCCCGGGTGTCAGGAGGGGCAGCCACCGATATCGCCGAGGTCGTAGTCGCCCCCGCCGCCGGAGATGATAACTTCGTTATCGCGGACGGTCCTGCCGTTATGGACGACGGTGTAGGTGATTTTGACGCCGTCGCGGACGGAGTTGACCGTCGTACAGTAGTTCTCAAGACTCGCCATCACCCAGCGGGCCGCCGTGGTGTCGTCGGCATCGGAGTCGAAGCGGTAGCGGATGTGCAGGGTCGCGAACTTTCTGGGCAGCCCGTCGCCGCGCTCCGCTTCTCCCTCCACTTCCAGGTTGCGTACCTCGAAGCCCTGGTTCTGCGGGATCATGACGATATCGCTGGCCGTGCAGGTGAGCAGGCCGCTCAGGAAGTACTCCAGCGGCGAGATCTGCGGGCAGTCGATGACGAAACTCCCCTTGGCCGTCTTGCATTCGAAGCGCATCGCTTCCCGGTGCGAAACGGTAACGGTCACAGCACGAGTTCTTTCAGGTAGGCTTCGAACCAGGCAAGCTGATCTTTGGTACGTTCCGTGGCGGTCCCCCCCTCGGAGCGGCGGGCGTTCATGGAGTGTTCAAGCTGCAGCAGCGGCATCACGTCCTCGCCGATGCGCGCATCGACCTGCTGCAGTTCCGTATAGCTGATTTCGCTCAGGTCGATGCCGAGTTCCTCGGCACGGGCAACGGCGTTGCCGGTGATGAAGTGCGCCTGGCGGAAGGGGATGTTGCACTGTTTGACCAGGTAGTCGGCAAGGTCCGTGGCACTCAGGTGCCCCTTGCGGCACGCCTTGGCCATGTTGTGGGGTTTGATCGTCATCGTTTTCAGCGCTTCGCGCAGGATGTTCAGTGAGAGTTCGGCGGTGTCGACGCTGTCGAAGACCCCTTCCTTGTCCTCCTGGGTGTCCTTGTTGTAGGCCAGGGGAAGCCCCTTCATCACCGTCAGCAAAGAGATCAGGTTGCCGTTGACGCGTCCGGTCTTGCCGCGAAGCAGTTCGGGAACGTCGGGGTTCTTCTTCTGGGGCATGATGGAGGAGCCGGTGCTGTACTCGTCGCTGAGTTCGACGAAACCGAACTCGTAGCTCGACCACATGATGATCTCCTCGGAGAGGCGGGAGACGTGCATCATCATCGTCGCGATGTTGAAGAGGATCTCCAGGGCGAAATCCCGGTCGCTGACGGTGTCGAGACAGTTGACGCTCGGAGCGTCGAAGCCCAGGGCTTTGGCCGTCATCTTGCGGTCGACGTTGTGCGGGGTCCCCGCCAGGGCCGCACACCCCAGCGGGGAGATGTTGTTGCGGCGGCGGCTGTCGACGAAACGCTCGATGTCGCGCTTGAACATGGAGGCGTAGGCGAGCAGGTGGAAGCCGAAGTTGATGGGCTGGGCGTGCTGCAGGTGGGTCATCCCGGGGATGAGGGTTTCGGTGTGCTCCTTGGCGATGGCGACGATCACCTCCGTCACCTCTTTGAGCAGTCCGGCGATCTCGAGGTTCTTGCGCAGGACGTAGCGGCGGAAGTCCACCGCCACCTGGTCGTTGCGGCTGCGGGCGGTATGAAGCCGTCCCCCCGCCTCGCCGATGATGGCGGTGAGGCGCTTTTCGATGGCCATGTGCAGGTCCTCGTCGCCGATCTTCCACTCGAAGACGCCCGACTCGATCTCCTCGAGTACCTGCGCCATCCCTTTTTGAATCGCCTCAAGCTCCTCGGCCGTCAGGATCCCCTGCTCCTTGAGCATCGCCGCGTGCGCCAGCGACCCCTCGATATCCTCCCGGTACAACCGGCGGTCGAACATAATCGACGCGTTGAACTCGTCCAGCAGCGACGCCGTAGACTGCTTGAAACGTCCCGACCACATCTTTTCCATAATCCACTCCCATCTGTCGTTCATTCCCCAAAGGAATTCAATAACGCGTATTTTATCGAAAATAGTCCTCAAATTAAGGGGTGTTACGAAACGGGCGTGCAGATGGGGCGGAGATCGGTGTTTTTTCTCCGGAGGCGTAGTGTCACTTCATCGGGCCCGAAAGAGGCTGAAAACGCAGTGGAATCAGTTACTGTCATCAAAAAAACGGTTGTGACAAAACGGGAATGCAGATGGGGTGGAGATCGGTGTTTTTTCTCCGGACTTCATCGGGCCCGAAAGAGGCTGAGAACGCAGTGGAATCAGTCATCATGATTCAATCAACGGTTGTGACGGAGTCGGTTGCAGTTTTGGTGTAGATTTTCAGTTTTCCGGGTTCGGCGTAGTGTCACTACGTCGGGCCCGGGAAGCTGGGAAGATAGGCTGAAAATGCAGCTGAATCAGTTACAAGCCGGGACGTTGCCGCTGTCGGCTGCGTACTCCTTGAGGAAGTCCAGCAGATCCTTGGAGCGCTTCTTGTATTTGTCTTCCTTGAAGTACTCCCAGGACTCTTTCGCCTTCTCGTCATCGAGGTGAAGCCGTGCGAGTTTCTCCCCCTTGTTTTTCATGAGACGTTCCCACTCGGATGTCTCTTTCGCGCCGATGAACTTCTGGCCGTCGCCATGGCATTCACGGCACTTCTTCACGTATTCTCGCTGCCCTTTGTATACGGCGGCATCCAGCGCCGAAACGCCCATCAGGGAGAGCGTCAGGCAGATCAGGGAGAACTTCTTCATCTTGGAGACCTCATTCATTCTAAAGTGCTTCATGTTACATTACGAAAAATAATACCTAGCTTAACGGGAGCGGGGGGTGGCACAAATCGGTGATACGGAGGGGGATCGTGGGTGTTTTCGGGCTTTTAACGCGGCCCCAAGACGCCGAAATGTGATATTTCAGCGTCAGATGCAACGTTTCAGGAAAGATTAGAGCTGATAGCGGCGTTCGAGGTCCGGATCGAGGTCCCAGACCCCTTTTTTCTTCAGCCCTTCCACAACTTCCGGGGTACAGGTGACGTCATCGGGCCAGCGGCGGGTAAAGCCGTCGATGGCGCATTTGTTGGTCCCGTCAAACCCGACCGTCAGGCCGGAAACATGCACATCCCGCTGGGCGTCGAGGTTGTTGGTGACCCGCCATATCAGCATGTAGGGGTTAGCGACGTCATTGTGTTTCGTGTCGACGAAAGCGACGATGCGAAGGTAGGGTTCGAGGGGCAGCAGCGCTTCGAAACACTCCCGGACCGGACGCGTTTTGTCGATCGCGATGACGGCGACCGGGTTTTTGGTGTGACGCATGTACTCGCGCATCGCCGTCGCCTCGGGCAGCAGTTCGCGTACCCGTTCCCAGAGTTTCCCCTCTTCGAGGAACTTCGGTTCTTCGACGGTGCCGCTTCCGGTCACGTCGATGCCCAGCTTGCCCCCGACCAGCGCTTCGGGGCTGGAGTGGTCCAGCGCGTCGGTGATCCCCTCGGAAATGAAGAGGCGTTTGGGGTCGAAGCGGTTAAGGATGTAGGTCACCAGCGACTCGTAGTTGTTGAGCCGGGGCGCGTTCTCGTCGAGGAAGATCGCGTGTTTGACGAAACTCATCTGCCCCGCACCCCAGAAGACGTGCATAAACTGCTTCGCATGCCCTTTGTAGAGCGGCTGCATCTTCGCCAGGATCAGGTTGTGAAAGACGCCGTTTTCGGGCATGTGGTAGTCGATGAGATCGGGGGCGTTGGTCTTGAGCAGGGGCAGGAAAATCCGCTCCGTCGCCCACCCCATGTATTTGTCTTCAAGGGGCGGCTTGCCGACGACCGTCGCCAGGTAGACCGGGTTTTTCTTATGGGTGATGGCGGTAACGTCGAGAACCGGGTACGGCTCTTCGAGGGTGTAGTAGCCGGTATGGTCGCCGAAAGGCCCCTCAATCTTCATCTCGTGGGGATCAAGCCACCCCTCGATGACGAAATCGGCGTCTTCGGGAACGTAAAGCGGCGTCGTGACCGACTTGACCACCCGGGCGTTCTCCTTCTTGATGAAGCCGTAGAGTAGGAGCTCGTTGACCCCGTAGGGAAGCGGCGCCGTGGCACACCAGGTGTAGAGCGGATCGCCGCCGATGGCGATGGAGACCGGCATCTTTTTCCCCTCTTTCTGGTACTGGTCAAAGAAGTGCGACGCATCCTTGTGGACCTGCCAGTGCATCCCGAGACGGTTCTTGCCGTAAACCTGCAGGCGGTACATGCCGAGGTTGACCATGGCACCGTCGATGCTCTGGGTATAAACCTGCCCCATCGTGATGAAGGGGCCGCCGTCTTGTTCCCAGGTGGTCAAAATCGGCAGATCGTAGAGGTTGACGTCGTCGCCCTCGTGTTTGACCTTCTGGCACGCGCCCTCACGGTTCAGACGCTTGGGGAAGACGCTCTTGAGACTGAAGAGGTCCCCCAGCATCCCGAACTTCTCGGCGAAAGAGGCGGGAGGCTTCATGTGCATCAGCTTCGTGATCTCGTCGGCAACGCCCTCGACGCTGCGGCCGAAGAGCAGTTCCGTCCGACGGTAGGAGCCGAAGACGTTCATCAGTACCGGCGTCTCGAAGGTTCGTCCGTTTCTGCCGTCGACGGGACGGGTAAAGAGCAGCGCTTTGCCGCCCTGCTCTTTCTTCACTTCCGCGTAGGCAAGATGGGGGATCTCGAGGTAGATATCGAGCGGTTCGTCGATAACCGTGAGTTCCTTATGACGTTTCAGCAGTTCGATGGTGCGCTGCATGGGGCTCCTCTGGTGACGGCACCCTCCGGGGCCGTGTTTGGTCTTTATGTAGGGGTTACTGCGGCGTCAGGTCCGCCATCTTCTCGGCACGTTCAAGCAGCTCTTTCGCCCCCCGGGCGATCATCGCTTCGGCCATCTCCCGGCCGACGCCCTCGAAGGCATCGCGTTTGACGAGTTTCGTCTCTTTCAGGAACTCCTGTCCGTCGGGAAGGCCGAGAATCGCCTTGACGATCACGTCGTCGTTCTCCAGCACGGTGGCGTTGACGCCGATGGGCACCTGGCACCCTCCTTCGAGGGTATCGACGAATTCGCGTTCGATCGTCGTTTCCACACGGCTGTAGGCATCGTCGAGCCCCTGGCAGATGCGGATCACTTCAGGGTCGTTGACGCACTGAATCCCCAGTGCGGCCTGCCCCATCGCCGGAAGCATCTCCATCAGCGAAATCGGGTAGACGTACTCCGCCTCGTCGTGCAGCTCAAGCCGGTTGACGCCCGCGGCGGCGAGGATGATGGCGTCGTATTGTCCCTCTTTCATCTTGCGGATGCGGGTGTTGACGTTGCCCCGCAGCCAGCGGATCTGCAGGTCGGGACGCAGCAGCCGGAGCTGCATCTGGCGGCGCAGGGAAGAGGTACCGACGACCGCCCCTTTGGGAAGGTCGTCGATATCGCGGTATTTGTCGCTGAGCATCGCGTCGCGAACGTCTTCGCGTTCGGTGATCGCCACCAGGGGCAGCGCTTCGGGAAGCTGCGTCGGAACGTCTTTGAGGGAGTGCACCGCCAGGTGCGCTTCACCGCGAAGCATCGACTCTTCAAGCTCTTTGAGGAAGAGTCCCTTACCGCCGATCTTGGCCAGGGGAACATCCAGCATTTTGTCCCCCTGGGACTTCATGGAGAGGATCTCCACCGTCAGCCCCGGGTTCTGCTCTTCGAGCCGTGCTTTGATGTGCTCCGTCTGCCACATGGCGAGTTTGCTTTCACGCGTCGCGATGACCAGTTTCTCCATTATTTGTTCCCTTTGAATTCTTTGTATTTCTTCTTGGACGGATCTTTTTTGCCGTCGAAGAAGACCGTCGGCGTGCCGTTAACCATCATCCGCATCGCGACCTGCTGATCCTCCTCGTAGTGGCGCAGCACAGCCGGCTCCTCGATCTGCTGGAGGGTGATTTTCGTTCCCATCGCCTGGTTGAAGGCATCGAGAATCACCTGCGGATTGGTTTCGCGAGGGTTGATCTCGACGCGATAGAGGTCCAGAACGACGTTTTTACGCCCCTGCGCCTCCGCGGCGATGGCCGCTTTGACCAGCGTCACCGCGGCGGGGTGAAGGGTCGCGAGGGGGAGGTGAAAGTAGTAGACGGCATAGGTCTCGGGCGCCGTTTTCATCTCTTCGATCGCGGAAGGGACGAACTGACGGCAGAAGGGGCAGAGCGGGTCGGAGAAGATCACAACCTTGTGCGCGGCATCCGCGTTGCCGGAGAGGCGGTTGCGTTCCAGGTAAAACGCCTCGTCGAAGGCCGGAGAGACCAGTTCGTTGACGCGCCGTTTGAGGCGGATGTTGTGCAGTTCGGGGGTGATAATGTCGCCGTTGACAAAATAGATCTGCTGCTGTCTGACCGCCTGCTCGCCCTCTTTGGACTTGACTTTGCCGTCAAGCATGATGACGTACGCCTGCCATCCGGCGGGCTCTTCCACCGGGATCTTGTTGACGATGCTGACGTCAATGGAGCTGACCGCGGGGTTGCTGCCGATCATACTTTTCAGGTAGTCGATCACTTTTTGGTCCTCACCGCCGGAGGCAACGTTGGCATCGGCATGGGCCATGCCGGCAAAAAGACTAATGCTTATCAGAATCGCTGACAATTTCGACATCAATGACATCAATATCCTTTTTTTCGTGAGATTCATGGTCGAAGCGGGTGTCGCATCCGCCCTTTCGGGCGGAAAAACGGTTCACCAGCATCGTCGTAACGACGGTAAACTGCAGCAGCAGTCCCGCCAGGTCCGTCAGGAAGCCCGGCAGGATGAGCAGCAGCGCACCGAAAAGCGTAAAGAGATTGAGCTCCTGAAACTGCTTCAAATTGATGCAGTTGTAGGAGACCGCGCGCATGTTCTCCGCCAGGGTGTTGCGGAAATTGAACAAGATCGCAAACCCCGCCGCGGCGCTGAGAATCAGCTCGAAAAACGTCGCAATACCGCCCAGCGCCGAAGCGATGTTGACGGAGATGACCACCTCGAGAAAGAGGTAGATCAGAAAATAGATCATCCAATCCGCTCCATGATACGGTCGAAGAGTTCATCGACCCCGACCTCGGTTTTCTCCAGGGTGGCCCGGTCGACGATTTCGACCTGGCCCTCCTGAAGTCCTTTGCCAATGATAACCATGTAAGGGAAACCGATAAGCTCGGCATCTTTCATTTTGAAGCCGAAACGCTCTTTACGGTCGTCGAGAATCACCTCCACACCGGCATTTTGAAGCTTTTCATAAAGTGCTTCGCCCGCGGCCAGCTGCGCCTCTTCCTTGGCGTTGGAGACGACGATGTTCACCAGGTAAGGCGCCGTGGCGGGGGTCCAGATGCACCCCTTGTCGTCGTGGTTCTGCTCGATCACCGCCGCGACGAGGCGGCTCACACCCATGCCGTAGGTTCCCATGACGAAGGGGCGGGACTTGCCGTTTTCGTCAAGGAACTCCGCCTTAAGGGGTTCGGAGTAGACGGTGCCGAGTTTGAAGATGTGCCCGACCTCGATCCCCTTCGTGTACTCCAGGGTACCGTCGCAGCAGGGACATCCGTCTCCCGCTTTGGCTTCGTAGAGTTCGCCGAATGCCGCGTTTTCGACCC
The DNA here is from genome assembly GCA_050292215.1 of Sulfurimonadaceae bacterium. GTDB lineage: Bacteria > Campylobacterota > Campylobacteria > Campylobacterales > Sulfurimonadaceae > SZUA-415. The sequence goes on along the minus strand of JBNKLF010000001.1, from coordinate 152,453 downwards.
TACTCATCTCGAAACCGACGTAGTGGTAGTCGCTCTCGTTGGCCCCGCAGATCAGGTGGGTCGCCCCTTCGAGCTCCACATCGAAAACGCAGCGCACTTTCGGCAGTCCCATGGGCCCGATGAAGCCCGGAACCAGCCCGGCGGCACGAAGGTCCTCTTCGTTGACGTCGACGAGGTCCATGGCGCCGACGGCATTGACCGCCTTGACCTCCTGAAGCTCGTCGCAGCCGCGAAGGAAGAAGAGTACGATCTCGTCGCGATCCTCGTAAAGCGCCCGTTTGGCGACCGCTTTGAGGGTGTAGTAGGGATCGACGTGGAAGAAGTTCGACAGCTCCTCGATGCTCTTGACGTTGGGCGTCGTGAACTTGTTAAACGCCGCTTCGGGCGCTTCGGGAACCGCAGTACGCTTCGAACGGCGGGCCGCTTCGATGTTCGCACCGTATTCGCAGCGGTCGCAGACCGCCAGGGTGTCCTCGCCGCTGTCGGCAAGGACCATCAGCTCTTTCGAACCCGATCCGCCGATGGCGCCGCTGTCCGCCTCGACGATGCGGAACTCCAGTCCCAGACGCTCCAGGATGCGTTTGTAGGCCGCCTCCATCGCATCGAACTCCCGGTCCATATCCTCGTAATCCGCGTGGAAGCTGTACCCGTCTTTCATGACGAACTCGCGGCCGCGCATCAGGCCGAACCGCGGACGCGCCTCGTCCCGGAACTTCGTCTTGATCTGGTAGAGGTTCAGCGGCAGCTGTTTGTAGCTGCTGACGCGGTTGCGGACGATGTTGACCATCATCTCCTCGTGAGTCGGTCCCAGAACGAAGAGGTTCTCCTTGCGGTCACGGAAGCGCAGCAGCTCCTTGCCGAACTTGTGAATGCGTCCGCTCTCCTCCCACAGCTCCGCCGGGGTGACGAAACTGAGATCGACCTCCTGGGCGCCGGCGCGCTCCATCTCCTCGTTGATGACCGCTTCGATCTTTTTGAGAACGCGTTTGCCCAGAGGCAGGAAGTTGTAGAGGCCCGCGGCCACCTGTGAGACAAAGCCCGCACGCGCCAGGTAGATGTGACTGGCCAACACGGCGCCGGTGGGCGCCTCTTTGGTTGTGGGGATGTACGCTTTGCTGAATCTCAATTGTGCTCCTTTTGGATAAGTAGGTCTTCGTCGTCGATGCCGAGCAGGAACTTCAGCGACTCGATGGCGATGTCCGATTTGGTCTGTCCGGATACGTCGCGCATCCGGGCGGTCATGTCGTGCAGGAACCGCTTCATCGCCTGCTCGTTCGCTTTTTTCAGTTCCGACTCGTAGGTTTTCGGGATAAACCCTTTCTCAAGCACCCGCTGCGTCTCCTGCGACGCGGCCTCGAAGGCGCGGCGGTAGATCTCTTTGATCATCGGTTCGACGGAGAGGGTTTTGAGCCAGTCGAAGAACTCGATGGTGTAGCGCCCTACGACAACGTAGGCCGCCCGCGCCTCGTCCTCGCGCAGCATGATGTTCTCGTCGACGATGCATTTGAGATCGTCGACCCGGTAGCAGGTCACCCCCTCGGCGTCGAAACTGTCGATGTCCCGGGGCACCGCGATGTCGAACCAGTAGCGCTGGAAGTCGCAGGGGTAGACCATCTCCTCGGTGATGATGGGCTCCTCAGAACCGGTGGAGGTGAAGAGCAGCTTGCACTGGTTGACCAGGCTCTCAAGTGCGGCATAATCCTCCACCCGGCAGCCGGTCTCCCGGCAGATCTCCTCCGCCTTGGAGCGGGTGCGGTTGATGAGGATGACGTCGGCGCCGTGGGTCATGAGGTGTTTGGTAATGATGACCGACATCTCACCCGCGCCGATGACCAGGGCCTTGACCCCCTGCAGATCCGAAATATCCTGCCGCGCCCGGTCGACGGCAACACTGGCGACGGAGACCGGTTTGGAGGAGATGTCGGTGACCGCACGTACCTCGGCGGCGCATTTGAACGCGAAATGGACCGCCCGGGCGATCTTGTGGGCACAGCGGCCCTTCGCCTTGGAGAAACGGTAGGCGTCTTTAAGCTGCCCGGCGATCTGGGTCTCGCCGATCACCATGGAGTCGAGGGAACTGGCGACGCTGAAGAGGTGGTGGATGGCCCCCTGGTCCTCAAAGACGTCGGCCCGCCCCTCCAGCTCTTCGAGGGAGAGGGAGGAGTGCTCGGCCAGAAGCAGAAAGAGGTGCTCCGTCGCGTCGACGACGCTCGAACAGCTGCTAAAGATCTCCATGCGGTTGCAGGTGGAGATGAGGATGGACTCGTTAAGCGCGGGGTGTTCGTTGGCGCGGGTGAGGAACGCCTCTTTCTCCGCATCGGTGAAGGCGAGTTTCTCCCGGATGGCGAGGGTGGAGTTTTTGTGGGTGAAACTGATCGTCAGGTAGTGCATCAGAAACGCCGCTCCATCATGGACTCGATGACGGCGGCCAGCTCCGGTTCGTCGGGAACGGCGGCGACCGCTTCGTCACAGAGGCGGCGCGCCAGGGCGTAGGACTTCTCGACGCAGCGGTGCGCCTCGAGGCTGGATTTGACCCAGGCGCTCTCTTCGGCGTCGAGCCGCTTTGCGTGGTTGGCTTTCAAGTGCGCTTTTCCCGCATCGTCGAGGGCTTCGTAGAGGTAGATGTAGGGGAGCGTGCATTTGCCTTCGACGAAGTCGTTCATCGCCGGTTTGCCCAGGGTCGCCTCATCGGAGACGATGTCGAGAATGTCGTCGATGATCTGGAACGCCAACCCCAGGTTGCGGCCGTAGAGCGCGTAACGGTCGGCATCTTTGCCTGCGAGCAGTGCCGCGCCCTTCGCCGACGCTTCGATGAGGGAGGCGGTTTTGTTGTAAAGCATCCCCAGGTAGCGCTCGGCATCGTCGTTGAAGACGTCGGCCATGCGGACGTCCTGCATCTCGCCGACGGAGAGCGCGGTGACGGCGTCGGCGACGCAGCGGGCGACGTCGCGGTCGAAAGCGACCAAGGAGGAGAAGGCTTTGGAGTAGAGGATATCGCCGAGCATCACCGCCGTCTTGCTCCCTTCGGTGGCATTGACGGAGGGAGCGCCGCGGCGGAGGTCGGCATCGTCGATGACGTCGTCGTGCAGAAGGCTGGCGGCATGGATCAGTTCGATGATGGCGCCGAGCAGCGGGGCCTCGGGGACCTCTTTAGCGATCTTCATCACCAGCTTGGCCCGCAATCGTTTGCCCCCCGCGAGGGTTTTGAAGAGACGGGGCACCTCATCGTACCCGACCGCCTCCACCAACCTGAGGATCTGTGCTTCTACCTGTTCTGTCATCGTATCACTTGTCATGGATTTGTCGGTTCCGACCCCTCCGGAGCGTCACTGCGCACCGGCGTTCAGGAAATCGAGCCGCACCCGCTCCGCCTCGTCGCTCAGCATCAGGTCGAAGAGCGCTTCACCGGTCGCAAAATCAAAAGATTTGAATTTTATCACAACGTAGCTAAAAGCTTTGGGACGCTTCCCCCGGGTGTCGATGTCGATGCGGACACTCTGGTTGACGTGGTTGAGTTTCAGCACCTGCTGGGCGTTAAAGCCGTCGTAGGAGCGGTGCACCACCAGCCCCCCGTTTTGGTAGAGGGTCCAGCGCCAGGTCAGGAGGTGTTCCGAGGCTTCCCGGACCACCATGATCTTTTCGACCTCGTCCTTCTTGAGGCGCAGCTCCTGGATCTGCCGGAAACCGGCATGCAGCAGTGAGGAACCCAGCACCGCCGCCAGCAGCAGAAGACGCCCGACCCTCACGCCGGACTACTCGTTGTTCGTCACGACGTTGCCGACATGCTCGATATAGAGGTTCTTGACGTACTCCTCGACCCGGCCCGCTTCGCCCAGGATCATCTGGCGCACTTTCGCATCGATCTCGTCTTCATGGATGAACTCGCTCAGCAGCAGTTCCGTAGCCGCGAGGCGAAGCATGATCTGTTCGAGTTCCGCCTCGGCAAGGCCGCGGTTCGCGTTGTAGATGATGTCGATGAATTTGCTTTTGGGAGAGCCCATGAAGATGTCGTCTTCATCTTCGAAAATGTTGTACTGTTTCATGTCGTAATTCCGCCATGTTATGAAATTCGCAGATTATAGCTACTCTAGACTTACAGTTATTATAAGAAGCCCATCCGCCGACGCCACTTTACCGCCGCAGGCTTGAAAACGTATAAATCGTTCCCGTTAGCTTCGGGCGTTTAATTTTCGCACCGGCACTGCGGCTATAATTGGGTTTTCAAAGGAGCGCCGCCGTGTTTAGAGGATTTACCCCGAAGAGTCTGGAATTTCTGGCCGAGTTGAAACGCCGCAACGACCGGGAGTGGTTCGAAACCCATCGCCGCATCTACGAGCGGGAGATTCTCGAACCGGGCCGGGCCTTCGTCGTCGAAATGGGCGAGCACCTGCAGGCTCTGGTCCCGACCATCCACGCCGACCCCCGGGTCAACGGCTCGCTCTTCCGCATCTTCCGCGACAGCCGCTTTCACCGCAGCGACCTCTTCAAGGACCATGTCGGCTTCGTCTTCTGGCAGGGGCGCGGCAGGCGAATGCAGAGCGCCTCGTTCTACATGCACTTCACCCCCGACACCCTCCTCTTCGCCGCCGGCATCTACCGTTTCAAACCGGCGATGCGCGACGCCTACCGGGAGTATCTTCGCGATGACCGCAACCGCGCGGCGCTGCATGCCGTCTTCGAAGGGCTCAGGGGCGCGGGGTACACCCTCCCCGAACCGGGCTACAAACGCTACCCCAGGGGATTTCATGCCGGGATGCCCCACGCCTACCTTTCCCTTTACGACGCCGTCTATGCGACGAAACGCATAGCGCCGGAGGGGGTCTTCTTCACCGACGCGCTGCCGGCGGCGGCCTATGATATCTACGAGGGGATGTTCGACCTGCAGCAGTGGGTTTACGGGATGGTTGCCACGGCGGAGTCCTGAGTGCCGGGGGGACGGATGCGGTAGACGACCGCGTAGAGCAGCGGGACGTAGACGAGGTTGAGCAGGGTCGCCCAGACCAGCCCGAAGCCCAATGAGACGGCCAGGGGCTGCATGATCATCGCCTGTCCCGAAGCGAAGAACATCAGCGTCGAGAGCCCCAGTACGGTGGTGATGGAAGTCATCAGGATGGGCCGCAGCCGCGTGCGGGCCAGACGCATCAGCTCCTCGCTCTCCTTCGCCCTTCGAATAAAACTGACCATGATGAGGCCGTCGTTGACGACGACCCCCGCCAGCCCGATGGTGCCGATGATGCTCGGCATCGTCATGTTAAGTCCCATGATCAGGTGCCCGGCGTAAACCCCGAAGAGCACCAGCGGGATGGTGCTCAATACGATGAGCGACTGACGCAGGGAGTCGAAGAGCCACACCAGGGTCAGGAAAATCAGCAAAATCGCCACGGCGGCGGCTTCCGACATCTCCCGCTTGGTCTTGGCGTTCTCCTCCTCCTCTCCCTTGATCGTCACCGTATAGCCGTCGTTTTCCAGCCCTTCGAGTTCCGGGCGGATCGCTTCCATCACCTCCGAGGAGGTCTTGACGCCGCTGTCGAGGGAGGCATAGACCGAACGGGTGCGTTCGCCGTTCTCCTTGTTCAGCACCACGTAGGCGCGGGTCACGATGAAGTCGCACACCTCGTCGAGGGCGACGTAGCGGTCCGTGCCGGGGATCTGAACCCGGAGGTCGTAGAAGGAGCCATAGTCATCCTTGCCGCTCCCCTCGATGCGCATCCGCACCAGCCCCTCGTCGTTAAAGAGCTTGCCGTACTCCCCCTTGAGGTAGAGGGCACGCAGCTGGCTGTTGATCACCTGCTCGTTAAAGCCGAGCTGCTGCCCGTAACGGTTGACCCGGAGCTTGAGCTCCTTCTCCCCCAGGGTGGCGTCGTCGGCAATGTCCGAAACCCCGTCGACCTTCGCCAGGGCGGCGCCGAGACGCTTGACCCCGGCAACGAGGGCGTCGTCTTCCCGGCCCCCCACGGAGATCTCGATGTCGTGAGCGACCACCCCGGTTCCCGGGATGTCGATGTTGAGCTCCTCGAACAGCGGCGCGTTCCCCGCTTCGAGCTTCCGCAGGGGTGCAAGCCAGCGGCGGACGTCCGCGGCGATGCTTCGGGCGTCGCGTTCGCGGATGAGCGCCGCCGCATCATACTCTACGGAGAGGTAGGGGTTGATGTAGCGGTTGAAGAAGTTCTCGGGGGCGCGCTCTTGCAGCTCGATGAAGATGTGAAAAAGGTTTTCGCCGTGTTCGGCCTTGTTTTCCGCGTCAAGCCGCATCCCGACGATGGCGGTGACCGACTTGTACTCCTCCTTGTCCAGCCGCTCGAGCAGAATCGTTTCGATACGGTTGACGTAGCGCTCCGTATCTTCGAGTTCGTTGTTGATGTCGACCTTCCCCGTCACATAGATCTGCGTCACGTCGAAATCGGGAAAGAGCTGGAAGCGGCTCTGGGCCATCATCACCGTCGTCGCCGCGAGGATGACGGTGACCATGACGGCCAGGGCCGTCTTCTTGCAGCGGAAGAGACGGTGCAGCGTCCCATCGTACCAGCGGTAGAGATGACTCCAGATCTCGTGGGTCATATGGTCCTCGCGCCGCAGTTTCAGAAAGTCGTGGGCATGCAGCGGCAGGAAGTAAAACGCCTCGAACAGCGAACTGAGCAGCAAAATGGAGATCATGATGGGAAGCACCTTGATAAAGGCCCCCATCTCCCCCGTCACCATGAGCAGCGGCAAAAACGCGAAGACCGTGGTCAGCGTCGCCGCCAGAACCGCGGGGAACATCTCCGTCGCCCCGCGAATGGTCGCTTCGCGCCGCTCCATCCCCTCCTCCATGTGGCGGTAGATGTTCTCCGCCACGACGATCGCTTCGTCCACCAGCATCCCCAGGGCGATCAGCGCCCCCAGCAGGGAGAGCATATTGAGGCTGTAGCCGATCGCCTCCGTGGCGATCAGGCCGATCATGAAACTGAGCGGAATCCCCATGGCCACGACCAGCGCGATCCCCCGGTTGACGAAAAGCATCATGGCGGCGAAGACGAGGAAGAGCCCGAAGAGGATGTTGGCGAAGACCGTGTTAAGACGGTTCTTGATCCAGATGGAGGTGTCGGTATAGATCTTGAAACGGAGCTGCGGATAGGTCGCTTCGTAGGTTTCGAGCACCTTCCGGATCTCCTTCACCAGGGCCATCGCGTTGCCGCTTTTGGCCTTGTTGATGCTCAGCGAGACGTTGCGCAGCCCGTTGTAGTGCGACAGTTCCGTCTGGTCGCTCAGTCCGAAGGAGACGTCGGCGACGTCTCCGAGCCGCACGCGGCGCTCCCCGACGCCCAACAGGGTATCGGCCAGGGAGGTACGCTCTTTCTCCCCGTTATAGGTGCTGATGTAGAGATGGCGTCCCTGCTCCTTGATGGTGCCGACGGGGAAGATCGAACTGAGGCTCTGCAGTGCCGACACGACGGCGGCGGGCTCCAGCCCGTAGGCGCGGATCTTCTCATCGTTGAGCCGGATCAGAAGTTCATCGTCGGCGTCTCCCCGGATGGTGATCCCGCTGAGATCGCGGAAGCCGCTGAGACTGCTCTTGAGCTCCTCCGCCCGCTCCAGCAGCTCCTTGGTCGGGACGTCCCCGGCGATGGCGACCAGCACCAGGGGAATCACCTCTTCGTGGATCTTCGCCACCGGGTCGTTCATGTCCGCCGGAAGGTCCCGTTTCACCTGGGCGAGGATGTCCTTGACGTCGTTGAGCACCTGAATGTTGTCCGAACCGCTCTTGATGTCGGCCATGATGGAGAAGGAGCCGTTGCGGATGCCCGTCGTCACCTTCTCCAGCTCATCCACGTTTTTCAGTTCGTCTTCGATGCTCTTGACCGCCATCTTGTCCAAAACGTCGGCGCTGGTGCCCGGGTAGCCCCCCGTGATCGTGATCTTGTCCATCTGGACGGGGGGGAAGATCTCCTTGGGAATGTTCAGGTACGCAAAAATCGCCACGACGAAGATAAAGAGGAGAAAGAGGTGGTTGAGCAGCGGTTTGTCGATGGCAAACCCGATGAGGCGGCGAATCACGTTTTACCCCAGCTTGAAGAGCGTATCAAGGATCTGGTTCTTGAAGCGGATCGCCTCGACGCGGCTTTTGATGATGCGGTTCTCTTCCGTGAGGGCGTCGTGTTCCTGCTTGAGCATCGCAATGTCGCGGCTTTTGTAATAGATCTGGCTCTGCAGGTAAATTTTCGGGAAGAGAAGGGAGAGGACGATGGCGATCCAGAGCATGAAGATGATGAAAAAACGCGCGCCCATCCCCTTTTCGGGGGCGACGACACCGTCGACGGCTTCGAGTATCTCGTTGCGTTCACTCACCTGGACTCTCCTTGTCGCGGCCCCCGGAAAAGGCCGACCTCTCCTGTTATTATAGCTCCATCTGGAACAGCCGCAGTTTCGCACTCCGGCTTCGCGGGTTTTCCGCGATCTCGTCGGGTTGCGCGCAGAGCGGTTTCCGGCTCACGACGCGTCCGAGGGCGTGATCGTTGCCACAGGTGCAGCGCATGACGTCCTGGGGGCAGATGCACGCTTTCGCCCAGCGGGCGAACCGCTGCTTGACGATGCGGTCTTCCAGAGAGTGGAAGGAGATGATCCCGATCCGCGCCTCGGGAAGCCGCGCTTCCTCGATGGCGTCGAGAAGCCGCTCCAGCTCTCCCAGTTCGTCGTTGACCTCGATGCGGATCGCCTGCATCACCAAGGTGGCGGGGTGGATCTTTTTCCCCCGCGGCATCAGCGGCGCCACCGCGTCCGCCAGCGCCTTGGCCGACGTAAAGGGGCGCTGCTTCACGATGGCCGCGGCCAGTTTGCGGGCATTGCGCAGCTCCCCGTAGTGGTAAAGCACGTCCGCCAGGTCCGATTCGGAGTAGCCGTTGACCACCTCCGCGGCGCTCAGAGGCGCTTCGGGGTCCATACGCATGTCGAGCACGTCGCTCTCGTAGGAGAAGCCCCGCTCCCGAGCGTCAAGCTGCAGCGAGGAGACGCCGATGTCCGCCAGGACCCCCCGGATGCTCCGGGGGTCGACCTCGTCGAGGATCTGCCGGATCACCGAGGAGAAACGCCCTTTGCGGATGCGCGCCCGGTCTCCGAAGGGGGCGAGCCGTTTCGTCGAGAAGTCGATGGCCGTCTGGTCCTGGTCGATGCCGATGAGCGTCATCTCCGGGTTGGCTTCGAGCAGCAACGAACTATGTCCGCCGTATCCCATGGTACAGTCGATGACAATGCCCGCTTCGACGTCGCCGAAGGCCTGGACGACCTCGCGGTAGAGGACCGGGACGTGGGGGATCTGTTCCAAATAGACTCGCTTCTTCGAAATCGCCGCGGATGCGGCATAGGGTATGGTCGAGATTCTACAGCAACCGTACTTAGAGTATGCTACAATTAACCGCATGAACAAAGAACAGATGAAAAAAGAGATCTCCACTTTCGCCCTCTCCCTCTTCCGGAAGGACTTTTTCGGGATCTACCACGGCTCCATCTCGGCGAAACTGGAGTCCAACATGTTCGTCATCAACACCCGCGAAACCATCTTCGACGCCATTGACGAACGCCATCTCATCGAGCTCTATTTCAACAAGGACTACCGCTGGAAAGACGCCAGCATCGACGCGAACATCCACCTCGGCATCTATAAACAGATCACCGACGCCAAGTTCGTCTCCTTCACTATGGCGCCTTTTACCACCGCCTACGCCCTGCACCACAACATCATCATTCCCCAGGACTACTTCGGCTACAAGGAGCTCGGGGCCATCCCCATCTACAACCCGAAGCAGTTCGACGACTGGTACGACCGGGCCAGTTCGGAGATCCCCCACTACTTCCTCTCCAACAACACCAACATCATCGTCGTGCGGGGGTACGGGGTCTACACCTACAACCGCGACCTTCACGACATGGCCAAGCAGCTCGCAATCCTCGAAAAAAGCTGCCGGATCTCCATGCTCGACACTACCCGTTCGGCCTCCATTTTCTAAACAAACACTTCCGTTATCACAGGGAGCCTCCACCCGCCGTTTCAGCACTCAAAACTAACGCATCCGAAGCGGGAATCGACCGCATTCGAAGGCGTCTGGAGGGAAATTCCGGAATTTTCGGGCAGAATCTAAAACAATAACAGAAATATCCGATATGATGTTATAAGCGGCGCGGAAACGCGCGAATCGCTGTAAATCCGACGCATATTTAGTGAGATTTAATGCAAAAGAACTTAGAATGTCCCCATTTTAGAAGCGTAAGGTTGAATGCGAAATGATCACTTGGATGCAGCGACATAGAAAATACCTGGTGGTGACCATCTGGATCTCCACGATCGCCTTTATCGGGGCCGGATTCGTCGGATGGGGCCAGTACTCCTACGGCAGCCGTGCGTCGGCCGTTGCCAAGGTCGGCGACATCGACATCACGGCCCGGGAACTGCAGGGCAGCTACAGCAATCTCTATAACCAGTACAGCCGCCTCTTCCAGGGGAATTTCGACGAAGCCCAGGCGAAAAGCTTCGGACTGGACAAGATGGCCCTTCAACAGCTTATCGATCAGGCGCTGATTCTCAATCTCGCCGAAAGCTACGGCCTCCTCGTCAGCGACGCGGAGCTTTGGGAGACCATCAAAGCGCAGAAGGTCTTTTTCAAAGACGGCGGTTTCGACAAGGAAACTTACGAAAAGGCACTCTCCCAGAACAACCTCACCATCAAGGACTACGAGGCCGACGTGCGTAAAAGCCTCCTGATTCGCAAAACCCTCTCCCTCTTCCCGACGACGACCCGCGAGATCGAGAAAGAGGCCCTCGCCGCCCTGACGGACATCGCCGACAAAGTCAGCTACAAGGTCCTCACCGGCGCCATGATCACCGTCCCCGCGGACGATGCCGCCCTGCTCGCCTACTGGGAGGGGCACAAGAACGACTACATGATGCCTGCGCGCTACACCCTCGAAACCGTCACCCAGCAGCCGGTGACGGGCACCCCCGAAGAGGCGGAGCTCCAGGAGTACTATGCGGCTAACCGCACCGCCTTCACCGGTACCGACGGCAAGGTCCTCGAATTCGAGGCGGCCAAACCGCTCATCATCGAGGCCGTCAACGACAAGGCAACCCACAAGGCCTCCCTGCGCCAGTACATCGCCTTTAAAAAAGGGGAGCTTGCGGCGGATGAAACCCTTGAAGTGAGTGAAGACGACTACCCCTTCTCCGCCGAGCTGTTCAAAGAGATTACCGGCTTGACGCCGGAAGATCCCTTCCTCAAACCTCGCAAAGTCGGAGAGAGCTACAAGAGCATCAAACTCGTCACCGTCACCCCCTCACAGCCCAAAAGCTTCGAAGCGGCGAAGAGCGCCGTTCACGCCGACTACGTCAGAGAGGAGCGCGAGAAGCAGCTGCAGGAGCTCGCGAAGAACTCCGTCGCCACGTTCAGCGGAAAAACGACGCCCTTTATCACCCGCGAGTACGCCCGGCCCCTCGAAGGGCTTAACGCCACCGAGAGCCAGCGTTTCGTGAATGAACTTTTCGCCCAGCAGAGCGCCCGCGGTGTCATAACCATCGATAACACCAAAATCGTTCTCTTCCACATTCTGGAACAGCAATTGCTTAAAACACCCCAAACAGATCTTGAAGACAGCGCGCTGCGGATGAAGTCGACTCTGTTGGACCGGGGACTGCTTGAAATGCTCAGAAACAAGTACCCCACAGAGATCTATCTAGATACGGAAGGACGTTGATTTGGATAAGACCGTCTTAGCCATTGACATCGGTTCGACAAAGATCTGCGCGATCATCGCGACCATCGACGAGCACGCCGGCATCAAAATCATCGGTGCCGGTATCGCCAAGGCCCAGGGGCTCAAAAAAGGGAGCATCACCAACATCGAACTGGCTTCGAAATCCATCCGCAACGCATTAAGCGATGCGAAGCGGGTCGCCGGAACCGAACTGAAACGGGCCATCGTCTCCCTCTCGGGCGCCTATACGAAAAGCCTCAACTCCAGCGGCATCGTGAACATCCCCAACAAAGAGATCAGCATCAAAGAGATCAACCGGGTGATGAACACCTCGCTCTACAACGCGAACATCCCCCACGAGTACGAAGTGCTGCACACCCTCCCCTACAACTTCAAGGTGGACGACCAGGACTTCATCGAAGACCCCCTCGGGATGAACGCCTCCCGCCTCGAGGTGGAGACCCACATCATCACCTCCCAGAAGTCCAACCTGAACAACCTCCGTAAAGCGGTCAAGGCGGCGGGGGTCGAGGTGGAGAACATCGTGCTGGCGGGGTACGCCTCCGCCATCTCCGCACTCAACGACGACGAGAAAGAGCTCGGTGCGGCGGTCATCGACATGGGCGGCAGCACCAGCAACATCGTCGTCCACGCCGGCAACGCCATCCGCTACAACGACTTCCTGGGTGTCGGTTCCAACCACATCACCAACGACCTCTCCATGGCGCTGCACACCCCGCTCAACACCGCCGACAACGTCAAGATGACCTACGGGTCGCTCCATACCCCGAGCAACGACCTGATCGAACTGCCGGTCATCGGCGACGAGCACTCCACCCACGAGGTCTCCCTGGAAGTGGTCCATAACGTCATCTACGCACGGGTCGAGGAGACCCTGATGATCATCGCCCAGTCCATCGAGAAGAGCGGGCTTAAAGAGCATATGGGAGCCGGCGTCGTACTGACCGGCGGTTTCACCAATATGGAAGGGCTGCGGGAACTCGCCGTCGCCATCTTCGACAACATGCCCGTGCGCATCGCACGCCCCTCGGAAATGGACGGTCTCTTCGACACCCTGCGCGACCCGGCCTACAGCTGCGCCGTGGGGCTGGTCAAGTATGCCGCGGGAGGGTACACCTCCTACGAGATCGACGTCAACAAGAACATGCGCCACCGCAACGAAGACCCGATCCAGAACGAATACGTCTCCCTCGAGGACATCGCCGAGGCGGAACCGGAGATCCCGGTCGCCCCTGCGAAGGCCAAGAAGAAAGACGACGCGGAGATCAAGCGCGAGCTCAGCAAGCTGGCGGACAAGAAAGAGAAACGCCCCAACGAACCCGGGGCGATGAGCAAATTCTGGAACTGGGCGACCCAGTTATTCTAACAAGGAGTGTAAGAGATGGAACCGTTTTCAATTGAAGAGTCATTGATGCAAAAAGGTGCAAGAATCATCGCGGTCGGCGTCGGAGGCGGCGGCGGCAACATGATCGGGCACATGCTCAAAGAGGGTGTTCAGGGGATCGAGATGGTCGTCGCCAACACCGACGCCCAGGTCCTGGACCAGTCTACGGCCCATACGAAGATCCAGATCGGTTCGAAACTGACCAAGGGTCTGGGTGCGGGCATGAAACCCAGCGTGGGCAAAGACTCCGCCCTGGAGAGCTATGACGAGATCCGTGCCGCCCTGGAAGGCGCGGACATCGTCTTCGTCGCCGCGGGACTGGGCGGCGGCACCGGCACCGGTGCCGCGCCGGTTATCGCGCAGATTGCCAAAGAAGCGGGTGCCCTGACGATCTCCGTCGTGACCAAGCCTTTTGCCTTCGAGGGCCGCAAACGCCTCAAACTGGCCGAATCGGGCCTGGAAGAGCTCAAAAACGAGAGCGACTCCATCGTCGTCATTCCCAACGACAAGCTCCTCTCCATCATCGACCGCAAACTGGGCATGAAAGAGAGCTTCAAAATTGTTGACGACGTCCTCTCCCGCGCCGTCAGTGGCACCAGCGGCGTGATCCTCTCCAGCGGCGACAACGACATCAACCTCGACTTCGCCGACCTTCAGACCGTTATGAGCCACCGCGGCATGGCGCTGATGGGCGTCGGCGAGCACCAGGGCGAGAACGCTGCTTACGAAGCGATCAAGGCGGCCATCGAGTCCCCGCTGCTGGACAACATGTCCATCAATGGCGCCATGGGCGTTCTGGTCCACTTCAAAATGCACCCTGACTTCCCCATGATGGAGCTGAGCGAAGCGATGGACGTCGTACACGAAAGCGCCCATGAAGAGGCGGAGGTCATCTTCGGTACCTCCACCGACGACGACCTCCCCGTCGACTTCGTCCGCATCACCCTGGTCGCTACGGGCTTCGAACGCGCCCTGGGCGACATCGCCAACAACGACAGTTTTGAAAACGTCGAACAGCCCAAGCCCCGGGCCATCATCCGTCCCCAGCTTGTCGTCAACGGCGACATGAGCGAGGATTTCCTCGACGTTCCGACCTACATGCGGCAGCAGAAGGACTGACTCCTTTTGCCGCATGCACTCCCCACACTCCTTTGAACAACTCGTAAAGGCCAAAACACTCCTTGGCCTTCACGATAAAGCCACCCTCTCCGAAATCAAGATCCGCTACAAGAACCTTATGAAGCAATGGCACCCCGACATGCACCCCGATACTCCCGAGGAGGCGACACAGATGAGTTCACGCATCAACGAGGCGTACAGCATCGTCATGCATTACGTCAACCACTACGAGTACCGTTTCGACGAAGAGTTTCTCAAAGACACGGCCATCACCCCGGAAGAGTGGTGGCAACGCCGTTTCGGAGGACGTTAAGCGTTTTTGACCCCCCGCTGACCATAAGTTTACATATCTTTTATCCATTAGTAATAATTATATTACTGCCAATCCTCCATAAGCAAAAGAATATTACAATCTATTAGTTTTAATTATAGGAGATTACCATGGAACGCCCGGAACCGATTGATGTCGAGGTCCCCTACGACGGTCGCATCATGATTACGGAGACCGATGCGAGGGGTCGCATCACCTATGTCAACCGCAAGTTCGTCGAAATGTCCGGCTACAGCAAGGAGGAGCTTATGGGGCAGCCCCACAGCATCGTCCGGCACCCGGACATGCCCCACTGCTGTTTCAAAAACATGTGGGAGACCATCCGGAAAAAAGAGACGTGGAAAGGGTATGTCAAGAACCTGCGCAAAGACGGTGCCTACTACTGGGTGGTCGTTTACGTCTCTCCGAAGCTGGATGAGAACGGCGAGACCATCGGCTTTATCGCCGCGCGCAAAATCCCCGAAGAGCGTACCCTCGAAGAGATCAAGCAGAAATACGGCGAGTTGATGAACCTGGAACTCTGCCAGAGCGAGGAGGATGCCGCGTTCGTCTCGAACATCATGGGCGAAGAGCTGGTGGAAGTCCTCTAGTCCGTCACAGGCTTCGAGACCTTCTGAAGGATCTCGAAAAGCTCCAGCGGCGTCATCTCGAAATGGTCGGCGATCTGTTTCATCCGCATACTGCCCGCTTCGGGAAGCCCTTTCTTCTCCAGGTATGCCAGCGAGCGTTCGAGGTCGATCTTCTTCATCCCCGCCAGTTCCTCAAGTGTGCGGCGTCCCAGAAAGGTCACACCCGTCTCCGCGCTTTTGGCCCGATCCTTCACTTTCAGCGCATCATAAAGCGCCTGGGGCGTCACCCCGTTGCGTTGCGCAATCTCCAGTAGCACCTCGTTTTTCCCATCGACGGCGATCCCTTTGGCTCTGAGCAGATCCATCGCCGTATCGGGATCGATACGCAGGTAGCCGGCGAAAGCCGCTAGGGTCGACTCTTCGGCATGGCCGTAGGGCGGAGATCCCTGCGTCTCCTGCCAATACCCCTTGACGGCGTCATTGAGGTCGAGGAGGGTTTGAAACGGAGGGAGAGCGAAGAGCGTACCGGCGACGAAAAGTACATTGAGTGCAAGAGCGGCAAGAAACTCGCGCTTGAGAAAACTCACCCCTTTCGCTTTCTCTTTGAGATAGCTCACCAGCGGCGTCCAGTTGTAGTAGATGTGCCAGATCCCCGTCACGAGCAGCAGCACCATCGAGGTGATGTGCAGGCCCGCCCACTCCTCTTTTCCCAGCCCCATCAGCGTCCAGTGGGACCAGTATGCCACCTTCCCCTGCGGGGTGACGAAGAGTACCAGACCGGTGACGGTCATGACGAGAAACGAGAGTCCGAGGGTCAGAGAGACGGTTTTACGGAGGGAAAAAGTCATGCGATGCTCCTTAAAAAAGAGCATAGCACAGAGGATGTAAAAAAAACGTTACCCGCGGACCGTGCGCAGCAGCATCACCCGGCGAAAGAAGAGCACGACCAGGGCCGCGGCAAGAATCTTGAAGTCGATCTCGGAAGCGAAATGGAGGCTTGCAAAGGCTTCGCTCAGAGTCGCTTCGGGGCCTTCCTGCTGCATTTCGAGAATCTTCGGCGTATAGACCGAGGAGAAAAGCAGCAGTGTTACGACCGTCGTAAAGGCCGCTCCCGTGGCGATACCGTCGCGGCGCAGCATCTTGTACTCATAAAGTTCGAAGAGCACCACAGCCAGAGCGGCGGCATTGCACCAATAGGCGAATTTGCGGAAGATCTCCCCCATGATGATTCCCTCCGCGTAGTGGTCCAGGGGGGCCAGGGCGAAGAGAAGTTCGGAGTTGAAGATGGTCGCCGCGACAAAGATGCCCAGCACCATCACCGCGCCAAAGGTGGCCGCGATCAGCAGCAGATAGGCCGTTTCCGTATAGAGTCTGAGTTTCATGATACCTCCTTAGTCGTATCGGATAACGAATCCGCGGTCGAATCCCGCGTAGTCCTTGTAAAATTCGAGGCTGCGGTAGTCGCGTCCCGCCACATGCTCGCGCACCCGCTCCTTCTGGTCGTAACCGAACTCGAAGGCGGCGACGGGGATGCGGCGGGCATCGACGGCATCAAGCAGCTCCCGCACGATCTCGTCACCGACGGGACCGCCGAAGAGCGCCCGCTCCGGTTCGTAGGCGAGGTTAGGCTCCAGATCGGCATCCTCGGCGACGTAGGGCGGGTTGGAGACCAGCAGGTCGATCGCTTCGCCGACGGGATCGAGCAGCGAGCCGTGACGCAGTTCGATGCGATCTTCCAGGCCGAAGAGCTCGACGTTCCTGCGGGCCACCGCAAGCGCCGCCTCGCTGATGTCCACCGCGATGACCCGGGCATTGGGAAGGTGCTGCGCCAGGACGATGGAAATCACCCCGCTGCCTACGCCCACTTCAACGAGGGTAAGCGGACGTTCGCGATCGGGAACCTCCTCGAGCACCCGGTCGATCAGCAGTTCCGTCTCCGGCCTGGGAATGAGCGCCCCCGGCTCGATGTGGAAGGTCTGCGAGTAAAAGCTGACGCGATGGGTGATGTACTCGAGAGGTTCGTGCGCCTTGCGCCGCTTTATCCATTCGATCAGCCGTTTGGGGTTTTCCACGATGGTATCGGGATAGGTAATGAGCCGGAGTTGATCCCACTCCAGATAGGCCATCAGCAGCAGCTCTCCCTCCCGGCGCGGGCGTTCGACGCTATCGTGAAGTTCCGCCGCGGCGGCGTCGATCCACTCCCTTACCGTTCGTCGGTCGGACATGGCCCCTCCAGCCCCGTTTCGACGGGAGCGTCAACGCCCTGCCCCAGCGCCTTGAGACGTTCGAGAACCGGGGGGTGCGTGTAGTAGAAAAAGATGTAGAGCGGATGCGACAGCGGGTAGCTTTTGTTCTCCGTCACCAGCTTTTTCAGCGCTTCGGCCAGGTAGAGACCGCCGCCGAGTTCCGCTCCGGTCCGGTCCGCCGCGTACTCGTTGCGGCGGCTTACGACGCCCATGAGCGGCATCATGATGAACCCGAGCACCGGCATCAGCAGCAGAAAGAGGATCATCACGACGGCGGGAGAGGCCGCGACCCCCAGCTCCAGGAAGAGCAGCTCCGGCAGGTTGCCGAAGAGAGCGAACATCCCCAGCAGCATCGCGCCGAGCATCCCGATGTTCTTGTAGATGTCGCCGTGGGCGAAGTGGCCGAGTTCGTGGCCGAGGACCGCCAGCAGCTCCTGGTGGGTCAGTTTCTTCAAAAGGGTATCGAAAAGCACGACCCGTTTCGTTTTTCCGAGCCCCCCGAAATAGGCGTTGAGGCGGGTGTCGCGTTTGCTGGCGTCACTGACGAATACCCCGCTGCTCTGAAACCCGGTCTTCGCCATGAGTTCCTCGATTTTTCCGCTGAGTTCCGGGTCGTCAAGGGGCGTCACCTTGTCGAAAAAGAGCGCCCGTATGGTCGGAAACAGCATGTTGATCAGTACGATAACGGCGAAGATGAAAAGAAAGCTCCAGAGCCACCACATCGCGGTACTCTGCATGATGACGTAGACGCCCCAGGTCACCGCGCCGCCGAATAACAGCGTCAGCAGCGTCGCAATAAGGGTATCTTTGACGAAAAGACCCGGCGTCGAGCGGTTGAAGCCGTAGGCGCCGTCTACGACGAACTTTCCGTACCACTCAAGGGGCCAGGTAAGCACCCCGTTGATGAGGATAAAGCCCAGAACCATCACCACGGCTTTGAAACCGCCCTCCGCAGAGAGCGTCGCCTCTTCCAGCCATGTGATCCCGAGGCTCAGCCATCCCAGAAACAGAATGTACTCCACCGCAGAAGAGACCATGGAGAGTTTCTCCTTGGCGACGGCATAGTTGGCCGCTTTCATAAAATCGGCGCTGCCCATAAGCACCGGCCGCCCGCAGCGGGTGTTGTTGATGTAGCCGATCTGCATGACGCTGACATAGAGTTTCAAGAGAAAATAGAGGGTGTACACGGTAATGACGGTTGAAAGCATGTGATCCCTTTCGGGTGGTGAATTGAAAAGCTATTGTAGACAAGGGAAGCCATGCCCCCCCTGAAAAATCATTTCTAAACGCTATTTGTAGGGAACTTTCCCGATCATCTGCTGTGTCGGAATCTCGTCATCCACGGAGGCGTAGAAGAGTTTGGCACCGGCGAATATGGCGCCGATGATGAGGCAGGCCGCGACGACGGCCCAGAATACCCGGCGTTTTTCGCCGCTGAGCGTGTTATAGTCTTCAATTTGATCCAGAGTCGGTTCATTCATGGAGCGTCCTTTTACGATAATGTTTCGTCTCAATGGCGCGATAGTAACGCACCCGCGGCAAACGGTCGGTGAATGCCCGGGAGTAGCGTGACGGCTTAAGTTTTCTTTTTTATTATTTTATTCGTCAAGTCGCGGAACGGGGTATAATGACGGCATGCATGAGAGCGACGTCATAGAGATCATCGAACCCACCCCCCGGCCGAAAAGCCGTTTCTGCCGCATTCTGGTCCTCATCATCACCGCCGCACTGACGGGAACCCCCTACGCGACGGCACTGCTGATCGGCTACCGGTTCGACTTCTTTTTCGCCGCCGCGGCGTTTCTGCTGACCTACCTCGTCACCGGAATCGTGCGGGCCAAGATTCGCAACGACGCCGTTCCCCCTTCCCAGCAGGAGTACCACTACAGCGACCGTGCCATCGCCGCCTGGTTCGTCAACCGGCGCCTGCTTTGCGGCTATTCCCCAACGGAAGAGCAGGAGTGACGCAAAAACAGGAACATAGGTCACCGGATTATGTTACCATATGGCGCAACATATCGCGCATTTTCACATTTCCGGACAGTTCATGAATCTTAAAAGCATTCGCTCCCGCCTCATTATCGTCACTTCTCTCGCCATGCTCCTGATGGCGCTTGCCAGCGCCGTCACTGCCATCAACAGCGCTTCCGACGCCCTGACCCAGGCCAATATGAACAAACTCAAGGCCATCAAGGAGAGCAAAAAAGCGCACCTGAACGACTACATTGAAAACATCGCCGCCATGCTTCGCTCCAGAGCGAACGACCGTGCGACCATGGAGAACCTGTGGGCGCTGGACGAAGCCTTTCAGGGGCTCTCCGACACGAAAGGAGCCGACGTCGGCATGATGCGCAAAGCACTCGTCGACTACGATACGGCCCATTATCTGCCCAACATTCACTACGATATCCCGGAGAGCACTCCCCGCGCCGATGCCGATGCCTACCTGCCAACAAGTCCCAACGCCGTCGTTGCCCAGTACCTCTACATCGCCGACAACGACAACCCCGACGGGCAGAAACAGCTTCTAAGCATGAACAAGCGCCTCAACGACGAATATTCGAACCAGCACATCGCCTACCACAGCAGCTACATCTCGCTGCTCAAAGAGTTCGACCTGCGGGACATCTACCTGGTCAACGCCGACGGCGACGTCGTCTATTCGGTCGATAAAGAGAACGATTTCGCCACCAACCTTCTCAACGATCGCTATCGTGACAGCGGACTGGCCCGTGCCTACAACAGCGCCATGAAGCTGGCGAAAAGCGGCATCGCCTACGAGGATTTCACCCCTTACGAACCAAATTTCAACCGCTCCGCCGCCTTCATCGCCGCACCCATCTACTTCGGGGAGACCGACGTCGAAGGGGTCATCATTTTCCGGCTTTCCGCCGACAAAATCAATACCATTATGAATTTCAACGGGGAGTATGCACGCGTCGGACTGAAAGAGAGCGGCGAATCGTACCTGATCGGCAGCGACGGGCTGATGCGCAGCGACAGCCGCTTCACCGATACCCTCTCCGATCCGCTGGTACGCAAATTCGGAACGACTGTCGGGCTTTACCGGATCGATACCGACGCTTCCCGGGAAGCCCTTGCGGGCAGAAGCGGCGACAGGGTGATCGACAACTACCGGGGCATTCGCGTTCTGAGTTCCTACGCACCGGTGGAGATTCTTGGGAACAAACTCGCCATCATCGTCGAAATGGAGCTTGACGAGGCTCTGGAAGGGGTCTACACGCTTCGCAATCTCATCCTGGGCATCTCCGCACTGATCTACGTGGTCATGATCGTACTCGTCATCCTGGTGATCGGCAAACTGATCATCGGCAAGCTCAACACCCTGGAAACGGCGGCCCGGGACCTTGCGGAAGGCGAAGGGGACCTGACCCAGCGCGTCGTCGTCCCGGCAGGAGACGAAATTCACACGGTCAGCAGCCATATCAACGCCTTCATCGCCAAGGTCCAGCAGACCGTTTCCGAAGCCAAAGCCGCCAGCGGCGAAAACACCGCGATCGCCGGAAACCTCTCAAAGACCGCTTCCCAGATCGAACGCCAATCCGAAGAGGAGGCCGCAGTCGTCAACGAACTCTACCGGGTCGGCACCGAACTGCACAATGTGCTTCAAGGTTCCATCCGGCAGGCGGAATCCACAAAAGAGGAGATCGACTCCGCGGGGCAGACCCTGATCTCCGCCAACGGAAAAATCACCACCCTCTCAGAGGAGGTGCACCACCGCTCCGTCGCCGAAGCCGAACTCTCGGCAAAACTCGAACAGCTCAGCCATGATGCACAAGCCGTAAAAAATGTCCTGACGGTCATCTCCGACATCGCCGACCAGACCAACCTGCTTGCCCTCAACGCCGCCATTGAAGCGGCCCGTGCGGGGGAACACGGCCGCGGCTTCGCCGTTGTGGCGGATGAAGTGAGAAAACTGGCGGAGCGGACCCAGAAATCACTGGTGGAGATCAACAGCACCATCAACGTCATCGTCCAGTCCGTCAACGACAGCAGTGAACAGATTTCCCAAAACGCCGCCTCCATCGAAAAGCTCTCCGGTCATGCCATCGAGGTGCATTCAGAGATCACCCGAAGTGTCGATGCGATGAAACGCTCCATTGTTCAGGTCGATGAAACCGTCAACGGCTACATTGAAAACGGCAAAACCATCCAGGGGATGATTGCGCAGGTTTCAACCATCAACGAGCTCTCCTCCCACAACGCTAAAAGTGTCGAGGAGATCGCGAAAGCATCCGACCACCTCTCCGCACAAACGGCAACGTTAAACCGGATGCTCGGCGAATACCGCACCTAAGATGCGGGCCGCTTCTCCGCGGCTTTTCAAAAATGCACGCTCCCCATCGTCCCTCTTGTGTCTCTATTATTAAATAAATATTTTTGTTAATAATCATGATAGTTTCAGGATAGATTCTATATCATTATTATTCACAGGAAGAAACGCGAAAGGATAACAATGGAAGGACCGGGTATGGACGGCGTCTTATTACTGCTTATCGCACCTGCACTGTACCTGCTTTGGCGCTCCATGCAAAGCGGTGACTCCCTCTCATTGAGTGCCACGGCGCCGGGGCCCCGGGTCACCGGTCGTCTGAAGCAGATGCTGCCCGACCGTGGGCTGGTTATCGAGATTACCAACAACGATCGGGCCAATCGCATCACCCAGATCTCCGTCGCACGCTCTACCGCCTCCGAATTGGGTCTGTCCGAACCCAGCGGCTTTCATCCCGAGCCGCTTCCCCTGACGGAATTCGACAAACGCAGTATGGAGATGACGGAGTTCGTCAACACCTACAACCTCGAGAACCTGCGCTGGGTCGGCAACTTCCACCTGCCGCCTGAGACTTCCATTGAAATGACCATCCCCGCGGCACGGGGCACCCTCCTTGCCGGCACCATTGATTTCCAATACGAGGCGAAGGTCGGGCTGGGGGGTTCCATCTCCTTTTTTCATGTCGACCTCGTCACCCCCCGTACTGCACCCGCTACTGCACCGGGCAACTTTCAAACGAGCCCCGAGCTTCGCTTCCAGCACATGCCCTGAACCCCCTAATGGTTCACCGGAGCAATGCTGCCCGTTTCGGAAGTGTTGATGCTGATGTGAATCGCCCCTCCCGTCACAAAAAGAAGCGTAAAGATAATCAGGAGTTTCTTAAAGGTAAAAGCAGCCCTGCCGCCGTAATATTTATCAAAATCCATAACTTTATTCTCCACAATATAACGTTTTCGGTGTGATATTTTATCTTCAAAGAGTAAATCCGGCAATAATATTCCCGGCCCTGTCATATCTTTGCCTTTTGGTTCCGAAACATCCTATACTTACATCCAGAATACGCCCGGGAGAGCACCATGGCCAAAAAGAAAAAAACTCTTTTCGAATGCCAGCACTGCGGAATGACCAGCCCGAAGTGGATGGGCAAGTGCACCAACTGCGGTACCTGGGACTCGCTGGTGGAACTCACCGAGCAGCAGCAGGAGATCATCAAACTCACCTCTGCATCCCCCGGAGGCGGCCACTCCAAGGCCCAGCCCATCAGCCAAATCGACGAAGAGAGCGTCGAGCGCTACAGCTCCAACGACGTCGAGCTGGACCTGGTACTCGGCGGCGGCGTCGTTCCCGGTTCCCTGACGCTCATCGGCGGCAGTCCCGGGGTCGGGAAATCGACCCTGCTGCTCAAAGTCGGCGCCAACATCGCCTCGACGGGACGCAGCGTGCTCTACGTCACCGGCGAGGAGTCGGAGGGACAGGTCAAGCTTCGGGCCAACCGCCTGGGCGCCATCGTCGACACCCTCTACCTCCTCAGCGAAATCCGCCTCGAACAGGTCTTGCTCGAACTGGAAGAGCGCGACTACGACTTTCTTATCGTTGACTCCATCCAGACCCTCTACTCCGAAACCATCACCTCCGCCCCCGGCTCCGTTACCCAGGTGCGCCAGATCACTTTTGATCTAATGCGCATCGCAAAGGAGCGCCGTATCGCCATCTTCATCATCGGGCATATCACCAAGGAGGGCTCCATCGCAGGCCCCCGTGTCCTGGAACACATGGTCGACACGGTCCTCTACTTCGAAGGGGACAGCTCCCAGGAACTGCGCATTCTCCGCGGGTTCAAAAACCGGTTCGGTCCCACCAGCGAGATCGGCGTCTTCGAAATGCGCGGCGAAGGCCTGGTCTCCGCCAAGGACATCTCATCTCGCTTCTTCAACCGCAACAAGTCGCAGCCGGGCTCGGCCCTGACGGTCGTTATGGAGGGTTCGCGTCCCATCATTCTCGAAGTTCAGGCCCTCGTCTCCGATACCCATGCCCCCAATCCGAAACGGCAGGCGACGGGCTTCGATACCAACCGGCTCAATATGCTCCTCGCCCTGCTGGAGCGCAAACTCGAAATCCCGCTGAACCACTATGACGTCTTCATCAACATCGCCGGGGGAATCAAAATCAACGAGACCTCCGCCGACCTCGCCGTTCTCGCGGCCATCATCAGCAGTTTTCGCGACCGGACCATATCCAAGGAGACGGTCTTCGTCGGCGAAGTCTCGCTGGTCGGAGACGTGCGCGAGGTCTTTCAGCTCGACGGGCGGCTCAAGGAGGCGAAACTCCAGAAGATCGCCAAGGCCCTCGTGGCGAAAAAACCCATCGATACGCACGGAATGAAGTGCTACGAAGTCGACGAGGTCAGTAAACTTATCGAGTGGTTCTAAACCGCACACCCCGTAAAAACCGCATCATAAAACCCCCGGAGGTTCAGCCCCTTTTGGGCTGGATGGTGTATAATGGACGATCATAACCATCTCCCAAAGGCCACCCATGTCCGGACAATGTATCGACGCCGATTTCAAAAGCGAAGAGCGTTACGCGAAAATCTCCATCTCCTTCTCGACCGCCGAAGAGCTGCAGAGAATCGAGGCGGCCCTGGCCGAAGCCCATAAGGACGTCACCCTCGAAGAGAGTACCTATACGACCGACATTTCCGACGGCCGCAAAGTCTTCGTCGTCGAATATCACGACGACTACGACCGTGAAGCGGGCCAGGTCTTCGAACGCCTGATGAAGATTCTCGACATCAAAGAGTGTCTGGTCCCGCTGACGTAGACCGCAGATACCACACCGTACGGAGCCAGCCATGAAAATGAGTGATTTTGCCGCCGGTAACGAGGTTTTCAAACGCGCCTACTTCAGGAAGCACGAAGAGGAGCTGCTGGAGCTGGCCCGCAAGGGTCAGCAGCCCAAAGCGCTCTTCATCGGCTGTTCCGACTCCCGGGTCATTCCCGACCTGATCGTTCAGTCCCAGCCGGGAGACCTCTTCGTCGTCCGCAACGTCGGCAATTTCGTTCCCCCTTACAAACCCGACGAAGATTACCATGCCACGGCATCGGGCATCGAGTATGCCGTCAACGTCCTCAACGTCTCCGAAATCATCATCTGCGGCCACAGCCACTGCGGCGCCTGCAAAAGTCTTTTTGAAACGATCGACGACCCCAACCTGCTACACATCCGGAAATGGCTCGACCTCGGCGAAAAGGCCAAATCAATGGCACTGCTCAGCCTCGGTCACGATGCGGAGCGCGAAGCGCTTCTGAGGCTGACCGAACGGATGTCCATCATCACCCAGATCGACAACCTCCTCACCTACCCCTTCGTCAAAGAGCGGCTCGACGACGAGAGGCTCTTCATCCACGGTTGGTACTACGACATCGAGACCGGGGACATCGACTACTACGATCCGGACCAGTACCGCTTTCTGCCCCTGACCGATCTTATCCGCCAATAACCGCCTGTAAAGGCGCGTTTTATCACACTCGAAATAAAATTTCTGCTATACTAAAATCACCAAAACAGGCTAAAGGAAGAGCATGGCTGAAGAAGAAACACAGGAAGAGCAGCAAGAGGGCGGGAAAAAATCCAGTTCGATGATGCTGATCATCATCATCGTCGTTCTGATTCTCATCATCGTCATCGGCGCGGCGGTTGCCGTACTCATGATGGGCGGTGAGGATGAGACCAAGGTTTCCCAGACTTCGGCACCGCAGGAGCGTCAGGTCGGCACCTCCCAGAACCCCGGCAACGCTTCCCTGGCGGAAGTCGGGCCGATGTTCCCGCTGGACACCTTTACCGTCAACCTCCTCAGCGAAAGCGGCCGCCGTTACCTGAAAGTCGAGATGAACCTCGAACTCAGCGGCGAAGAGCTCGGCATCGAACTCGACAACAAAACGGCGGTCATCCGCGACATCATCATCCGCCTCCTCTCTTCCAAGTCTCTGGAGGAGATCTCCACCGCCAAAGGCAAGGAGAAGCTCAAAGAGCAGATCGTCGACCAGCTCAACATGCGGCTGCGGGACGGACGCGTCAACAACGTCTACTTTACCGAGTTCGTCGTTCAGTAAAGCTTTCGCCCTTTTCCGCCCCGGCTTTACGGTCCATGGGCGGAGCTCCGCACCGTTCTTCCCCTATTTTCAAAACCTCCGACACCTCACCATATTTCCGTTCTGATGCGGCAAACCGTATGATAAAAACAACACTCATAGAAAACAGAAATGCTGAGAGTATGGGGGAAGATGAACTTCCATGCAGGCGCATGGAAGCATCCATATTCAGATGACGGTGATCGTATCTTCGATGGTGATGGTCACCGTATTGGCCGTGTCGGTGTAGAGGGTATATCCGGCCGGAGCGGCGCTCTGGTCCGCGGCGGCGGCGATCTGGCCCTCCAGATGCACGGTATCGCTCGCATCGTCGGAGGAGCTGATGACGAGGCTGTGATCCCCGTCGGTCAGCGCGATGACGTCCGCCACGGAGAGATTCACTTCGGTGTGTCCCGTCAGCTCGACGCCCTCAATCGAATTATCCGCCCCCCCGTCGATGCTGTCGAGCAGCGCCACCAGGTCGATGCTGCCGTAATCGACGTCGCTGACCTGCAGCACCTGCTCATAAGCTGTAGGATAAGTGAACTCCAGCGCCCAGGAGTCCAGTACTCCCACATCTCCATAGGCCATGTCGTCAATGCGCAGCGTCCACGTCCCCTGCATCTCCATCCCTTCGACGGCGGAGAGGTCCCCCTCCGGCCGGAAGATGCCCGTGAAGGGTGCGGAACCGTTGACGATACTGGTGGCGGCTTCGTCATCAAAAAGCGTATTGGCGTAGTTGTTGGCGGAACCGCCGTTGCGTGACGTCAGCTCCACCTCCGTACCGTCGGGAGCGATCAGGGTGATCACCAGGTCCCAGTCGAATGTGTGGGTCAAGTCGATCCTTACGTTAAGATCTGCGATCTCATGGGAATCGGCCACACTGATCGTGGAGTAAACCGTCCCGGCGGTTCCAGAAGCGGGAATCGCTACGTCCGCGCCGTTGACATAAACGATCTGTCCGGTAGCCGAAACCACGTTTTTCAGCACGGCAACCGGCACGTCGTCGGCACCGGTAACGGTCAGGGTCACCGTTTTCGCGTCGCTGGTCGCGTTGGCGGCGCCGGAGTCGTCCGTAGCGGTATAGCGGAACGTCACCGTCGCCGTCTCCCCGGCGGCCAGCGCGTCGAAGTTTCCGTTCACGCTGTAGCTGCCGTCCGCTGCCACTGCGACGGAGAGGTCCGTCACTGCCGCATCCGTGCCGGTAACGACCGCCGCGGAGTCCGCCACCAGGGCGAAAGTATGCGTATCGGACGGGTCGAGATCTTCCGTCACCGCAAGCTGCCCGGTAAAGACCGTCGCGATACCGTCATCTTCCAAGACGACCAATGCACCGCTGCCGTAGGTCAATTTCAAAGCGGCATCCATACCGTTGTTCCACTCCGTCCAGTTTCCGCTGAACGCAACGCTCCTGCTGACTGCAGGATTGTAGAAGAAAAACATGCCCTGGGGATCGGCATCAAATCTCGAAGCGACGATATTCGACCGACCGACGATGCCGTCGCCTGCCAGTATCTGCGAGTCAAACACAATGGCATAGGTTCTGCCGACGGTCAGCGGGGAGGTGAGGTCGACATCGACGGAAAACGCCTGGTTGACGGCGTTGCTGACCAGATCACCGCTCTCAAAGAGCACGCTGCCGGGTTGCAGGTCCGACCCGCTTGCCGTCACTTCCGTAACAAGGACGCGGAAGTTATTGGTGCCGCTTAGAATATTCATGGCAAACTCGACCTGCATCAGCTCCGCTTCGGTTGCGACAAACGTCTGGGCATAATAGCGGGTGCCGGCCTCTCCGAATGGCGTAATCGTCGCATCCGCACGGGTCAACGTATCCAAACCGGCAATCGATGCACCGACGGCGCTCCAATTGGCGTCGACATCGGAAACCACCGGCTGCTCGTTCGTTCCTGTCACGGTGATGGCGACCGTGTCGACGGAGGTTTCGGCACCGTGGGAGTCGGTCGCTTTCCAGCTGAACGACACCACGGCGCTCTCCTCGTATGCGAGGGAGCGGTAGGCGGCGTCAGTCGGGTCGAAACTGTAGGAGCCGTCGGGGTTGAAAGTCAGCCCCGACGGTGCCTCGCCGACGAGCGCATAGCTCAATGACGCAGCGTCGTCGTCGCTGTCGACGTCCGTTGCCGTCACGCGGCCGGTGACGGCCGCACCGTTCTCCAAGGCACCGAAGTCCGCATGTGCCACGGCAACGGGCGCATCGTTGGTACCGGTCACGAGCAGCGTCACCGTGCCCTCTTCGCTGGTCGCATTTGAAGTGTTGGAGCTGTCGGTCGCCGAATAACCGAACGTGACGGTCGCCACCTCGCCCTCCGCCAGATTGTCGAAATCGCCTTCGACGGTGTAGGCACCGGTCTGCGGATCGAGCACGACCGACAGGTTCGTCACGACCGCGCCGCTCTCACCGAAGAGCGAGTAGGCGACCGGCGTCGTCACCGCGAAGGTGTGCGTGTCCCCGCTATTGAGGTCTTCCGCCTCAAGCAGACCGGAGTAAACGGCCTGTACGCTGAGCGTCTCACCGGCCTCTTCGAATGCCGAAGCGGTAACGTCCGCAACGACGGGTCGGCTGTTCACTGAAACGTCGCTGGAACCGAATTCAACCGCTTGGCCGCCGTGCTGCGCCGTCGCGTCGTACTCGCTGAGCCTGCTCTGCGGTCCCGCTTTCTCCAGCAGGGCGTTGTGCTGACCGATTTCGACCGTCCCGAGAGAAGAGGATGTCTCCGCCTCCGTACCCGCGGCGGTATTCTCCTGATAGCGGTCCCATTTCGTCAGGAGCTCGCCTTCGGTGATGCTTTCGCTGGGATCTCCCTCACCGTAAACGGAGGGGTCGAGTACAATGCGGAAGATTCCCTCGTAGGTCGTCGTTTCGGAAAGCGCTCCGAACTTTGCCACCAGCTCGCTGCTGCCGCTCTCTCCTGCGATCCGGTCGCCGTCGTACAGCGGACTCCCGACCTGAACCGAACGGACCTGTCCGTCCGCACCCATCACGTAAACATCCCCGGAAATACGTTCCACAAAACCGACTGCACTGCGCTGCGCCATAGCCTCTTCTCCTCACACCGTACATTGAAATGACGCTATTGTAAATGAATTGTTAACCGATGTAAATAGTACCGGGGTATTGTTTTTTAAATTGGGCAGTAATCGAGGTTTTCAGGGGGTTCCAAGCGCATCACGGTCAGTAGTTAAAAATAACATCCGGAGTGCCTGGCAGGCGTTTTAATCCGCTTTCGGGTAAAATATGCCACAGACTCCTGAAGTCATCGTCAATGGAAGGGAAATGCCCCAATGATCATTCTATCCAGGTCCGTCTCATGATCGGCATCGACCTTATCAGACTCGATCGTATGAAAGGCCTTATGGAGCGTCATGGCGACAAAGCCCTCTCCAAGTTCCTCTCCCCCGAAGAGATCCTCCTCGTAAAAAACCACAAGACCGCCGCCGGGTTCTGGGCCGTCAAGGAGGCGTGTTCCAAGGCGCTCGGGACCGGTATCGGTGCCGATTGCGGGTTTCACGACATCACCGTTTCGAAGAGTCCCAAAGGAGCGCCGCTCTTGACGCTCGCACCCGCCATCGTCGAGCGTTTCGGCATTACGGACACCTCTGTTTCCATCACCCATGACGGCGACTACGCCGTCGCCGTTGTCGCCATTGAACGCACCCGCGCCTAAGCCTCCCGGATCAAACGCTTCACCTCATCGACCGGAAGCGGCCGGGCGTAGTGGTACCCCTGGTGGTAGCGGCATCCCGCCGCCAGCAGAAAGGCCCCCTGCTCCTCGGTTTCCACCCCTTCTGCGATCAGTTTCAGATTCATGTGCTTCGCCAGGGCGATCACCGTATGGACGATCGCCGAATCGTCCTTGTTACCGGGTAGACCGCGGACAAAGGACTGGTCGATCTTCAGGGTATCGACGGGAAGCTCCTTCAGGTAGGTCATGGAGGAGTAGCCGGTACCGAAGTCGTCGACCGAGAGGGTGATGCCCAGCGCCTTGAGCCGTTTGAGAATGCCGATGCAGTACTCGGGATCCACCATGACGTACCCCTCCGTCACCTCCAGTTCCAGCCACTCCGGGCGGCACCCCGTTGCTTCGAGCGTTTCCACGACACCGTCGTAAAAGCCGGACTGGTAGAGCTGCTTACCTGATACGTTGACGGCTACCCGCTCGATGACGCACGACGTCTCTTTCCAGCGAACGATCTGCCGGCACGCTTCGCGTAGCACCCACATCCCGAGTTCGACGATCCGGCCGGTATCTTCGGCCAGGGGGATGAAACGATCCGGTGGAATCATGCTGCCGTCATCCTGTGGCCACCGAATCAGCGCCTCAACGCTCACAATGCGTTTCTCCCGGGCATCGACCTGGGGCTGGTAATAGAGAACGAAACGTTTCTCCTCCATCGCTTTTCGGAGGTTGCGTTCCATGATGACACGTTCGTAGGCCTGGCTGGTCAGGTCGGCGGTATAGAACCGGTAGGTGTTGCGCCCCTGGGCCTTGGCCCGGTACATGGCGGCATCGGCGTTGCTCAGCAGCATGATCTCCGACTCCCCGTCGTCGGGGTAAACGCTAATGCCGATACTTGTCGTGATGTAGAGTTCATGCTCCTCGACATGCATCGGTTTCTGAAGCAGCTCGATGATGTTGTCCGCCAGGATACCGAGCCGCTGTTCCGAGGTATCCGTCTCGACGATCACCGTAAACTCGTCCCCGCCGATACGGGCGAGCGCGGCGCTGCTGCCGATGCTCAGCCGCAGGCGGTCCGCCACCACCTCGAGCACCCGGTCGCCGAGGGTATGCCCCAGCGAGTCGTTGATCTCCTTGAAACGGTCGAGATCGATAAAGAAGATCGCAACACTGTGCTTCTCTTCACGGGCATGAGAAATCGCCTGCTGGAGATGCTCAAGGAAGAAGGTGCGGTTCGGCAACCCCGTCAGGATGTCGTGATGGGCCATATGATCGAGAATGCGCTGTTGCTGCAGCAGTTTTTCCTGGTTCTCCTGAAGCTCGCGGACCGTCTGCTGAAGCGCCCGGTCTTTCTCCTTCAGATCGGTCAGATCCAGCATCGCCGCAATGCGGATCGTACGTCCCTGGGACATGAAGTTGTGACCGCGATAGAGCACGGGGAAGGCGCGGCCGTCTGCCGTCACAGCCGTCAGTTCCCGGGGTTCGCTCTCGTCCATTCCCAGAAGTTCCGAGACGCTATGGCGCAGCTCCGGGGACATCAGGTCGTAAAGCGATATCCCGATCACTTTGCTTTTCTCTTTAAATCCGAACATCCGTATCGACTTCTCGTTGGCGTCGATGCAGCGGTCCCCTTCGAGCAGAAAAATCGCTTCCATGGTGGTATCGAACAGGTGCTCGAACTCGTCCAGCGAGACCTGAAGACTCTCCCGGGTCTGGATGAGGCTCTGCTCGTTCCGGCCGATCAGCCGGGAGATCATCATCGCGAACAGAAGCGTCAGCAGCAAAATGACCGAGGGCAAAACGACGGCATACTGCCGGGTCTGGCCCAATTTCAGTTCCACCTCCTCTTTATGGTGCTTCCTGAGGTCCTCCAGCTCGTCGAGAAGAAAACTCTCATACTGCTTCAGGTATTCGATGGCATTAAAGAGGCGGTTCATACGAACATAGTACTCGCTCTGGGCGTTGCTGTTGAGTCCCTCTCCAAGACGCCGCAGCAACGACTTGTCCATGGTATTCTTCGCCTGGAAGAGCGGGTGATCGAGCTGACGGTCAATGGCGTCGATCTCTTTTTGGATGACCGCCCAGAGGTTGTTGAAAGTCTCCGTCTGTTCACCGCGCAGTGCTTCAAGACGTTGAAGCGCATTTTCAAAACTGTACCGCGCCTTCAGCCACGCCTTGCGTTCCGCGGCGAGATCATAGGTCGTCAAGAGCCGTTCGGTGAGGTACTTCAGCTCGAACAGCGCATCGTAGGTATCTTCCGTCACCTGCTGTTCCTCTTTGATCGTATCAAGTACGAAGAGGAAATAGAGCAAAATCCCCCCGCTGAGCAGCGACCCGGCGATGAGGGTCAAGAAGCCGTACTGGGAGATCCCCTTAATGCTGAGTGGTTTCATCGGAAGCCTGATTCAGCGATGCGTTATAGTAGCGGATCTGTTTCTCCCGCCCGTGGCGGTCGGTAATCGCTTCCCACTCCTCCGCCGCATTGTGAAGGGCTCGGGCAGGTTCCAGTTCGCCCGTTACCGCCTTGTGGATCTGAGCGTCGAGCGCCTGGTAGTACTCTCCCGCCCCGGGGATGGTAATGTCAAAGACATAGTTGGGATTGGCCAGGGACTTGGTGATTTCGTTGAGATAGCGGCTGGCCGATTCCGTCGTAAATCCGCTCTCCTGCCAGGCTGCCGGGTCTTTGAAGTGGGAGTAGCGCGACGGATTGACGGCATTGCCGCTGGTGGCCGTCAGCTTCATCGTCAGCTCCGGCGAGGTCATGTGCGCCGCGAACGCGAACGCCAGCTTCTTGTGCTTCGACTTTTTGTTGATGAGAAACATCCAGTTCCCGATGATGGAAGAGGCCTGGTTGTACCGTTGTTCCCAGCTTCCGGTTCGATGGTTGTATACCTCGTCGGAGCCCGGAATCTGGGCGTACCCCACCTTACCGTGAACAACGGATACCGGGGCATTGACGGCGTAGATGCCCAGGTCCGCCCAGTCGACGGCCATGGCTACTTCACCGGTCGAGAAGGTGTTGCGGACGTCATGCCCCGCGAAATTGGCCATCCCCTCCGGACCGTACTTCATAATGCGCAGGTAATCCTCCAGCGCCCGGACGAACGCCGGGGAGTCGATGCGCGGTTTCATGGTCTCCGGATCGAAGTAGTAAGCCCGGTCGTCAGGGTGTTTGGCGTAGGCGGCGGCGCGGGTAAAAAACTGCAGCAGCGTGATGTCGCCCTGAACCCGGCTGCCGGCCATCCCATGCTCGACTTTACCGTCACCGTCCCAGTCCCAGCCGTTGAAAAAGGAGGCGACCTCCTCGTACATCTTCCAGGTTTTCGGAGGCTCGAGGGGGTACCCGAACTTCGCTTCGAACCGCCGCCGGTATTCGGGGTTTTCGAAAAGGTCCTTGCGGTAGTAGAGGTTGATGCAGTCGCCGTCGTAGGGAAGTCCGTAAGCGACGCCGTTCCAGGAAAGGACGGTATTGCGGTAGATCGGCAGCACGTCTTCCCAGTCGATCTTCTCCTTGACCCACTGCGGCACTGGCTCGATATAATCTCCGCCGAAGAGCGTCCCCTTCCACATGCCGATCACGACGAAGATGTCGTAATTGAGGTTCGCATCCGTCAACGAAGTCCGAATGTTGTTGATCGTATCGTCCCAGCCCGGGGTGACGACCCGGACCTTGGCCCCGGTCTTCTCCTCGAAGCCCGCCACCTCGTCCAGAATCGGCCCGCGGATGAGCTTGGCATGAAGCTTGGGAACGATCACCATGATCGACTGGCCTGCGAAGGGTTTCTCCGGGGTCTCGGCGCGGCGTTCGCCGCTGCATCCCGCCATCCCCAGCGTCAGCAACAGCGCCAAAAGCGATAAGGCATATCCTCGCGGCGTCATGAGGTCTCCTTGATGTTTTGACATTACTCTGCTTCCAGTATAACGCAGAGAATCTGAAGAGTCTGCAGGAAAAATACAAAACTCCTGTTTTCGATTTTACAAAATAAATTGATGTATACTGAATTTATAGGTTTCACACAAGGAGTTTCCCATGAAACGCCTGCTACTTCTCCTTCCCCTCCTCTGCTCGGCCCTTTCAGCCGTCGACAACAGTTTCGGGACCATGGGGTATCTTCGGCTCCAGACTTCGCTGCAGGACGATAAAGAGCTGATCTGTTTCAAAGCCCCCGGGGCCGGCAGCAAGTACCGGCTCGGCAACGAATGCGAGACATGGATGGAGCTGGGGGCCTACCAGGACCTCGGCTTCGACAACGGCATCACCCTGCACAACCAGGTGCGTCCGGTCTTTACCGCACCCAACGAAGAGAAGATCGAGTTCCTCCGCTTCGACGAACTCTACACCGAGCTTTCCGGTCTCTTCGAAGAGGGAGGTTCCCTCTGGATCGGTCGGCGCTACTACCAGCGTCACGACAGCCATATCACCGACTACTGGCCGCTGAACATGAGCGGCGACGGTTTCGGTCTGGAACGGCTCGGGCTGGGGAAGGGCTACTTCCTCTCCTACAGCTTCATGCGCGACGAGCTCGGCCCCAGAACGGTGCCGACCCGTGCCAAGGCGCTCAACCAGAGCCACGACCTGAGAATCGCCAGGGTATGGGACCGGGGCGAAACGACGCTTTTCCTCAACTACACCCATCTTGCGGCAGAGACCTTCGCGGCGGGAGAACGCATCGCCGACCAGGACGGTTTTGCCGTCGGTCTGGTTCATAAGGACACCCTGCTGACACAGGCGTGGTTCGGCATGGAGGGAGAAAACGTCACGATGATAGAGTACGGCACCGGAAGCTCCCGAAACGCGGGAAACGGCACCTATGAAAGCGACGGAACCGTCGATACGCTACTTAGCGGCGGGCGACTCGACGATGCCGAAACCTTCCGCGTCGTCAACTATAACGCCTTCGAAAAGGGCTCGGTGGGGATGATGAGTTCGCTCACCTACGAATACCGCGACTCCGAGGCGTTCGACGGGGTCCGGCAGGAGTGGCTCTCCTTCGGCGTCCGTCCCTACTGGTTCTTCCACCGCAACCTTCGCGGCGTCCTCGAGGCGGGATACGACTATGTGGAGGATAAGGTCTCCGGAGAGACCTACAACCTCCTCAAGGGTACGGTCGCACTGGAACTCGCACCCAAACCCGGGGTCTGGACCCGCCCGGTCCTGCGGCTCTACTACACCTCCGCCGACTGGTCCGAAAGCGCCCGGGGGCGCATCGGAGGCAGCTATTATGCCGACGCCTCGTCCGGCGACAACGTCGGCATCCAGGTCGAATACTGGTGGTGATCAGCCGCCGCCGACGAAATCGAGCAGCTCCACGGTGTCGCCGTCGTGCAGTTCGTGACGCTGCCAGGCGTCTTGCTTGACGATGTTCATGTTGACGGCCGCGGCCATCACCTTCCCCTCAAGCCCCAGTTCTTCAATCAGGCGCTGCATCGTGCACCCCGCTTCGAAACTGCGCGATTCTCCGTTTACCGTTACTGTCACGGCCGTTCTCCTTTTTTATGCATGTAGATATCGAGTTCATTCGCCGCGCCGAGATTCCCTTTCGCGACGGCGAAGTCGTAGGGGGTGTAGCCCCCTTCGTTGGTCGCGTAGGGGTCGGCCCCGGTCTGCAGCAGAAACGTCACGATGGGGACGATCCCGGTGAATGCCGCCTGGTGAAGGGGCGACACCCCGTCATCGTTGGCAAGGTCCAGGTCAGCGCCGTTCAAAGCGACGAAGGTGACCAGCGTGATGTTCTTCTTTTTGACCGCCAGGATGAGCGGCGTATTGCCCCGGCCGTCCTGGGCGTCGATGTTCGCCCCCGCTTCCAAAAGACGCCGGGCAAGGTCGAGATTGCGCATCTTGATGGCGACGTGCAGGGGCGTCAGTCCCGCGGCGTTCTCCTCGTTGACGTCGTAGCCCGCCGCCAGCAGGGCCTCAACCCGTCCGGCATCTTCGAGGAAGATCGCCTCATGGAGCTCAAAGGCCGCGTAAAGGCCTGTCGTCAGTAACAGGATCGCCAGCAGTAGCCGCATCAGGCCTCCTTGCGAAACCGGATCATCTTGAAGCGCTCTCCGAGAAACTCCGGCAGGATCAGCATCTTCACCTTTTCGAGTTCCTGTTTATACAGCTTCTCCTCTACGTTGGCCCTTAAAATTTCCAGCAGATCCAGGATTCCCATGTTGACCAAAGCCGTCATCTGGGCGCTCAGTTCGACGAAGGTGACACCGGCGGCCTCATAGGCCTCTTTGACGTGTTCGAAGGTCACGTCGTAGGTGATGTCCGACTTCCCGAAAAGCCCGGCACGGTCGATCCCCTCCTCGAAAAAGGGAATCACCTTGTGTCGGGCGTAGAGCCGCAGGGAGACGTCGGGCCGGGCCGCCATCTCGCCGTAGTCGAAGCTGACGAACTCGAACCGCTCCGCCGCCGCGGCCATGGAAGCGGCAAAGGCCTCGTAACCGACGGCGATCTCGCCGCGGTCCTTGCCGTAGCGCTCCGCCACTTCCCGGACGGAAGCGTCGTCGATGTCGAAATGGACCTCGTGATTCTCGTCCACCCGGGCCGTTTGGCCTTTGTAGTAGAGCTCGCAGGGAAAGGCGTCGAAGATCTCGTTGGCGACGAAAAACGCCGACGGCACCCGCAGTTCGTCGAGGGAGCGGCAGTGTGTGAGGGTGACGGCATCGCCGAAGCACTCGGCGAAATAGGCGCGCTGCTGCTTCTGCAGGGCGTCGAACCGCTCGACGATGACGAAGGTCACCGTCTTGAGCAGCTCCGGACGCAGGGTATAGAGGAACTCCGCGACGTCCGCAAGGAAGTAGCCGTGGTGGGCGCCGATCTCGCAAATGACGGTCTCGGCGGGAAGGAACCCCTCGTCGATCAGGGAGACGAAGTGCTTCGCGATCGTTCCGCCGAAAAACTTCGAAGTACTTACCGAGGTGTAGAAATCCCCCGCCTTGCCGATGGCCTTGTAGGTCGTGTAGTACCCCTCCGGGCCGTAGAGCCACGCCGCCATGTAGTCGCTAAAACGCATCGTTCTCCTTCAAATGCCTCACGAACCCTCCGCGCTCATCTTCTCGTAAAGCGCCAGCAGCTCCAGCTGCCGGTCCAGTTCGAAGATGCGGGCGTCGAGCCGCTGAATCGCCACGGAATTTTCCAGGTTCCGGACGTCGTAACGGGTTTTGTAGCCCGCCCGGTAGAGGTCGCGGGTCTCTTCAAGGATCTCCCCGTAGAGTTCGACGTTGCGCTGCGCCAGGGCGATCTTGCGGTCGCTGTTTTCGAGGTTGTGCACTACCTGCTCGTAGAGGGCCTGCAGTTCGCGCCGCTTGTCATCGAGCAGCGTCTGCGCCTTGAGGTACTCCATGCGGGCCGCCTCGCTGTCGCTGAAGCTGTTGATGTCCAGCGGCATCGAGACCTTGAATCCGTAGTGGTAATACTCCTCTTTGGTGTCGGGAATGTCGAAGACCCCGCCCATGGTCACCCCTTCACTCACTTCGCGGTTGTAGCCCGCCACCAGGTTCAGCTGGGGAAGGTATTTGGCGACGGTGACCGAAGCGTTGTAGCGGTTGAGCTCCTGCTCGCTCTGCATCCGTTTGAGGTCGATGTTGTGCTGCATGAAGTCCGCTTCGAGCAGCAGTTCCAGATGGGGAATGCGCGCCGTCTCCGGATCGAGGTCGCTGAGGATTCGGAAGGCGCTCAGCAGCTTCGCCCGGGCATTTTGCAGGTCGTAGAGCTGCTGCTCGGCGAGGTTCGCGTCGACCATGGCACTGTCCAAAAAGCCCGAGTCGATCTGCCCGTTGACATAGAGCTCGCGTTTTTGTTCGAGGTTGATCCGCGCATTGCCGATCAGCAGCTCCTGGCGCTCGATGCGAAGCGCCGCCTGACGGATCTGCATCAGCAGCGACACCGCCTCTTTGATAAGGGAGCGGCGCTGCTGCTCGATGCTGTCCGTCGCGTTGATGTGTGCGGCCTCGGCATACTTGATGGCGAAGTAGATCCCCCCGCTTTTGAAGATGGGCTGATCGATGGTGACGGTGGCGTTCTTCGTCGTCTGGTCAGCGCCGTAGGGATCGCTCTTGAGGTAGGTGTAATTGAGCCGTACCGGCTGGATCCAGGAGTCGCGCAGGGTCGAGCTCTGGGCGTCTGCCTTACGCTGTTCAAGTTCGAACTGGCGGTTTTTCAGGTCGGAGAGGTAGCTCTCGTCGAGTTCCGCGCCGAGCGCGGCAACTGCCGCGAGGCTACAGAGCGCTGACAGCTTTTTCAAGACGTGCGAATCCTTCGTCGATCTCCGCTTTGGTGATGGTTAGCGGCGGCAGGAAGCGCAGGGTGTTG
This sequence comes from Sulfurimonadaceae bacterium, assembly GCA_050292215.1. Classification (GTDB taxonomy): domain Bacteria; phylum Campylobacterota; class Campylobacteria; order Campylobacterales; family Sulfurimonadaceae; genus SZUA-415. The sequence goes on along the minus strand of JBNKLF010000001.1, from coordinate 114,641 downwards.
CGTCCCGCCTTGAGAACCATCACGCCCCCTTCGCGGGCGGCGGCGATCACCTTGGCCAGGGTCTCGGCGTCCTTGGCCCGCAGGCCGCGCATCATGCCGAAGCCGACGCTGGCGGTGAAGAGATCGCCGTGGGCGTTGAAAAAGCGGTTCAGCGCCTGTTCGAAGTAGAGGAAGGTATGGTCGAGCGCGCCGCTCTCCTTGTACGCTTCCAGGATGTCCAGCACCGCGTTCGCCGCCGCCGTGGAGAGGTAGTTCCCGCCGAAGGTGGAACCGTGATCGCCGGGGGCGAAAATATCTTTCTTCGCGGTCATCACCACACCGATGGGCACGCCGCCGCCGAGGCCTTTTGCCAGGGTGATGACGTCGGGTTCGATGCCGTAGAGGTTCGAAGCGAGGAACTCCCCGGTACGGTAGATACCCGTCTGCACCTCGTCGACCATCAGCAGGATGTCACGCTTTTTCAGCATGGCGGCCAGGGCCTGCACCTTCTCCTTGTCCAGGGGCTGGACGCCGCCTTCTCCCTGGACCAGTTCGATCATCACCGCGACGGTATGGTCGTCGATAAGCCCTTCGATCTCGTCGATGCTGCGGGCGTAGACGAAACCGTCCGGAAAGGGCCCGAAGTAGTTGTGCATCGCCTCCTGCCCCGTCGCCTTGAGCGCCGTGATGGTCCGGCCGTGGAAGGAGTGCTCCAGGGTGATCACCTTGTAGCGCTTCACCTTCCCGTCCACCTCGCCGTACTTGCGTGCAACCTTGATGGCCCCCTCGTTCGCCTCCGCGCCGCTGTTGGCGAAGAAACACTTCATGTCGTAGCCGCTGCGTTCGACGATGCGCTTGGCGCACTCCGCCTGCGGGGCGATCAGGTAGAGATTGGATATGTGGGTGATGCTGCGCACCTGGTCGCAGATCGCCTTGCTCACCGTTTCATTGCCGTGGCCGACACTGACGACGCCGATGCCGGAGGTGAAATCGATGTACTCTTTCCCTTCGGAATCGGTCAGAACGGCGTTCTTGCCCGAAACGAAACTCAGGTTCTGGCGGGCGTAGGTCGGGAGGACGTATTGGGTGTCCAGATCTTTCAACATGGTTCAACCTTTATTTTTTCATCTTGGTAGACGGCATTTTTCCCCTCGTCGCTCAGACGCGACGGCGTCAGGTAGTTGACGCCCGGGGTTCCGGAGTAGATCAGCACGCAATCGCGGCGCAGCCTTGCGTCGTGGCGTACTTCGAACTCCGCACCCCCCACCGACGAAGCGACGCGCACCCGCACCCCTTCGTCGTATCCGAGATCGGGGTGCAGGTAGGCGCAGCGCTCCCGGCGGAACTGGGAGTTGAGACTTCCGGGACTTTTCGGCGTCAGCAGGAAAAGACCGTCATCGAGATTGAAATCATAGTCTAGTTCATCTAAAAAAACAAACTCCCCGTCGTCGGTTTCGAAGCCCTCGGCATAAGGGGGCTGAAAACGTCCCCGCGCTTTGAAGTAGCCCGGAGCCGAAGGCTCGGTGCCGGCCATGATGCGTTCGATGCAGCGCTCCTCGCTTTCAATGGGAATTCCGAAAGCGCTGCAGAGTGCCGCCGCCAGTTCGTATTCGCCGATCTTTCCCGGCTCCTCGCGGAGCATCGGCGCAAAGAGCACGTCGTCGCTGCCGTAGCTGCTACGGACGTCCTCTTTGCCAAGGAAACTCTTTGCCGGGATGACCAGGTCCGCCAGAAGAGAGGTTTCGTTCTCGTAACGGCCGAAGTAGATGACCTCGCCCGCTTTCCCGAGGCTATCGAGCACCCGGGCGGTATCGGGCATCTGGGAGGCGGGATTGGCTCCCTGGATCATCACGAGGTCGTACTTTTCAAAGGCGGCGGTCGCCTTCGCCTCATAGCGTTTCGCCGCGGTCTCGAAGGGGAGTTCGAAGCCCGTCAGCGAGCTTCCGAGGTAACCGACCCCGCACCCCGCTTTGCCGAAAAGCCCCAGCAGAGCGCCGAACCCGTCGATGGCCCGCATGGTCGCCGCGCCGTTGGCGTATTTCTGGATCCCGACTCCGGTCAGGATGACCGTCCGCTTCCCGACGACCGTCTCGAGCACCCGGCCGATCTCCCCGAGCGTCACGTCGATCGCTTCGAGCACCTTCTTGATGCGTACCGTCTGGGTAAGCTCGTAGAACTCCTCGAAGCCGCTGCCGTAAGCCTGCAGAAACTCCCGGTCCTCACTCCCCTCGATGATGAGAAAGCGCGAAAGCAGCAGTGCCAGGTAGAGGTCCCCGTTGGGCTTGATGGCGATGTGGCAGTCCGCTTTCTCGGCCAGCTTCGTCCGGACCGGGTCGATGACGATGATCCGCTTCCCTTCGAGGAAGGGGAGCAGATGGGAGTGGGTCACGTGGGGATTCCGTCCCCAGACGATGACGACCTCCGCCGCGGCGATCTGTTCCGGCGCGAGGGCATAGTTCGCGCCCCGCCCCTCGATGATGCCCGCTTCCCCCGCGCCGTCGCAGAGCGATCCTTCCGTCAGGGTCGCGCCGTAACGGGCGAAGAAGTGGTCGGTCGCGCGCTGCATCATCCCGAAGTTTCCGCTGCCGCGGTAGTGCAGCACCTTCTCCGGCGCCGTCTCCCGGAGTTTCCCGATCAGAATTTCGAGGGCTTGTTCCATCGTGACCGTTTCTCCCCGGTAGCGGGGCGAAGCGATGGGCTCATGGTCAAAATAGTGGTTCAGGTGCGGGCAGAGGAATCCCCGCGTCATCCTATGGCTGCGCTCCCCTTTGAGCCGTCCGTTCTCGTAGACGACGCTGCAGGCGTCGTAACAGTCCAGGGGGCAGGCCGTGACGTTATTCATCCCGGAACTCCACCTTCACGAGCTGCGAAAAGCGCTCCGGGGCGGCGATAACGATCTCCGCACGGTAGCTGGAGAGCTGTTTGCTGTCGGCGACGTTCCAAAGGCGGTCGATGGTATACGCCGTCGGCTGACCATCGATGTAGATCCGGCGCGTCTCCACACCTTCGCGGTCCTCACCCGTCAGGTAGAGCGTCAACCGGGCCCGGCTGACGTCGGCCAGTCTCGCCAGCGGCGTCCCGGGGGCGACGACTTCCCCCTCCTTGACCATGAGTTCGTAAAGCATCAGCCCGGGAGCCGCCGGGCTCTTGTCCGAAATGGAGCGCTCCAGGCGCCGTTCATGCAGCTGCAGGTCGTTGATCTGTACCTTCAGATTCTCCATCTCCTTGCGAATCGTCATCAACTGGTTCTCGGTTGCCAGAAGGTCGTAGTACTCCCGGTCCTTTTCGACCTGGGAGCGCATTTTCAGGGCGGCGACCTTCTCGTAGTTTTCCGTTTTCTTGGCGATGATGCGCTCGTAGTTTCCGACCATCGCCTCGTCGTGGGCGACGGCACGCCGAAGCAGAACGATTTTCGCGCGCGTTTTTTCCAGATCCACGCGGTCAATCTCGTCGTCGATGCGGAGAAAAGGCGCCGTATCCAGCCGTTTCCCTTCCAGGGTCTCGTCAGCCGATACGACGATGCCGCTGACGTTCGACGCCACGGTCCGGATTTCATAGGGTTCGACTTTGGCGTAATACTCTTTGGCCAGAAGCGGCAGGCTCAGCAGGAGTATTACGAAACAGAGTTTCTTCACGATCATACCTTGTTCGCCCGTGCAAATGCGGGCATCGCTGTTTTTGGCCATTGTATCGCGCCCATGCTTTATCGCGACTGTCGTAATGCGGGGCATGGCTTGATACAAAGCTGGATGAAATAAAGAAGTTTTCTTTCACCGCATTTTGGCTATCATATCTGTAATGAGCCCATTTCCAAGGTGAACCATGTCCCTTCTCGATCATGTGGATGCCACCACGAACCTGGCCCGGCAGAATGAACTGCAGCTGCTGGTTTTCAAGGTCCATAATACCGAAGAGTCCCCTTACTACGCCATCAACGTCTTCAAGACCCGCGAAGTCGTTGAGGCCAAACACCACCATCTGACCCAGCTTCCCGGAGTTCACGGGCTGCTGGAGGGAACCATCGTCTTGCGGGGGATCCAGATCCCGGTTCTCAATCTTCCCAAGTGGCTCGGTGTCCGTCTCACCCCCGAAGAGAGCAAAGAGTCCAACATTCTTATCTGTGACTTCAACGGCGTGATTATCGGCCTGCGCATCACCTTTGCCTACCGCGTTGTCAAAAAAAGCTGGGCCGACATGCACGCCCCCGACAGCTACAGTGTCAATGACGGCGGCATGGTTATCAACGACACCCGACTCGAAGACGGCAGCCTCTGCCTCGTCCTCGACTACGAAAAGCTGCTGGCGGAGGTGATCCCCAGTGCCATGGTCGACACCTCCGATGCGGCCCGCAGCATTGCGAATCTGACGGTACCCGACAAGCTCAAAAACGGGGTCGTACTGATCGCCGAAGACTCCAAAACGGCCCAAAACCACCTGCGCAGCATCTTCAACAATACCAAACTCTCCTTCCGCATCTTCAATAACGGAAAAGAGCTGATCGAGCATATCGAATCCCTGGAGTCCGTCGACAAGGTTGCCGCCGTGGTGACCGATATCGAAATGCCGGAGATGTCCGGTTTTACCGTCATTCAGCGTCTCCGCGGCGATAAACGGTTCCAGAACCTCCCCATCGTGGTCAACAGCTCCATGACCGGCGACAACAACAAACGCGAAGCGGAGGCCCTCGGGGCCGACGGTTTCGTCGACAAAACCAAGAGCAAAGACATCCTTCCCCTCATCATCTCCATCATGGGCATGCGCGGCATCGCATAGCCTCATACAGGCTGCTCCCGGCAGCCAATACTGCACCGGCACCACACAACGCAGCGCTGTGTCAAACAAAAAAGTTAATTACGTGTGTACAAAGAAAGAGAAAAGCTCTCCCCGCAGGGAGAGAAACCATCAGTTAAAGATGGAGAGGAGGACGCCCGCGGCGACGGCGGAGCCGATAACGCCGGAGACGTTGGGGCCCATGGCATGCATGAGCAGCATGTTCTGGGGGTTGTTCTGCATCCCGACTTTATTGGAGACGCGTGCCGCCATCGGAACGGCGGAGACGCCGGCGGAACCGATGAGCGGATTGATTTTCGTTTTACTGAACATGTTCATGATCTTCGCCATGATGACGCCCGCCGCCGTACCGACGGAGAAGGCGATCAGGCCCAACACGATAATGGCCATCGTCTCGGGGACCAGAAACTGATCGGAAGCCAGTTTCGAGCCGACGCCCAGGCCCAGCATGATGGTGACGATGTTGATCAGGGCGTTTTGCAGCGTATCGTTGAGACGCTCGACCACGCCAGACTCTTTCAGGAAGTTGCCGAATGCAAACGCACCGATCAGCGGCGTGGAGTCCGGCAGGACCAGGATGGAGAGCGAGAGCACCAGAATCGGGAAGACCAGCTTCTCCAGACGGGAGACCGGGCGCAGGGTCGTCATCTTGATCATGCGCTCTTCCTTGGAAGTCAGGGCGTTCATGATCGGGGGCTGGATGATCGGTACCAGCGCCATGTAGGAGTAGGAAGCCACCGCGATGGCACCCAGCAGTTCCGGGGCCAGGGCCGTGGCGATGTAGATCGAGGTCGGACCGTCCGCACCGCCGATGATGCTGATCGCAGACGCCTGTTTGAGGGTGAAGTCAACGATGCCGCTGTACTGGGAAAGGGCGATCGCACCGACCAGAGTACCGAAGATGCCGAACTGCGCCGCCGCACCCAAAAGGGCCGTCTTGGGATTGGCCAGGAGCGGACCGAAGTCGGTCATCGCACCGACGCCCATGAAGATGAGAATCGGGAAGAGCCCATTCGAGATCCCCATGGCGTAGATGATCCCGAGGAAGCCGTCATGCCCGGCGATCCCCGCAACGGGGATGTTCGCCAGCAGACCGCCGAAGCCGATGGGCAGAAGCAGCAGCGGCTCGAACCCTTTGGCGATCGCCAGGTAGAAGAGCACGAAGGTGACCAGAATCATGATGACCCGACCCCACCCTTTGTTGAAATCGCTCATCTCTTCACCGTGAAGGCCTTTTTCGTTCGGATCGGGGTATAAAATGGCGTAGACACCGGTACGCTGCAGGAAGTTGCCGATCATTTCGCTCATCGGCTTCGATACGTAGGGGGCCTCTTCAGCCGCCACCGCCGGGGCATCGTGCGCCGGAGCGCTGGCGAACGCCGTCGCCGAGGTCACCAGCATCAGGCCCAGGAATAGTTTCGCTAGCAGGTGTTTCATACGGCTTATCCGATCACCGCGACAACCTGGCCGTCGACCACTTTGTCGTTCACTTTGACGTTGATCGATTTGACGACACAATCGCGGGGGGCAAGAATGTCGATCTCCATCTTCATCGATTCGAGGATCATGATCTTGTCGCCCTCTTTGAGCGCCTGACCCGGATCGGCGACGATTTTCCAGACGCTTCCCGGAAGCTGGGAGAGGATCTCTTCGCCTTCGCCCGCAACCGGAGCCGGAGCCGCTTCCGCAGCCGGTGCGGCCGCCGCAGCCGGAGCCGCTTCGGCCACCGGAGTCACCTGGATGTCCGCGTTGCCCTCGGCAACCTGAACGCTGAATTTTTCGCCGTTTACTACTACTGTGTATGTGCCTGCCATGGATGTGTTTCCTTCTGCTTTGGATTCGTTGTTGGCTGCTGCCATTTCGGAGTTTTTGCGGACGTTGACCTCCGCTTCGCCTTTCAGGAAGGTGATGCCCTTTTCGTCACAGGATGCGGCGATGAAGATGTTCTCTTCCGTTGCTTCGATCCCTTCGAGTTCAAGACGCTCTTTCCAGCAGGCGACCGATTTTTTGTTGTCCCGGTCGGCGATGTCGATCGCGTTGTCCGTCGTCGGCTCGAGCTTCAACTGCTCCGCGGCGATTTTGACGACTTCCGGGTCGGGAGCGACCGGGGTCTTGCCGAAGTAGCCCAGAACCATCCGGCCGTAACCGGGAGCGATCTTCGTCCAGGGGCCGAACATCACGTTGTTCAGCGCCTGCTGGAAGTAGAACTGGGAGACCGGGGTGACGGAGGTGCCGTATCCGCCCTTCTCGACCACTTCGCGCATGGCGAGGATGGCGTCTTCGAACTTCTCCATCATGTTGTTGTCGCGAAGCATCTGGGTGTTGGCCGTCAGCGCGCCGCCGGGCATCGGGGAGAATTGGATGAGGGGTTCGACCATGGTCGCTTCCGGAGGAAGGAAATAGTCGTGGAGGCACTCTTTAAGGGTGCGCTCGTACTTGAGCACCTTTTCGTAATCGAGGCCGAAATCGTAATCCTTGCCCTTCATGGCGTGCATGAGGACCAGAATGTCCGGCTGGCTCGTACCGCCGGAGACCGGGGCCGCCGCACAGTCGATGCCGTCGGCACCCGCGTCGAGAGCCGCCAGGTATTGGGCGACGGAGATACCCGCCGTCTCCTGGGTGTGAAGACGGACATGGGTACCTTCGGGAAGGAGGCCCTTGGCCATTTTGATGGTGTCGTAGATTTTCTGGGGGTTTGCCGTACCGGTCGCATCTTTGAAACAGACGGAGTTGTAGGGGATGCCCGCGTCAAGGATCTGCCGCAGAATCTTTTCGTAGAACTCGACCGTGTGGGCGCCTTCACACATCGGAGGCAGGTCCATGATGGTCACACACACCTCATGGTTCAGGCCGTGCTCGACGATGCTGCGGCCGCTGTCGATCAGATTATTGACGTCGTTGAGGGCGTCGAAGTTGCGGATGGTCGTCGTGCCGTGCTTTTTGAAAAGCTTGGCGTGAAGGTCGACCAGTTCCCGGCTGCCCGTGTCGAGCATCACCGTGTTGACACCGCGGGCGAGGGTCTGGAGGTTCGCATCGGGTCCGACGATCTGACGGAACTTGTCCATATTGTCGAACGCATTCTCGTTCAGGTAAAAATACGGTACCTGGAAGCGGGCACCGCCGCCAAATTCGAAGTGGGTGATGCCCGCTTCCTTGGCGACTTCTACCGCCGGGAGAAAGTCCTCGAGCAATACGCGTCCTCCGAAGACGGACTGAAAGCCGTCCCGGAAGGTCGTATCCATCAGGTCAATAAACTTTTTCGCCATGTGAATCCTTAACTGTTCTTTTTGTCTTCAATAATGGCCGCCACGATTGCCGCGACCTTATTGTTTTTCTTTTGCTGCGCATTTTGTGCCGGCGCCGCCGGCACGGACCCCTGGTTCGGTTCCGGGAAAAATCTCTGGATGATTTTCGCCTGAAGTGTCATCGCGATGATCATGATGACGAGGAACAGGAATACCGTGCCCATACCGAGGAACATGAATTTCACGCCCTCTGCCACAAGATTAGCTTCCATAGCTTACCCTTTGAAAAAATGTGGCTAAATAATAGTACATCTATGTTTAATTCTCTTTTACTCGCGGGCATCCTGAATTAAAACCGCATCAAAACAAATCGGGGTGTTACGTTTTAGTCTCCCTTTGGTTTGGATGCGCTACAATCCCGTCAATCAATTAGGCACTCCCCTAAAAGCACATCCCAATAATAATGGAGAAGATTATGGATCTTAGCAAAATCGGATACGGCGAAAACCCGGACAAAGTCAAGGCAGTCATCGAGATTCCCTTCGGTTCGAATATCAAATACGAAATCGAAAAAGAGAGCGGCGCCGTCGTCGTCGACCGCATCATGCACTCCGCCATGTACTACCCGGCCAACTACGGCTTCGTCAACAAAACCCTCTCCCAGGACGGCGACCCGGCAGACGTTCTGGTCCTGACCGAGTACCCGATGCAGGCGGGTTCCGTCGTCAACTGCCGTCTGGTCGGCGTCCTGATCATGGAAGACGAGAGCGGCATCGACGAGAAACTCCTGGCCGTTCCGGTCTCCAAAATCGACCCGACTTACGAAGAGATCAAAGATATCGACGATCTTCCCAAACACACCCTGGCAAAGATCAAGAACTTCTTCGAAACCTACAAAATGCTCGAACCGGGCAAATGGGTCAAGGTGAAAGAGTTCCAGAACAAAGCAGCGGCGACAAAAATCCTTCAGGACGCCATCGAAAACGCCTGATCCCCATATTTCAGGGGCTTCAAGCCCCTCTCCCCTTCTCACTTAACATATAAATATTTTTAATATTTTTTCTCTCATTTCACACCTTAGAGATATCAAAGTCGGCCTGTTCTAGCATTGAAGATTATCGTCTGTGAACACGACTCGTGACAGGGCCGATGCCACGGACCGACAAGGAGTACGCCATGAAACGTTTACGTACGATTACCCTGCTCCTCGCTCTGGCGGCGCTGCCGTCGATTTACGGCGTGGAATACGGCGGGGAGAAGAGCTATCTGCTCGAAACCCCCTACAAGGTGTGTGTCATTCCGCCCCAGGTGGACGAAGCGAAAGCCCTCGGCATCGAAGTCATCGGTACCGACACGGCCAAGAGACTCTATGACGCCAATGCCCGCTTCTTTGACGCCAGAGAAGCCCGGCATTTCGAACATAGCCGGATCAAGGGAGCGTATCCCGTGATCTTCGACCAGTCAAAAGCCCGCTGGATGGCCGTGGAACTCCCGAAATCCAGGAACGAACCGGTCGTCTTTTACTGTTACGGCGAGAGCTGCGCCAACTCCTACGAAGCGGCGCTGGCCGTCCGGGAAAACGGGTACAACCGGGTCTACTGGATGCTCAACGGCTTCGCCCGGTGGCGGGAAAACGGCTACCCCGTCGAGAACGGCCGGTAGCCGCTTTGGTATAATGGCACTCCCGAAACGCCGTTAAACGGCCAATACGCCGGGAGGAGCCCCAATGATCAGCGGAGTCTACGAACAGGAGATCGCGGCCTACCTCGTTTTCGGCTGGATCCTGAACTTCCTCTTCTCCATGCTTTTCGGTCTCTATCTGACCAACAACATCGGGACGGAGGAGATGATGCGAAGCCGGGGAACGAAACCGCAGCCGTGGTGGAGCATCCCCGTGCTTCTGATCCCCTACGCCAAAATGGCGGTGACGCTCTATCGCGTCGCTATCCTGCAGCTCTTCTTTCTCAACCGCGGTCATACCCACAAAGAGTACTGGATCTACCTGACCACCGAAGCGCACTAGCCTCGGCTACTCCCCGAAAACCGCGCGGCACATTCTCCAGTTTTCCGCACCCCATGCCCCCCGGCGGTTTATACGGGCCGCTTCCTGGGCCCTTCTGAACCGAAACTTCCACTCCCGGTCCGAAAAACGCGGGGACACCAGTGCCAGCCCCCGTTCAAGCAGCCGTTGGCTGTAGGTCACCCGCGACGCATCGTAGAGCAGGCACGCGTCCTCTTTCAGTTCTACCCGGTAGTACTGCATCGGCCGCAGCCACCTGGCGGCGGCAAATGCGGCCTCCGGATCGCTTTTTCGGAACCCGTCGATAGCCTCCCGGCATTCGGGCGGTATCTTTTGCGATTCCGCGATCCGCTCGTAGGTGAGAACACCGTAGGGACGGCATTCAAAACTTCCGTCACTGCCGCGCATCAGCAGCCTGCCCGAATCCACCACCCCTTCCAGACGGGCGGTGAACGGCTCCGCGGCAAGATGGAAGCAGAAAAGTCCGACAAGCAGCAATGTTCTCTTCATAAAGATATCATAGCGAAATCGGTAGTCCATCTGTCACTTTTCGTAATCACAACTCAAATCACCCGGCACGATGCCTCTGCATTTTCATCCCGAAACTGAAAGTGAACTCCGGCAAACAGGGAGCTGACACCATTTTGACCCGCATGCCCTTTCCCAAGCTTAATCCTCAAACGCCCTTGACACCGTCATTCTCACCCATGAAAACCTTCAAGACTTAATATCAGAGACTAAACAATAAGGGTTGGTAATATATCTCATAATATCAAGTATAATTCCGCGTTCATTTTGCATCAGGGTATTCTATTTGAAATTGTTATTTGTTTTATTGTTTTCGTTTATGAGCCTTTCCGCTGTCACGAACGACCAGATCCGCGTATTGCAGCAAGTGCGTGACATAGCCCGTACCATCCCCGACAGCACGGGAGAGACCTACGAGAACACGCTTAGTGCGATCTGTCTGACGGAGAGCAGCGCAGGAAAGAACCTCATCGGCGACTTCAAGACCGACGTTATGATCACCAAAGCCTCCCTGGGAGTCCTCCAGATCCAGGTAGCGACGGCACGCTATGTCAGCAAACGCGTGCCGTCCCTGGCATGGCTCTTGAAGCTCGACGACGCGAAAATCGCCAACAAACTTCTGACTGACATCGAGCTTTCCGCCCGCATCGCGGCGCACTATCTCGTCATTCTGAAAGAGCGGCGCGGCCGTTATTTCAATACGGTCAGCGGCTACAACGGCGGCATGAGCAACCGCCCCTATTTCAACCGCGTGATGAAAAACATGGAACTTGTCAAAAAACTCGTTGAAAATGGACGTCTGATCTAAACGCAATGACCCTTGCGTAAAGATTATTATTTACTTCATACACTCCTTATTGCCCGGTCTTACGGCCGGGTTTTTCCCGCCCCCATTTTGATCTTCGAGCATTTTCCTATATAATAATCCTCAGTTAATCCAAAATACCCAATCACCGAAATGTGACGCCATAGCAGCACGCGGTGATCCGAGACGACGTACCTGATGCATCTGTTACACTTCCGATTTTCACTGCTGTGCGTACTCTGTGCCGCGGCATGGCTTCATGCCGATTCAACCGACAACGATCTCGAGGGGCTCTTCGAAGAGAGCAGCAGCGAAATCGCCCGTTCCAGGCTCAACGTCGACTACACCCCTTCCGTGCTTTCCGTACTTCACCATGAAGATCTGCAGCGCCTGGGCGTCACCGACCTCTTCGACGCCCTCGGACTGCTGCCGGGAATCGAAACCTCCATTACCCAGAACAACCACAAAAAAGTGACGATGCGGCGCCAGAACCTCCCCAACAGCCACAGCTACCAGAAGGTCAAACTGGTCGTGGACGGCATCGGCATCGACACGGCGATGTACGGGAACTCCGACTACTACATGAACCTTCCCGTCAGCCTCATCAAACGCATCGAGGTCCTTCGGGGACCGGGATCGTCGCTCTACGGTACGGGAGCCTTCAACGGCGTCATCAGCGTGACCACCTGGATGGGAGACTCCGCGAAAGGGACCCGCGTCTTCGGCGGACTGGGCAGCGAAACCTACTCCCTGGGCGGCCTGCGCACCCACCAGGAGTTTTCCGACGGTACCGGCCTGTGGCTCGACGGCTACTGGCAGGCGGACAACGAACGCATCGAGGTGGACCGCAGCTACGTCCATCCCCACATTCTCGACCCCCTCACCTTCGCCCCGATAACGTTTGACCGCGAGACCGAAGCGATCGGAGACACCGACGACGTCTCCGTGGGCATGAAGCTGCGCAAGGGCGGCTTCAGTTTTGACGCCCGCTACAAGGAGAACAAAGAGGGAAATCTCTACGGCTGGGACGAGGCCCTGGAGCTGACGCCGGACAAGCGGCGTGACGAACGCTACCTTTTTGCCCGGCTGGAGTACGCCTGGGAAATGGGACATGATCTCTCTGCCAAACTCCGCGGCGGCATGCAGCAGTACCGTCTTCACAACACCGCCGAAATGTTCGAAGAGCCGGTCCAGCACTTCTTTGTCCCTACCGACCTGCTGCTGGCGGAGAAAGAGACCACCTACTACACCGAATTCGACGTCAACTACGAAGGGGTGAAGGGCCACCACATCACCGGAGGTGCGAGCTTCCACTCCACCCGCCTCACAGACAGCATGTTCGATTACCGTCTGGGAGGCACACTCCTTTTCGGACCCGAACTCTTTCCCGACGGGCTGCAGCGCGACGTCACCTCGTTCTACGCCAACGACAGTGTCGGGCTCACTCCCGACATCGATGTCCTGGCAAGCCTGCGCTACGACTACTACAGCGATCACCAGAAGGGCTACCCGAGTCTGCAGCTCGGCGCCATCTACAAGCAGCCCGACTGGAGACTGAAGTTCAACTACGCCCACGCCTACAAGGTGCCCAACTGGGTGGAGCTCTACGCACGCATCTACAATCCCGACGGCCGCAACCCCCTTGTAGCGGAGACCTCCGACGGGCTGGACCTCATCCTGATCTACCAGCCAGACAACCGCAACCGCGTCAAGCTTAACGCCTACTACGCGCGGCTGCACGACGTCATCGACGCCAACGACGAAGACGCCACCTCCAGCATCTACTCCTACGTCAACCTCGGCAGCCGCAACTCCTACGGCCTCGAAGCGGAGTACGACTACACCCCGGATCCCTCCCAGCAGCTGCATTTGAACCTCTCTTACAGCCGCAGCACCTACATCTCTCCGGATGAGGGGCACCTCAAAACCGAGGTCCCCGATACGGCCAAACTGATGATCAAGGGACACTACCTCTACTACTTCACCGCCAGCGGCAGCATCGGGACGACCGTCCGCTACATCGGGCATCGAAAGCGCCAGGAGTATGTCCGGCTGTGGTCGGTGAAACCGCTGGGCAGCTACACCCTGGTCGATCTCACCCTTGCCTACGACTTCGGCGACACCCGCATCGAAGCAGGCATCAAAAACCTCTTCGACGACTATGTGCGCTACGGAAGTTTCTACAGCTTCCATGACGGCATCCCGGACAGCGGACGGCAGTGGTTCATCCGACTGGAGCACCGTTTTTGAGGCGGCTGACGTTCGGCATTCTCTTCGCGGGTCTGACGTCGGGTCTTTGGGCCTACAGCTACCACGAAACGATTCTGGACGTCTTTGCGCGGGTCCTTCCAAAAATCATCCTCTCCAACCAGCCCTCGGAGCTGCCCCTGGAACAGATCCGCATCTGCATTCTGCATGAGACCGGAGACGGGCTCTCCGCCGAGTACCTGAGCCACCGCATCGACACCCTCTACGCCAAAGGGATTCGCGGCGTTGAAATCACCTCCTACCGGCAGCGTTATGAAGAGATTGCCAGCTGTAGGGACGCTACGGCACTGATGCTGATGCAGACCGACGAAGCACGTCTGGCCGAAGCGGCGAAGTTCGCCCGGAGTCATCACCTCTTTTCGGCCGCCTACAGGCCCTCGGCCCTGAGCCACGGCATCATCTTCTCCCTCGACATCGGAAGCCGCGTACGCCCCTACATCAACGTCGCCGCCGCCAAAGAGAGCCGCGTACCGATCGGAAGCGCCCTGCTTCAGATCTCAAGAATCTACCGACCGGAGTCCGAACAATGATCAGGAACTTCTCTGTCAGCCTCAAAATCATCCTGGTCCTCTTCGTCCTCCAGATCACGGTCATCACCCTGATCCTCTCGCAGCACGGCCACAGCACCCTCACCCAGTACGACAAGAACGAGCGGGAGAAAGCGGACATGATCACCAAGATGCTGCTGCCGGTCGTCAGTCTGCAGATGTCTTTGGGATTTACCAACGCCATGGAGGATCAGCTCAACACCATGATGATGAACAACGAACACGTCATGCAGCTCATCGTCACCCAAAACGACGCCACCTCCATCTACCGGTTCGAACGCCCCGGGTACAACACCGAAGACCGCTTCATCGAGGTTGTTGCCGGCGTTCCCGACCCCTACACCGGCGAAACTATCGGAACGGTCACCCTCTACTACTCGACCGTCAATATCGAACAGCTGCGCACCATCGACGAAAATTTCCGATTCAAAACCATCGCCATCATGCTGACCGCGGCGCTGCTCTTCATTCTTCTTCTGCAAAAGATTCTCTCTCCCCTTAACCGGCTCAGCCGGAAAATCAGCGGCTACAACCCCGACAACGGCAGCTGCGATCTCAAACGCAGCAGCCGCCGCGACGAAGTCGCCCGCATCCAGAACAGCGTCATCGGTATGGTCGAACGGATTCGGGACTACTCCCGACGCCTGCAGGACGCCAACGCCGAACTGGAAGCCCGGGTCAGGGAGCGGACCGAAGCGCTCGAGGAGAGCAACCGGAAACTGCACGAACTCTCGCTGACCGATGCGTTGACGCAGCTTCCCAACCGCAGAAGATTCGTGAACGATTTCAACAGCGTCTGGAACATCTACATGCGCGAACAAAAACCCCTTTCGCTGATCGTCGCGGACATCGACCATTTCAAAAAGATCAACGACAGCTACGGTCACGAAGTCGGCGACCAGGTGCTTCGGGAGATCGCCGAGGTGTTCCGCAGCCACCTGCGGCGCGAGACCGACCTGGCCATACGCTACGGCGGCGAGGAGTTCGTGCTGCTCCTGCCCGCCACCCCGGAAGCCGAGGCGATCGAGTGCGCCACGGCCCTGCGCAGACGCATCCACTCCCGAAGCTATGCGGCGGAGCAGATCGTCGTGACCGTCAGTTTCGGCATCCATACCATGGTCCCGGAACCCGAAACGCCCCGCCAGGAGCTCTTCAACCGTGCCGACCAGGCGCTTTACCGGGCAAAACGGTGCGGCCGGGACCGCATCGTCCACTACTCGCAGATCGGACAGCCCTGCGACTGATGTGCGTTCAGGTATAATGTTGTCATACCCCCGCCGGAGAAGAGGATGTTGCGTGTTATCACCCTGCTGCTGGTCGCATTGAGCGTATCGGCCGCCCCCGTTACCCTGGAACAGATGCGTAAAGAGCCGCGCATCGCCATGGTCGTCGCCAACGGCACCTACGACAAATCCCCACTCTCACATGCGGACCGGGAAGGCAAACGGATGCGCGCCTTTCTTGAAAAGGCGGGCTTCGAAGTCCTCTACGGCGAAAATCTCGACCGCCGCGGCTTTATCAGCCTGCTGCGGGAGTTCACCCTCAAATCCGAACCCGACGGCGTTGCCCTCTTCTACTATTTCGGCCACGCCTTCCAGCACGGCGGCAAAAACTACCTCCTCCCCCTCGATGCGACCATCATGCGTGCCGGCGACGTCCGGTTCCAGGCCATTGAGCTCGATGCCGTGCTCGGAAAACTCGAGAAGCGTGCCAACCGCACCTTCATCACCGTCATGGAGACCGCCTTCCCCAACCCTCCCACCGGTGCTTTTGTCCCGGAAAAAGCGGGGCTTGCCCCGATCACCCTTGAAAAAAGTTCCTACTTCCTGTCGACGCGGCCCGGCAGAACCGCGGCCAACGGAGAGCTGACCCGCCGTTTCGTCCAGGCGATGCAGACACCCGGCATCTCCCTTGAACAAGGCAAAAGATATCTTGACGCCAGCAGCGCCCCGTCGCGGACACCGTTGATGCACACCGGTCCGGAGCCCTTCTACTTTTTCCTTCCGAAACAACTCAGCGAAACGGAACGGGAGCCGATTGTCGAGCCCATCCGCTCATTCGGGTAACGGGAGGGCGCATGCGCGATTATAAATTGAAAGTCATTCTCGCCCTCCTCAGCGGCATCGTCTTCTCCATGATCTTCATCATCCTCGCACTGGTCGTGCCCGTCAAGGATGCACCGAAAGACTTTACCCGCGCCAAGCCCGAAACCCACCTCGAAAAGATCTCCCACAGTATGAAAAACGAGCCGTGACCGGCTGTGGCGGCGTAGTGTTTCGCTTTCTGTAAGCCTTTATTGAATATCATTCCGGAAAAAATTCGGAGTTTTTTTCATGTTACGCCTCATCCCGCTGATCCTCGCCGCGGCGCTTTCGCTGACCCTTCACGCCTACGACGCGCAAAAGGCCGCGCTCTTCCACGACTACTACCAGAACTTCACCCAGGAGCGGCTGGCCGCATCCACCCTCTTCGCCGATGCCGAAGAGGTGGTCGCCCTGCTTCAGACACCGCAGCCCCCGCTGCTTCTCGACGTCCGTACCGAAGCCGAAGCCGCCGTTGCGGGTCTCACCCTCGACAACGCGCTCTTCATTCCCCTGGAGCGTCTCTTCACCCCCGAATCCCTCGACCGCCTTCCCGAAGACCGCACCATCGTCATCGTCTGCCACTCCGGGGTCCGTGCCGCCATGGCCGCCACCGCACTGCAGATGAGCGGCATCCGGAACGTCCGGGTCCTCAAAGGCGGCCTCTCCGCCCTCGCCCTTGCCGCGACGCCCGGCGCACTGCCCCGGCACCGCTGACCCCCTCAGGGCGTCCCGGCGACGCTCACGCTTTACGATCCTGCCGCCGTTTTTCAGAGGTCTGCTATAATTTCGCTAAAAACGGTGCCCCATGAACGATCCCGTCAAACAGCGCGTTCCCTTCGGACAGATCAACCCCAACAAGAAAAATGCCGTCTTTCTCGCCATCTACGTCGACGAAATCGCTCCCTGGAAATACTTTAGCGACGAGATCAAACACATCAAATGCCCCGCATTGATCATGATCGACCGCTGGGACGGGCGCATGGGATTTCCCGGCGGTACCGCCGAACCGGGGGAACCCCTCCTTGAAGCCCTGGTGCGCGAGATCAAGGAGGAGATCGGCATCCGGGTCAAACCCGACAAGGTTCACGGCATCGCATCGCACGAGTGGAAGATCGTCACCCACCTCTACGGCCTCAAGGTGACGGAGATCGAGTTTCTGCACATCTACTACCACATTCTCAACAACTTTTCGCGCTCCATCCTTCTGCATGCCTACGAAGAGGGGGACGCCTCCCATTTCATGTCCGAGATCACCGGCATCAAGATCGTTCCCATCGTCGAACATGAGGGAAAAGGGATCAACAAGTTCGTCGAAAACAGTTTTGCGGGCTCCGCCGAGGACGATCTTCGCATCATCCTCAAAGAGCTCTTCGGAATCGTCCCCACGCCCGCTTCCTGAAACCTTTCCGGGGAAGTTTCCTCCGCTTCGAAATGCATTGACAATTAAGCGGCGAACACCCTATAATCTAGCACAAAAACTCGGAGCAGCCTATGTATCAAATATCAGCCATATTCAATAAAGCCAACCTTAACGACGTTCTTCAAGAACTTTACGAAAAGGGCATCGAAGGCGTCACGCTTTGTGACGTGATCGGTAAAGGCGGTCTCGGGTTCAGGGAAGCCGGCGGCGCGACGGATCTCTACGAAAAAGTGATGGCGACCATCGTCGTCTCCAATGATACCTTCAAAGAGCGCGCCATGGAAGCGATCCGCGCCAACTGCCACGACCTTGGCAACGGTGCGGGCAAGATGTGGGTCACCCCGGTTCTGGAAGTCGAACGCATCCGCACCGGCGAAAAAAACGAAACGGCACTCTCCCAAGCGGCGCCTCCCCGCAGCAAACTTCAGCTCAAAAGTGACAACTTTACCGCCATCGACACCCCCTCGAGCTGATCCCCGCCCGGGCTCGGCACCCCTTATTTCCCCGTTTACTCAAATTCGGCTATCATAACGGAACAAACACCATCACAGGTTACCGGGACGGATTCATGCTTTTCAACAGTGACATCGCACGGCTGCTGCTGCGTCTTGCGGCCGGAATGATGCTCTTTCACGGCATTCACAAACTAGTGCACGGCATCGGCGGCATCCAACACCTGCTGGCGGCCTCTGGCCTGCCGGAGTTTCTCGCCTACGGCGTCTTCGTCGGGGAGATCGTCGCACCGCTGATGGTCATTGCCGGCTGCTACGCCCGCGTCGGGGCGCTCATCATGGTCTTCACCATGGCAAACGCCATCTACCTGGCCCATGCGTCGGAGCTCTTCGCCCTCAATGCCCACGGCGCCCCCGCGGCGGAGCTGCCGCTGCTTTACCTCTTCCTCTCCCTCGCCATCGCCCTGGCGGGACCGGGAAAATACGCTATCAACGGAAAATGAGATGACGCCCATACGGAAACGATTCACCCCCATCATCGCAGCCGCGCTCTTCATGCTGACGCTCGTCAGCCCCCTCAGCGCCCTGGACAACGACGACTACCGCGAGACCATCACCATGTTCTCCAAATCATCCACCGTCCGCCCCTATTTCGACAGCGCATACGGCTATGCCGTCTTCCCCTGGGTCGGCAAGGGCGCGGCCGTCGTCGGCGGCGCCTACGGCGAGGGGCGGGTCTACCGCAGCCACAAATTCACCGGTAGCAGCAAGATGTTCCAGCTCTCCTTCGGGGCACAGATGGGCGGGCAGGCCCACAGCGAGATCATCTTCTTCAAGGACAAGGCAGCCTACGACGAATTCACTTCCGGCGCCTTCGAATTCGATGCCTCCGCCTCCGCGGTACTCGTCACCGGGGCCCTTCACGCCCAGACGGGATCGACGGGACGCAGTGCCGGGGCTTCGGTCTTCGAACCGAACACCCAGCAGCTTCGCAGCGGCTACATCAACGGGATGGCGGTCTTCACCCACGTTCTCGGCGGCCTGATGTACGAAGCCTCCATCGCCGGGCAGAAGTTCGAGTTCGATCCCGCGGGCCGGTAGGCCCCGCCGCTTCCAAAGAGAGACGCCATGCACCCTTCGGTCCTGATCATCAACGGTTCCCACCGCGAAGAGGGCGTCACCGACGCCGTCGTCGGAGCGATGAAGGAAGTGCTGGCGGCCGAAGGCATCGACGCGACCGAGATCGTACTGCGCCGCAGCGAGATCGCGTTCTGCGGCAACTGCCGCCACTGCACCCAGGAACCGGGGGAGCTGCCGGGAACATGCGAAATCAACGACGTCATGACCTGCCAGATCCTCCAGCAGCTCGAAGCGGCCGACGGCTACATCTTTCTCTCGCCGACGACCTTCGGTACCGTCACCGCCTACTTCAAACGCTTTCTTGAACGTCTCACCGTCTACGGCTACTGGCCCTGGGAGACCCCTGCGCCGGAGTTTCGGAAACCGGAGCGCAAAGCCGCACTTTGCTTCAGCTGCTGCGCCGCGCCGTCGCTCTTGGGCCGCGTGATGTTCAGTTCCATCTCCCTGCTCAAAAAGGCGGCCCGCTGCGTCGGAGCGAAGACGGTCGATACCCTGCTCATCGGACTCGTCGCCGGAGAGGCGCACCCCACGCTCTCCGAGCGGGACTGGCGGCGCATCGAAAAAAGCACCCGCAAACTGGTGGCGGCGCTCAAGCACCCCTGATCAGCGGCGGTACTCCACCACCTCGTCGAACGCGAGCCGACAGCGGGGCGGCTGCGGGTCGACCCGGTAGCCCAGCGGCATCATGGCCGCCAGCTGGTACTCGGAGAGGTTAAGTTCCAGCAGCGCCTCGACCTTGCTCTTTTCAAACCCCTCGACGGGACACGAATCGACCCCGACGAAAGCGGCGGCCGTCATCATGTTCGCCATCGCGATGTAGCACTGGCGGGCGGTCCACGCCAGGGTGTTGGCATCGCTGCTCATCGTCTCCTCCAGGTGTGCCGCGTAGAGCCCCAGGTACTTTTCGAACAGCGCATCGTCCATCTGACGCCGCCGGAACATCTGCGGAACGTACTCCCCTCCGGGGCGTACCGCGGAAATTTTCGCCAGGATGATCACCAGGTCGCTGCAGGTCGTGATCTGCTTCTGTTCCCAGCAGAGGGGGCGCAGCGCCGCTTTGAGCGCCGCATCCTGCACGACGAGGAACTTCCACGGTTCCATCCCGAACGACGAGGGGGAGAGGCGGCCCGCTTCGAGGATGTATTCCAGGGTCTCGGCGGGGATCTTTTTCGTTTCGTCGAAGCGTTTGCAGGCGTGGCGGAACGCCATCGCTTTCATAAAATCGTTATCCATGAGGGCTCCTTTACGGTCGGTTGCCGTATCTTAACGCGGAGGTTCTGAAGGAGTTATGAGTCCTGACGTTTAATCCCGCCGATGGCGGTGCGCAGACGCAGCGGATGTTTGTAGAAGCGGAAGATCGCCTGTTTGACGAGGTAGGCGAGGTACCCTTTGACGCGGATGCCGCCGGGCAGCACGCCCGCCCCGTACTCGCCCCCCAGGGCGACCATGACGCCCCCGAGAAACGGACGGAAAGGACGAAGCGCGCTTCCGCGCATCAGCCGCCGGATGTTGCCCGCGGCATGCTCCGCGCTCCGCTCGGCCAGCTGGGCGGTCGGTGCCAGCAGCTCGCCGCCTTCGTCGCGGATGTCGGCCATATCGCCGATGCAGAAGACATGGTCGTATTTTATGCTCTGCAGGGTGTCGCGCACGCCGAGGTGCCCCTTGGCATTGACTTCGAGCCCCAACCGCCGCGTCAGGGTGGAAGCGATGATCCCCCCGGTGAAAATCATAAATTCGTAGGGAAGCGTCTCGCCTCCTTCAAGCACGATCATCCGCTCTTCCACGGCGGCAATGCGGTTGTTGTGCCACACCTTGACCCCCAGGGCGACCAGGCGGTCGTAGGCGGTCCGGACCAGGAAGGGGTCCATGCCGTAGAGTACGCTCTCGTAGGCGTCGATCAGGTAGACGTTCAGGGGGCGGCATCCGAAATTCCCCTTCTTATAAAAGGCGTTGGCGTATGCCGCCATCTCGGCGGCGATCTCGACGCCCGAAAGGCCGGCCCCGCCGACGACGATGTTGAACGCATCGGTCGTACAGGCCGACTCCTGCGAAGCGATCCGGTCGAAAAGCGCGCTTTCGAACTGCTGTTTCAATGCCAGCGCGGAAGAGACGCTCTTGACGCCGTAGGCGTGTTCGGCCAGACCGGGAATGAAGTCGGGAAAGTAGGTACGGCTCCCGGCGGCGAGGATCAGGTAGTCGTAGGAGTAGCTCGCTTCGGCGGTTTCGACCCGCTTGCCGTCGAAATCGACGCCGTTGACCCGGGCGTTGACGAAACGGACCCGGTCGCTCCCGAAACTGGCGCAGAAAGATTTCAGGTCCACCATCATCTCGGACATGTCGATTTTGTTTGCGATGAAGTCGTAGACTTCCGTCTGCATGTAGTGGTACGCATTCTGGTCAATCAGCGTCACGCGAACCCCGCCATCGTCACACAGCCGCTCCAGGGCACGGATCCCTCCGTAACCGCCCCCGACAATCACCACTTCCGCCGCCACGACTCCCCCTCTAAAAAAGTTGCGCAATGGTACAACAGTTTCTTTAAAGTAACGAATGAGCGTTCATCATTCGTCGCAATTAATCGCAAAACTTAATGCTTCCGCACCGTCGATGTGCTATAATGGAATCAAGAACGGAGGTGGATGATGAATGTCACATCGTATGTTTTTCAGTCGCCCTACCCGCAGCCGGTTCAGTTCGGACAGCCCGATCCCGTCGCCAAGGCACAGGAGCAGATGCAGGAGAGTTCCCAGGAGTTCTCCTCCGCTCCGACGCCGACCCAGCAGGAGGCGGAGGGGTTCCTCGGAAGCATCACCGCTTCCGCGGCCCCGAGCGTGAACGTGGCGGCCAGTACAAGCGACAGCGGCGTCTCTTCGGCGCTCTCGGACTTCAGCACGGCCAACGCGCAGGTACAGGCCGCTTCGGCGTACGCTTCCTGAACCGCGGCTACTCCAGCAGCCAGAGGGGAAAGCGCCGCCCCTTGACGCCTTTTGATTTCAATCTTTCGTAGGCGTCGTCACCATATTTTTTTTCCACCGCGACGTAACTCTGCCGCTCGTAGATGTCGATGCGTCCCACCGCCGGGCCGGGAATGCCCCCCTCCCCGCTCAATGCCCCGAGAAGGTCCCCGGGACGCAGCTTCTGCTTCCGCCCCCCTTCGAGGACGATGGTGACGTTAGGCGCTTCGGGAAGGCTCTCGGGCAGTTCCCAGTCCGGGGCCGGTTCGAAACGGCGCGACCCGTCGCGGTACGTCTCCGCCTCGGCACGCTCTTCCGGGGTGTAGAGCGTCCAGGCACTTCCCGATGCTCCGGCGCGGCCGGTGCGGCCGATGCGGTGGGTATAGACGGCCGGGGTGCGGGGAAGATCGTAGTTGACCACCGCGTCGAGCCCCTCGATGTCGAGCCCCCTGGCCGCGACGTCGGTCGCCACGAGCAGCGGAGCGCTTCGGTTGGAGAAGCGCACAAGCACGTCGGTACGCTCGTACTGCTCCAGGTCGCCGTGAAGGGCCAGCGCCCCGACTCCCGACGCCTGCAGCTCCCGGGCCAGAAGGTCGGCCCCGACTTTGGTGTTGGTGAAGACGATGGCCCGTTCGGGCCGATAGCGCCCCAGCAGACGCAGCAGCGCCCCATGCTTCTCCTCCGCCTCCACGTCGTAGAACGTCTCCCCGATCGCGATCTTTTCCGTGGCTTCCTCCGTCTCGACGATCGCCGCATCCTCTTGCAGCAGGGCGGTCAGTCCCTCCATCCCTTCGGGGAAGGTCGCCGAAAAGAGCAGGGTCTGCCGCCGCGTCGGGGCGAAGGCGACCACCGCTTCGATGGCTTCGGAGAAGCCCATGTCCAGCATCCGGTCCGCCTCGTCGATCACCAGGCTCCGCAGCGCGGAAAGATCGAGAGAACCCGTCTCCAGAAGCTGCAGCAGCCGTCCCGGGGTTCCCACGGCGATGTGGGCCCCGTGGCGCAGGGAAGCCTGCTGCGGACGCAGCGGACTCCCGCCGCAGAGGGTCAGGACTTTCAGGTTGGGAATGAAGCGCCCCAGGCGGCGCAGTTCGCGGGTCACCTGCTCCGCCAGCTCCCGGGTCGGACAGAGCACGAGACTCTGCACGTCGGAGCGCCCCGGGTCGAGACGGCAGAGCGCCGCGATGCCGAAAGCGGCGGTTTTGCCGGTTCCGGTGCGGGCGCGGACGACGGCGTCGCCCCCCTCAAGGAGCAGCGGAAGGGTCTGGGCCTGCACCGGGGTCATGCGAAGGTACTCGAGCCGCTCGAGGTTTTCGAGCAGTGCGGAGGGAAGCGGCAGGCGGGAGAATAGCGGATCGTTCATAACGCTCTTTACGGGTTGATTTGTGACAGTATAGCGTGTTGCTGGGGGCGTGTCGCGGCTTCTTCAGCCCGCTTGATGTATAATCGCGGCATCACAGCAAGGAGTTCCCGATGAAAATTGCCATTCCCGTCGCCGACGAATCCCTCACCTTTTTCGGAAATGCGGGGCATGCGCCGCTTTTCGCCGTCTACAGTGTCAGCGGAAGCGGTATGTTCCGGGCCTTCAATTTCGACGAGATCCGGCGCAATCCCCGGACCGACATCGACCACGACGAGGCCGACGAAGCCCATGAATGCTCCCACGATCATGACGACCACGACGAAGAGCACGTCCGCCAGCACCGCGTCATGGCCGACGCCCTGGAGGATTGCGACTACCTCGTCGTCCGCCGCGCCTGCAAAAACACCGCCGAGAGCATGACCAACCTGGGGATCAAGATCAAAAAGTACGACGATCAGGCGACGAAAGCCGCCGAGATCCTCCGTTCCATGTCTCCCCAGTTCGTCTAGGGACTATTTCGGCGCCGTCGTCAGGTGTTCGACGATCACCACCAACAGCATCCAGGTAGCCCCCACAATAAAGGTGGCGACCGGGATCAGGGTTTCCATATTGAGTTCCATCTTCGGATTCTCCCTCTTCGATGAATATGCAACACTACAGCAAACGCCATTCCATTAAGCAGCATGCATCAGACTTTGAGAGATAATGCGGGGTATGGCGCATGGCGCCTTTTATGAAGCGCTACTGCTTAAGATAAACGGCAGAAGCGATGAGAAGGACGTAAAGAGCGCCGGTAAAGTGAACTTTGTTTCGGCAGTAGTTTTCCAGCCAGGGTTTCATCGTTGACTCCTGAATACGAGATGGGGCGGCGGGCACTGCTCCTCCGCACTGGAACAGGCGGTACCGACCTTCTGCCCGAGCGGGGTTCCCAGCAGCGCTTCCACCTGCTGCTGGTCAAAGCCGCAGATCTTTCGGCTGTCGATGACCAGCAGCGGCCGCCGGATGAGGATGGGTTCCATCATCAGCAGTTTCAGCGCCGAGGCCTCGTCAAACTGCGCCGGATCGATCTCCCCGCTTTTGACCTTCGGAGCGTTGGGGTTGAACCACTCGGCGACGCCGCGCCCCTCGAGGAAGGCGTAGAGCTCTTCGGCGTTCATCCCGTGTTCGAGCAGGCTGCGGGCGATGACCATGCACCCCGCGTCCCGCAGGATCTGTTTCTGCTTCGTGTTCGTCGCACACCCCGGCTTTTCGTAGAAAATGACAATTTTGTTCATCGTTATCCCATCTCGACCATGTCGATCGCTTTGTCCGTCAGACAGTAGGTCTGAGAACCGTCGTCGTGCAGGTTCATGCACTCGCCGAGGCAGCCCGCCTCGATGAGTAGTTCGAAGACCCGTTCGACCACCTCGGTTTCCAGCCCCAGGTACTCGGCGGTATCGAAGGCGTCGTAGACGTTGTAGTTGTCCTCGTCACAGAGGTTGTAGGTCGCCTTCATGACGCTCCTGATGATCTGCGGAGTGATCTCTCTCATGCCTGCCCTTTATGCAAACGGCACGCCGCTTGCGTGCTTTTCGAAAAGTATGCAAGTTCCGTACTCGACCCCCGGTTTCAGGTCGTATTTTTACCGGCGCCGTGCATCATGTTACTTTTTTACACATAATAACTTTTCCCCCGGCTGCCGTCAGTGAACAACAAAATCGGGGCATGCCCTCCCGTAAAAAAGGCGGCACAAGGCGAAACGACCCTGCGCCACCATTCGCCCTGACGATAAATGAGAGAATTAGAGCGATGATTTTCCCATTTTGTGTTACGTTTTTTCCCAAATGGTAAAATTTGATGTGATATCACATTCCTAACGGAAACACACGTTTTTCAAGATGCAAATGCCCATAATTACGGCTTATGCATCCCCTGTTTTTGATAACGATTGCTGATATGCATTATTGACACGATTAATACATTCGGTCAAAATAAATTCCTGCACTTAATTTACATACCTAATCTTGTCCCTCGGCAAGTCTCCCTCCGTTTTTCCGGGGAGCGGTCGGCGGCAGGAGACGAAAGAGAGGTAGCGATATGCAAAAAGTTGACGTGGTCTCGACCGACGTACTGATCGTCGGCGGCGGGCCGTCCGGCCTGGCGGCTGCCATCCGCCTGGCGGACGACCTTGACGCCAGAGGCGAAAAACGGCGCATCATGCTGATTGAAAAAGGTGCCGCCATCGGCAGCCACATTCTCTCCGGCGCCGTGATCAAACCTGCGATTTTCAAAGAACTTCTCTCGGAGAGCGCCTACGAAGGCCTCCCCTTCGATTCGAAAGTGACAAAAGACGACACGATCTTCCTGAACCGCAACGGCGCGTTCGCCCTTCCCTTCCATCCTCCCCGCATGAACAACAGCGGCAACTACCTCGCCTCCCTGGGGCAGGTGTGCCGCTACCTGGCCGACATCGCCGAGAGCAAAGGGGTCGAGGTCTACACCGGGTTCTCCATGGACGCACTGGTCTACGAAAACGGCAAGGTCGTCGGCGCCCAGACGAAGGCGACCGGTCTCGACCACCACGGCAACGCGCTGAAAAACCACCAGCCCGCCACCGAAGTCCGTGCGAAGGTCACCATCCTCGCCGAAGGCACCCGCGGCACCCTGGCAAAAGAGCTGATCGCCGCCTACAATCTCGATGCGGGGAGAAATCCCCAGATCAGTTCCCTGGGCGTCAAGGAGCTCTGGAGCGTGCCCGAAGGCGCGATCGAACCGGGCCGGGTCTACCACACCATGGGCTACCCCCTGGAGTCCGGCGAAGAGTTCGGCGGCGGCTTCATCTACGGCCTCAGCGGCAACCGCGTGGCGGTCGGGCTGGTGATGGGTCTTGATTTCAAAGATCCCACCTTCGACCCCCAGGCGGCGATGCAGGTCTGGAAGACCCATCCCTTCGTCGCCGACATTCTCCAAGACGGCAAGCTGATGGAGTTCGGTGCGAAAACCCTCCCCGAGGGGGGCTACTTCTCCATCCCCAAACTCTACACCGACAACGCCATGATTGTCGGCGACAGCGCCGGTTTCCTGAGCACGGCAAGCCTCAAGGGGGTTCACCTCGCGGTCCATTCGGGCATGCTCGCCGCCGATACGGCGGCGGAGGCCCTGCTCGAGGGCGACACCTCCGAAGCCTCCCTCTCCCGTTATGAGATGCGCTTCGAAGAGAGCGCGATCCACAAAGAGATGTATCCCATCCGCAACTTCCGCCAATCCTTCCGCAACGGTCTCGTCACCGGCGCCATGAAGCTGGGAGTCCAGATGCTCACCGGCGGCGCCTGCCTGCGCGGCGCCCTGCCGACCGAGCATGACCACACGACCCTGAAAACGACGGTGACCTACCGCAAGCGGAACTTCAAAGAGCGCTTCGGCGCGAAGCTGGAGTTCGACAAGGTCCTCACCTTCGACAAGGCGACCAACGTCTACTACTCCAAGACCGCCCATGACGAAGAGCAGCCGGTCCACCTGGTCATCAACGACATGGAACGCTACAAGAGCGTCAACATCAAAGAGTACGGAGCCCCCTGCCAGCACTTCTGCCCGGCGGAGGTCTACGAACTGCATGTGGACAAGGAGGGGAACGAGGAGCTGCGCATCCACGCCGAAAACTGCGTGCACTGCAAGACCTGCGAAATCAAGTCTCCCAATCAAGCGATCACCTGGGTGCCGCCCTACGGCGGCGACGGCCCGGGCTACGAAAACATGTAAACGAAGCGAGGACAGTAATGGCATTGACAATTATCAGCTTAATGAAACAGGTTCCCCTTCCCAGCGAAATGCGCATGGGGGAAGACGGCCTCATGGACCGCACCAAGGCAAAATCGATCATCAACGTCGACTGCAGCTTCGGACTTGAAGCGGGTCTGCAGATCAAAAACGCCAACCCCGACGCCAGACTGATCGTCTGTTCCATGGGACCGCCCTCCTTCGAGGCGTCGCTCAAAAAGGCGATCTCCATGGGCTACGACGAGGCCTACCTCCTCTCCGACCGCCGTCTGGGCGGTTCGGACACCTACGCGACGGGTCTGGCCATCGCCACCATGCTCAAACACCTGGGCTACGGCAAAGGGCTTGACGAGGAGTTCATCATCGTCGCGGGCCGCCAGACCAGCGACGGCGACACGGCGCACGTCCCTTCCCAGGTCGCCGAGAACATGGGCATCCCCCAGGCGACCTTCATCGAAACCGCCGACTACGTCGACGGCCAGGTCGTCGCCAAGCGCATCATCGAGGGGGGCTACCAGATGATGAAACTGCCGACCCCCTGTGCCCTCTCCCTCACGCCGACGGGCATCCCCCCGCGGCGTCCGGGCCTTACCGGCGCCATCCGGGCGAAACACTCCGAGGTGACCGTCTTCAACATCGACGACATCCATCTCAGCGACGAGAAGATCGGCCTCAGCGGCAGCCCGACCATCGTCGCGAAGGTGCAGAACATCGTCAGCGAACGCGCCCCGGTCAAGATGACCAAAGGGCAGGGAACCAAGGAGCTCGTCTCCAAGCTGATCGAAGACATGAGATCGGGCAAGAACGTTCTGGAAACGAAAGAGAAAGCGGCCAAAAAAGAGACGAAGCTTCCCGACTACGACGTCGTCGACTTCCGCAAGGAGGCCTACGGCGGTCAGGGAGCGACGGGCATCCTCACCTGGGCCGAAATGGCCGGCGAGCATATCTCCCGTCCCTCTCTTGAACTGCTCACCCCGGCGCGGGAGCTGGCGGACACCCTCGGCACGACGGTCACCACCCTCCTCATCGGCGGCAGCGGCATCGGTGCGCATGCGCAGACGCTGATCGCCCACGGGGCGGACGAGGTGGTCGTCGTCGAGGATGACCGGCTCAATGAGTACCTGGTCCTCCCCTTCGCCTCGATCTTCAAACAGGTCATCGACGAGAAGCGGCCCGAAATCGCCCTCTTCGCCGCGACCACGGCGGGACGCGAACTCGCACCCCGCATCGGCGTCAAGACCAACAGCGGCGTGACGGCGGACTGTACGGCCCTCGAGGTCGGCATCCACCTCGACCGCAAGAACAAGATCATCTACGACCCCATCCTGGAGTCCCGCCGTCCCACCTACGGCGAAAGCAAGCTGGCGACGATCCTGGGCTTCGTCTGTCCCCAGATCTCCACGGCGCGGGCGGGTACCTTCGAGGTGCCGACGCCCGACGCCGGCCGCACGGGCAGCGTTTCGACCTTCGTGCCCGAGCTGAGCCCAGAGGAGTTCTCCGTCGAGATTCTCGAAACCGTCCGGGGCGAAGGGGGGCTTCAGAACCTCTTCGAAGCCGACGTCATCGTCGCCGGCGGCCGGGGGACGACGGGCGACGGCCTGAAGCTGATCCGGGAGCTCACCGAAGCGCTCAACACCCGAGGCGTCAACGCCGAATGGGCCTGCAGCCGTCCCGTCGTCGACGACGGGGTCGCGGAGTACGCGCGGCAGATCGGCCAGACCGGCAAAACCGTCCGGCCCAAGGTCTACGTCGCCGTCGGCGTCTCGGGCGCCATCCAGCACATCGCGGGGATCAAGGAGTCCGACACCATCGTCGCCATCAACCCCGCTTCCAACGCCTCGATCTTCGGCAACGCCGATTTCGGGGTGGTCGGCACCTATGAGGACATCCTCCCGGAGCTGATCGACAACGTCCACGCAGGGTTTACCTTCGGCGTGGAAGCCAAAAACTAACCAAAGGATGAAGCATGGTAGGTAGAAAAGTCGGAATCGTCGGCGCGGGCTTCGTGGGAGCCACCGCCGCTTACAGTCTGACGATGCTCGGAACGTGCCACGAAGTGGTCCTCTACGACATCGTTCCCGAAGTCGCCATCGGCAAAGCGATCGACATCGGTCAATCCACCAACTACTCCCCCAAGGGGACCATCGTTTCGGCGGCGACGACCCCGAGCGAGCTCAAAGACTGCGACATCGTCGTCATCACCGCGGGGGTTCCCAGAAGATCGGAGATGACCCGCGCGGACCTGCTGATGATCAACGCGAAGATTGTCAAGGAGGTGGTGGAGAACATCCAGAAGTACTCCCCCGACGCGATCATCCTCATGGTCTCGAACCCCCTCGACGTCATGAACTACGTCGCCCACCACATCACCGGATGGGACCGCCGCCGCATCATCGGCATGGCAGGGGCGCTGGACAGCTCCCGCATGGCCTACCAGATCTACAAGAAGGTCGGTTTCGGTTCCGGGCAGACCCGGGCGATGGTCATCGGCGAACATGGTTTGAAGATGATCCCCTGTCCGGAGATCTCCGCCGTCGGCGGCGTACCGCTGGACCAGATGCTCACCCAGGCGGAGATGGACGAGATCAGCGCCAAGACCTGCGAGGGGGGCGCGGAGATCGTCAAGTACCTCAAGACCTCCGCCTACTACGCCCCGGGCCGCTCCATCGCCAAGATGGTCGAAGCGATCCTGGACGACTCGCAGATCGTCATCTCCTCCTCGGTCATGCTTGAGGGCGAGTACGGCTACGACGACCTCTCCATCGGCGTCCCGGTGGTCCTCGGGGCCAAAGGGGTCGAAAAGATCATCGAGCTCGAACTCGACGCCGTCAAGCGGGAGCGTTTCGACATCGCCGTCGCCTCCGTCAAGGAGAACATCGGCATCCTCCGCGAGAACGGCTTCTTCGGCTGAAGCCGGGCGCAAGCCGCATCCCGCCTACTCTCCCAAAACGTCGAGCCGTTTCCGCCAGGCGATCTTCTGCAGCGGATGGAGGCTCGTTCGTTCCATCCACCCCTCAAACGCAGCAAGAAAATGTTCCCGAATCTTCGGATGCAGCCGTTCCGCTTCCCCGCTGAGACGGTCGAGATACGCCTTCGCTTCATCGACCCCCATGCGCCGCACCGGCTGCAGCCGTTTGCGAAGGCCGTCGAAGAGCCGGTCGTCGAGATGCGTTTCGGCGATGCGGAGAAACTCCGAGGCGGCGACGGGGTCGGCGTAGCTCTCGTTCCAGATCCGCCCGTTGACCATCTGGTCGCAGGCGAGGTCGAGAAAGACCGGGTAGCGGCGCAGCACCTCGACGAGCTCCGTCAGGTCGTCGTCGACCATCGCCCGGAAGAGCATCCGGCTCCGGTTGCGCACCTTCACCCGCAGCCGGGGGTCGGCGATGACGTCGTCGTGCAGGCGGGTGAAGCGCTCCAGCGCCCCGAGCCGGGAGTGGTTGAAGGCCATCACCGAGACCATCGCGTCGGGGTCGCTCACCTGGTCGGGATGGGAGCCCGAGGGGCGGTAAAAGGCCCACTCCAGCCGCGCCTCAACATCTTCGTGACGCAGAAACATCGCGTCGCCGCGCGCCTCGAAGTCCGGCAGCTCCTTAAGCTCCTCGATCACCTCTTTGTAACTGAGCTGTTCCGTCATGAGCATCCTTCCGGTTCAATGCGCTTGAAGTGGCATGCGCGTCCGAGGCCCGAGCCATGAAGGAGTAGACTGACTACTTCGAATGGTGAGAACGAAGGAATCATAGTAAACCGCATCCCGATGCGTTCGGAGTGGTATGTGAGTCCGAGGCCCGAGCCATGAAGGAGTAGACTGACTACTTCGAATGGTGAGAACGAAGGAATCATATGCCAATCCGAACGCATCAAAGGTCGAAGTAAAAGACATCGCCGTAGGGCTCCAGGCGTTTCATATTGCGCTTCTCGCTTACAAGGAACAGCGTACTCAGTTCGCTGGAGCGCTCGATGCGGAAAAATCCGTCGCTGAGCACCATGAGCGCCCCGTTGTGGCTCTCGCGCCCCCGCAGGTACTCCAGAAGCGCCCCGAACTCCGTGCCGCCGTTGCCTTTGGCGAAGGCGACTTCCGGGGGGCGGGCGTCCTGGGCGTCGTAGCGCACCACCGAGGCGGGGTCGACGGCATCGTCGAAGGGGACGACGGTGACGGAGAAGTCGGCGCTCATCCGCAGCACCCCGTCGATGATCCCGAGAAAGCGGGAGAAGACGTCGCGGCTGATGCTCATGGAGCGGTCCAGGGCGATGGTGAGGTCGAGGCGGTTGCGTTCGCGCCGGTAGCCGGGCAGGTAGAGCTCCTGGTGGATGAAACGGCGGTTGGGATTGGAGAAGTCGCTGATCTTGTCGAAGAAGCTCTCGGTCAGGTAGGTGTGCAGCAGAGTTTCGAGGTCGATCTGGGGACGGGTCACCTCCCGGATGACTTCCAGGAAGGAGGCGGGGATGTTCCCCTGCTTCTGCGCCGCGCCCATCGCCTGCACGATGAGCGTGTCGAGCTCCTCTTCGGCGGCCTGGGTGTCCCCCTCGTTCTCTATGAGGTCCTGTTTCTGCTCTTTGGGATGCTCCTCGTCGGGGGTGCCTTCGCCTTCTGGGTTTTCCTGATAGAGGGTGTGGTAGACCTCCTCGACGCTGCGGTCGCGGAACTTCTCCATCATCACCTCATCTTCCGGACGCTCCCCGACCCGTTCGAAGTCGCTCAGTAGCAGGTTGATGACGATGTCGCTGCTGCGGTTCCACACTTTGCCCTCGCGTTCCCCCATGCGGAAAGCGTGTTTGAGCAGGACGTGCAGCAGGGTGTGGGCGTAGGTGTACTTGAGCTGGGGCTCCTCCAGGGTCTCCGCCATGGCCGCGTCGACGTAGATGGCCCTGCCGTCGGTCTCGAAGGCTTCGTGGGGGTTGGCGCGGAAGTGCATGGGCAGCGAGAGCGCCAGGACGCTGAGGAAGGGGTGGTCGAAGAGAAACTGCACCCGGATCTTCTCCAGGCGGCGTTGTAACGGTGACTGCTGCGCTTCCATGCCCCTGCTTTTTTAGCTTTTTGTATGCATTATCCGTTCTATGGAGGGTTGGTTTCCGCGGCGGTTTTGGTCTATAATACCCCATCACGAAGGAGGAGACCGCATGACGCCCCTACTCTATTTCGACACCGCCGCGGGCCGCTTCGAGGCGGCCCAGGAGGGGTCGCGCTACCATGTGCTCTACGGAGGCGAAAGCCTCTGCGAGGCGGCGAATCTCGCCGACGCCATCGAGCGTTTCGTCCACGAAAGCGGCTTCAGCGTCATGCACCCGGAGATGGGCGACCCCCTCGACCCGTTCGATCTCGGCATCCCCGACGAGCTCTCGGGCTGGCACCGCTGCTAAGAGACCTCAAGCTTTTCCCCTCCCGACCGATCTTTCTTACATAGGGGCCGCAGGGATGCGGCCCGCCGCAAAGGTCAAGGAGGATGCCATGACTCTCGATCCCGTCACGCTCATCACGTCGGCCTCTTTCATCGTCGCCGCGATGTGGTCCGCGATTGTGGTGCTGGTCGAATACTACCGGCTGGGCTAGTCCGTGATCAGCCCGAGGAGTTTCAGACTCGCTTTACCCAGCGTGAGGCGTTTGGCCGCATCCGAGGGTTCGTTGATGTCCATATTGAGCGCGAACACGTAATCGCGCCCCTCCATTTCCACCCAGCCGACCCACCAGCCGATACCGCGTCCCGGAGCGTTCTGCCACCCGGTTTTTCCGTAGAGCTTCCACCGCGTTCCCTCTTCGAGCAGCAAAATCTCTCGGACGTCCGCTTGCGCCTTTTCCGGGAGTGGCAGCGTGCCCCGGACCAACTCGGCCAGGAACTGCGCCTGTTCGAGTGCGCTGATGGCAAGCGGGCCGTCGAGCCAGAACCGCGTCACGTTATCTCCGCTCTCGCGGTTGCCGTAACGAAGCGCGTTCAGCCCCTCGCGCATCCGTGTCAGCCCGATGCGCCGTGCCAGCTCCCGGTAGATCGGCACGTTGGAAAGCGCCATGGCGCGGCGCAGCCCCATGTCGGCCTTCCACTCCGGAATAAAGGGCTCGGCGGGACCGTTGTAGGGCAGCACCTCGTCCACGCTGCCGACGGCGCCGGTCGAGAGGCCGATGAGCGCGTTGGCGATTTTGAAGGTGGACGCGGGAATGTATCTTGTCTCGGCGCGGGCCCGATTATGGCCGACGAAGGTTTTTTCGTTGACGTCGCAAAGAACGAAGGTGCCGCTCACCCCTTCTTGCGCAAAGAGCCCGGCGATGCCGGGATGTTCCTCCCACGAAAAAGCCGCCAACGGCCAGAGAAGCATGAGGATGAGGGGCCAGAGGGTGCTGCGTTTCATTGGGTTCCTTTGCTGTCGTTGTTTATGAGTGATATTTTACGCTACGGCGAACAATCACAGGGCAAATCCGGATCGCACCCTTTATGGGGGATGCAGCTCAATACGTCGCAACTGCAATCCCATCCGTCGTATTTGTTCTCTTTACGCTTGCGCTCTTTCTCCTTTGAAAGCTGGGCATAGGCCAGTTTGCACTCCCGGAAACGTTCACGGATCTTTCTGTACCCCCGAAACACGCCCTCCTCCCGGATGATGCGTTTCACGGCTCCGGAACAGGAGTCTCCGTGATGGAGCGCCGCGTGGGCACAGCGGAACCCTTTGCGCGGGGAGATGTAGCGCTGGTAAAAAGTAATGAGCGCGATAACGAGGGTTCGCATTATCAAGACGCAAACGCCGAAATGTTCGGACCGGCGTTCCCGTCCCTGAGCCATGCGTTCACTTGCGGAAACATCCCGATCATCAGGCTGACCAGGGCTTCGCATTGCTCTTTGTCATCCGCGACCTTCTCGTAGCGGAAGAAGTCTTCGTAGCACCCCTGCCCCCGTTGCGTCCGTACCAGCCGGGCCCGGGAGCTGGGCGGAGCGTACGCGACTTCAAGGGCTTCTTCGGGCACCACCGTTCCCCAGGAGGTGTGCAGCGCGCCGGGAGGATGGTGAGCGAACTCCAGAACAAAACCGCCGCCCCATTTGTCGTAAACGACCGACAGAAGTTGCAGGTCGTCCGCTTCTTTTCTCTGGAAATGGGGATATTTGCCGCTAAAGCCTTCCGCCGCAAGGAAGGGTTCGAACAGCTTCTTCATGGCCGCACGGATTTTTCTGGAATTTGACATTTTAGGCTCCTCCTTTTTGATGGGTTGCCTTTGGTGTATTCAGTCAAAAAATTGAAGATTGAAGAGCTGACCCTTATTTCTTGGCTTGTTAGACATTTTGCAGCTTTATAAGATTGAAACACATTTCTTCCAATCCTTTGGAATAGTCAGTAGTAAAGTCTATATACTTTTTTGTTTTGAGGAGAGTGGGAATTTCACAATCATGTATAAGTACGGGAATTAATTTTATTTTTCCCTTTTCAAGTTCTTCCCAATATTTTGCTTGCCATTCTTGCTCCACCCATTTTGACGAAACAGCATTTGGAGATAGTATTAATACTAGAAAGTCTGATTCTTCTATTCCTGTACTGATTTTTGTGGGGATAGATTCACCCGCATGGATTTCCCATGTATCAAGCCAGACATCAAAGCCATGGCTTTTTAGGTCAACGGCAAATGGCATAACAAATGGCTTATCAAGTGACGAATGAGAAAGAAAGATTTTTGTGCTTTTTTCATTATGTGAGAACATAGCCTCGTACATACGATCGGTTAAAAGCGAATTTATATAATTCAGTTCTTCTAGATAGGACATTCTTGTTTTTTGTGTGATTTTTTGCCCATTTTCTTGTTTTAAATATATAGCTGATAAGAGTGATTCTCTTCTGTCTAGCAAGACTTGACTATTAATTTCAGAAATATCTTCATACGCAATCAAATGAAATTCACTACTTGTAAAACCATCTCCAAAGAGAACAACTGCTTTGTCTACCTGATCTTCGGAGTCGTATTCTTCACCATCGTAGTATCCAATTCGACCTTGATATTTTCCGGAATTTATATAAACAGGTCCATAGTATGGTATTCCCAAGGGTATTTCCTTCATAAGGCTAACGTTTAAAATGAGCAATCAAAAAGCCGCCTGCGGGTTTTTGATTGGTCTCCTTTGGTTTGTTGTCTACTTCTATATATTGTTGTGTTATTCATCGATGTGCTCTAACGTGGACATGGTGGCCTTAATGCTCTCCCACATCAAATGAAGTTGATAGTTCGCTTCACTCAGTTGCTCTGCCTGGATATTGTCCTGAATAGCCTCAATCTCAGAAATCATTTCGACCAAAGCATCATGATTGAATGCTACTGCGGGCTTGTCCCAACCCGATACCGAAACAACAGCCGTGTCCCCAGACACAGATAGTGTCTTAGAATATCCTCCACGCATTATCATCTAATCCTTTCCAGACAACTACTCATTAGCTAACAAAAATGTTGCGCTATCTATTGAAATACCTTAATAGCCCAACATTTCAAATGCAACTAATATAGCAATAAAAAACTTAACGAACTGGATTTAAACAGAAAGTGCCGCAAAAAGCGGCGGAAGAAGAAAGGGCGTATATTTAAATTGTGTCACTTTTGCATTTTTTGGATCGACTATCTCAGCAACTACATATGCATCAATTCAATGATCTGTAAAAATCCAAAACTTACGTCATTGTTCATCTTTTTGCTTTCCACGATTTTACATGAGCGAGCAAGAAACAGTTACTTACGACAACTCAAGCTTAACTGTGAATTTTCTTTGGCATGCATATGAACAACGAGATGAGCATCATCCAAAATTTGCTGTGCTTGTTCCGTTGTTAACTTGGTTGGACTGAGCATAGATAATGTTACACTTATTTTCGAGTCACTTCCTGATACCGATTCTTGGAGCTTTACAAGTTGTTCATTGCACACTTCGTCTGTTACACTCGTTACGGGTGCACTGTAAAAGTCCTCAATGATAAGTCGAGAGTCTTTGGAAACCAAAAACTTTGTCAGAACATTTTCTCGGCTTTCATCATTCTTATGTTCTTTCTGATCCATTTTTTTCAGTATTTTTTCCATTACGGCCAGCACATTCAAGTTATTTGCTATCAGCTCCAAATGTGATACATCTGATTTGGCAAGTGCTTTTCCAATATCTGATGCCGCGCCATTGGTTGCGACAAACACGCTCAGAACCAAAGCTAAACATAAGTTCTTCATTTTTCTTCCTCTTTATGATGGAGTGCAAACGATATTGCTCTTTATGGAAATCAATATATCAACAAAAAACTTAACCAATCGGATTAAAACGAAAAATCTGCAACCAAATGCAGCAAGAAGAGAAAAAGAAACGCGCTAGATGATGTACTCGCCGTACTTCTCCAGCCACGCGTCGAACGCCGGGAAGAGCGCCAGGGACTCGTCCTTGACGATGACGTCCTTGATGAGCATCACCCCGAACTCCGTCGGAAGGGTCTCGCTGAAACCGAAGACATGCTCCTTGTGGGCATCGGAAGCGTTGTAGTACTCCACCAGCGCCGACACCAGGGCGTAGAGCAGCGCCGGCTCGTTTTTTATCTCCGGGTAGTGCCCCTCGTAAATCGCCGCGACGTCCGGAAGCTCCTCGTAGACCTTGACGTAGGAGACGAACTCGATGCCCGCGCTGTAGCCGATGGTCCCGTAGATGATGGGCGCGATCTTCCCGATCTCCGCCCCCGTCTTGAGAATGTTGGAGAGCATGTGGTAGCTCCGGGGCGTCGCGAACGCCGGGTTGGCGTCG
This sequence comes from Sulfurimonadaceae bacterium, assembly GCA_050292215.1. GTDB lineage: Bacteria > Campylobacterota > Campylobacteria > Campylobacterales > Sulfurimonadaceae > SZUA-415. The sequence goes on along the minus strand of JBNKLF010000001.1, from coordinate 77,557 downwards.
TCCTCGACCACCGGCTCCGTGGAGAGCAGGTCGGGACGGAAGCCCAGGAAACCGATGACGAAAGCGTGCAGCCGCGCCTTGATGGCGAAGAGCTTGAAGTCGTCGAACCGGGCCTGTACGTGCAGGTGCACCATGCGGTTCGCCAGCGGCGTGGGGAGGCGGAAGACCACGCCCCGGTCGCTGACCCGGTTGCCCGCGCAGACGATGCGCCACCCCGAAGGCAGGGCGTACTCCCCCATCTTGCGATTGAGCACCAGCTGGTAGATGGCCGCCTGTACCGACGGGGGCGCGGAGTTGAGTTCGTCGAGGAACAAAATCCCCTCCGAGTCCGGGTCTTTGGGGAAGAAGACCGGGGGCATCCAGACCGTCTGCTCCCCGCGGATGGCCGGAACCCCCCGCAGGTCCACCGGGTCCATCTGCGAGAGACGGACGTCGACGAGTTCAAGGCCGTGTTTCTCGGCGACGTCGGCGACGATGTAGGACTTCCCGATGCCGGGACTGCCGTGGATGAAGAGCGGGGTGTCGGTGGCGATCAGCGTGTCGAGATGGGTGTAGAGTTCCGTCGTCGAGATTGCAGGCGTCGTCACGCGCTCATCTCCTGCAATATACATTTAAAACAGGTGGCCTGGTCGTCGCAGGTGGCGCAGGCGGGAGCGACTTTGCCGATGGCGTCGTAGAGGAACTTTTTCCAGAGTTTGTCCTTGGGCTTCTGCGCCGCGAGCCCCGGGAAGTGCTCTTTCATGAACGCCCCCATCTGGGTGCGGCTTGTAAAGCCGAGGTCTTCGTAGAGGTGGTTCATCTTCAGCGATTCGCGGGCCACCCAGGGGGCCAGCACGTTGCGGGCCCGGGGGGTTATGGCGTGGGCGCGCAGCAGGTCGCAGATTTCGGTTTCCATCAGTTTCAGGTCGTTCATAGTTCCATCTCCACCATTTTTCCCATCGTAATCTCGGCAATCTCCGCGCCGAAATCGAAACAGCTTTGCAGCTCCTCCGCCGTCGGAATGAGCTTGATCTTCAAAGGGGCCGCCGGAAGGCGGAACTTCAGCCCGCGCATCCGCTCCTGCAGCATCTCCGGGGCCTCCCCCGTCCAGCCGTAGGAGCCGAACGTCGCCCCCACCTTGCCGCCGCTCTCCAGGTAGCACATGCACGACAGCAGGTCCCACGCCGGTTTCACCGCGTCGCCGTTGATGGTGGGCGAACCGACGACCACCGCGTCGGACTCCTCCAGCAGGTCGATCATGTTCGCCATCTCCAGCGAAGCGAGGTCGTACATGGAAGCGACGATCCCCTCGACGCTGTCGGCCCCCTCCGTCACCTTCTCCGCCATGCGGTGGGTGTTGTCGTAGCTGGAGATGTAGAAGACCGAAAGCATCTTCTTGCCGAACTCGTTCTTGCGGAACTTCGCCTCGGAACTCCAGGCGGCGTACTTGTCGATGTAGTAGAAGGGGTTGGTCCGCAGAATGGGACCGTGCAGCGGGGCGATGGTCTCGATTTGGAACTTTTTGTAGAGCTGCAGCGCCTGCAGGACGTACTGCTTGAAGGGGCGCATGATGTGGTCGTAGTAGTACTTGAAGGCGTAGGAGAAGTCCCCCACCTCGTCGTCGAAAAGGCGCTCGTCGTAGTAGTGGCTGCCGAAAACGTCGCCGCTGAAGAGCAGCTTGCCCTCGTGCAGGTAGGAGCTCATGGTGTCGGGCCAGTGCAAAAACGGCGTGCTCAGGAACTCGATGGTCTTGTCGCCCAGCGAGATGGTCTTGCCGGTGTTGGCGACCTCGAAGTCGATGTCCTGCTTCACCAGGCTTTTGAGCATCATCACCGCCCGTCCGGAGATGATGAGCTTCGCCTTCGGCGCGCGCTCCATCAGCTCCAGCAGCGCCCCGGAGTGGTCCGGTTCGAGGTGGTGCAGCACGATGTAGCGGATCTCCTCGTAGGAGCACACGCTCTCAAGCCGCGTGAAAAACTCCTTCGAGAACTCCTTCTTGACGGTGTCCATCACCGCCACGCCCTCGCTTCCGCGCACGACGTAGCTGTTGTAGGAGCTGCCGTTGGCGGTCTTCATGATGATGTCGAAGGTCCGGATTTTCGGGTCGAACGCCCCGACGAAATGGACCCCTTCGGCAACGGGTACGACACTGCCCAGCATCGGGCCTCCTTCAGCGGTAGCTGATGACGATCTCGCCGTCATCGGCAATGACGCTGCACTGGCACATCAGCCGCAGCGTTTCGGGATGCTCCTCGAGAATCCCCTCAAGCAGGGCCAGGGCCCGCTCCTCTTTCTCGTTTTTCGGGCTGAGCAGTTCCATGCCCGACTCCACGTGGGCGACGCAGGTCGCGCAGTCGCCGACCCGGCACCCGAACTCCATGGAAGCCCCCGACGCCGTCGCGACCTTGCGCAGCGTCGTTCCGGCGGGGGCCTTGACCTTGATGTTATCGCTTTTGAGCCATACCGTCGCCATCGTCATCCTTTGTCTGGAAACTCAATGCATATCGCGTTCTAGCGGGTCGCGTAGAAGAGGCGCAGAAAGTCGTGCACGTCGCTCAGAAAAAAGCGGCGGTTGTCCCGCTCTTCAAAGTGCCCGACCCACCCCGGGTCCCCCTCGGCGACCTTCCTGCAAGGCAGAACGAACTCGTTGTAGGGAAGCTGCGCTTTCAGGGGGCCGCAGTCGTTGATGGCGTCCACCACGGCGTCGAAAAGCGCGTCGAGGGTCTCCGTCTCCCCGTCGAGGTAGAGCTTGCCGTCGCGGCGGTAGAAGCGGTAGATGTTATAGATCTGCTGCGCTTCCTCGCGCAGTTGAAGGTCGGTCGTGTTCATGAAACGGTGCTTTGCGGTGGTATGGTTCCGGCGACGAGGACGTAGAGCATGGAGTCGTCGGTCTGGAGAAAGCGCCGGAGTTCGTGGTCAAGGAAAGCTCCGACAGGACTGAAACCGAGCCGGAGGGCGTGGGCGTGCAGGTGCAAAATGTGTGCGAAAGCACCTGCGCGAATCAAGGTGCCGGCGCCGAATGCGGAAGCGCCGACGATCAATACTAAGGATGAAGTAGACACAAACGGTTGATCGACCAGAAGCCTGGTGATCTCTTTGGTGAAGTTTCCCCCACGCACCATCCGACCCCTTCGATAAAGCCCGGGTTCCAGCGCTTCGCCGCGCAGCACCAGCGTGTGACAGTTCAGGGGCTGCGGCGGCTGTTCTGCGATATGCATGAGCCGTTCTAAATTTTTCCCGCCCTCGCCCCCGGGTACGAAGGCGCGGGCCGAACGGCGGGAGCGGATCAACCCCTCCAGAGACGCAGCCTGCAGCTCCAGGGGAGACAGCAGGGGGGCGTCGAGCCCTTCGCGGTCGAACGGCAGGCTCACCCGTTCGTCCGTCTCGCAGTAGTCGGTGGGCTGCACCCGCATGAGCGGGCTCTTCAGCGGCAGGGCCGGACGGCCCCGCAGCTCCCCGGCAAACGCCGCCCCGACGGCGAACTCCTCCCCGACAAATCCCATCAACGCGTCCAGACATTCCCCGTCAAACTCCGACAAAAACGTCACGTCGCGTCCGTCGGCCGCCGCCGCGGCCTGCAGGGCGCCGAGCTGGTGCCCCGCGTCGAGATGGCAGTAGCGCCAGGAGCGTTCGCCGTACTTCCACGCCGAACGGAAAGGGACGCAGCTGACGACGAAAAGGAAACCGTGGCATTTGGCGTCCAGCCCCACGCTCGCTTCCAGCCCCTCGGCATCGACTTCGCGCAGCAGCACCAGCGTGCCCTCCGCGGCGTCGACGTGGTAGATCCCGCCGATCATCCCCGCGACGCCCCGCACCTGCACATAGAGTTCGACGGGGTGAAGGTTCCCCGCCGAAGGGGTGTTGAGGCGCAGGTAGGGACGCCCGCCGACCGAAGCCTCGGAGGTGACGCGGCGCGCCAGGGCGAGGATGGCCGGGACGGGGTCGGCGTCCAGGGCGTAGCGGAAAAGCCCGGAGGGGTAGTGCTTGAAGGCGGAGGGCTGGAGGTTCCAGTCGATGTACCCTGTGGCGCGGGCGACGCGCAGGGGCGTCAGCGCCGTCAGTTCGTAACGGTTCGGAAGCGCGGTTTCAGGCATGGCGCAGCAGCGTGAACACCTCGCGGTTGGCCGCGAACTCGACGGCGCGGAAGCCGTCGTCGTTGATGCGCTGGGCGTCACACCCCAGGTTGAGCAGCGCCGCGACGCAGCGGGCGCGCCCCGCGGAGGCGGCGTACATGAGGGGCGTCGTTCCCTCTTCGTTGACGTCGTTGATGTCCGCTCCGGCACGCGCCAGCGCCCGGATGATCTCCGGGGCGTCGGCGTAGCAGGCGTTGAAAAGCACCCCGTTGAAGTCGTTGTTGACCGCGTAGAGGTCGGCACCCGCCTCGATGAGGCGCTGCACCACCCCGGCGTCGCCCTCAAGGGCGGCCTGAAGCAGCGGCGTGTTGCCGTTGAAGCCCCGGGACTCGATATCGCTGATATCGAACCCCCGGCTGCGGAGCCATTCGATGTAGTAATCGGCCATGGTGCTCTCCCGTTTCGTTACGCGGACATCCAGTTTTCGTGGGTGTGTCCCTTCTTTTTCTGGCTCAGAAGCGTCTCAATCGCCGCGATGCAGGCGTCGTAATCGACCTCGTCGACAATCTCGGGCACCACCTCCTTGTAGGCGACGGCCCCTTCGCGGTCCACGACGAAGACGGCCCGCGCCAGGCGGTCTTTGAGTTTCCCCTCGCCGATGAGCACCCCGAACTTCTTGGCGAAGTTGCGGTCGCTGTCGATGACGATCTCGGCGCTGTCGATGCACTCGCGTTCGGCGTACTCGCGGACGAAATCGATGTCGTCGGTGGTGATCATGACCGTCGTGAGTTTGTCGAACTGCTTGATCAGGTCGTTGAACTTCTTCGCCCCCAGGGAACAGACCTCCGTCTTGAGCGACGGGATGGCGATAAGCAGCTGGGCCGTCGGGGCGATCATGCCGATGACGTTGTTGGTGCCGTCGAGTTTGGTGATGCGCGCCGCCGGCGCCTCCCCGCCTACTTTGATCTCCTTGCCCGAAAGGGGCGTCGGTGTGCCGTGTACTGTGATCTGCATGGTACTCCCTGCTATTTGAGTTGCTTATGATTATGCAAGCCCCGTTCCAGACGCCGCTTCGGAAATTGCCTATTTTTTATACTCTCTATGTGCCAAATTTTCACTACAATTATGTAATACCTTGAGAGGGACAGCGAGACCATGAACTACACACTGAACAACGACATCAACATTCCCGACCGGCCGGAATGCAAAGCCTGTTCGCTGACCTTCGCCTACAACGAGATCGAGCTGCTCTACCAGATCGCCGTCAGCCTGACGGGGACCACCGATGCCGTCAGCACCATCGAACAGGGGATGCGCCTGCTCAAGCGCCACTCCTACCTCGACCGCTGCGCCCTCTTCATCCTCGGGGACGACAAGGAGACCCTGGAGCTGCTTGCCTCCATCGACCTCTCCGCCCAGCAGAAGAAGATGGCCTCCTACCGCCTCGGCGAAGGGGCGACGGGCCTCGCCGCCCAGGGGGGCGAGCCGGTGGTCATCGAGAACATTCACAACAACATCAACTACCTCAACAAGCTCGGTACCGTCAACACCAAGGCGATCTCCTACATCGCCGTCCCCCTCATTCAGGACGACGGCATCATCAGGGTCATCTCTGCCAACACCCATGGCGACTCGGTCCTCAACTTCGACGACATCGTCCGGATGCTGACCATCGTCGGTTCCCTTTTCGCCGGTACCCTGGCCACCCAGCGCCGCTTCGCCAAGGAGAAGGAGAACCTCAACGAGCTCAAGAGCTACTACAAGGACCAGGTCCTCGACGAATACCGCTTCGAAAACATCATCGGCAAAAGCTCGAAGATGCAGCAGATCTTCAGCATGCTCGACACCGTCGCCCCCACCGACGCGACCATCCTGGTACGCGGCGAAACCGGTACGGGTAAAGAGCTCATCGCCACGGCGGTGCACAACCTCTCCAACCGCAAAAACGGTCCGCTCATCAAGCTCAACTGCGCCGCCATCAGCGAGACCCTGCTCGAGTCGGAACTCTTCGGTCACGAGAAAGGCGCCTTCACCGACGCTAAAGAGACCCGCAAAGGGCGCTTCGAACTGGCCGACGGGGGCACCCTCTTCCTCGACGAGATCGGCGACATTACCCCCTCGCTCCAGGTCAAGCTGCTGCGCATCCTGCAAGAGCAGGAGTTCGAGCGCGTCGGCGGCACCAAGACCATCAAGACCAACGTCCGCCTCGTCGCGGCGACCAACCGCCACCTCGAGGAGATGGTCCGCAAAGGGGAGTTCCGCGAAGACCTCTTCTACCGCCTCAACGTCATCCCCATCAACCTCCCCCCGCTGCGGGAGCGCTACGAGGACGTGAAGCTGCTCATCGAGCACTACATGCGCAAGTATATGAAAGAGCACCGCAAGCAGATGACCTTCTCCAAACCGGCGCTGGAGCTGCTGCTGGACTACCCCTGGCCGGGGAACATCCGCGAGCTTCAGAACACCATGGAGCGCATTGTCCTCATCTGCCCCGACGGCGAGGTGCAGCCGGAGATGCTCAACCATGTTCTGCCCTTCAACTACCAGAAGATGCACATGCCCGCAGAGCCGGCCCGCGCCTCGTCTCCCGAACCCGTCCCGATGGTTCAGGAGGCCCCGGCCGCCGTGACTCCGGTGCCGCCCGCCGCGCCCCGGGAGACGCCGAAGCTGACCAAGGCGAGCCTCCAGGAGATGGAGAAGGACTCCATCATCCAGGCCCTCATCGACAGCCGCGGCATCCAGACCAAGGCGGCGGCCCAGCTGGGAATGACCGCCCGGCAGATCGGCTACAAGATCAAAAAATACGGCATCGACCTCTAGCCCTCCCAACCCGCTTTTCACCTGCAACAGGAAGCCACGCGCTTCCACATGCCTCATCCTTAAAAATCACAATAATGTGATAATATGAATAATTATTCATATAAAATATTCTTCTACTACGGACATTTTTTTTAGCACGTTTTTTTCTCCGATATTTCCCCTTTTTTCTTGACTTCAATGCCTACTATCAGGCATCCTGTACAGAAGGAAGCCATCTTGTTACACAAGGATTCGAGACGCTCCCGTTCGCATCGTTCCGGCCCGCCGTTATATTCGGTTGCATGAAACGAATGTGATACATTTCCACACGCGAGTTTAAATATGAAAACCAGTCTTACAATGATCATCAGCCTGGGTATGGCCATGATGCTCAGTATCATCCTTGGGATGGGGGTCATCGCCATCAACGCCATCAGCAATGCCGTCAGCAACTCGGAAAAGATGGACCGCGAATACATCCAGGAGGTCGAAATCACCGGCCATATGGAGCGCAATTTCTCCAAAATCCGCATCAACATGAGCAAGTTCCTTTTTACGGAATCGGCAGCCTACTACAACGACTCGCTGCCCTTTTTCGACGTCGTGATAGAACACGTCAAAGAGGCGGAGGAACTCGCAGCGAGCACGACCGATCTAAAACAGCTCGCGACCTACCTGGGGACCTTCGAAGAGCATGTCATCGAGTACCGCGATACCGCCGAACAGACCCACAAGCTTTTTGAACGCAAAGCGGCGATCCACCAGCGGCTCGACGCCAGCGCCGCCATCTTCATGCGCGCGTCCGACGCCTTGATCGAAAGCCAGCACAACCAGATGGTGGGGGAGATCAACAAGGCGAGCAGACTCCGCGAACGCATCTGGAAATTCATGACCGCCGTACATATTCAGGAGAAGGGGTATGAGGTGCGGATCGCCAATTTCAAATCCGCCGCCCGCCGCGACAAGACGATTCTGCAGGAGAAGATGAAAGTTTTCGACGATATCGAAACCTACATTGCGGAGATTCGGAAAATTGCACGCAAGAAGGCGGACATCGCCGCGCTGGAAGAGATGCGCAAGGGAGCCGGAGAGTACAAGGCGGCATTGACGGACATGCTGGCGATCGACGCGGAAGTCGAACACCAGACCGAAACCCTGGTCCATGCCGGTACCGAGGCGCTGACATCCCTCGAAGCGATCAGTAACGCCGGTATCAAAGGTACCCTCAGCCTCAGCGCCAACTCTGTCGAAGCCCTCAGCAGTTCCCGCACCGTCATGACCGTCAGCCTCATCCTCGCCGTCATGGTCGGCGGCGCCCTCTCCTACTTCATCATCGTTATCGGCCTTCGCCGTCCCCTCGAAGCCTTCAAGGAGACCATGATCGTCATCGGGGAGAAGCAGGACCTGACCATTCACGTCAACGAGAATGCGCCCCGGGAGATCAGCGAGATGGCATCGAGCTTCAACGGCTTCCTGGACAAGCTCAAAGAGCTCATCGAGAGTTCCAAGCAGTCCTCCTCCGAAAACGCCTCCATCTCCCACGAGCTCTCCACGACCGCGCTGAGCGTCGGCCAGAACGTCGAGAAGTCCGTCGAAGCCGTCTCCATGGCGACGAAAGACGCCGGCAGCATCAAGCAGAAGATTCTCGGCTCCATCGGCGAGGCCCAGGAGAGCAAACAGGAGATCATCTCCGCCAACGAGAACCTGCAGGCGGCGCGCAACGACATCGTCGAGATGACCAACCGGGTCCAGAGTACGGCGGAGCTGGAGGTGGAGCTGGCCCAGCGCATGGACGCGCTCTCCCAGGATGCCGGACAGGTGAAGGAGGTGCTTGAAGTGATCTCCGACATCGCCGACCAGACCAACCTGCTGGCCCTTAACGCCGCCATCGAAGCGGCCCGGGCCGGAGAGCACGGCCGCGGTTTCGCCGTCGTCGCCGACGAAGTGCGCAAACTCGCCGAACGGACCCAGAAATCCCTGACGGAGATCAACGCCACCATCAACGTCATCGTCCAGTCGGTCATCGACGCCAGCGGCCAGATGAACCATAACGCCAAAGAGATTCAGGCCCTCTCCGACATGGCCGCCGAGGTCGAAGAGAAGATCAACGGTTCCGTCGCCATCGTCAACGGGGCGGTCACCGCCAGCGATAAAACCGTTCAGGACTTCGAACGTACCGGCAAGGATATCGAAACCATCGTCGCGCAGATGGAGGAGGTCAACGGCATCTCCACGAAAAACGCCCGCAACGTCGAAGAGATCGCCGCCGCCGCGGACCATCTCAACAGCATGACCGAAGAGCTCAACGTCAAACTCGAAGCCTTCAGAACCTGACTTTTCCTTCCCCGCCATGGGGAAGCGATCTCATTGCTTCCCCTCTTTCAAACCCATAGAATCGATTTTGCATACCGTAGGGAACTACCGATCAAAGGAGATTCCATGTTCCACTATACGAAATGCCTCCTGGCGACAGAAACCAAAACCAGCCACACCCTGCGCGGTTCCACGATGGCCTTCTACCGGGTCGCGGCGGCGCTGCACTTCTGGGAGTACTGAAACCGCCCCTAGAACCGCTTCCAAAATGAGGGCATGAAGACCAGCAGGAAGGTATAGAATTCCAGCCGCCCCATGATCATCCCCACGCAGAGGATGAAGGCGTCCGTGTCGCTGAAAAAGGCGTAGTTGAAGGTCGGCCCCACATGCCCAAAGCCCGGCCCGACGTTCCCCACGCAGGCGATGGATGCGGAGATGGCCGTCAACGCGTCGTTGCCCGTGGCGAAAAGGATGAGCGCCACCCCCAGCTCCGTCAGGAAAAAGAGCATCATAAACCCGAAGGTCGCACTGACCATGGAAGACGGCACCGCCAGCCCGTCGATGAAAAGGGTGACGACGGCCCGGGGGTGCAGAATCTTCCGGATCTCCGAACCGATCACCTTCGCCGAGACCACGCAGCGGATCACCTTTACGCCCCCCGCCGTGGACCCCCCGCTCCCCCCGATGAGCATCGCCGCGATGCAGACCGCCGTCGCCGCCTGCCCCCAGAGTTCGTAGTCCAGCGACGCGAATCCCGTCGTCGTCATCAGCGAGGCGACGTTGAAGAAAGCGTGGGTCGCCGTCATGGAGAGCGTCATCGTCTCCCCGTCGTGGTGTACGAAGGTCAGCAGCAGCGAGAGGGCCACGAAGAGCGTCAGGTACCAGCGGGTCTCGTCGGAGCGGTACCCCCGCGTATCGCCGTAAAAGAGCTTCAGGTGGGCCAGGAAGTTGATCCCCGAGACGATCATGAAAAAAGTCGTCGTCCAGAGAATGAGCGGGTTGTCGAAGGCTCCCAGCGAAGCGTTGCGCGTGGAGAACCCCCCGGTCGAGATGGTACTCAGGGCATGGTTGAGGGCTTCGAAGGCGTTCATCTCCTCCGCGTAGAGCAGCAGCGCGTCCGCCAGCGTCAGCAGGAGGTAGATCCCCCAGAGCCGCATCGCCGTGTCGCGGATCTTCGGAGTCGCCTTCTCCAGCCTGACCCCTGTCGCTTCGGCCTTGAAGAGCGCCAGCGAACCGCTGGGGTTGATGAGGGTGAAGAGCCCCACCCCCAGCACCAGGATGCCCATCCCCCCCAGCCAGTGCATCAGGCTGCGCAGCATCAGCAGCATCTTCGGCAGGGACTCGACGTCGGCGTAGATGGTCGCCCCCGTCGTCGTAAAGCCGCTGATCGCCTCGAAGAAACCGTGCATCAGCGTCACGTCGCTTCCCAGCCAGAGCGGAAAGGCCCCGGAAACCCCCACCAGCAGCCAGATCAGGTTGACCGAAAGAATCCCCTCTCTGAGGCTCAGTTCGATCCGGTGACGGCGCAGCAGGAGAAACATGGCCCCATTGAAGCCGAAGAAGAGCAGGTCGAACCCGGCGAAGGGGAGCCACTGCTCCGCGTAAAAAATGCCCGTCGCGATGGGCAGCAGGTAGAAGAGACCGAGAAACATCCCGATCACGGAGAGAAGTTTGGCGATGTTCTTCAGAGCGCGTTGATCCAAGCGCGGCCCTCCTCTTCATGGGCCCGGTCGCAGACCAGGACGACGGCGTCCCCCGCCTCCGCGTCCGCGGCCTCGACCGTTTCGATCTGCTCCCCCCGGATGCGGTAGACCGCGAACATGCGGTGCTTCGGGGCTTCGATGCCCGGCCGCGCCGCGGAGAAGTGCCGCAGGAAGCAGATGGCCGCCCCGCCGCAGAAGAGCTTCTCGTTGACCACGGCGCTGGAGCCGATGATCTCCAGGATGGAGTAGAAGGCGTTGACCTTGGGGCCCCGGACGACGATGATCCCCAGGGCGTGCATGAGGTGGTAGTAGGCGATGTCGTTGTTGATGGCGACCACCTTCCCCACCCCGTGTTCGCGCGCCTCGATGCACTTGATGATGTTCTCCTCGTCGTTGGGGGTCGCGGCGATCATCATCTCCGCATGGCCCAGCCCTTCGTCGCGGTAGAGCCGCGAGTCGCCGTACTTGCTGTTGATGACCATCGCCTTCCCCTGAAGCCGCTCGGCGGCGCCGCGGCAGCACTCCAGGTCCTTTTCGACGAGTTTGATGACCGTATCGCGTTCGCCGAGCTTCAGGGCGATCTCGATCCCCAGGGAGCCGGCGCCGAAGATGACGATGTTGCGGATGGAGCGGGGCATGGCGTGGTTGAGCCGTCCGCACTGCTCCCGGATCGCCTCCTCCGCCCCGAAAAGGTAGACCATCTCGTCTTGCCGAATCTCGGCGGAAGCGGAGGGAAGGTGGTAGTTCTTCTTGCGTTCGATCCCGATCACCGCAAGGTTGCGGCTTTCGACCTGCGACACCGCCATCCCTTTGACGCCGTGGTGAAAATCGGCCTTGACCGAGACCAGTTTCATCTCGGTCCCGGGAAAACTTTTTACGTTGTTCGCCTTGGGCTGATCGAGGAGGGAGCGGACCGATTCGGCGGTCAGGATGTGGGGAAAGACCGCATGCTCCACCGCCAGCCGTTGGGCAATGGTGCTGCGGGAGAAGAAGGTGTGGCTGAGGCGGACGATTTTCCGGGCGGCACGCAGCTTCTCGACGGCGACGCCGGCGGCGATCAGGTTGACTTCGTCGATGTCGGTCACGGCGATGAAGAGGTCGAACTCCCGGCCGGAGAGGGGTTCGTAGGCGTCGGGGTCCTGCACGTTTCCCGCGATGGGGAGGACGTCGATGCTCTCTTTGAGCTTCTCGAGGGCTTCGGTATTGCGGTCCATGATGACCACGTTGTGCCGGAGGCTGAGCACCTTGGCGAGTCTGAAACCGACGCTGCCCGCGCCGGCGATGATGATCTCCATATCACTCCTTTGTGAAAGTGCCGTAACCTCTATTGTAGGCCCAAAGCGATCAAAGGAAGATCAAAAATTGACGGAGATGTAGAAGCTCAGGTCGAAGGTGTCGTCTTCGGAGAGGAAGTTATTCTTCCGGTAAACGGCGTAGGAGGGCTTAGTGGTGGTCTCGAAGGCGCTGAGGGGAAGCCACTCGTGGTAGACCCAGTGGATGAAGCGCAGCAGGTCCCCGTGCCTCCCGGTCAGGTCGAAGCGGGCATAGGTGCCGCCGGAGATTTTGAAACTGGGGAGCCGGTCGCTCTTGACCGCCTCGCGTTTTTGTGCGACGATGCAGGCGATGTACTGGCACTCGTCGAGGGGGGTGATGGTGGGGTTGTCGTGAAACAGCGCGATCTCGCGGTAGTGTTTGAGGTCCTGGTTCAGCACCCAGGTGTGCAGTTTCTGCCAGGTGGAGCGAATCTCCGCCCCGTACCCCTTGTGGCGGATGTAGTAGCTCTCCATCTCCGGCATCTTCTCGATGGTCGGCTGAATGCCGGAGAAGTCCGCCGTAGAGGCCATGGCGGTCTTGGACTGTTTGAGGATGCGGTCGGAATAGGTCTTGTAGCCTCCCCGCCGCCAGTTTTTAGGGCTCTTGCCGAAACGGTCCCGGAACGCCTTGATGAAGGAGGAGTGGGAGCTGTAGCCGCAGAGCGACGCGACTTCGGAGATGGTGCTGTAGCGGTTGGTCAGCAGCAGGCTCGCCGCCTTCTGCAGCCGGATGGACTTGATGCTTTCGTAGATGTTCTTGTCGAAAGTCTCTTTGAAGATGCGGTGCATATGGTACTTGCTTACCCCCAGGTCTCCACTCAGCTCGTCGAGGTCGATGTGCGTCTCGATGTGGGTGTAGATGTAGTAGAGGATATCGTTGGCGATCTTCGTATGCCGCAGCAGCGTCTCTTTTCTCATGGGAACATCATAGCAAGAATGGACAAATTTTAATGCACTGAAATCGCATACCGATGCCAATATATACGCAATCTTGATGCAGGAAATCGGAAGAAAAAAATCCGTTAACCCCCTACAATGGTCCCATCTTTTTTCAGGGTGCCCTCCGAAAGGCTCCCTGCAACACGGAGGATTCCATGACTACCATCACCAAAGTACTCGTCGCCAACCGCGGCGAAATCGCCCTGCGCATCATCCGGGCCTGCAAGGAGCTGGGCATTACCAGCGTCGCCATGTTCTCCGAAGTCGATATCGACGGCATCTGGGTCCGCAAGGCCGACGAATGCTACCCCATCCTCGGCAACCCCATCGAAGCCTACCTTGACTACAAACGCATCGTCTCCCTCGCGCTCAAGGCGGGCTGCAACGCCGTTCACCCCGGCTACGGCTTCCTTTCGGAAAATGCCGAGTTCGCCGCCGCCTGCGCCGAAGCGGGCATCATCTTCATCGGTCCCAAACCCGAGCACATCGCCCTCTTCGGCGACAAAACCGCGTCCAAGGCGGCCATGAAGGCCATCGGCGTCCCGGTGGTCGAGGGGACCGACGCCCCCGTCAGCGACATCGAGACCGCCAAACGCATCTCCAGAGACATCGGCTTCCCGGTCATCATCAAGGCGGCCTTCGGCGGCGGCGGACGGGGGATGCGCATCGTCCGTCTGGAGTCGGATTTCGAGGAGCTCTACCATTCGGCGACCTCCGAAGCCCTCAAATACTTCGGCAAGGGGGACGTCTTCATCGAGAAGTACGTCCAGAACCCGCGCCACATCGAAGTGCAGGTGATGGCGGACAAACACGGCAACGTCGTCCACCTCGGAGAACGGGACTGTTCCATCCAGCGCCGCCACCAGAAGGTGATCGAGATCGCCCCCTCCCCCAGCCTCGGCAACGCCGTGCGCCAGACCCTCTGCCAGATGTCGGTGCGGGCCATGAAGGAGCTGGGCTACGAAAGCGTCGGCACCGTGGAGTTCCTCGTCGACGAAAACGACACCATCTACTTCATCGAGATGAACACCCGCGTCCAGGTCGAACACCCCGTGACCGAACTCATCAGCGGCGTCGACATCATCCAGGAGATGATCCACATCGCCGAGGGGCAGCCCCTGAGCGTCGAGCAGGAGCGCATCCACTTCCGCGGCTACGCGGTGGAGTTCCGCATCAACGCCGAAGACCCCGCCCGCAACTTTCTCCCCTCCGCCGGGAAGATCACCCACTATGCCGCTCCCGGCGGCCCCGGGGTACGCATCGACACCAGCGCCTACGCCGGTTACGAAATTTCGCCCTACTACGACTCCATGGTGGGCAAGCTGATCGTCTGGTCCATGGACTGGAAAGGGGTGGTCAAGAAAGCGCGCCGCGCCCTCGACGAGTTCCATGTCGAAGGCATCCCGAGCAACATCCCCCTGCACCGGGAGATCACCCGAGACGACGACTTCATCGAAGGGGTTTTCAACACCGGCTACCTCGACAAAAACCTCGGCCGCTTCAACCTCGAAGCGCGCAAACACCTTGAAGAGGAGGATGCGAAAGTCGCCGCCATCGCCCGCATCATCTCCAGCATCAAGGAGAACAACATCGCTTTCCGGCACTAGGCCGGAAGGCCCCCCGGCGGTAACAGCTTCGCCGTCTCCGCCGCCTTTGCCCGTCTCCTTCAGGATGATCAAACGAAAGTCGTGATACTTTGGTAAGAACCCTACGGTATCACCGCATTCGAAGGATCGCCCATGACACTGCTCTTTCGCACCCTGATCACGACACTCTTTGCCGCAGCGCTGACACATGCCGCCATGCCCGTTGCCGCCCCCCAGAAACTCCCGATTCCGGCGGGAACGGAGAAACCCGCGCTCTCCAGGACGGTCACCCCGAAAATGACGCTTTTCCTCACCATCGAGGAGCTTCAGGCTCTTGACCACGGAACGTCGATGACCTGGTACGTCCGAACCGTCAACCGGGGGCCCCGCATCGACAAAAACCGGCTGGAGATCCGCGCCTACCAGATGATGGGAACCCACACTCTCGGCGAAGCGGGACTTCCCATCACGACGATCGATACCATCGACGAAGGGGGGCAACGCACCTTTACCCGCCAAAACTGGCCCCGCCTGCGCGAAGCCGCGCAGCTCAAAGTCGTCATCACCGACAAGCAGACCCACCGGAGCGTCAGCAAAGTCATCAACCTGCCCGGCAGCGCCAATCCCGCCGTCTCCGCCGCGATGAAGGCCGCCGCGACGCCCAACAGCAACGCCTTTACGCAGATCAACAGCATGGACCACGAGCAGTTTACCAACCCCGAACAGGAGCTCACCGTCCTCGAAGCCGAATACCGGGGGCGCGGCGCCTACGGGCTCAAGATCAGAAACGTCGGGAACCGGGGCATCCTGCCCAACCAGCTCACCATCCGCCCCTTTTACCACGTGATGAACCGTCCCGCGGTCGTCGGGACCACCGCCAGCAACCCCAGCGGCATCCTCGCCAACGGCTGGAAATGGGTGGCCAACGACGGCGGCGGCATCTACGTCTCCGGGATGGCCGAGTGCGCCATGCTTCAGAAGGTGGTGGTCGAGATCAAAAACCCCCTTACCGGCCAGATGCTCGAAAAGATCATCCCCGTCGAACGCCCCAAAGGGGAGATCATCGACACCGACATGTACATGAGCACCGTCACCTACACCATCAAGAACACCGGCAGCTACCGGAGCAAGTTCCTTGTGAGGATGATGCACTTCGAGCTGACCAAAGGGAAGTACGACCACCTCGACACCCTCTACGACCTCTTCCACACCTCCATCACCCTCGACGCCGGGCAGACCGGAACCGTCAGCATCGACCGCGCCCTGGCCAACGCAGAGCTCAAGGCGAAGCGCCCCTCGCTGAAGAACACCTTCTACGGCGCCGACAACTACATGGTGGAGCTCTACACCTCCAACGACGCCAACTACTGCCCCTCCACCAACCCGATCGTCCTCGATCAGGCCCACCTGCGGCGCCACGGCGGCGTTGCGGCGGGGGAAGAGATCCTTATCTCCGAGTGAACATCGCTCAGCGCATCGCGTTGACGATCTGCTGCGCCGCCTTGACGATGGGGTAGTTGGTCGGCGCCGCGGTCAGCAGAGGCTGGGTCGCTACCTGCAGCGACACCAGGTGATGGGCCGTCAGCTCCGCCTCGATGGCGAGGCCGATGATGTTGATCATCTCTCCCGCTTCCTTGTCCCCGATCACCTGCCCGCCGATGATCTGTCCGCTGCCCCGCAGGGCGATCAGCTTGACCGACTGCTTCGAAGCGTCCGGAATGGTCCCGGGGTGACGGTTAAGCCCCTCGAAGCGGCCGACGACGTAGTCGATCTTCTCCTGGCGGGCCCGATCCTCCGTGACCCCGGCACAGCCGAAGGCCCGCTTGCCGATAAGCGTCGAAAAGATGGCGATGGTGCCGTTGAAGCCCTTGAGATGCTTCAATCCGTAGAGCGAGATCCCCGCGACCCGTGCCTCCGCGGCGGAGGTGGAGGCGAGCATCACCTTGGAGGGGGCGCGGGTAATGAAGTCGCGGCGGCCGGAACAGTCACCGACGGCGAAGACGTCCCGGTCCCGGGTTCGCATGTACTCGTCCACCCAGATGCCCCCGTAGCGCGTCAGTTTGAAGCCCGCCTTCTTCGCCAGCTCCGTGTTGGGCTGGTAGCCGGTGGCGAGGATGATGGCGTCCCCCTCCAGTTCGCTGCCGTCGCAAAGCCGCACGCCGACGGCGCGGCCCGAGGCTTCGATGACCCCGGATGCGTGCTGTCCCAACGCCAGGTTGACGCCCCTCTCTTCAAGCAGCGCCCCGGCCTCTCCGGCCATATCCGCGTCGAAGGAACCCGCCAGCACGTGGCGGCCGCCCACAAGCGTCACCTCTTTGTCCACGGTCCGCAGCTCCGCGGCGATCTCGACGCCGATAAAACCGGTCCCCACGACGATGACGCGGCGGCACCCCTTGAGATAGGCCATGATGCGGTCAATCTGCTCTTTATCCTTGTCGACGGTAAAGACGTTCTCGAGCGCCAGGGCGCCGCGAAGGTTCTCGTGGACAAAGGGGACGGACCCCGTGGCGAAGACCAGTTTGTCGAAGGTGATCCGGTGGGCCTTCGCCACGGCGCACTTCGTCGCGATGTCGACGTCGAGCACTTCGTCGACGATGATGTTGACGGCTTTCGCTACCGGTCCCCCGCAGGCCATGGCATCTTTTTCGCTGCTGCCCAGCGTGTCGCCGAAGATGTAGGGGATGCCGCACGGAACGAGACCGACCTCCTCTTTTTTGATGACCGTAACGGATTTGTCCGGGTGGTTTTCAAGGGCCGTCGCGGCCGTGACCTGGGCCGCGGGACCGCCGCCGATGATCAGAATGTCCGTCGTTAAGTGCTGCATGATTTCTCCTCTGTGAAAGGGTGTAATGATAGCCAATTAGAGATTACGGTTTAGCGATAAAAGCGTCAAGAGGAGAGGAGCTTCCCGGCAGGGAAGCGTAGGAAAGAAAGATCAGTCTTCGCCGCGGCTGACGATCTTGGCGTCAACTTCGTTAGGGAGTTTTTTCGGTCCGGGTTTGATGTACCAGACGTCGCCGTTGGTGAGGTTCACGTTACCGCCCCACTCCTCTTCCGTATCGAACTCCAGGGAGTCGATGATCTCCTCCATATCTTTTTTTGCGACGTAGAAGAGAACTTTCCCTTCATCGTTTTGACGCAGCATGACTTTTGCCATAGTGTTTCCTTTGTATGATTTTGCATTGATGAAACTCACATTTCATAGGGGAACATGACCGGGCGTCATCCTCTCCTATGAAATGCGAACCGCCGCTACGCCATGTGCAGCAGCTTCTTGATGTTGTACCAGAGGTTGTTCGGCACCGCGTTCTCGAAGGAGACCTTCAAAAAGTCCTTGCCCAGCTGCAGGACGTACGACGCCGTGTTGAAGTGCTTGTCGTCGCGCATGGGGTAGTCCTCGCGGAAGTGCACCCCCCGGCTCTCTTCCCGGGCCATCGCCGAGACCACCATCGCCTCGGCGATGAGCTGGGCATTGAGGAACTCCAGGATGGAGGGGAGCTCGACGTTGTTGTGGCGCTCCTTGTTAACGCAGTGCAGCCCGTGGTTGCGCTTCATCAGGTAGTGGACGTAGTCCAGCGCCGCGACGAGAGAAACCTCCGTACGGAGCACCCCGGCGTTTTTGAAGAGCGACGCGCCGAGGTTCTTGCGCATGGCGTTGATGTTGAAGAGGCTCTCCCCCTCGATGATGAGTTCCACCTTCCGCATCTCTTTTTCCACATAGGCGTAGTCGATGGGCTGGAACTCCCGCTTCAGGGCGACCCGAGCCGCTTCGCGACCCGCAATCCGGCCGAAGTAGGCACCCTCGAGCAGGGAGTTGCCCCCCAGGCGGTTGGCTCCGTGAACCCCCGTCACCGCGCATTCGCCGCAGGCGAAAACGAAGGGCATGTCCGTGGAGGTATCCTCCCGGGTCCAGATCCCCCCGATGGTGTAGTGGGCAGAGGGGGCGATCTCCAGCAGCTCCGTGGTGATGTCGATGCCCGCGGCGTTATAGGCGAGCTTGCGCGCCGAAGGGAGCTTGGTCTCGATCATCTCCGGATCGAGGTGGCGGAAATCGAGGTAGACCTTGTGCCCTGCGAGCATGTGGCGCACGATGGCCCGGGAGAGTTTGTCCCGGGTCTGCAGCTCGTCGGTGAAACGCTCCCCCGTCTCGTCGATCAGGTAGGCGCCCTCGCCCCGGGCCGCTTCGCTGATGAGGGATCCGGAGTTGGCCAGGGTGGTGGGATGGAACTGCACGAACTCCATGTTGGAGAGGCGCATGTCCGCCCGCAGCGCCGCGGCGATGACGTCCCCGGAGCTCTCCTGGGCGTTGGTGGTATGGCCCCGGAAGATCCCCGCGTACCCACCGCCGGCGAGTACCAGCGACTTACATGCCAGGGCGATGACCTGGGAGTTGTGGCGGCGCAGTACCGTCACCCCGGAGAGCTTGCCCTTGTACTTGGTGATGTTGAGGAACTTGTGGTTGGCGAGGATGTGGACGCCCTCGTTGCGGCATGTGACCAGAAGGGTCTGGACGATGGCCGAACCGGTCCGGTCGGCGATGTAGCAGGTGCGGTTGGCGCTCGCCCCGCCGAAGGGGCGCTGCTGGAGGTTGCCCGATTCGTCGGTGTCGAATGTGACTCCCATCTCCCGAAGTTCGTCGATGATGTTGGGGGCCTCCTGACACATCTTCTCAATGTTGGAGGCGTGGGCAAGGCCGTCGGAGCCCTCGATGGTATCGTTGACGTGACGGGCCACCGAGTCGAGTTCGGCCATGTTGATGACGGCGTTGATCCCCCCCGAAGCGACGGCGGAGTTGGAACGGAAGGGGTTCCCCTTGGTCAGTACCGCGACATTGAATCCGGCTTTTTTGGCGTAAAGCGCCGAAAAGAGTCCCGAAATGCCGCTCCCGACGACGACGACGTCATAGAGCATGATCACCTCCGAAAAGTGCCGCCACCTTTTCCGGCGCCGCGGCCGGCAGATAGGCGAGCATCAGGTTGTCTTCGACGTGCCGCGGGTCCACGGCGCCGAAAAGTGCACTGATCATTGTACCTGAACGGGAGAACTGCAAGGCGCTGAGGATGTCGTTTTCGACCGATTCGGTCCCGAGCAGCGTCCCGACCTTGGCGTCAAACTTCCCTTTGAAGAGGTTCATCTGCAGCAGCGAGGAAGCCGCCATGACATTCAGCCCGTAGCCGTAAGCCGCCTGCATCAGGGTGTAGTAGCGCCCGTCGGGACCCTTCTGATTGGAGTAGCTGTAGGCGTGTGGCTTGCCGAGGTTGAAGGGGACTTCGAGGTATTTGAAGTGGTGCCCCTCCCCGCCGACTTCCCGTGCGACGGCGAGCACCTCGCCCAGTCCGAGGTATTCGGTATGTCCCTCTTCGTAGAGAAAGGCGTTCCAGCTGGCGATGCCGTAAGAGCGTATCTTCCCTTCGGCCACCAGGGTTTCGAAAAGCTCGAATGCCGTCTTGATGCGTTCCATGAGGGTGTCACGGTCGACATAGCCCAGCTGGGTCTCCGGGTTGTGGAGAAAGAGGACGTCGAGGGTCTCGAGCTGCAGGTTCTCCAGGGAGCGTTCAACGCTCCAGCGCAGGAATGCGGGGCTCATGCAGTGCTGGTCGATGACGACCTCTTCCTGAAGGGCCAGGCCCGCGTCGATGACCTGCGTTTTGATCCACTCGTAGGGGTCGGGGAAGGGAAACTCCAGGGGGATGAAGCCCGCCTTGGAGGTGACGACGAGCTGTTCGCGCTGCGCTTTTCCTTCCGCGAAAAGCTCCTGCAGCGCCTCGCCGATCTCCTGTTCGCTCACCTGGTAGCGGTAGTTGATGGCGGTGTCGATCAGGTTGATGCCGTTGAGCACTGCGGTCTTGACGGCATCCTTGTAGTTGACGACGTAGTTCTCTTCGCGGTAGGGTTCCTTGCGGAAGGTCCCCAGCCCCAGCGAGGAGACGAACACCTCGCCGTCGAACCGGTAGAAGTCCCGACTGTATTTCGGGAACTGCTTGAGGTAGGCGAAGGTTCCCTCTTTCGTCGCACCCGCCATTAAACGACGATCACTTTCAGCGGCGCTTTAAGCTTGAACTTCAGCATGTCCTCGATGCCCGCCAGGGTGGTGGTCGTGTTCATCGAACAGCTCATACACTCGCCCTGGTACTTGATGAGGATCTCGAAGCCCCACTCCTCGCTCTCCTTGATGTCGATGAGTTCCACGTTGCCGCCGTCGGCCTTGAGGGTCGGGCGGATGTACTCTTCGAGGATGGATTCGACGGCCTTGATCTTCTGGACCAGGCCCATCTGGTTGAAATCACCGTCGCCCTTGGCTTCGATGATCTTCTTGCTCCGCTTCTCCGCTTCCACCTCTTCGAGCACTTCGGCCAGCAGGTCGACGATGTAGACGTCTTTCTTCTCGTGGCCGCCGGGCTTGATACAGGACTTACAGAAACCGCCCGCCTTGGTGTAGTCGGTGACCTCCTCGACGGTGGTAAGGCCGTTGAGTTTGATCACTTCGCGCAGCGTGTCCTGGGAGACCCGGGCGCATTCGCAGATAATGAACTCCGTTTCGAAGCTCTCCATGTCGACGCCCTTGTAGATGGAAGCCGCTTTTTTGATGACGTCGTAGGCCATGACCGAACAGTGCATCTTCTGGCCCGGTACCGCCGGGATGTCCGGGTTGTCCCGCAGCGCCTTCTCGACGTCGAGGTTGGTGATCTTCAGGGCGTCGTCGACGCTCTTGCCCACGCAGAGTTCCGCCATCATGTCCGAGGAGGCGATCGCCGTCCCGCAGCCGAAGCTTTTGAACTTGCTCTTCTTGATGACGTCGGTCGCAGGGTCGATCTGCCAGTAGAGGCGGACGGCATCGCCGCAGCTCTCCGCGCCGAAGTCGGCGATGATGAGCCGGTCGTCACCCGCTTCCGCTTCGGTGATCTCGCCCATGTTCTCCGGGGCGTTCATTCTGCGTTGTACCTCGAGCGAGTACTCTTCCCAGAGTGCTCCGCCGATCAGATCGTCTCTTGCCATCTTCATCACCTCGTATAATAGGGGCAGTCGCCCCGGTAAAGTCGTTACCGGGTAGTTTGCAATTCATGTTCCCGCCGGGGCAGCCCGTTTTTAGTACATTTTTGTCCGTCACCCCGCAAGCCGACAAAAATGTCTCCGGCGTGACATGCCGGGAATGCTTTATGCATTGGTTGGCACATACATTATCGCTTCAAAGGATACCCATGTACCTTCTCACCGCCATCTTCAACCGCAGCTGCCTCAACGACGTCCTTCAGGACCTTTACGAACGCCGCATCGAAGGAGTGACCGTCAGCAAGGTCATCGGCAAGGGCGGCCTGGGATTCATCGAAGCCGGAGGCGCCATCGACCTGGACGAAAAGGTGCGCCTCGACATCGTGCTCTCCAACGATTCCTACAAAGCCTCCGCCATGGAGGCGATCCGTTCCAACGCGCAGGATACGGGAAGCGGCGCCGGAAAGATGTGGGTCACCCCGGTGCTGGAAGTCGAGCGCATCCGTACCGGCGAAACCAACGAATCCGCCCTGACCCAGAGCGGCCGCAAAGCCGTACCCCACACGCAGAGCTACTTCACCGCCATCGACACCCCGTCGAGCTAGCGGGTCAGATCTCCGCGAGCTTGTAGAGGAAGCGCCGCTCCTTGAAGGGAGGAATGTCCAGCTCCTGACGGTACTTCGCGATGGAGCGGCGCACCATCTGGATGCCGAAGCGCGCCTCGATCTTCTCGTGGAGGATCTTGTCGCTGTAGGGCTTGTCCCGATCCTCGCTCTGGACCAGCCGCTCCAGGAAGTGCTTGATCTCCGACGTTGAAACGTTGCCGATGGCGTTGGAGAAGAACTCTTTGAAGGCAAACACCCCCCGCTCGCACTCGATGTACTTCTCGCTGATGGCCCGGGAGATGGTCGACTCGTTGAAGCCCAGCTCATCGGCGACATCCTGCAGACGCAGCGGCTTGAGCTCCCCCCCCATGAAGAAGTTGTACTGCTTCTCGATGAGCACCAGGGCTACGTTGTAGAGCGTGGCCTTGCGCAGGTCGAGAAGTTTTACCAGCTCCCGCGCTTCTTTGAACTTCTGTTTGGCGAAATTGTCGTACTTGTCGATCTGCGTCACCGTCAGGTCCGGGTAGAAGGCGTGGTTGACCTTGATGGTAAGCTCACCCTTCTCGAAAAGGATGCTCAGGTCCGGAAGCACCTGGCTCTCGCTCTCCATATACTCCATCGCCGGGGGGTTTTTGAGTTTCTGGATGATCTCCTTGGCGTCGTGCAGCCGCGGATGTCCCATGAATTTCTCGATCTGCTCGAACTGCAAAATCAGCGCGCTGAGCAGGATGCTCAGTTCATCGTCAAGCTCATGGTCGTTGAGCTGGAAGAGGAAGGATTCCTTGTAGTCCACCGCACCGACGCCGCTGGGTTCGAGATAGGCGAAGCGCTGGCGAACGCTCTCGACCTTGTACTCGTCGGTGTCGCACTGTTCGGCGATCTCCTTGACGTCCCCCTCGAAATACCCCTCGTCGCTGATGTAGTAGATGATCTGCCGGGCGATCTTCTGGGAGATGGGGGTCGGAAAGAGCGGCGCCGTGATCTGCCGGTCGAGTTTTTCGTAGAGGGACTCCCCGGCGACGCTGAGCCACTCGATCTCGTCGCTCGAAGCGTTGGAGACATGGTTCTGGTACTCCATGTAGGCGCGGTGGGAGCGATCGGAGCTACTTTCGGAAACCTCGAAACCGGAGTTGACTTCCAGGCAGGGATTCTCGTTGGTGATCACCTGAAGGTGCTTGTCCAGATCGCTGAGGGAACACTGCAGAAGGGGCAGCCAGGTCTGCATGGAGAGCCGGGGGAGCTGCTTCTGTTTAAGGCTGAGTTCTTGTTTCATTCGGCGCTTCTTTGATCGATTGCTATACCTAATTGTAAAAATAAATCGCCCAGATTTGGACCAGCTGATGGATTATTTTTTATACAGGCTGCATATTTTGTTCTGATGAGTAGCGATGGAGGGGATGCCGTCCCGGTGGAGACGGCGGGGAAATTAGTATTTGACGCGAACGAGGCCGTTGGGCTCGACGATCTTCATCTGGCACGCGAGGCGGGCTTTGGGGTTGGTTTCGTTGAGCATTTTCATGACCGCTTTCTCTTTTTCGGTCACTTCGCTCAGGAACTCCATACCGGATTCGATGATAACGATACAGGTACCGCATTCACCGTCGCGGCAGCCGAACGGCAGAGCGCTGCCTGATGCTTCTACGATGTCCTGGATGGTTTTTCCCGGCTTGACGTTGATCGCCAGGAAGTCGTTCATAATCTCTACACGTGTTGTCATTGATCTCTCCAAGTTTAAAGTGTGTTTGGCACGGCGGGATGCCCCGCCGTGCCGCCCTTTCGAATTAGTCGTAGGGGCGAACGATGATATCGTTTCTGATGATGCACTGGCACGCGAGGCGTACCGGCGTCTGGCGGTTGTACTGCTGCGCGACTTCCGCCTCTTTTTTCGTGATGGCACCCATCTCGACCAGGGTACCAAGCTCTTTGTCGTCCATGTAGACAGACTGCGCGTACGCGTCGTAATCTTCGGCGGAAGGGTCCATCGCGCTATCAACGCTCAGGTCTTCAACGCGAACCACACAGCTTCCGCACGTGCCGTCTTTACAGTCGGTCGGAATCTTGACGCCGTTGGTTTCCGCGACCCGAAGCAGAAGATCGCCGTTACGGGCGATGACACGCTTGTCCATGCCACTGCCGAAGCCGCAAAAAATGACATTTACCATACTTTCTCCTTCAATGTTTCCCGTGAAGACGTTTATGGTGGACGCCTTCCCGGTCGTCAATACTCAAAAATCCTGATTAGGCTCCTTCTTTTTGAGATTGCTCGGAGGCCTCTTGAGCCGCTTTTTCCGCTGCGCGCTTGGCGCGGTGCTCGCGAATCCAGCGCAGCTCCTCCTCGACTTCGTCGTAGCCGTCGAAATCTTCGATCGCCACGAGTTCCGACTCGCGGCATCCGAAGGTGTGCCCCTCCTCGATGAAGTGCACTTCGTAGATGCGAATGACCTGAAGCCAGTCGCCGATGAACTTGACGTACCCCTCCGCTCCGGGGGGAATCAGGATCGCATCGGGCGCTTCGAAAGGGTTCGAGCCGTCGTTCTTGATCGGCTTGGTCACACGAACCCGCTGACCGATGCGGAATACCGGGAGGATCTCGTCTTTAGTTGAAGCTGAGATTTGATTGGCTTGTGCAGGCGTGTACTCCATTGCTCACCTCCTCGATATCGCTGCAGCTCGATGCGGTCGAACAACTTCCGCAGGCGCTGGGTTTGTCGAACATCGACCAGATCTCCGCCGCCGAGGGGGCGTAGCCGTTTTCGAAGTTCTTGTAGACGGTGATCAGGGCGAACTTGTAGTACTCCAGCAGCTTTTCGTCGCTGCCGAAGTCGTGTTCTTTCGCCTTTTCGATCATCTCGCCGAATTTTTTCATGATGTGGAAACGCTTGACGTATACCAGGCGTTCGTCGTACTCGATGTCGAAGAAATCGAGATACTCCTCGGTATCTGTCAGTGATTCAAACTCGCTCAGTCTGTTCATCCTGTAATCCTTAGCTGGTCTGTTCCTGACCTGTTGCAATTTCCGCTCTTGCACGAAACCCGTTACAGCATGCATCCCGAAACAAAGTGCTACATTTTTGTCGGTCACCCGACGCGACGAACACTCCGTCGGCCCCGCCGGGCGGAGCCTGCGGAGGGTTCTTACAGACCCATCTCGCTCTTGACCTGCGCCGCCCACGCTTCGAGGCGTTCGTCGGTCAGATCCGCCTGGTTGACGTCGTCGATGGGAAGGCCGCAGAAGCGTCCCGCTTTCTCCGCCAGGGAGAACTCGTACTCGTAGCCGTCAGTCGGCCAGTGGCCGAAACCGGTCTTGGCGCCGCATTTGTGGAAGATCTCTTCCATTTTGCCCAGGGCGCTGACGAAGTGCTCGCCGTGGGTTTTCTGGTCGCCTGCGCCGAAAAATGCCGCTTTCTTGCCGCTAAGGTCCGGTTCGTCGTTCTCCATTTCGTAGAGGGGGTCGACCCAGTCGCGCTGGGGGTCGCCCTGGCCCCAGGTGGAGGAGCCGATGAGCAGGACGTCGAACTCTTCGAACTGGTCGAGGTCGTCGTAATCTTCTTCCATGTTGATCAGTTCCGAACCTTCAAAGAGCTCCTGAAGCTTCTCCGCCGCTTCCTGGGTCACGCCGCCGCTGCTGCCTACAAAAATGCCGATGTTTGCCATTGCCTCTTACTCCTGTGTTGAATGTTGAATCTCCGCTGCGACCGGTGGCTCCGGTCCGCGTTTTCGTGAGGTAAACTATAAATCCCCCTCCATTACGCGGAGCTTTGAAACGCTCCGTCGGCGAAAGGGATCGCTGAAAATTTTCCCACCATTTTGTCCGTTTCTTGAACAAAATGTCGGACAGCCTGCCCGCTTTTTAGACGTTCTGCTCTTTGCAGGGCTTGTACTGGTTATAAATTTCGAAGGATTTGTCGAGGTACTTCTGCCCCTCTTCAAAGAGCTTGTCCAGGGTGCGGTAGCCGAACCGATGGGCATCTTTGAAGTACTTGTCAACCAGTACGATGCGGTCGGCGATGACAATGCAGCGGCCGAAACCTTCGTGGCTCATCTCCATGACCACGTTGCACATGATGCCGGTCTGGCGTTCGAACTGCAGGGCGATCGCCTTGAAAATCATCTTGATCTCGCCGATGAGCATCTCGTCGATGTCGGCGATGATGGGGATCTTTTTGAGATCTTCCTTGGTTTTGACGTACTTCTTGCTCAGAAGCTCCTCGTCGCTCATCTTCGACCAGTTGCCGAACTGGTCCGTCGCCCGCAGCTGGCGCACCAGCTCTTCCGTGAAAGCATTTTTGTCCATAACTTCGCTCATGTGAGACTCCCTTGTTTTGAGTGAAAAGCTAAAAACTAAACGTTAAAAGTTGCGGCCCTGCCGCCTCTCCAAAGTTTTTCGTTTTTAGTTTCTAGTTCTTAGTTTTAAATTGATTACTCCGCCGCCCATCTCTCGAGGCGGGGGTCCTCTGCGGTCTCCATGTTCATGATACGTTTGACCCACGGCGGGGGGTTGCCGTTGATCATTTTCACCAGGTCGACCAGCACGCTCTCGATGCTGACGGGTTCTTGAACCTTCATGGGGTGAATGCCCGCGCGGATGACTTTCGCCGCCGCCGTACCGCCGATGGACTCGCAGTACATGATGTTGATCCCTTCGAGGGCTTTGACCTTGTAGTCGGTCTTGGAGTCCCCTTCAAGTGCGGAGGTATCGGTCTTGACGACGCCGCTGAGGCCGAAGCCCTCCGCGGAGACGTTGTAGACGACGAACTCCAGCGCGCCGCCGAAGTGCGCGTTGATGTGTTCCATATCTTTTGTGGCGAAGGCCACCTTGATGGCGTTTTCGGACGTGATGCCGTCGTCAACCGTGATTTTCGTACTTTCACCCATGTTTGACTCCTTGTTTGGTTTGAATTCCGGTTCAGTGCCCGTCGCCGTGTTTGACGTGGCGCAGGGCGTTAGCCACTTCGAAGAGAAAGTAGGTACTTCCCTCGTAGAGCTGGTCGTTCTTGAGCTGGTTGCCCAGTTCCTCGTAATTGGGAAATCCGCGCAGCACCAGGGCGGTCCGTTTGTGTCTCTCGGGATTCTGCTGCTGCATGTGCAAGATCCGTTCTGCATGGTAGTTGCTCACCACCAGGTCCGCCGTCTCGAAATGCTCCTTCGCATCTTCGAGGTCTCCGACGAAGACCGTCCCCGCCTTCACCGTCTCGAGTACCGGGCTGTAGACCGTCGCGACGACGGCGTCGACGGTACCGCCGACGCTCTGGAGCAGTTCGCAGATGCCGACGCACATGTCCGGTTCTCCCGTGACGACGAAATGCGATGAACCGATGAGGAAGTGGGTATCGAGCATGGCGTCTTGCAGGCGTCCCCGCCACCGTTTCACCATGGGGGCGGGGTCGATGTGGCGCAGCTCCATCAGCGCCGCGACGAAGGCGTCGTTGGCGTCCTGACCCATCAGGTGGTCGAAATGCAGATGTTTGACGGCCGGGTTCTTCACCAGCAACGCTTCGGCGGCATGTTTCATGGAGCAGCCCACGGAGATGACCGTCCCCGCATCCGCCATCGCCTTGATGTCGTCGACGCCGATGGCCCCGGTCCCCAGTTTCCCCTGCCCTTCGCTGAGATAGCCGTCGAGGGAGGTGGAGAGGTCCGGCAGGGCGTAGGTCTCGAAGCCGAAGCTTTCGCAGCACTCTTTGATCTTCTCCACCTCCACGGGCTGCATGCTGACGTGGGGGAGGATGAGGAGTTTGTTGGGGCGTACGGTGTCGGCGGGTTCGGTCAGCTGCTCGATCATTGCCTTCGCCGCAAGGGCCCAGCCGCTCTCCATTCCCCCTTCGAAGTCGGGGGTGTTGACATAGCAGTAGGGGATCTCCACATGCATGCCCACGGCCCGGACGTCGTCGCCCTTGGTCTCGGTCAGCCCCGTGGTGTGCAGGCCGATGAGTTCGGGCTTCATGGTGCTGTTCTTCTTGGTAATGTTCTCGATCGCCATCAAAATGGAGTAGTCCCCGCCGTCGAGTACGGCGGTGATGTCACTCACGGAGGTGTTATACATGGCGATGGGTTCGTTGAAGTGGCGGGTGAAGAAGACTTTGGTGTAGGAGGCGCACCCCTGGGCGGCGTGCATCAGCGGCAGACAGTTACGGATTCCCATGAACGCCAGCGCCGCTCCCATAGGCTGCGAATGCTTGATGGGGTTGACCTGCAGGGGTTTGTGTTCGTGTTTGCTCAGCGCAATCTCCATGGCGACTCCTTGAATACCGCATCCGATGCAAGTTGCATTCTAGAACGGGGCAAATGCCCTTGGAGAGGGGGCTCAAGCGGTTCGTTTCCTTGACAGCCGAGAAGTGCGGGTGCATCATCTCATACATTTAGAGCAATTGCTCTTGACAAGTGAAACAAAATCGTGCTACTGTGCTTAGTGTAATTACTCTAAACAAAGGATCTCTTATGAAACCTTCCAGACTCATCGCATCGGCAGCCGCCTTTCTCATGGCGGGCGGGCTCCTTTTCGGCGCGCCCTACACCGTCGACGTCTCCCATTCGAGCGTCGGCTTCAAGATCAAGCACCTGATGATCAGCAACGTGACCGGCAACTTCAGCCGTTTCTCCGGAAGCTACGACCTCGACTCGGGAGTCCTCAAAAGCCTCGAAGGACACATTGAGGCCGCTTCCGTCGACACCGGGGTGGAAAAACGCGACGACCATCTTCGCAGCCCCGACTTCTTCGACACGGCCCGCTACCCGGACATCACCTTTACCATGACCGGCGTCTCCGGCGATACCCTCACCGGCGACCTGACCCTCCACGGCGTCACCCGCAGCGTCACCCTCGAAGCCGAAGTCTCCGGCGTCGTCAAGGACCCCTGGGGCAACACCCGCAGCAGCATCTCCCTGAGCGGGAAGATCAAACGCAGCGACTTCGGCCTCACCTGGAACAAGGCCCTCGAGACCGGCGGCGTCGTTGTCGGCGACGAGGTCAAACTCTCCGTAGAACTCGAAGGGATCGCCAAATAGTATAATGTCATCCATGACGACAAAAGAACGCATCCTCGCGGCGGCCCTCGAGCTCTTCAACGAGCGCAACACCCAGGCCGCCACGACCAACCATATCGCGGCGGCGCTAGGCATGAGCCCCGGCAACCTCCACTACCACTACAGCAACCGAGAGGCGATCATCTATGCCCTTTATGAACAGATGCTCGCCAAAACGGTCCTTCCCCCATCGGAGTTCCCCGCCACCATGACGGCGATTCACCGCCACCAGCTCCACCTGGCCGGCGTCTACTGGGAGTACCGTTTCTTTCACCGGGAGCTTCTCTTTCTGCTGTCGCGGGACCCCGAACTCCGAACCCGGTACGTCCGGGAGAACCGCGAACACGCCCAGCGCGTCCGGGCCGTGCTCGAAGGCTTGACCGGCAACGGTTACCTGGAGCTGCCCTGCGACAACGTCTACGACCAGCTGACCGACACCATACTGCTGTGCAACCAGTTCTGGCTTTCGCACCTCGAAACCCTCGGCATCGACGTCGACGCGGAAAACCTCTCCGGCGGCTTCCGCCACATCGAGGGGGCGATGCGCCCCTACCTCACCCAAAAAGCCTTGAAAGAGCTCGCCGACATCGGCGCCTGAACCTCATTCGAAGATCCAGGAGCTCATGCTGACCGAACCGTTCTGAAAGCCGCGGTAAAGCGCTTTCGGACGGCTTCCGCGCGCCGCCCCGGCTCCATAGAGCAGCGGCAGGTAGTGTTCGGCGGTTGGCAGGGATATGCGGGCCGCTTCCCCCCACCGCTCATAGCCGCACAGCGCTTCGCGGTCGCCCCCTTCGAGGGCGTCGGCCACGCTCCCGTCGAACCGCTTCGCCCACTCCGGCGGGGGCGTATCGCCGGCCGTGACCGCGCCGAGGTTGTGGGTGACGTTGCCGCTGCCGACGATGAGCACCCCCTCACTGCGCAAGAACGCCAGCCGTTCCCCCAATTCCCAGTGCCCCTCCGGAGCGAGGCTCCGGTCGATGGAGAGCTGCAGCAGCGGTACGTCCGCCTCCGGGAAAAGATGGTACATCAGTGCCCACGCCCCATGGTCGATGCGGCGGCTCGATGCCGTCACTTCCGGCAGTCTGTCGACGATTTTCCGGGCCGTTTCCGGGCTACCCGGAGGGGCGTAATGCACTGCGTAGAGGGGCTCGGGAAAGCCGAAGAAGTCGTACATCGGTTCCGTCTGCTTGTCCGAGCTCACCCGGGTTCCGTCCGTCAGCCAGTGGGCCGATACGACCAGAACCGCCTTCGGAAGCGGCAGGCTGCGCCCCAGCTCGCGCAGCATCGCCGTATAGGGGTTCTCATCGACAATGTTCATGGGAGAGCCGTGGGCGAGAAAGAGTACCGGTATGGCAGTTCGGGACATGGTCCCTCCTTTTAGTGTAATTACACTAATATACAGTTCGCATCATAAATGACAGCTGAAACCCGGAGATTGCACCGGATTCGCCGCGCTGCCTCTTTTCTACGCTACAATGGTTCCAAACCGGGTAAAGGAGTCCCCATGGATCTGAAAAAACTCCATCCCCACGCCATCCACCGCCCCCGGGAGAAGAGCCTGGGCACCCTCGAACTCGTCGCCATCGCCCTGGGGGGCATGGTGGGCGGCGGCATCTTCACCGTTTTGGGCGTTTCCGTCGCCATGGTGGGGGCCTGGACCCCCGTCGCCATCATCCTCGGCGGCCTGCTCGCAGCCCTTTCGGCCTACTCCTACATCAAACTCGGAGTCTACTACAAAGATGAAGGAGCGGCCTACGCCTTTTTCAAGAAGAGCTTTCCCGGTTCGCACTTCGCGGCCTCACTCATCGGGTGGTGGATCGTCTTCGGCTACATCAGCACCCTCGCCCTCTACGCCTTTACCTTCGCCTCCTACGCCCTGAGCGGCGTTCCCGGCGGGGATGCCCCCCTCTGGCACCGTCTCGCCGCCGGGGGAATCATCGCCCTCTTCACCCTGGTGAACATCTGGAGCGTCAGGGGGATGGGAAAACTGGAGGACCTGATGGTCTATACGAAGCTGGTCATCCTGGTCATCATCTCCTTCGTGCTGATCAACAACGGCCACACCACTCTGCCGACCCTCGTCGCTTCCGGTCCCCACGTCTCCCTCTTCGCCATCCTCATCCTCGCATCGCTCACCTTCGTCGCCTACGAGGGGTTCGAACTTATCATCAATGCCGTCGGGGAGATCAAAAAACCGGAGCGGCAGATTCCCATCGCCATCTACACCGCCATTTTCCTGGCGGTGCTCATCTACGTGGTCATCGCCCTGGGGGCCATCCTCGCCATCCCCTTCGACGAGATCGTCGCCAAGAAGGAGTACGCCCTCGCCGCAGGAGCGGACATGGTGCTGGGGCACTGGGGGACGGAACTGGTCATCGCCGGAGCGCTTCTGGCCACCAGCAGCGCCATCAGCGGCACGGTCTTCGGAGCGTCGCGGCAGATGGCGGCGGTGGCCGACGACGGCTACCTCCCCGCCCCGCTCTCCCGCCGCTCCGGGCACATCCCCGTCACCGCCATCCTCACCATGAGCGGCTGCGCCTTCGCCCTCATTCTCAGCGGGTCGCTGGAGCTCATTCTGGAATTCGGCAGCGTCACCTTTTTGCTCCTCTCCCTGCTGATGGCCGTCGCCAACTACCGGGTCCGGCACCTCACCGGTGCCTCGACGCTCCTCACTCTCACCGCCATCGGCGCACTCGGGGCGGGCACCGGCTTCATCCTCTACTACGAGCTGACCCATCGCATCGATCAGATGGCCTTCATCCTCGCCATTTACGGCCTGCTGACGCTGGGGGCGTGGCAGTTTGCCCGGCGCTCATCCCGAGACGCTATACTATAAGTCGCTAACGGCACAAACCACCAAGGAGCACCCGATGAAAAACGTATTGTTGATCAACCTCCACCAGAAGTACGAGGGGTTCGCCAACGGCGAACTCAACGCCCGCCTCGTCGACGAGACGGCCCGACACCTCGAAGCGAAAGGGTATGCCCTGCGGCGCAGCGCCGCCGAGGGGGGTTACGACGTGGCCGAAGAGCTGGAGAAGTTCCGTTGGGCCGACGCCATTTTTGTGCAGTCCCCCGTCTACTGGATGGGCCTGCCGTGGCTGGGGAAAAAGTACGTCGACGAGATCTTTTCGGGGGGCAACGGCAGCGTCACTTTCGAAAATGACGGCCGTGCGAGCGGCGGTCCCTACGGCAGCGGTGGCCTGATGAAACAGAAGCGGTACATGCTCAGCTTCACCTACAACTGTCCCGCCGACCAGTTCGACAACCCCGAAGGCTTCTTCGAGGGGCTCAGCGTCGACGGCGCCAACGTGGCGCTGCACAAAACCTTCCGGTTCTGCGGCGCCACGCCACTTGAGAGCTTCTCGGTTCACAACGTCTACGGCGATCTCGACCTCGAAGCGGAGCTCCTCTGCCTCCGGGAAGTCCTCGACCGAAACTTCCCCTAACCCTTCGACTGCTCCGCCAGCAGCGCCTCGAAGGCTTCGGCGGGCACCGGTTTGGAGAAGAGGTACCCCTGCCCGAAGTCGCACCCCATGCTCTGTAACAGATCGCGCTGGAAGGGGGTCTCGATCCCCTCGGCGACTACCTCCATCCCCAACTTGTGCGCCATGGTCACGATCGCTTCGCAGAGCGCCGCGTCGCGGCGCTCCTCGGGGGAGAGGTTGCTGACGAAGCTTTTGTCTATCTTGACGTAATCGATGGGGAACTTCTGCAGGTACGACAGCGACGAGTAGCCGGTGCCGAAGTCATCCAGCGAGATGCGGTACCCCGCCTGTCTGAGCTGCGTCAGCTTCTCCGCCACCCCGGGTTCGTTCTCCATCAACAGGCTCTCCGTAATCTCCACCACGCAGCCCGAAGCGGGGAAACGGATTTTCCGCAGGTGTTCCGCCCACGGTTCCAGGCTCTCCCCCTCCCGGAACTGGACCGGAGACTTGTTGATGCTGATCTGGAAATCGGGGTCGTAACGCTCCCGCCACCACGCGGCCTGCGAGGTCGCTTCCCGATGCACCCAGTCTCCGATGGAGACGATGAATCCCCCCTCTTCCGCCAGGGGGATGAAGAGGTCGGGACCGACGTAGCCCCGGTCGGGATGTTTCCAGCGGATGAGGGCTTCGGCTTTGCGGATGATGCCGCTTTTGAGATCGACGATGGGCTGGTAGAAGACTTCGAACTGCTTTGACGCCAGAGCGGTATGCAGGTCGGTCAGCAGGGTCCGCCGTTTCTGAGCCTCGATCTGCATGGAGGGGGTAAAGTAGCCGTAGCGGTTGCGCCCGGTCTTTTTCGCAAGGTACATCGCCTGTTCCGCGTGCTTGATGAGGGTCGGAGCGTCGTGGGCGTCGTAGGGGTAGATGGCGATGCCCGCGGTGGCGGTGACGTGCACGGTGTGCCCCTTGATGCCGTAGACCTTCCCGATCTTCTCCCGAAGCGCCTCGATGCGCCGCTCAAGCCCCATGAGTTCCTTGAGTTCCGGGACGATGATGGCGAATTTGTCGCCGCCGAAGTGCGCCAGGGTATCGCTCTTTTTCAGCTGCGATGCAAGCCGCTGGGAGATGTGGTAGATGAGCCGGTCGCCGACGGCGTGACCGAGGGTGTCGTTGATCTCCTTGAAGTGATCGAGGTCGATGAAGAGCAGTGCGAAGGGGTGGTTGTCACCCTGGGCGCGGCGCACCTCCTCGTGGAGCCGCTGGGTGAACATGCGGCGGTTGGGGAGCTGGGTCAGGGGATCGAAATTGGCCTGCTGGAAGATGAGTTCCGCCGCTTTTTTCTTTTCGCTGATGTCGTCGAAGATGGCGAAATAGTGGTCCACTTCCCCCGCCGCGTCGCGAACGGTGTTGATCATGAGCAGTTCGGGGTAGACCTCGCCGTTTTTGCGGCGGTTGTAGATCTCGCCGCGCCAGTGCCCGGTCCGGGCCACCGACGCCCACATGGCAGTGAAAAACTCAGCGTCGTGACGGCCCGAGGAGAGCATTTTCGGGTCCTGTCCCGCCACCTCGCCAAGCGTATAACCGGTGATCTGCGTGAAGGCGGGGTTGATGCGGATGATGCGGTTTTCCGAGTTACAGATCATCATCCCCTGGGTGCTGCTGGCGAAGATCTGTGCGGCGAGTTCGCGTTCGCTGACGTCCGCCCGGGCCCCCACCATCCGCAGCGGCCGCCCGGCGGCGTCGCGGCTGACGACCTTTCCCCGGCTCTGAATCCACGCCCAGGTGCCGTCGTCGCGCAACATGCGGTAGGTGGCGGAAAACTGCTCCGTCTCCCCGGCGAGATGGGCTTTGAAACGCGCCTGCAGGGCTTCGACGTCCGCGGGGTGGACCCGGGAGGGGAGCGGGGGCATCGCCACCTCCTCTTCCGTCGCGGTGATCTCCCAGTCCCAGACGTTTTCGGCGCCCCCCTCCAGCACGCTGACCCAGCGCGCTTCGCTCCGGTTCAGCTTCTCCTCCGCCAACCGGCGCAAGGTGCGTTCGCGCAGCAGGCTCAGGGTATTGGTGGAGAGGCTTTCGTACATGTTCAGAAGGGTGTCGATGAGCTGTTTGGTCGTCCCGCTCATCTTTCGCTCGGCGCTTTGGCGGGCCGCTTCGATGCTCTCTCCCGCTTCGAGCGCCTCTACCGTCCGCGCCATGCGGCGGTCGCTTTCGAGGATGTGGTAGGCGAGCCATTTGGAGAGGAAGACGATGACGTCGTAGACGGTGCCGTCGATGCTTTTGGCATCCTGGCCTTCCCGCAGTTCGGCGACACGATCGATGAAAGTGCCGTGGCTTGCGAGATGCTCGGTGTAACTGGGGTCGGCTTCGAGGTAGCGCGCCCAGATGGCTTCTTCGGTCCGGAAGTGGTAGTCGGCGTAATCGGCAAGTTCGTCGAAGGTGGTGCTGAGTTCCTCGTCGCTGCAGCGGTTGGCGAAATGCATGGCGAGACGGTTGAAGATGTCGACGAGTCTGCGGTGCTGCACGTCGACGACTTCGATGCCGGTCTCGAAGTTGACGTTCCAGGGGAAGATGTCTATGGTCAGAGGGGTTTCATCATGCATAAGGCCACCGCTCTCCGTCCGGTCTCGGGCGGCATCCCCCGCCACTGCGACAGGGGCGATCCGATTACCTATAAACGGATTTGAACATAATGTATCATATCACACCTGACAGCAAAATATCGAATAGTTTCGGCAAAAGGTCAGCCATAACGCCGCAATGCGACGTTGGCCACACCTATGTCACGGGTAAGCGAAATGCCGTAGTGCAAGGCCCGACAGAGTGAAGTTTGGTTCTACCAAATGAACGAAGGAGAACGCCGCGATGCGACGTTTCGCTTACCCGTGACTCCAGGGGGCGGGTTTGGAGACGTTCGCAAATACCGGGTTGTTAAAAGCGTGCCGCAGGTCTTCGGCCAGGTTGATGAGGCCGTCGAACCCGCCGTAGCTCACCTTCTTCTCCTGGTTGACGTCGATGAAGGAGATCTTTTTCTTGATGGCGGTGTAGAGGCTGCGCCCCCCGGCGAGGAGGATGTCCGCGCCCTTTTCGTCGATGACCTTGGCCTGTTCGGAGGCGGGGGTCTTCATGAGCACCCCGTCGGGGCCGAGGTATTCGCGGGCTTTGGCGACGTCGTCCTCGGTCGCCTTGCGCACGGAGGTGGCGACGACTTCGATGCCGAGGTCCTGAAGGCCAGAGGCGATGGACCAGGACTTGTTCCCCCCGGTGTTGAGGACGGCTTTTTTCCCGGCGAAGAGGGCTTTGTAGGGGGCGAGGCGCGCTTCGAGTTTCGCCTCCTCTTCGGCGAGGACCTGCTCGGCGCGTTCCATGAGCGCGGGGTCCCCGAGAGCCTTGACGATCTCGCGGATGGCGGCGGCGGTGTCGCGCTTGCCGTAGAAGGAGACGGAGATCCAGGGGATGTCGTACTGCTCTTTCATCTTGCGGCAGAGCGTGATGAGGGACTTGGCGCAGACGATGACGTTGAGTTTGGCGCGGTGAGCGGTGCGGATGCGGCTGACGCGGCCGTCGCCGCTGAGGGTGGAGAGGACCCGCACCCCGATCTTTTCGAGGATGGGGGTGTACTGCCACATGTCCCCGGTGACGTTGTAGTCGCCGATGAGGTTGATGTCGTAGGGGGTGGTGGTTTCGGGTTCCTTGGTGCCGATGAGATGTTCGAACACGGCTTCGCCCGCGAGGCGCGAACCGAGGTTCTTGCCCCCGACGAACCCGGCGGCGTGGACGGGCACAACGGGCACCCCGTGGCGCTCGGAGGCGTGGCGGCAGGTGGCGTCGATGTCGTCGCCGGTCAGGGCGGTGACGCAGGTGGAATAGACGAAGATGGCTTCGGGTTTGTACTGCTCCATGATGTAGTCGATGGAGTCGGAGAGCCGCTTGTCACCGCCGAAGATGACGTCGTTGGTGGTGATGCCGGTGGTGAAGCCCATGACGGTGTGGTCGCGCCCTTCGTAGGAGCTCAGGGTCTCCCGGGTCTCCCAGGAGGCTCCGAGGCAGGTCATGGGGCCGTGGACGAGGTGGACGGCGTCGGCGTAGGGAAAGAGCGAAATCTGTGCCCCGTCGAAGGCGCAGCCCCCGGCGGCGAGTCCGGGTTTGGTCTTGTCACACCCCTCGCCTTTTTTCTTGTTGGCGTTGTGAGAGCAGGCGCTCTCGTTCATGAGTTCTCGAATCTTTGCGCGGTTTACCATAGGGTTTCTCCAAAAGTGGACAGCAGCTCATCCGCGTGCTTTGTGTCTGTTGGAGGTTATTATGCAAGTTTTGTGCGAGGAGGCATGTCTTTAAGTAGCCTGTCCCCTTTTTTCACAAGTTTTGTGCGAGGAGGCATGTCTTTAAGTAGCCTGTCCCCTTTTTTCAGTAGCCTGTCCCCTTTTTTCCTTTTTTCTGTCCCCTTTTTTCCAGGAGAAGCTGCCTCTCCCCTGTTTGCCCGGCAGGCGCGACCTGTTATAATACGCAAAAATTTTTACCCTCCAAAGAGTCCCATGATACAGCTTTCAAACCTCTCCAAAAGCTTCGGCAGCCAGGAGCTTTTTTCCAATCTCAATTTCCAGCTCAACCCGGGCAACAAGGTCGGGCTCGTCGGCCGCAACGGCAGCGGCAAGTCGACGCTCTTCAAGATCATCCTCGGCGAGGAGAGCTCCGACACGGGCGAAGTCCTCACGCCCAAGGGGTACCGCATCGGCGCGCTGAAGCAGTACCTCCACTTCACCGAACCGACCCTTCGCGAAGAGGCGGCGCTGGCGCTGGGCGAAGAGATGAAGTACGACGTCTACCGCGTCGAGAAGATCCTGTTTGGTCTGGGCTTCGACCAGGACGACCTGGACAAAGACCCCCTCTCCTTCTCGGGCGGCTACCAGATCCGCATCAACCTCGCCAAGCTGCTGGTGACCGAACCGAACCTGCTGCTGCTTGACGAACCGACCAACTACCTCGACATCCTCTCGCTTCGCTGGCTAAAATCGTTCCTGAAGAGCTTCCCCGGCGAAGTGATCCTCATCACCCACGACCGCGACTTCATGGACGCCATCACGACCCACACCATGGGCCTCGTGCGCCGCAACCTCGCGGTCATCCCCGGCGACACCCACAAGTTCTACGACCAGCTCAAGGCCAACGACGAGCTCTACGAGAAGCAGAAGGCGGCCGATGACAAGAAGCGCAAGGAGCTTGAGGACTTCATCGCCCGCAACAAGGCGCGCGCCTCCACCGCGGCGCTCGCGCAGTCCAAGGTAAAGCAGCTCGAGAAGATGGGGGAGATGGAAGACCTCGGCTTCGACCCGACCCTGCAGTTCGACTTCAACTTCAAGGAGACCCCGGCCAAGGTGCTCCTCGACGTCAAGGGGCTCGGCTTCGGCTATACGCCGGACCACCTCCTCTTCAAAGACGTCTCCTTCACCCTCGAGAAGGGCAAGTGCCTCGCCATCATCGGTAAGAACGGTACGGGTAAATCGACCCTGCTCAACAACATCGCCGGCGAACTGACACCGCTTAGCGGCGAGGTGGCCTTCCACCCCAGCACGGAGTTCGGACACTTCGGGCAGACGAACATCTCCCGCCTCAACCCGGGCAACACCATCATGGAGGAGATCTACGAGGCCAACCCCAAGCTCTCCGCCTCCGTCGTGCGCAGCATCTGCGGCGGCATGATGTTCAGCGGCGACCGCGCCGACAAGAAGGTCTCCATGCTCTCAGGCGGCGAGAAGAGCCGCGTCATGCTCGGGCAGATCCTCGCGCGCCCAGCCAACCTGCTCTTCCTCGACGAACCGACCCACCACCTCGACATCGACTCCATCGAGGCGCTGATGGTCGCCATCGAGAACTTCAAGGGCTCGTGCGTCATCGTCACCCACTCCGAGGAGATGCTCCGCCGCGTCGCCGACCGGCTCATCATCTTCTCGAAAAACGGGGCCGAGTTCTTCAACGGCAGCTATGACGAGTTCCTGGAAAAGATCGGCTGGGACGAGGACGACCAGGTGGAGCGGGTCAAGAAGGCCGCGCCCAAAAGCAACCACAAAGGGAACAAGAAGGCGCGCAACGAGCTCACCCGCGAACGTTCCAAGGCGACCGCGCCGCTGCGCAAAGAGGTGGAGAAACTCGAAAAGACCATCATGGAGGGCGAAGCGCGCATCAAGTCGCTGCACGCGGAGCTTGTCACCGCGTCAAACAGCGGCGAGACCAGCAGGGTGATGGAACTCTCCCAGACCGCATCCAAAGAGGAGAAGGCGGTCGAAGCGGCCTTCGAACGCCTCGCGGTGGCGCAAGAGGGGCTCGACGAACTCATGGCGAGCTTCGAGAAGCGCTTCGAGGAGCTGGAGGGGTGATCCTCCTCGACTCCACAGGATAATTAAAAGTAGCCTGTCCCCTTTTTCTTGTCCCCTTTTTCTCTGGAAAAGGCGATCATCAAGGGCGAGGCGCGTGTGAAATCGCTGCACGCGGAACTCGTCGCCGCCTCCAACAGCGGCGACAACTCCAAGGTGCTGGAACTCTCGCAGGTGACGGCCAAGGAGGAGAAAGAGGTCGAGGCGGCCTTCGAACGCCTCGCCGAAGTGCAGGAGAAGCTCGACGAACTCATGGCAAGCTTCGAGAAACGCTTCGAGGAGCTGGAGGGGTGACCCCCTCAACTTTTATGAAGTCGCCATAACAAGCCGAATCCTCTTATAGGCGTCATAAAAAAGTAGCCTGTCCCTTTGTCCCATTATTAATTAAAAAGTACCCTCTCCCCTTTATCTGCGCTATCTTTCTGTTAAAATAATTTCACTTCAATATTTCTGGAGGTCATTTATGGACTGTCACGGAGTACAAACACGAGAAAAAATTGTGCAAAACTATACTTTAAACGTTCTTAGTCATGTCAAATTATTACCTGGCCAAATCAAAAGGTCCTGTGCGAAAAAAGATCTTACAAATGAATATTATTTATTTGAAGCTATAGACCATCAGGGTAAAAGTAATCAATTCTTGGCTGGAAGAGGCAGTGGAGGAGACTTGATTAAATTAGAAAACAAAAAGCGTCAGAATCAAGGCCTTACAGCGCTCCCTATTCCAAAATTGTTTAATCCATTATCCACGCTAGCAATAGGCCCAGGTGGTGGAGGTAGCACTGGTGCTACACCAATAAATATCGACCCAGTTAATAAAGATATATTGAAGGTAATAAACCTTCTTGTTTGCATATGGGACTTAGAAACGAAGTTAAAAGTTATCAGTGAAATCACTCATGAAGTTAACACAAATCCCACGCAAAGAGTAAAATACAGATACATAAAAGCTATCAATACACTAGTTTCGAGAGATACTATTATCTCAGATCCTAACAATCAAGTCAATAACTTACAAGATCTTTTAGAATGGTATAGACATCATCCACAAACACTATGGGACTTTAAAGCATTTACCTTCACTCATCTAAAAGATGAAATCAATCGTGGCATCAATCAAAATTGGAATGGCATTACTTACAACTATATTGATGTATAAAAAGTAGTCATGTTGCATTTTAATGCAAGCCAAATAATTGCTTTTGCTATAATTGATCTTAATTTGTCATACAGGCTACAATGAAACTCAGGTTGAATTATTGAAAAAAATAAAAAATAAAAAATACGCTGATTTTATCGCGAAAAAACGTTTTGCACACGACCTTAAAAGAAAACCTAAAAAATATATTCCATATTTTAGCGATGGGCTTCACCCAAACAAAGAATTATCACGCTTTTCCGCCAAATATTCGAGGCCTACTAAAGCGCATAAAATCGATTTACCACCAGTTTTCAGCCTTGTAGAAAACATGACTGAAACTATTCAAATTTTCAATAAAATACTTGAATATGTTGAACAGCACAAACCTGTTTTTGTAAATAGCAGAGATGTTGAAAAAATGACCCCAGATGCTATTCTTTATTTTATTCTTCTTCTTGAAGAAATTCATGCCAAATATGATGATTACAGTATTAGTGGGAATAGTCCAAAAAACGATCATTGTAAGAAACTCTTTCTTGAGTCTGGGTTTATGAATTACGTTAGAAGCCCGGCCATTGGATATAAAAAAGACACTGATATATTTACAATACGTGAGGGGATCAAAGCTGACCCGATTATTGCAAAAGACGTCCTAAAATATGTCAAAAAGCACCTTGGCATTGAAAATGCAACTTCTGTAACACGTGCGATATATGCAGCTATTATTGAAGCTATGGCAAATACTTACAACCATGCAGTAAAAAAAGGAAGTGATGACATTAAAAAATGGTATTTAATGGCACACTACACTGATGATGGTGATGTCCATTTTGTATTTTTAGATAGTGGGATAGGCATACCTCGAACGATTCGTCGAGATTTTAAAGAAATCGTTCAGAATCTTTTTGTAAAACCTTTTGTTGTTGTAGAAGGAATCAAAGATGACATGTTAATCATGTCCGCATTTGAAGGAAAATTCCGAACTCAAACAAAAGAGAAAAAACGAGGGAAAGGGCTACCAAAAATGTATGAGCTTGCGAATGAAGGCCACCTTAAAGGCCTTACCGTTATATCCAATAAAGGGTTTGTTAATCCTACTGATGGTATAACCCATTCACTACCAAAGAAATTTCATGGTACGTTATTGTCATGGAAAGTAACTAGAAAGAAAATAGCATGAAAACTAAAACCATTAACATTGCTGAAGACTTTTCAGACTCACCTGGTGCACGTTATTATGAAGACGGTCTATTTTCAGGCCAAGAGTTCCGTGAAAAGTTTTTAATGCCTGCATTTGAAGAATATGACAAAATTACTGTCAACTTAGATGGAACAGAAGGTTACGCAACATCATTTTTAGAAGAAAGTTTTGGTGGTTTAACTCGAGCATATGATAAAAAAACAGTGAAAGGAAAAATCTCTTTTATATCTACTGAAGACCCTGGTCTTATAGAAGAAATAATGTCTTATATCGAAGAAGCATAGCTTTGAAATATCTAATTTATATTGGAACAATCGTTCTCTCAATTTTTGTTGGCATGCTAATATCTGCTGAATTCCCTACTAATTTTTACGACTTTAATTTTATACAGTTGCTAACACCTATCATGCAACTGTTTATTGCAATAGGACTTGCCTTATTTGTCAATATCAAACTTTCTAATACCAACAAACGTAATGAGATTATGGCTGAATTACTGAGTGAATATAAATCAATCCTTGATACATTGCATAAAACTGCTGTAAAATACATGGAAGAAAAAAAACCAGACCTAGAGACAAAAATTCTTTCACTACTGACAGAAGCAAATCAACATTTAAAGACCATTACACAGATTAAGCATGAATATTCCATTATAAGCAAATATTCCAATGAAGATATGCAATCCGATATCTTCACTTATAAAAGCCGATTGACTGAAAAATCATTTAAACAACAAGATGCTTATGATCCAATGCAAAAAAAAGCTGTTATATCGGCCTATTATAGCATCAGCCA
Organism: Sulfurimonadaceae bacterium; assembly: GCA_050292215.1. Lineage (GTDB taxonomy): Bacteria > Campylobacterota > Campylobacteria > Campylobacterales > Sulfurimonadaceae > SZUA-415. The sequence goes on along the minus strand of JBNKLF010000001.1, from coordinate 35,301 downwards.
AAAAATTATCGAAGCAAAAGTAGAACTCTACAAATAGTATGGAAGGTATAGGGGTCAGGTAATAACTAGAAAAGGGGACAGGCTACTTTTCTATGCGAATCCCCCTATAGAAAAGGGGACAGGCTACTTTTCTATGCGAATCCCCCTAAACCACCACCCGATTTTTCCCCTGCCGCTTCGCCTCGTAAAGCTTCCGATCCACAGACTTGACAATGCCCGTGATGCTCTCGAACGCGTCTTCCGTGCTGCTGAGCACCCCGATGCTCAGTCCCACCCGCAGCGGCTCCCCGTCGTCGCAGGTCAGCCCCAGGGCGTTTACCTTCTCGTGGATCTTCCGGCAGACCTGCAGAAAAGGGGACAGGCTACTTTTCTATGCGCTGGATTGGGGTCACAGGATTGGGGTCAGGTCATCAATCTTCAATTTTCAGTAAGGAGAAGTCATACCGGTAGATGCACGGAACAAGGAAGCATCCGTAGCCGACAATTTATAAGCGGGGAAACGACGGTAGGAACATAAAACGCGGAGATGCGGGGAGAGGCCGAAGGCTATTCAGCCTTCTTCTTGCGTCCTCTGGCGGGGAAAACGTCGCGATTCGCTTCTTTGATCCCCTGAATTTCGTCTTTGAGAGCCTGCTTCTTCTGCTTGATCTTCTCTAATGAAGCATCAAACTCGGCCATCTTGGCCTCCAGCTTACCGATCTGGAACTGCAGAAACTCTTTTTTCGAGACTTCGTATTTCTCTGACATTATCACCCTTTCAAAACAGAATTCCCAATGGTATAGTGTGTTTGTAAAAAATACAAGGGACGCAAGGTGATTCCTACAGTAGAATGCCCCTTGACACCTGTAAAGGCTGTCTCTTGCCTATACACATGCTTTGCGTAGGAATGCGTAGCGCATGGATCGCCGCACTTCGCTCGCTGTGCCCTCTCCTTGCAAGATGGAGTGATTTTATATATACTCGACGCATCAAAAATCATCTTACAAAATTTCATGGCAAGACAGCCGATCGAGGGATAACTATGAATCAAAAACTCATGCTAAGTGCTTTACCTGCTATTACTGCTACTTCAATAATATTTTATTTTATTTTTTCTAACCCATGTCCCGGAACCGGTAATGCTGCACTTGGATGTGCCGGTATTGGTTTTTTATATCTTACGCTTTTTGGTATTTTGCTGTTCTGTTTTTTGACACTATTTTTTATCTTTAAGACCTCTAAGATGAAATGGTTTGTTTATGGGGTGAATATCTTAATCTTTACATTTTGTGTCTATTCATTGATTGATTTATCGATAGAGAGTATGGATAACTATAAATATGAAAAAAACGAACAATTAAAAAAAGAGATTCGAAGAGACATAGAAAAAGTATGGACAGATCCTAGCAATAGATCTCTTATTTTAAAAAATATTAAAAACATAGAGGATGCCAAAAAAGAAATCCGCGATGATATGAATAAGGAACATGCAGGGCTTTATTTGGCTCTATATCTAGAGGACAACAACAAAGAAAATCTAGAAAAATCCCATCATATATTTTCGAGCACATGTTATGTGAGTAAAGATATTGTGGGGCATTATGACACTTTGGAGTATAGTCAGTATAAAGAGCTATTCACATATATCAAAAATAACGATAAGGAAACCTATAAGATAAATCTTCTATCTTGTTTGCCTTATGAAAAAAGAAAATCATTAGATATCAAAAAACTTATACAAGGTAAAGAGTTTGAACTTGCAAAAATCATTTTAGATGGAAGTACATTTGGGATTTCGGAAAGTACTGAAATACTCAAAGAGATCAAAAAGATTGAAGATCAAAACTTAAAAGAAGAGCTTATCAGGCTTTTGTTGTCAAATTATTATTACGGAAGCATGTATTCAACTGATCAAAGAGTTAAGGAGTTTACGAAACTCTATCCTTTGGTTCATGAGATACAAAATGAACAGGATAACTACATAAAACTGCTGATATCAAACAGAAACTACCAATTTTATGATAAATATAAAAATAACTCCTGCAAACACAAAGAGGATATACTGAAATTCAAAGAAGATTATCTAAGATTGGAATCTATACTAGATAAGAATAGTCCTATCCTGGATGAAGTCCCGCCTTGCGCAAAAGATATATTTAGATAGAGATGGTATGAAGAAAAGAAGAAAAGGGGACAAGCTGCTTTTCCAAGGAAATCTCCCCTAAACCACCACCCGATTTTTCCCCTGCCGCTTCGCCTCGTAAAGCTTCCGATCCACGGACTTGACAATGCCCGTGATGCTCTCGAACGCGTCTTCCGTGCTGCTGAGCACCCCGATGCTCAGTCCCACCCGCAGCGGCTCCCCGTCGTCGCAGGTCAGCCCCAGGGCGTTTACCCTCTCGTGGATCTTCCGGCAGACCTGCTCCGCCTCCTCGACGGAGATGTTTTTCAGCAGGATCGCGAACTCGTCCCCGCCGATGCGGAAGCCGCTGTCCGAAGCGCGGATGTTGTTCTGGATGACGTCCCCCACGCGCTGAATGACGTTGTCCCCCGTGTAGTGGCCGAAGCGGTCGTTGATCTCCTTGAAGTCGTCGATGTCCACAAAAGCCACCACGAAACCGTAGTCGTCGTAACGCCGGGCGTACTCCAGTTCCTTCTTCAAAAACTGGTCGAACGCCTCCCGACGGTAGAGCCCCGTCATCTTGTCCACCTTCAAGTCGCCGATGAGATGGGTCGCGTACTCGTAGATGATGGAGTTGTTCAGCAGCAAAGAGAGTTTATAGATGTCCAGCAGGGTGCTGTAGAGCGGCAGAATCTCCAGGTACTCGTGCTTTTTCAGGAAGTAAAAGAGCGTCTGGGTGTTGATCTGGATGCGCTTGTGGTAGGCATCGAAAAACGCCTTCTTCTCCTCGGTGAGGAAGGAAGCCTCCTCCAGCCACGTGTCGAAGATCTGCCCGCACGTCTCCGGGTCGCAATCCCCGTCGTTCTCGATGGCGTCGAGCAGGTTCCCCAGCCACTCGATCTTCTGCAGCACCACCTTCCTCGGAAGGTCCGTCTCCTCGTCGCTGCTGAGATTTTCAAAGAAGAGCCCGATGTCCCGGCGGTCCTCCGCGATCATGCGGTTGAGATACCCCTTCGCCGTGTAGGACTTCACCACGTCGAAGAAGCCGTAGATCTCCTGCAGCAGCGTCAGCGAACAGCTTACGGAACAGGCGTGCCGGACGAAATGCTTCTCCAGCACCTCCGTCCCCTTCATGAAATCCACGTAGGGGATGCGCAGGTCGTAGTGGAGTTCGCCCATTTTGACGTAAGCCGCCTCCACCGTTGTCCTGGGGGAACGAAGCATCGCCTCGAAGTGCTGCTTCTGCCGCTCCACCAGCGAACGAATCTGCGCATCGCTCTCAAAAAACTCCGTCAGGTTGAGTTCGTTGAGCAGCGTGTCGTAAAAAGCCTCGAAGGCACGGTCGATTTCGGGGACGAGAAGGTGCAGTTCCTTGTAGATCATTCGGTTCTTTCTTGCGGTAAGTGTCGTTATACGGTCATTATACTCCCGGAAAGCTTGTTCCCGACCTTAAAACGGCGGCTAACTTCAAACCGTCACGACACTCCCGAGACCACCCCGGACGCAGCGCTCTGCGAACACCCGCTCGAACCGCTCGAAAGCCCGTTCCCCGCTGCAGTGCGTCGGGCAGACCCGGCGCACTCCCAGGGCGTCCAGCGCCGTCACCACCCGGTCGATCGCTTCGTCGGGCGCATCCCGGAGATGGAACCCGCCCATCAGCAGCTCAATGCGACGGCCCGTCATCGCCACCGCCCGCTCGGCGATGGCGACGATGCCCGGATGGGCGCAGCCCGTCACCACGACGATCCCCTCCCCCGACTCGACGATGAGCGCCTGTTCGGCGGGGTCGCCCTCCATCATCCCGGTGCTGTAGACCCCCTCCGCCAGACGCATCCCCTCGTCCGTCACGACGGTGACCCCTTTGACCATGGTGCGCAGGTCGCGCACCAGCCGGGGCGAAAAGGTGGAAGGCGCCACCAGTTCCAGCGCGGGGTTGCCCGCCACCGCCGCGTCCCATCCCCCCATGTGGTCCCAGTGGGCGTGGGAGCAAAAAAGCATGTCGACCGCTTCGGGGGATTTGCCCAGCGCCTCCATGTGGCGCATCAGCACGACGCCGCTGCTGCCCGTGTCGAACAAAATGGTGCGTTCGGGAGTCTCGACGAGGCAGGAAAAGCCCCAGAGCGTCCGCAGGTCCGGGGCGAAGGGGACGTTGTCGAAAAGGGTCGTCAGGGTCACCGCGCCGCCCTAGTGGTGATGGTCATGGTCATGGCTGTGTTCGAGGATCTCGCGGACCGCTTCGGGCTCCAGCTCCTGCACCTCCGTGACCGTCGCCTCGAAACGCAGCGCCTTCCCGGCGAGGGGGTGGTTGCCGTCGAGCACCGCGCTGCGCTCCCCGATGTGCGTTACCACATAGACGATGACGTCCTCGGGATTTTCGTCGAGGTAGCCCTCAAGCTCCATCCCCACGAAAACGTCCTCGGGCAGCTCGGAGAGCATCTCCTCCGCCACCAGCTCCTCGCGGTGCTCGCCGAAGGCCTCGGCGGGGGCGAGGTCGACCGAAACGCTCTCGCCCTCCCCCTTGCCCTCAAGCGCCGCTTCGGCCTTTTCGAAGATCTGCCCGTGGCCGTGGAGGTAGATGAGCTCCCCGTCGTCGGGGTTGAGCAGGTTGCCTTCGCCGTCGCTCAGACGGTAATCGAGCTGTACAAGGCGGTCTTTTGAAATGGTCATGGCGGCTCCTTGGGGCGTATGTCGTGGCGCCATTATAGCGCGGCGGGGCTGAGTCAGAACCCCCGGAAATATTTCGGCACGAAAGCGCACTCTCCTTCCTCAAGGGCCGCGTCAATCTGCGCGATCAGCGCCGCGGCGTCTCTTGGAAGCGTCCCGGCGAGATGCAAGGCGTTGGAGGCGTGGTTGGAGCGGAAGATCACCTTGTTTTGGGGATCGAGCAGCTCCAGGAAACGGCGCTGCTCCCCCAACAGTTCCCGATCGCCGGGCATGGTGAAAGCGTCGAAGCGCTTCAGGAAGGTTCCCTCCGCATCGTCGTCAAGCCCCAGCTGCAAGGTGGAGAGGTAGTGCACCCGCACGGCGTTGAGCAGCGCGGCGGTGTCTCGGATGTGCGCTTCGGAACGCTCCGTCCCGCCGATGCCGAGGATGACCGTCGCGGAGAGCTTCATCCCCGCCGCCTCGGCGCGCTGCAAGGAGGCGACGATCTCCGAAGCGTTGACCCCCTTGTTAACCCGCTGCAAGATCGCGTCGTTGCCGCTCTCGATGCCGTAGTAGAGCAGCGTCAGCCCCGCGTCGCGCAGCTGCCGCAACGCTTCTTCGGACTTCCCCAGAAGGTTCTGCGCGCTCGCGTAGCTCGAAACCCGCCCGAGCTTCGGGAAGGCCCCTTTGAGGTAGGCCAGCAGCTCCAGAAGGTGCGCCGTCGGCAGGGCCAGGGCGTCGCCGTCGGCGAGAAAGACCCGCCGGGCGTCGGGGGCCGCCTGCGCCAGCGCGTCGATCTCCCTGAAAACCGCCTCCGGGGAGCGCGCGACGTAACGTTTGCTCTTGTACATGGAGCAGAAGGTGCAGCCGTTGTGGCTGCAGCCGTAGGTCGCCTGCACGATGACGTTGTCCGCCTCGGCGGGGGGACGGTAGAGGGGGAAATCGTAGCGGATCATCGCGCCGGCGGGCTACTTGCCGTCGCGCTCGTCGAGCCGCGCCTTGAGCGCTTCGAGCTCTTTCTGCATCGCTTCGTAGGCCGCCTTGTAGTCGGTCAGCTCCTCCGCTTTGGGCGCATCCTCTTTCACCTCGGGGGCAACAGGCGCATCGCCGGAGAGGACGATGTAGGTCTGCTTCTTGCCCGCTTTCTCCTCGACCACCGCCTGGATTTCGCCCCGGTTGGCCCGCTGCATGATGCTGTAGATGCTCTTGCGCTGCTGCGCGGCGTACTTCTCGATGGGAATCAACTGCTCTTTGGACATTCCAACCTCCGTTTTTTCGTAGAATTTTACCCCGTTTGGCTTGACTTTCTCTAAGAGCTCCCGTCGGAACGCATCTTGCTTGCAAAATACCAAAGGAGTCCATCATGCAGATCGCTTCCGCCACCGCGGCATACTCCGCGCAGACTTCCCCGAAGAGCCCCGCCGAAGAGACGGCCGATTACACCTACCGCGAGATGATCGAGAAGTTCTACGACGCCGATCCCAAAGAACCCGCCGTCACCGACGCCCAGGTCGAGAGTTTCAAAGAGCAGCTCACCTCCAAGGGAGCATTGCGCTTCTACATCGAGTTCAACCTCGAAAAGATCGAGAAACTGGTGGAAGCGTACCGCGATACCCTCGAAGCCTACGCCGAGGAGCATCCCGACGAAACCCTGGACATCGAGTCGATGGTCACCGCGTATCGCAAACAGCTCATGGAGCAGTTTATGAACGACGACGAGGAGAAAGCGGGAATGCTCAACCCCAACCGCGCCATCTCCGAACTGCTTCCCGACGCCATGCAGCAGCCCGAAGGAAGTCTCGAAGCGCTGCTGCGCCGGGACGACGACACCAATACCGTCCTCATCTGACACACCCGTTCCCGCCCGGTGCCTAAAAAGCGTCCATGAAACGCCCGGTTACCGCATGCAATGACGTTACAATGGTACCTATCAACACCATATTTCTATGAAAATCGTCGTACCCCGTCCTTTTTTCTGCCGGAATCGTGCAAAAGGACTCATCATGACGACCTATCATCTCGTATCGCTGGACCGCAAGGCCTACAGCGACTCCATCGCCGCGCTCGGCAACGACAAAAGCGTCGGTTTCGCCCGTCTCGCCCGCAGCTGGTGGGACCGCCACTTCAGCTGGAAAGCCCAGGGCTGCATCGCCCTCGCCGACGAACAGGGGACCCACCTCAGCTACATCTTCTACAAGATCGACCGCTACCGGGAGTACCTCACCATCCACAACCTCTTCACCCCCTTCCGCTACCGCCGAAAAGGCCACGCCCAGGCCCTGCTGAGCCGCATCTTCGCCCGGGCCGGCAAAGCGCATGTCCGCCGCTTCCGCCTCGCCAGCGTTCCCCAGTCCCTGCCGTTTTACTCCTCCCAGGGCTTCGTCTATTGGGGCGTCAATACGGAAGGGGACTTCTACTGCGACCTTCCGCTGCCCGAAGAGGGGCTCGAAGGGGTTCCCGGGATGGTGAAACGCTGCAACGACGCCGAACTCGCCGGGGAACGCATCGAGCAGATCATCGGCCGGGTCGGCAGCAACGAAACCGACCTGACCGAAATCCAGCACGAACGCTTCGAAGAGGGATGCGATTTTCTCGGGGAGAACTACCGCCACGACGCGCTGATGCAGCTGGAAAACGACCGCTTGCCGTAACGTTCATTGTTCGCCGAAGCAATTTAAGAGAGTGAGACATTACTTTATATTTAATTTAGTTTGATAATATTATTGGGACAAAACACTCCAATAAGGTTCCTTTCGATGAGAAGACTCCCTCTCCTGCTCTTTTGCTGCATCGCAACCGCGCTTGCAGCCACAACGCACGATGTAGCCCCGAAACGCATTACTTCCCTATTCGCGCCCGTTGCAGAATCGTTTGACAGCTACGGTGCAACCATTGCCACGGACGGTCGGATCGTTGCCATAGGTGCGCCGTCACTCGACAGCCACGGGGTTAATTCCGGGGCAGTTTTCATCTATCGCTACGATCGCTCTGTACAAGCGCTTGAACTGCTGGCGACACTGACTCCCTCTGATGCCCACGCCTACGATGCCTTCGGCAGTGCACTTGACCTTACTTCCAATACCATCGTTGTAGGCGCTCCGGGGAAAAATGCGGTCTATGTATTTGAAAAGCCTTCCGGTGGATGGACATCACGCCAGGAAAATGCGAAACTGACCGGATCGGGCGTCATAAAACGTGACCGTTTTGGTCAGAGTGTTGCTATTGACGGTTCTACCATCGCCGTGGGAGCACCCAAACACGATGGTACGCTCCCGGAATCGGGAGCGGTTTATCTGTTCGAAAAGGGGCATGATGGGTGGTCCTCGAAACCAGAACAAATCGTTTTAAACCCTCCGGAAACGAAAAACGGTGCTTACTTCGGGCACAGCATCGCGCTCCATGACAAACACATGATCGTGAGTGCTCCCGGTTCTGGCGATGATGATACGGACACAGGAAGCGCTTACCTTTTTTCCCGCATAACCGACGCATGGTCTTCCGGGAGCCACACTACCGTTTTGCACCCGTCGGACACTTCACCGAAACAACGCTTCGGACTCGCCGTCGCCATCGATGATGCTATCGCTGCCGTTAGCGCTTACAGGCCGTCCGGCGGAGGAGCGATCTACCTCTTTCGTACCGACGGCGTAAACGACTCGGTTACGGAGTACAAAAGACTTCTCCCTTCAACTCCCTACATCGGGAACCTCTTCGGGACGGCACTCTCGCTTGGGAAAGAGTATATCGCCGTAGGCGCACGTTCCAGCGCATACATGGCGCAACACCGTTCCGGTATGGTTTATCTCTTCGATCGCACCGACAGTCATCTGCCCAGTCACGAAAAGCACTGCTTGCAAATTCACGACACAGGAATCCGAGACATGTTCGGGTTGAGCGTTGCCCTGCATGATGATATGCTGGTTGTCGGTGCCATCAATGTGGCATCGATCCTGAATGGAGACGGAAACGTCTACCTCTTTGTCTGGGAAGGTTACCGATACGGAATGGATCAACTCTCACCCTCTACCGTGCCGAAAAAGCTCCGCCGGTTCTACTAGAAAGAGGGGCCCATCGTCGCCAGTTCAACACGTATCTTCCGGGAACGGCTGAACCCCCGTTCATCCACCACCGTGACGATGTGTTCCCCCAACCGGGCCTTCCAGAAGAGCGGCTCGTTGGAGCGACCCACGCCCACAAACGCCTTGTCGACATACCAATACGCCTTGCAGGAGTCCGCATCCAAAATTGCAGTGAAGGGAAATTTCGTCTCCTCCAGCTTGTCCGGTTCAATGGTGTAGATCAGCCCTTCGGTTGGAGACTGTATGGTTGGCTCCGAACCTCTGCGCGTCTCCCTCGTGCAGCCCTGTTCAAACGGCGGCGGGCTCTTTTTCTCGATGCCGGCCATCCGAAAGACTTCCCGGATGTCGCTGGGCCAGAACTCGAAAACCTCCATGCGGGTTTTTCCCGGAACCGCCCGACAGGCCCGCAGCCCCGTCTCGATGTCGATGGGAACCTCCCGGTAGACGTCGGAAACCGAAATGGGTGAAACCCCGGGGATGAACCATCCCGAGATCACTTTCGGACAGTGTTTCCCCGGCAGCATGCCTGTCGTTGCACAGATGTCGACACGCTTAAGATTCAAAAACAGGGGAGCGCTCTTCTGCGTAAAGACGTCCCGCTCCCGAAGTGCGCGCATGATGTTGAACAGCAGAGGGCCCGCCGCTTCGCGCCCGATAAAGTTCGGGTTGGGACTGCCGTCGAAATTGCCGACCCAGACGACGGCGATATGTTCATCTCCGATCCCCACGCTCAACGCATCCCGAAAAGCGAATGAGGTCCCCGTTTTCCAGGCGTAACGCGCCTCTTCACGCCGTACTCCCGGCAGCAGTCCGGGGCCTACGGGAGGGTTTTGCCGAAGCATATCCAGCGTCAGGTAGGCGCTTTCGGGAGAGAGCACTTCCCGTCTCGTCCGGTTGGCATCCGATATGATCATGCGCGGGGCTTCGATGAGCCCTTCGTTGGCAAGCGCTCCGTAGAGCATCCCCAACTCCAGCGGCGTCACCTCCATGCCCCCCAGTGCGATCGACATGCCGTAGTGTTGCGCATCCTTCATCTCTGATATGCCTGCCTGCTGCAAGAACGTATGGAAGCTCGGCGCTTTGAGCTGTGAAGCCAAACGAACCGCCGGAACGTTACGGCTGGCGATCAGCGCTTCCGTCGCGCTGATGGGCCCCAGAAACGCACGGTCATAATTTTCGGGGGTATACGCCTGCAGGCGATAGGGGGTGTCTTTGAGCAGCGAGTTGGGGTGGATCAAGCTCTGGTCCATCCCAAGCGCATAGACGAAAGGCTTCAGCGTCGATCCGGGAGAGCGTTTCGCCGTAATACCGTCTACCTGACCGAAGATCTCGGCATTGTAGAAGTCCGCGGAGCCAACCCAGGCCCGCACCTCCATACTTCTCTTGTCAAGCAACAGTACCGAGGCGTTGGTGATCCCTTTGCTACGGTTTTCGTTGATCCATGCACCGACTTCGCGCTCCACCACTCCCTGTTTCCCGAGATCCAGCGTCGTCGACACGCTGCCCGAGCGGAACGCATCCTTTTCGAGATACTCGGTGAAATGCGGAGCGAGGAAAGGAAACTCCTCGCGGGTAAAACAGCGAAGCGGCAGCTTCATCCACGCGTCACTGTCGTCACGGACCCCGGGTTCCAACTGCTCCCGGTAGAGGGCATAAAGAGTGTTTCTCGCCTCAATCATCCGCGCGTAGCCCGTTGCGTCAAGCGGATTGCGCCGGGTCGGGTTTTGGGGGACAACCACGAGGGAGAGCGCCTCGGGGATATTGAGCTGCAACGCCTTTTTATGGAAATAGATCCTGCTCGCGGCTTCAATGCCCTCGATGTTCCCACCGTAGGAGACCAGGTTGAAATAGAACTCCAGAATCTCCTTCTTGGAGTAGTGTTCTTCAAGCCATAACGCATAGAAGATCTGCCGAATTTTTCCACCGATCTCACTCGATTTCAGGTTGAAAGCCGCCTTGGCGACCTGCATGGTGATCGTCGATGCCCCGACACGACGCTCATGCGTAATGTAGGTGGCGACAAAGGCCCGCCACAACGCGGGAAAGTTGACTCCGGGATGGGCATGGAAATAACGGTCCTCGTAAAGAATGGTCGCATCGATCACATGTTTTGAAATCTTCTCATAAGGTACCCAGAGCCGGTACTTCTCGTCATCGGATAGCGTCAGGCGCAGCATGTTGCCGTGCCGATCCTGATACAACGTGGAGTAGGTGTGCCAGGCCAGCAGTGCCTTGTCGGGGACCTGGTACCACTGGTAAGCGAAGAAGCCCCCCGAAAGAAGGGCGATGAGAAGAAAAAGGCGTTTCAAATGGCGTCGGCCGGTGTTACGGTCATGGTCGATGCCGCCGTATGAGACTGGATGTCGGGGTCATACATGGACGCTGCCGATGCGGAAGGAATAACAAACGTTCCCGCCGCCGTCGCCTTGACCCGGTAGCGAAGCTCCGTCATGCTGTTGGAGAAGCCTGCATAGAAGACGACCCGGTCCTCGCGAATGTCGACGTAGTCCGAGCGCCAGCCGCCGTTGTTCCGCGGAACCGACTCGCGGATCACCTCGAAACCGCCCGGCAGCAGATCGATCAGTACGACGTTGGGAACGTAGGAGCGCTCCAGCGTCCGTACCTTGATGCGCACTTCCAGCTCGTCCCCCTGCTTCACCTCGCTGACGATCGTGCCGTTACGATCCACATACTCTTTAAAGACCTCGATGCCCTGGGCAAAGGCCTCCGCGTGCTGCTTCTTGTCATACCCGGACTGCACCAGCTGATAGAAAAGCGGTGCCTGAGAAGTGACGGCCACTTGCGGTGCGTCGAGGGGGACGTCGGCTTTCATGAAGGGAGTCAGTGCCGATTTTTTCAGCGGCGTCCGTTCTTTGCCGACGGCGAAAAACTCCAGGGCATCCGCACCGTATTTCGCTTCATTGTTTTGGGAGTACGCGCTCAACGCCAGTACGGTAAACGATGCCGAAACGGTATTGAGCTTGCCCTCCATCAGCGGTTTAAGCAGCGGCATGATGTTGGCATTGACGTCGAGCTCTCTTTCCGGAAAGTGCGTCGCGATCAGATAGATGTACTGCGCGTTCATGGTCAGGTTGGACTGGAAGTCGGTGTAACCCGAAGCGTAAGAGGGGTCGAAGGTATCGATCAGTTTCTCGGCGGCGTCCTGCTTTTTAAGCAGCATGTATGACGCTGCCATGTACGTCGACAGAATGTCTTTTTGCCACTCCCCTCCCTGTTTTTTCAGTTCGTTGTGGAGATCGACGAGGTAGTTGGTCGCAACCTCCTCGTTACGGATCAGCAGGTAGATCGCCAGCGCCCGGCGGCGCGCTTCGGAAATGTCAGAAGTCTGGACTCTCGCGATTTTTCGCAGAAAATCCATCCCGCCTTCGTAGAGGCTCCGCGTGCTGGCATCCACCATAGAAAGCCCTTTGAGTTCGGTCAGAAAATGCATCGCGTAGAGCGAGGCGAAGGTATGCGTCGAACTTGACGAAGGCCAGAGCCCGAATCCGCCATCCCCCAGTTGCCGGGTCTGCAGCATGGCGATCACCGCCCGCACCCGGGCGTCGAGTCCCGCATCACCGAATTTCGAAGAGCGTGAAAGCGCCACCCACGGGAAGGTCTGGGAAACGATCTGTTCGGTACAGCCGTGGGGGTAAGAGGCGAGGTAATCCGTCAGGCCCGTCGCCAGAACGAAGGGGGAGTTGGATGCCGAAACGGTTTTGGAAGCCAGCGCCGGGTAGAGGGTTCGGCCGGAGTCGATGAGAACGTTCTCTTTCTCATACCCCGCCGTCACCGTCGTCGCATAGTTCTGGGAGGGACGGATGCTCAACGTGGCGCGACGCTTCTGGAAGTGGGTGCCGCTGCCGGCGCTAAAGGTGATGACACCCTCGCCCAGAGCGTCTCCCGCTTTCACGCGGAACGTCATCTTGTCCTCGTCCCCTTCGGAGATCGCCTTGACCCCTTTGGGCTCGGAAAGCAGCGTCAGATTGTCGCTCAGGCTGATACCGATCTCCACCGGAGTATTTTTCCCGCTCCCTTCGATGGCGTTGCTCACCCCGACCGTCACGTCAAAGGTATCGTTAGGCGCCGCCATGGTCAAAACGTTCGGTGAGAGAACGAAAGGCCCCCGTACGATGGTCTTTGCCGCGGCAGCACCCATCGCTTCGTCGCTGACGGCGACCGCCATGATCTTTAAAGAACCGCTGAAAGCGTCGGGAACGACAAAATCGAGTTCGCGCATATCCGTACCCGCGTCCACGATACCCGACCAGAAAACCGCCGGTTTATCCCGGGTCCGCTGGAAGGGGTTCAGGTTGGCACCCAGGGCGCGTTTGGCCGCCTCCATCGCGCCGCCGCCGATACCGGCGTTTTCAACATAGCGGCTGAACTCCGGCAGAATCAGATCAAGCATCTGATAGGTTTCTACGTCCAGAGCCCGTTTTTTCAGGAAGTGGCGCACGGGGTCGGGAAGCGTATACTTCGCGACCTGCAAGATCCCCTCGTCCACCGCGTATACGACGATCTTCGCCTTGCGGTCCGCTTTGTACCCGATGGTGAGTTTTTCTCCCGGTTTTACCCGTTCGGGCACGGAGAGGTCAACGGCGATACGCCGCTTCTCGCTGTTGATCCGGAAGGGTGCCACGGCATAGGAGAGCGGGGAGGTGAAGATCTCCCGGGAACCGATGGAGCGGACGAAGGTGACGTTGACATAGGCATTGCCCTCCAGCCCTCCGGGCAGCGTGATCGTCTGGATGGAGCTCTTGGTATCGGTCTTGAACCACCGATGTGCATGAACCCGGTCGCTTTCGATCGTAATCAGGCCCGTACCGACATAAGGGGCGACGATGTTTAATTCGATGGCCTCTCCGGGCTTGTAGGTTCCCTTGTCCAGCTTCACGGTCAGCTCGGCGTTTTTCTCCAGGGCCCCGGTCATATTGCTTTTCGTGGCGATATAGTAATCGATGCTGGCCAGGAGTTTGCCGTCGGCACCGGTCAGATTCATCGTATAGTCGCCGCCGTGCTCCGTATCGAGCCGAAGCTTCGTTCCCTTGGCGGAAACGGTGAAAGGAGTCGACGACCGGGGCTGTTTTTTGATGACAGTCTCGTAGCGGTAGCGTCCGTCGCGCTGTTTGGTCAGTACGGAGACCTTTTCGTTGTAGATGACGTCGAGCTTCAAACCGTCGAGTGGTACTGCGTCGAGTTTCGGATCGACCGCAATGAACGTTACGGAACGATCCTGCCCTTTTTTGAGGTAGGAAAGCCCTCCGTCGGTTTTGTACCCGACCAGATAGGGCGCGTCGGAGACCAGGGTCGTCGCTTTGGCACGCACGCTTCGGCCACCGTCGGGTTCAAACCCTTCCGCTTCGAAGTCGACACGGAACATGCCGCTGTCATAAGGCAGCGCCACGTCAAAGGATGCACTGCCGTTCGCATCGGTTTTTATCTCATTGAATGCGAGCGTCTCCTGACGACGCACCTTCGCATCGAGGTGCGGCAGGCGGAAACTGTAGTCGGCATATTTTCCAAAGTGAAATTGCGTCGGCGTGACCCTGCCCTGGGCTTTGATCTTCCGATTTTGCGCGGGGAGTCCGAAGAGGTTGGTCAGCTTCACTTTGGTCTTCAAGCCTTCGATGCCGACCCACCCTCCGACGGGGAGCGGTTCGAAATGGGTTTTGATCTTCATGGTGTCGGGCTGGAACTCTTCAACCGAGAAGGAACTGTTCCCGAGGAAGTGTTCGCGTTCATATCCCGACGATGTCCGAACAGGCAGGTAGACATTGAAGCCGTAACGTCCCGTCGGACTGACCAGAGTCGTCGGCAGATCGATTTCGAAGAAACCGCTTCGATCGAGGACGACATCCTGTTTCAAGGCCAGCTTCTGTCGCGCATCCTGCACTTTCACCCGGACAACCGTCCCCTTCTCGAGTTCAAAATTTCCCTGACGTACGATGGCAGCCAGATGCACCGTCTCCCCGGGCCGGTATATGCCCCGGTCGGAGAAGGCGTAGGCGCTCAATTCCCGTGACGTATCCGTATCGCTCCCACGGATGCCGCCGACATCAAACCGTGAATAGCTGATCTCCCGGTTGAATCCGTCATAGGGTATAAAGGAGAGGTCGTTGCCCTTTCGCGCAATGATCACCGTCGGTTCCTGGGCATGTTCGAAACTCTTCAGATCCGGAAAGTGCAGAGCCCCATCAACAGAACTGTTCCGGGAAATGACGGCCTGTCCGTTTTTCCCCAGTACACTGACTTTCGCCCCGGAAACCGGTTTGCCGGATGCAATCGATTCCACAAAAACATCCCGGCTTCCGTCTGCGGCTTTTTTGACCACCATCCCCAGGTCGGTGACGACGATCAGCCGTTTGTCGGAAAGGTGCCGGTCCCGCGTCCGAGTCTGAATATTGTAATCCTCGACCCGGACAAAGAAGATGCCGCTGCCACGATTTTTCAAATATTTCGTCAAATCCAGCGAGGCGTAGTTCCGCTCCTTCGGATGGGTATTGGCCAGGGGAATGATCTCTTCAAGCTGTTTGTCGGTAATGTTATCCGCATTGAACGTGTAGTTTTTAAAACTGGGAGATGTGATGGTACCGCGGGTCTGCGATATCAGGTGATTGATCTGATCGTCTTGCAGTTTTTGAACCGTCACCTTCAGACCCGAGATGCCGCGGACGGCGAAACTCAACCGCTTTTCTCCCGAAAGCGCAAGCAACGACCCTTCTCCCATGATCTTCAGTTCGGTGGGGTAGGAGGGGATGGACCGTTTCTCGGTGACATCGCGACGCAGTTCAAAGCCGTTGACGGACTTCATCCCTTTTTTCAAGGTGATCGCCACCCATCCCGACACCGGGTACTCGGACTTGAGAAAGAACTCCTTTGCCGCCGTACCGGAGATGGGCAGGATCTTCAGCTTCGACGACTGAACCAATTTGTTTGGAAATCCGGCATCCGGATCCCACGTCAAATGAGGTTCCAGCGACAGATGGCGCTCCAACTCCTGATAGTCGATGGCATCGGTGAAGGAGAGATGGAAGATCTGTTCGGGTTCGCCCTGCTCATTTTCGATAATCGAGTAAGTGGCTCTGTTGAGTTTCAAAAAGCTGTAGATATCCGGAATCAGTTTTTTGCTCTCCTGCGCCTCTTCAAGGTGAGCTTTCCCCAACGTCGTCCGAACATCTTCACCAAGATGGAGGGTAACATAGTGCTCTTTATCCGAGATATCGACGGTATGAGAACGCAGATAGACGGTCTTGAGGTTCGGTTCGTAATTCAGTTCGAACGGGATGCGTACGGCATTCGCCGTATCGAGAAGCTGCAGGTTCTTTTCCAGCGTCTCTTTGTCGACGGGATGCGAAAACTTCATAGTCGCATAGATATTGTGGTCCCTGCCGCCGGCAACGTCCTGTTCCAGCGACATGTTCGTGATCGACCCTTTGAACGGAGGCGTCACCCACTCCACGACGTTCTCTTCCAGCGAATTGGCGTTGGGGTCGAAGAGGCGCTGTTCGAGGCGAATGACAAACTCCTGATCGGCCGGCCAGTCCTGTTTGGGTGTAAAGGTCAGCATCTTCTCGGTGGACCACTTCCATGTCCCCGAAATTGCCGGTGACAGTGTAATGCCTGTTTCCACTTCTTTACCAATACTGTCAATAGGAGCAATAGGGGCATTCATCTGTTTTTTGTAGTTTCGGTTTTGCGTATCGGCAGCATTTTGGAAACTCAAACTCAGAGTATCCGGAGTATCGTAACGTGTCACAGAGGGAAAAGAAGCCGATGCGATCGTTACAGTGGCTTTTTCCATGGCATTCAAATAGAAATGGACGGCACTACCCACTACGGCGAGTAAAACAACAAAAACAAGTACACCCTTTTTGCGGGATTGAACCGACCCGAACATTTTTTTAATCACAGTGAACCTTTGTTTTATTTTTAATAAAAAATAATACATTTTATAGAATGCATATTTAATTTCCGCTGTAATGTTCATGACCGTTCGACAAACTATCTTGATAACACTTGCATCTGCTTTTTTTACAGACATCATATTCCTCTCAACTGCCGGAAAAAAGCCTATAATACGGTTATGGAACACCTGCTACTCGCCATCTTTCTGACCCTGGCCCTCGCCAGCGTCTTCAACATCGTGCTCAAACGCTTCGGCATCTCGCACATCATCGGCTACATCTTCACCGGGACCGCCATCAGCTACCTCTTCGGCTTCAACGGTACCGACATCGTCACCCTCGACGTCATCGGGGAATTCGGCATCGTCTTTTTGATGTTCACCATCGGGCTGGAGCTGAGTTTCCATAAGATTCGGAAGATGAAAGAGCTGCTGCTGGTCAACGGCGTCCTGCAGGTGACGCTCAGCGTCGCGGTCATCTTCGTGCTGGCGCGCTACCTCTTCGCTCTGGACCTCAACACCGCCCTCATCGTCGCCCTGGCCTTCTCCCTCTCCTCGACGGCCATCGTGCTCACCTACCTCAAGGAGTCCAAGGACATCCTCACCCCCTACGGGCAGAAGTCCATGGGGATCCTCATCTTCCAGGACCTGGCGGTCATCCCCATATTGCTGCTCATCGGCTTTCTCTCCGACACGGGGCTCTCCATCTCGGAAGTGCTGATCCAGACCCTTCTCTCCGCCGTCGGGGTCGTGCTGTTCATGTTCACCCTCGGGGAGAAGATGGTCAACGTGCTGCTGAAGCTCTCCGCCCGCACCCAGGTCGAGGAGCTCTTCCTCGGTTCGGTCTTCGCCATCGTGCTGGGGGCTTCCCTGCTCGCCCACCAGGTGGGTTTCACCTACTCCCTGGGGGCCTTCATCGCCGGGATGCTTATCGCCGACACCGACTACAGCGTCAAGATCGAATCGGACATCGCCAGCTACAAGGACCTGCTGCTGGGGGTCTTCTTCTTCGGGGTGGGCACCCGCATCGACCTGGGCTTCTTCCTGGGACACATCCATTACGTGCTGGGGGTCTTCATCCTGGTAATGCTTTTCAAAGGGCTCACCATCTACGCCATCATCCGGCGCAATTCCGACAAGAACACCGCCGCCAAAACCGCCCTCTCACTGGCGCAGGTCGGCGAGTTCTCCTTCGCCGTCTTCGCCCTCGCCGCCGGGGACCGGCTCATCGGCGCCGAAACGGCGAACTTTCTCATTCTCGTCAGCGTCATCTCGATGATCCTCACCCCCTTCATCGTCAACCACATCTACAAACTCTCCTCCTACTTCGAAAAGGAGTACTGGGAGTCCGACGTCATCACCCCCATTTCCAAACGCGACCATGTCGTCGTCGCCGGTTTCGCCACCCTGGGGCGCATCGTCGCCGCCGATTTGAGGGAGAAGGGGATCGAGTTCGTCATCATCTCCGACAACCTCCGCCACGTCCTGCTGGGGCGCAAGCTGGGTTACATGGCCTACTTCGGCCACCTCGACAAACTCCCGGTACTGGAGTCGCTGAAGGTCGACGAAGCCCGCGCCGTCATCCTCACCGTGACCAGCGAACAGCGCAAACGGCTTATCACCGAGGCGGTCCGGCAGTTCAACGAGACGGTGGAGATCGTCATGATGATCGACGGGGCGGAGGAGCGCAAAAACATGCGCGGCTTCACCAACGTCGCCTTCGTCGACGCCACCCTGGAGGTCTCCCACCGCCTCGTCGATCACGTTCCGGGCATCGGAAAACGGGAAACGTAAACCAAAGTAAACCGTTCGCCGCTTCGCGAAAAACCGTCCGATATATCTCTTAAGAACCCACTCAAGGAGATCTGTCATGGACCCCATCAACACCGACTACACCGCTTCAACACTGAACCTCTACGATACCCGGCTGAAAGACCGGAGCGCCGAAGCGACGCAAAACGCCTCGTCTGCGGCGGTTGCTTCCTACCCCGGGATAGTGTCGAGATCTCCGACGAAGCCTACGCCCTGCAGTCAGCGGAGGAGAGCAGTTCGCAAAGCGCTTCGGGAGCAACGGCCCAAAGCGGCGGAGCCTCGGCTGCCGCCGGAGAAACGTCGACGACAAACGACAGCGTCGAGGAGCAGATCGCCAAACTCGAAGAGCAGATCGCCCGGCTTGAAGAGGAGATTGCCGCCCTGCAGCGCAAGGACGACGAAGCTTCCCAAAAACTCGAACAGGGCAAACAAACCCAGTTGATGGCCCTTCAGGCTCAGCTTGCCAGCCTGGAATCCGAATCTTCTGAGGGGTGAGGGTTGTGTTTCCCTATCTTTTTCTTGACAAGCTTGTCCGAAGTGCCTATAATTTACTTCTATACTCCAAAACAATAATTACCGAAGGATCACTATATGAATCGCACGATCGGTTTGGCACTGCTTCTTCCCGCACTGGCATGCGCGGCGGATTTCAAGGTTGAGGCAGGTTTGTTGACAACGGCTTATGACTACACTGAAACGGAATCGGTCGGCCCCATCATTCTCGATACCGAAGACTCCAGTTTCGGAGACATCAAAGGGGGATACGCCCGCTTCAGCATGTCCCTCTTCGAGAATGCCCAGGGCGGGAAAGACGGCTTCGAGGTCTACCTCAGCCGTACTACCGGCGACACCCGCTACATAGGTTCCATCCTCGGAAGCGGCCTCCCCTATGGCTCGGTCGTATCCACGACCGACAATGACTTCTCCGACATTCAGGTGAACTACACCCGCAGCCTTCCGATCGGTTCCCTGGAAGGTCTTGTACGCCTGGGTGTGGGCTACCACGAATGGGTTCGTACCCTCTCCGCCATTCAGGAGGAGACCTACTACTGGTACTACGCGCAGGCCGGTGTCGCCATCGAAGAGAGCATCTACAAGTCATGGACTCTCGGGCTTGACTTCACGGCGCAATACGCCCTCTACAAAAAAATGGACGCCACTTCTCCGTCACTTAACGCGACCTTCGACCTGGGACAGACCTACACGCTTCGCACCGGCATTCCGATGAACATCCCGATTACCGACGCACTGACCCTGACCCTGCGCGCGGAATACGAGTTCACCTCCATCGGTCACTCCGACTTTGTACTGGGGTACTACGAGCCTGACAGCGAACAGAAAAACTGGAACCTCAGCGCCGGTATGTCCTACCGCTTTTGACCGAACGGCCGTTTCGGCCGTTCACCTCCGTTTACCCCCCGTTTCTCTCTCCGTTAACCAACTGATCCATACTTCTTTCCAGGGAATAACCGCCCGATTCCATTCGTAAGGAGATTTCATGAAACCTTTTGCCGCCGCAACGCTGTTCGCCGTCACATCGATGACACTGTTCGCCGCCATGCCCCACGACCGTCCCGCACCGCTTCCCCTTGACCGGATCGAACTGAGTGCCGCACAAAAAGAGGAGCTTCGGGCCATCCGCATCGAAGCGCGCACCGAACGGCTGAAACTTACAGACGCCCTCGAAGCGCTCCGGGACCGGACCGACGAACGCATTCTTGCCGTTCTGACCGATGCGCAGAAAGCGGAACTCAAAGCGCTGCGCAGAGACAACCCCTGCCCTCGCGAGAACGATCGAATGCCCCGCGTCGACGCCTCTGAGCGCCGTTAGTTTTCCGCGACAGGATGCGCTTTCTCCTGCCGCCGAATTTCACTCTGACCGGATGCGTCCGTTTCGATCCTGCCGTCGGCAGTCGTCAAAGGACGGCGCATCGTCTCCCTGACCCGATCCATCCCGTTATAAAACTCCCGCATCATCGCCGAGAAGAGGTACCCGCCCCAGCGCGTGGGACGCCCGTTACGACAGGCGCCGCAGACTCTTAGAAACAGAGACTCGGGCCAGAGCCGTTCTTTGGTGCACGTTCCCATCCCGAAGAGCTCCACCATCATCCGGTACTGGGCGATAGCCCGTCGGCCGAAGGAGACGCGGTGCGACACCGCGGGCCGTCCCGAACCCTCCACCAATCGAACATATTCGGGCAGCGAAAAGGTGTTGGCGTAGAGCGTATCGCCGATGAACGAGAAGGCGCCGCTCCCGATCCCCACATACTCGCTGCGTTCGATGACGTACTCGTCGATGATTCCCTCCCCTTTCAGCGACCATGCCCAGGAGGAGCGCTGGGTGTAGGTCTCTTCCATCCGTTCGGCGATCAGGCGGTAAAGGGCCGCCTCCTTCTCCGTATCGAGGGTACCCCATCGCGACTTGAGCCGTTCTGCAACTCCCGGTGCATACATCAGGGGATAGAAAGTCACCTGCTGCGGGCGCAGCCGCAGCAGCGTCTCCAGATCGTACAGTAGCTCCGCTTCCTCCTGCCCCGGGTAGTTGTAGATCATGTCCACGTTGACGATCCCGAACCGGTCGATCGCCTCCGCCACCCGTGCATACTGTGACTGCGCGGAACCGAAGCGGTGATAGCGCCCGATCTGTTTTAGGCGCTCGTCGTCAAAACTCTGGATGCCGACGGAGAGCCTGTCGACACTCCCCGCCTCCAGGGCGTCCAGATGCGTCGCGTCGCTTTCGCAGGAGACTTCGGAAATGCCGAAGAGCTCCCGGGCGAGAGCGACGGTCGTCGCCAGTTCGTCAGGAAGCACCGTCGTCGTGCCCCCGCCGATGTAAAGAGCGTCGAAACGGTACCCCAGCGCACGAACCTGCCGCATCTCGTCGCGAAGCACACGGAAATAACGGCGTGCCGTCGTCTCTTCGAAGGGAAACTTGTGAAACGAGCAGTAGGGGCAGAGGATATGGCAGAAGGGCACATGGATGTAAAGCAGACGCGATGCGCCGTCGGGAGCCGGGGGAAGCGTCTCGGAGGTCGGATGCAGATTGAGGCTATAACGGGCCGCGTACCGAACCGCAGCCGTCACGACCGCTTCGCAAAATGTCCGACAGCTTTTTGGTCTCTCTTCGAAGTCGGCCACATCGCCTCCTGAATATGATGTTTCATTATATCATGCGCACCGGAGAGAGGGGGAAAAAAGCAAAGAAAAATCGTCATAAAATCTCATGAAAATACGCCGGGAACGCCTCTTTGTAACGGTTACCAATAGAGGATAACGCCGCATGGTTTTTTTGTGAATGAATGCCATATATTTGTCCCGATTTCTTCCCAAATACATCAACAATATAAAACTGGTGTGATAAAATAGAACCCTATAGCGAGGAGCAAAAGCATGACTTTGTGGCGTCAGATCATCTTACTGGGTATTGCCTGGTCGTTTGTCGTCATCTGCTCACTGGGGTGGACGTTTTACAGCAGTCGGCAGTACGAATTTCAGAACATGCTGGAGGTGAGCCGCGCCTTTTTCAAACAGATTGTTCTGACCCGTGAGTGGAATGCCCGCCATGGCGGCGTCTACGTTTTCGTAAATGATGCGACGGCCCCGAACCCCTACCTCGACGTCAAAGACCGGGACATTCCCCTCGAAGACGGCAGGGTTCTGACCATGATCAATCCCGCGTTTATGACGCGCCAGCTCTCCCAACTCGCCACAGAGAGCGACGACGTCCGCATCCACATCACCAGCCTGCGGCCCGTACGACCCCAGAATGCGGCCGTCCCGTGGGAAGCCGAGGCACTACGGCGTTTTGAAACGGGCCTGCCGGAAATAGGCATCGTCGCCGATAACGAGTTTCGCTACATGGCGCCCCTCGTCACCAACCGCTCCTGCCTGCAGTGCCACGACAAACAGAACTACAATGTCGGAGACATCCGGGGCGGCATCAGCGTCACTTTTCCGTTCATCCCGAATCGTACCTTCACGGCCACGGCGGCGGCACATACGGCGATCGGGCTGGCGGGCCTGCTGCTCATCTTCCTTTTCGGTAAAAAACTCTCATCCGTCTACCAGAAGCTCCACGAGCTCAGTACACTCGATCCGCTGACCCAGATTTTCAACCGCCGTCACTTCCTCAGCCGCACCGAAGAGGAGTTCCACCGTGCCGCGAGAGATCACCGTCCCATCGCGCTGATTATGATCGACGTCGACTACTTCAAGGGGTATAACGACCGTTACGGTCACCTGGCCGGAGACAGCTGTCTCAAAGAGATTGTCAACGCAATGCAGCACCACCTCAGACGCCCGCCGGACTGCTTCGCCCGCTACGGCGGCGAGGAGTTTATCGCCCTGCTTCCTGAGACGCCCCACGAAGGGGCGCTGGCCGTTGCCGAGAAGATGCGTCGGAGCGTCGAAGCACTGAAAATCGAAAACGCAAAATCGATCTGCTGCGGCATCGTCACCGTCAGCATCGGGGTCGCCACCGCCAAGGCCGGCCAGATCTCCTACGAAACCCTGCTCAAACGGGCGGACGACGCCCTCTACCTCGCCAAACGCAACGGCAAGAACCGGGTCGAAACCGCCGCGCCCCTGGAGTAGCCTTCCTAGAAGCGGGCGTTGGGAACGGGATGGTTCTCGACGACGAAATCGATATCCTTGTCTCCCCGGCCGCTCAGGTTGACCAGAATGGTCTGCTCCGGCCTCATCGTTTTCGCCAGTTTCATGGCGAAGGCGACGGCATGGGCGGATTCGAGCGCGGGGATGATCCCCTCAAGCTGTGAAAGCGCATAGAAGGCCTCCACCGCTTCGGCATCGTCGCAAAGCCCCACCCGGGTACGGCCGCTCTCTTTGAGATAGGCGTGTTCGGGACCGACGGAGGGGTAGTCGATGCCCGAACCGATGGAGTAGACCGGGGCCGGATCGCCCGCGGCATCTTTGAGCATGATGGAGTTGAATCCGTGCATGATCCCCTCCTCGCCGTAGGTCAGGGTCGCGGCATGCTCCCCGAGCGCTTCTCCCCGTCCCATCGGCTCGACACCGTAAAGCGCCACTTCGGCGTCATCGATAAAGCCGGCAAAAATCCCCATGGCATTGGAACCGCCGCCGACGCAGGCGACGACACTGTCGGGGAGTTTTCCTTCATGTTCGAGGAACTGCTCTTTCGCCTCGAAGCCGATGACCGACTGAAAGTCGCGTACCATCATGGGAAAAGGATGCGGCCCGACGACCGAACCGATGCAGTAGATGGCGTTGACCGGGTCCGCAAGATAGCTCTCGAAAGCCGAGTCCACCGCCTCTTTCAACGTTTTGAGGCCGTGGGTCGCCGGAACGACTTTCGCTCCGAGGATCTTCATGCGGATGACGTTGGGGTGCTCTTTGGCGATGTCGACCTCCCCCATGTGAATCTCGCACTCCAGACCGAAATAGGCCGCCGCCGTCGCCAGCGCCACCCCGTGCTGTCCCGCTCCGGTCTCGGCGATCACCTTTGTTTTTCCCAGATGTTTGGCCAGAATGACTTCGGCCATGCAGTGGTTGAGCTTGTGGGCGCCGGTGTGGTTCAAATCCTCCCGCTTGAGGTATATCTTCGCGCCGCCGCAGTGTGCCGTCAGGTTCCGGGCAAATGAGACCGGTGTCGGCCTCCCCTGGTAGTGCTTACGCACGTATTTGAGCTCCTCGATAAAGGCGGGATCGCGTTTGAGCGTTTCATAGGCCCGGGCGATCTCGGCAAAAGGTTCTTCGAGAACCGGGGGCAGATAGGCGCCGCCGAACCGCCCGAAATAACCCTTTTCATCCGGATGGGATTCCAGGTAACTGCGTTGCATTCGAACTCCTTGATAATCACGTTGCGATATTATAGACAAAAGATGCCAAGGAGAAAAAAGAGCGTGCAAATCGCGACAATTTTGTCGTTTTCGCTACGCTGATGCTACGTTGCGCACGTATAATTAACGTATAATAGCGTTACCGTGTCCGCAGGAGGTCCCATGGGTCTGATCGAAATTTTTACCGACTACGTCTTAAACCGCAAAAGCCTCATAGAGTATGTCGAAGTCCGAAAAACCATTCATGAACGGGGCGAATTCAACGATGCCAAGCTCATCCGGGCGGAAGAGAACCTTCAACGCCTGAAAAAAGAGCATCCGGAGGTCTATGAGGAGATGTACGCCATCCTCGACGAAGTGATCCGCCGCGACCTCGGCCACCGTGTCGAATACCCCCTCGACTTCATCCGGCAGATTCTCCGGCTCTACAGCGGCAGCGTCACGCCCGAAACCGTCTGCAGCGAATACCGTAAAATCCTCGACCACAAATACCAGACGCTCAACTAACGGCTCCCAGACCGCCATGTAATGCGGATCGCTTAGCTGCCGATAAGCTTGGCGGGATATAGTTTTCTTATGCATCTCTCCGGTTCCCGTCTTCTCTACCGCCTCTTCACTTCCGGGTTCGAAACCGGGGAACAGCTTCTCATTCGCCGCCTGATTCTGCTCAATGCGTTCTTGATCATCGGAAGCTTCGCATTCAGTACCTTCACCCTGGTCAATCTTTTTGTGAACGGCAATACGGCGGTAGCACTGCTCGATGCCGCGGCCGCCGCCCTCTTCGTCGGGAGTTTCATCGATCTGCGCCGCAACAAGCGGATCGGCCGGACCATTTTCATCGGTTCGGCGACCCTCATCCTCTTCATGCTCTTTTTCGTCGCGGTCAACCACAACCGCGATTTCGGCATGATCTGGACGATTTTCGTTCCCATCTTCGTCATCTCCCTTTACGGCTACCGTACCGGCCTGCTGATCGCCCTGCTCTACTACTTTGCCCTCTCCATACTCGCGATCAGCGGTCTGGAGACGTGGCGGGACGATGGCTGGAACAGTGTCTCCGTCATCCGTTTCGTCGTCGCCTCAGGGGTCCTCGTTTTTGTCGTTTTCATCACCGAATACGCCTTTGACAAGCTCCAGCGCACGCTCAACGCCCTCTCCGTCACCGACCCTTTGACGCAGCTTTTCAATCGGCGTAAGATCGATGACGTCCTGAGCATGGAGATCGACGAAGGCACGCGCTACGGGATCTCCCTCTCCCTCGCCATCCTCGACATCGACAACTTTAAAGCGGTCAACGACACCCATGGACACATCGTCGGAGATGCCGTACTGTGCGAAGTCGCCGGCATCCTGCGCCGCAACGTCCGGCGCGTCGACACCGTGGGACGCTGGGGCGGTGAAGAGTTTCTCGTGATCCTTCCGAAGACCTCCGAAGAAGAGGCGGTAAAAAGTATCGAACGCCTGGCGGAAGCGATTCGCGTACACGAATTTCCCGGTGTGGGCCGTCTCAGCTGCAGTTTCGGTCTCTGCAGTACCGTCCCCGGTGCCGACTTTGACAAACGCCGCTTCGTCACCTGCGCCGACAACGCCCTCTACAGCGCCAAAAAAGGCGGGCGGGACCGCATCGTCGCCTGCTCCCTCCAGTCAACCCTCCGCCCCGACGCTTCATAGCAGCCAAATCATGGTAAGATAGTAACAGCGTTCAAAAAAAGGAGCCCCCATGCCCGACGAACCGACTAGCCGCGAAGAAGATCTCGCCAAAGACAGCTCCGTCTGGGAGTACGGCCATCCCCCCTCCTCCTTCGAGAGTTCCCATAACGACATGGACGAAACCCGCAAAGCGATGATCCGGTTCGCCCTTGAACAGCATCCCGTCCGCGACATCCGGACCTATGCCGGTTACAAGGGGGACCTGCTTGTGGAGATCACGACCCCCGAACTCGACCTTCTGCCGGTCCTGAAAGCCCATGCCGAGGAGCTGGGGATGCAAGTCGTCGTCAAAGAGCGGTTCGACCTGCGCATCCACGAGGTCTACTGCATCATTCCCGACGAGGACATCTACGCCATCAAGCTCCCCGAAGCCTGATATCGGCGTCTTTCGGGCGCTGTAACGCAAGGAGTCATTATGAAAGTTCCGTTTTCTCTTTTGACCGTTTTGACCTTGACCCTCTCCGCACTCTATGCGGCCCCGCCGTCTCATGACGACAGGTATGATGACAAAGATAAGGGCAGACACGAGGAACGCACCGTTTCCAAGGTGCGCGAAAAAAGCGACCGTGACCGTTCCGAACGCTACGTTGCCACCCGTAAAAAAGATGACACCCCGCAGCGTACGTCGGCACAGCCGCTGCTGCGCACCCACGCCTCCGAACGCATCCTGAACCTCGTCACGCCAAAAGTACGGGTACCCCTACGGCATCCGCAGTCGCCCCGAACCGTTTACCGCACGCTGCCGCGCTCACCGGTGCTTTCGCCGTACCAGCGCCCCGGCTACTACGTCCGTACCCTCCCCTCCGCCGTGATCAGCCTCATGCTCGGGGATGTGACGTTTTACTACGCATCGGGCATCTACTACCGGCGGCACATCGACCGCTACGTCGTCACCCTGCCGCCGCCGGGGCTCATCGTCCCGCTCCTTCCCGCCGCACATGTGGCGATTTTGCTCAACGGTACGACCTACTACTATTACGGCGGCATCTACTACCTCTGGGATGACGGCTACTACGGCTACCGCGTCGTCGATGCGCCAAGTGCCGTCGTGGATGACTATCGCCCCGGTGATGTCGTCGACCGTCTTCCCGACGGGGCTTACAGCGTCACCATCAACGGCATCCAGTACTACCGCTACCGCGGCCTCTACTTTCTCCAGACCATCCAGAACGAACGCATCGTCTACGTCGTCGTCACCCCCTGAGTGCCCTCCGGGCCCTCGGCGTCCCGAAAGATGCTTAATTATTCATCAAAAACAGGTATAAATATGAATCAGCACATGCTAAAGTATCTTCAAAAGCTCATGGCAGGAGGCGACATGCCCACGGTACCGGTCAAAGCTCTTCTGTGCGATATCGGCGGGGTGCTCTACCAGGGGGATGTGCCGATCGAAGGGGCCGTACGCGCCATCGAGAGCATGAAACGGCTCTACCCGGTCCGTTTCGTCACCAACACCACCCAAAAAAGCGGTCGGCAGGTGGTCGAAAAGCTTCGCGGCATGGGGTTTGAGATCGAAGCCGGAGAGGTGCTGACCGCCCTGGACATCACCCGGGCCTTTCTCGAGCGCCGCGGCGGGGGCGCCATGTTCCTGCTGACGGAGGAGGCGGAAGCCTTCTTCGAGGGCATCCCTTCCAGCCCCTGCGACTTCGTCGTCGTGGGGGACGCCCAGCAACGCTTCGGCTACGACGCGCTTAACGCCGCGTTCCGTGCCCTGACGGAAGGAGCGGAGCTTGTCGCGGCCGCCCGGAACCGCTACTTTCGCGACCATGACGGCGGATTGAGCATGGACGCCGGAGGCTTTGTCGCCGCCTTGGAGTACGCCAGCGGCCAAGAGGCGCAGGTCCTGGGCAAACCGAGCCGGGAGTTCTACCACCTCGCCTGTCAGGCCATGGGCGTCCGTCCCGAAGAGACCCTGATGGTCGGCGACGACATCGAAAGCGACATCCGCGGCGCCCAGGAAGCGGGGCTCCGCGCGGCCCTGGTCAAAACGGGAAAATTCACCCCCGACGATCTGCAGCGCGGCATCATCCCCGACGCCGTCCTCGACTCCATCGCCGACTTCAGCCTGCTGGTATAGCGCCTGCCGACCGCGCGCTTCAACTGAATCCCGCCTGAACCGTCCCGTCATCCCATGAGGGGACATTATTTGCTTATGTTATACTCTTAAATCCTGCCCATGCACTCCATTTCAAAGGAGTTCCATGCCGAACCAACCAGATCTTAAAAGCCTGCGCAGTGCCTCGCTGATTGTTTTCATTTACATCGTCGTGGGCTTGTTGTGGATCTACTTCTCCGACCGTTTCGTGGAGATGATCGCCCTGAACGAATCGGAGCAGACGCTGCTGCAGACACATAAGGGCTGGATTTTCGTACTGGTAACCGCCGCGGGACTTTTCTGGCTCATCCAACGGCTGCTGCGGGAACGTCTGGTCGAGTACAAGGCCCACCTGGAGGAGATGCTCCGGCGCAAACGGCTCGAAGCTTCCCTGGAAGCGAGTCAGACGATTTTCGAGCAGACCGGCCGACTGGCCCGAATCGGCCGGTGGGGCTTTGACGTCGCCAGCATGGAGGGAAGATGGAACGACGAAACGGCCAGAATCCATGATCTGGAGCCCAGTGACGTCGTTTCGGTGGAAACCGGGATGAAAGTCTTTTCCGGTGAAGACCGGAAGCGCATCGAGGCGGCACTGGACAAAGCCATTTCAAAGCAGGAGAGTTATCTTCTCGAACTCCGAATGACGACGCATAAAGGACGGGAAAAATGGGTGCGCACCCTTGGAATTCCCATCGTGGAGAACGGCAGAACGGTCCGGGTCGAGGGGCTGATCCAGGACATCAGCGAACAGAAAAACGCCCAGATAGAGATCGAGCGCCACGAAGCCCTGCTCAACACCATTATGAACAGCTCTCCCGACGCCATCTTCGTCAAGGACCTCGAAGGACGCTACCTCGTATTTAACGAAGGTGCGGCACAGCTTGTGGGGAAAAAACGCGAAGCGGTGCTCGGGAACACCGATGATCATATTTTCGCCCGGGAAACAGCCGAAACACTCCGGAAATTCGACCGGGAGATCATCGATAGCGGTCGCATACAAAACTTTGAAGAGGTACTCACCACTCCCGACGGTACCGTACGCACCTACTGGGCGACCAAAGGAGCGCTGCTCGACGGTGAGGGGAAGCCCTTCGGATTGTTCGGAATCTCCAGAGACATTACCCTGCGCAAAGAGAACGAAGCGCGACTGGTTGAAGCCAAAGAGCACTTCGACCGGCTGGCGCACTTTGACACCCTGACGGGGCTGCCCAACCGTCTCAGCATGCATGAACATCTCAACCGGCGCATCGCGGCACAGCACGCGCTTTCCCTGATTCTCCTCGACCTTGACGGCTTCAAGGAGATCAACGACTCTTACGGCCACCGCTTCGGGGACCGGCTGCTCAGCGAAACCGCCGCCATGCTGCGCGGCCTATTTTCCGAAAAAGCATTTATCGCCCATATCGGCGATGACGAATTTGCCGTCATCATCGAGGATGAAGAAAACGGCAACGACATGCTGCCCCTCGTCAGAGCGCTCAAACGCAGTTTCGACACCCCTTTCGAAATCGATGAATTCAAGATTTACATGACCGCAAGCGTCGGTATCGCTTTTTACCCCTCAGATGCCGACGACGCTGAAACGCTGTTCCAGAATGCCGATACCGCCATGTACGAGGCCAAACATCTGGGCAAAAACACCTTCAGTTTCTACCATACCGGCCTGACCCGCAACATTGTCGAACGCACTTCCATCCTCGGACGGCTCAAACGGGCGCTTTATAATCGGGATCTCACCCTCTACTATCAACCCCAGGTCAACCCGGAAAACGGCACTATCATCGGAGCCGAAGCACTGCTTCGCTGGTTCGATGCCGAAGGTGCGATTCCACCCGACCGCTTCATCCCCATCGCAGAAGAGTCCGGGGTCATCCTCGAAGTCGGACAATTCGTTCTCGAGGAGGGGTGCCGCACTGCCGCGCACTGGGCAAAAAACGGAAAACTCGCGGGTCGTCTCGCCCTCAATGTGTCGGCCCGCCAACTCAACCACTTCAGCTTCATGCTCGATCTCGAACGTATCTTGCTGAAAACCGGGTGCCAACCCGAATGGATCGAACTTGAAATCACGGAAAGTTCCATCCACCGAAATCCCAAGATGTTCATTGCCCTGCTCGAACGTCTGAAAGAGAAGGGATTCCACATTTCTGTCGATGACTTCGGCACGGGCTACTCCTCCCTCGCATACCTGCAGCGCCTGCCCGTAGATAAACTGAAAATCGACCAATCCTTTATACGCAACATTACACTCGAGCCCAGGAACCAGGTCATCATCAAAACCATTATCAACCTCTCCAAAGGTCTGAAGCTGCACGTCCTCGCTGAAGGGGTAGAAGAGGTCTCGGAGCTGGAGTTCCTCCGCCGCTGCGGTATCGATGCGGTACAAGGGTTTTACTATTATCGTCCCATGCCGTTCGATGACTTTGAAGCACTGCTCGACAATCAAAACACAAAGGCGCGCGCTTCTGCATCCGACCCGTTTTAGCTATAATACGGACCTTGAAAGATTAGAGAGCGTTCATCGCGGTTTGCCAGTTATTGAAGACCTTCTGTTGACAGTACCATCACTTCCGAAATAAACACTTCGCTAAATATTTTGACAGCATCAAGACACAAAGGAGTTGCCTATGGCAGATCTTATCAACGGAACCGTAAAATGGTTCAACAGTGAAAAAGGCTTCGGCTTCATCGCCCCGGAAAATGGCGGTGACGACGTATTTGTACACTTCCGCCAGGTTAACAAAACAGGCTTCGGACGCGTAGAACTCAACGAGGGGCAGAAAGTCACCTTCGAAATCGGTCAGGGACAGAAAGGTCCGCAGGCTGAAAACGTCACCGCACTCTGATCGTGCGGACGGCCCTTCGGGGTCCAAACGTTCCAAAAGCTTTCCACTCAACAAGCGCACGCTTTTTGACAGAGCGCTTTCAAAGGATCGGCCATGGCACACCCTTCTTCACACACATCCGCCGGTAAAACCCCTGTCGGCCCCGGAGCCGAACCGCTGATTGAACAGTTCCGGCGTTTCGCCCGGGAAAACCCCTGCGACTCCATGGAAACCCTCTTCGACCGTTTCGCCCTCTTCGGCGGCAGCGGACTGCGCATCGACATGACGCTGAACGAACATGATGCCATCCGGCGCTACATCCTCGATGACTATGCGGTACGGGTCAGATCCGTCCACGCCCTGACCGGGGGGGATGCCGACGCCCACGCGCTGCTCTCGGGCGTTGCCCTGGGAGACCGCCGGACCCACTCGGCCTTCAAACGGGCCCGGCTGAGCGACGAAGCGGGAGCCGCGGCCCTCGACACGCTGCGCGAAGCGGGCGTACTGCGACGGGAAAAAGCGCGTCCCAACCGCTTCAGCTGGATCGAAAGCGACACTATTTCCGACCGCCTCCATATCGCAACACCCTTTCTGCGCTTCTGGTTCGCTTTCGTCTCGCCGATCTACCGGGGAATCAAAGCGGGAGAGTACGGGGAGTTCGAAACCCGCTACGCCAACCATGCTGCGGGATTTTCCGACACGGTGTTCGAAGCGCTCGGCATGGAGTTGATCGAAGAGGAGTTCGAGGGGGAAGACCCCGTGACGGAGATCGGGGGGTACTGGGACCAGAAGGTGACGATCGACGTCATCGCCAAAACCGCATCGGGAAAAACCGTCGCGGCCTCATGCCGCAACGTCGGAAGCAAACTGAAAAAGAGCGAGCTGGCCCGGCTTAAAGCGGCCTGCGAGAGCGCCGGATTTGCGCCCGACGTCTACGTCCTTGTCGCCCACTCCGGTTTTTCGAACGAGCTGCGCGCCCTCAAGGGCGACGCGCTGCGCCTCCTGAGCCTGCGCCATTTCAAGAAGCTGCTTTAACCGCCTAGCGCAGTCCTGCTCGCATCTCATCCGCCAGTGCGCGGAGGTCCTGAGACGGCTTCTCTTTTTTCTCCGGACGCCGTTGTGCGGAGTTCTGACGCTTTTCATTGCCTTTTTTCTCACCCTTTTCACGGTTGGGCTTCGTATCGTCAGTGCGCGCGCCGCCACGGGTGTTGCGGTTATTTCTGCCGCCGGAGCGCTTGCCGCCCTCGCGTTCCTGCCGGCCCGATGATGCCGCGGGTTTCGCCGCCCCCTCGGTGAGCGTATATTCGAAACCGGGAACCTCTACCCGGGGAATGGCGTTTTTGATCAGCTTTTCGATGTTGCGCAGCAGTTCCGACTCCTCGCTGCAGACCAGAGAAACCGCTTCGCCCTCGTTGCCCGCACGGCCGGTACGGCCGATGCGGTGGACATAGTCCTCGGGAACGTTGGGGAGTTCGAAGTTGACGACGTGGGGAAGCTGGTCGATGTCGATCCCCCGAGCGGCGATGTCGGTGGCGACGAGGACGCGGACGCGGTTCTGTTTGAAGTCCGCGAGCGCCTTGGTACGGGCGGACTGACTCTTGTTGCCGTGGATCGCCGCGGCGCGGATGCCGTCGGCTTCGAGCTGTTTGCACAGACGGTTCGCCCCGTGCTTGGTCCGGGTGAAGACCAGTACCTGTTTCCACTCCCCTTCGACGATCAGGTGCGAGAGCAGCTGGCGCTTGCGATCCTGGCGGACGGGGTAGACGCGCTGGGCGACCCGCTCGGAGGCGGTGTTGCGGCGGGCGACCTCGATGAGCTGGGGCGCGTTGAGCAGACCGTCGGCGAGGCGCTTGATCTCCGCGGAGAAGGTGGCGGAGAAGAGGAGGTTCTGGCGGTGCTTGGGCAGCAGGGCGAGAATCTTCTTGATGTCGTGAATGAACCCCATGTCGAGCATGCGGTCCGCTTCGTCAAGCACCAGGCACTCGACATGGCCGAGGTCAATATGTTTCTGGTTGTAAAGGTCCAGCAGACGGCCGGGGGTGGCGACGACGATGTCGACACCGTGGCGCAGGGCGTTGATCTGGGGATGCATCCCCACGCCGCCGTAGATCACCGTCGAACGCAGGGGAAGGTATCTGCCGTAAGTGGTGACGCTCTCGCCGACCTGGGCCGCCAGCTCGCGGGTCGGGGTCAGGACCAGGGCGCGTACCGGGCGTTTGCCCGCAGGCGCGCGGCGGTCGCTGAGGCGCTGAAGCAGCGGCAGGGTGAAGCCCGCCGTCTTGCCCGTGCCCGTCTGGGCGCCCGCAAGCACGTCGCGCCCTTCCAGGATGACGGGAATCGCCTGGGCCTGGATGGGGGTGGGTTGGCTGTAGCCCGCTTCGGCTACGGCACGCAAAATGGACTCGGAGAGTCCCATGGTGGTAAATGACATAGGTGTCCTTGGTTGGGGGCCTGCCTGAGGTCCGAAGACATCGCCGGTCCAGGCGCCAGGGGTAAAAGGGTGTTCAGTGATCAGGTTAGGAAAACATAAACGCGGACAGCTGCAGACCGGAGTGCGCTGAAAGTTCGGAATTATACCATGAGACGGGGAAAAAGCGGTGGCGGGTGAAAGGGTGCCGTCCGGGAAGTCCCGGTGCCCGATGATTTCGGACGGCGGTACGTTTTCTGCGGATCACGCATTATCCGCAGTGAGACGAAACGGCATTAGCTCCAGAAGATCTCTTCGATGCACTCGACCGCCGCATCGATGCAGCCGTACTCTTCGTTGAAACCGATGTACTCTTCGTCGATTTCATCGAAATGGTGGATGTAGTGGTTAAACCCGAAGTCTTCTGCTTCAACAATCTGTGATTCGTACATTCTCTATCCTTTAGCATTGAATTACCCAGAGGATTACATAAGCCGTTCCCGAAAAATCGGCGCCGATATGCAAGAATGATGCTAAAACGCTACAAATACGACAAAATTGTCGGATTTTTGGAAAATTTGCGTATTTCAGAGGAAATTTCTCCGATTTTCGGCCGAATTTCCTCCGCTCGCATCGGAATTGCATGGCAGGAGATAGTATCTTTCCTATAAAAGAGGTTTCATGAACCCCTCCAGTACCAAGCGCTCGCTGACCCACCTCATCGACCGGAAGGTTCCCGTCTTCCTCTGGGGCCCTCCGGGCATCGGCAAATCCTCCATCGTCGCGCAGATCGCGCAGGAGAAGCAGATCGCCTACATCGACCTGCGCCTCTCGCTCCTCGATCCGACCGACCTGCGGGGCATCCCCTTCTTCAACGCCGACTCCGGCGAGGCCGTCTGGGCCCCCGCGTCGTTCCTGCCTGACGGCAGCGAGCGCGAGGGGATCTTGTTCCTCGACGAGCTCAACACCGCAGCGCCCATGGTGCAGGCCTCGGCCTACCAGCTCATCCTCGACCGCAAGATCGGCGAGTACCGTCTGCCTGATGGCTGGGCCATCGTCGCCGCGGGCAACCGCGAGAGCGATCGGGGCGTCGTCTTCCGCATGGCCGCGCCCCTGGCCAACCGTTTCGTTCACCTGGAGATGGAGGCCAACGTCGAGGATTGGAAACGCTGGGCCGTCGGCGCGGGCATCGACCCCGCCATCATCGCCTTCATCGCCTACCGTCCCGACGCCCTCTTCACTTTCGGGGCCGATGACAACCGCACCTTCGCCACGCCGCGGACCTGGGCCTACGTCAACGAAATTCTCGCCTCCGAACCCGAACCCGACCTGTTGATGCCGCTGGTGGGCGGGGCCATCGGCGAGGAGCTTGCCGCCGCCTTTCTCGGCTTTCGGGTCGTCGCCGGCGAACTGCCGGACCTCGACGGCATCTTCGAAGGCAGCGTTACGGAAGTCCCCGGGGAGCCTGCGGCGCTGCATATGCTCAGCACGGCTCTGGCGATGCGGGTCAACGAAGCCACCGCGACCAGAAAACTCAACCACCTCATCGCCTACACCCTGAAGATGCCCGGAGAATTCGCCGTGATGATCGTCCAGGACCTCCGCGAGCGTAAAATCGAACTCGACCACGTCGGGAGCTGGACGCTCTGGATGCGGAAATTTAACACCCTGCTGCGCTAAATGACGTCCGAACCGCTACTCACCAAGGCGAAAAGTCTGCTGACAATGAAGCACCCCTACTTCGGGATGCTCGCCTCGCGCCTCAAACACGAACCCAAAGAGGGGCTGCGCGGCTACGCCAGCAACGGCGTGCGCTTTATATACGACCCGGAGTTTCTGCAGCGCCGCAGCGTCGAAGAGGTGATGTTCATCCTCACCAACTGCGTCATGCACCACGTGCTCTCCCACC